>CAWDIY010000040.1:0-131581 GCA_963802455.1 uncultured Alphaproteobacteria bacterium | reverse complement strand
CGCGTCCAGGCGCAAAAGCCAAGCTTCAAGCGCCCAGCCTGTTCCGGCAGCGGCCACAAGCAGCGCCACTACAGCAACGAACCCGTTGCGCTGCTTTCGTCAAAGGCAGGGAACCCTGCCAGTTAAAGCGCAACAACAATATCGATCGCCTTGCCGAAAAGCGCCACCGGATGGGGAACCCGCCGCCACATCCAGTCCGGATCGCCGATAAAGCGGTCAAGAATGAGCGCCGCCGTCAGAACCAAAAAGCCGGTGTGCATCAGTTCCGCAGTATCGCCGCCAGCGCCTTGCCGAGCCGCCAATATTCGACCTCGTGCGCCGCAAGGCCGATCCTGAGCCAGCGCGGCGAATGGGCGAACTTTCGCGTCAAAATGTGCTGCGCCGCGAGGCCCTCATAGATTCGCTCTGCCTCAGGATGTTCAACGAGCGCAAACAACGCCGTGCCGCCTGCCTCCTTCAATCCGTTCTCAGCCAATGTTTCGGATAGCGTCCTGCGGCTCTCCCAAATCCGCAGTTTGAGCTCTGAAATGCCATCGGCATCGCCATAGGCCTTGCGCGCGATCTCAAGCGCCGTCCCCGCCACCGCCCATGGCCCCAGCATCGCCGCCAGCTTGTCCGTCAAGCGTTTTGGGCCAAAAGCGAAACCAAGCCTGATGCCCGCAAGGCCGAAGAATTTGCCGAAGGATTTCAGAATGACCAGCCCGTTCATCCCCGCGAGATGGGCGCAGGAGGCGCCCTCCTCCGTGTCACTGAAGGCTTCATCAACTACCAGAAACCCGCCGCGCCCGGCCAGAAGCTTTGCGACGCGCTCGATCTCCGAATGCGGGATGCGCTTGCCGTCGGGATTGTTCGGATTGACGGCGACGGTGACGCTGGTGCGCTCGTCAAGGTCGGAGAAGTCCTGCACGGCCTCCACCTGCCAGCCGAGGCGCGCGAGATTTGCCGCGTGCTCCTCATAGGTGGGCGTCAGCACCTCGGCAAAGCCCGCCGGGACAAGACTTGGATAGAGCTGGATCAGCGCCTGGCTGCCCGGCGCGATGACGCCGCCCGCGCCCTCCGGCACGCCGTAATACAGCCTCGCGGCGTTCAGAGTGTCATCGGTCAGTTTCTGGTCAGGCAGGCGCGCCCAAAGGCTCGGCGGCAGCGGCGGCATTTTGTAGGCGACCGGGTTGATGCCGGTGGACAGGTCAAGCCAATCCTGCGGCTTGCCGCCGTAGGTCTGCATCGCGCGGTCCAGAGCGCCGCCATGGTCGATCATCATGGCGCGGCCGCCAGATCAATGAGGTGCATGTAGGAACCGCAGACATTGCCGTTCACCAGACCGGCGGGCCCGAGATCATTCCCAAGCGCATCTTCAGCGGTGAACAGCGGCTTTCCCGCGCCCTGGCGCGCCACTGTGGAATAATGAAACTCATGCGCCGTGTAGCGGCCCGCAAACGGCGATCCAGCAGCGCCGCGCAGACGCCGGTAGCCGAGGCTGCGCTTCCTTACGGAGAAGCTCGTTTCGACAGGCAAAAAGCCGAGCATCCGGTGCGCAGTTCCCTCCGCATCGGTCAAGCTTTCGCCCAGAAGCATGAAGCCTCCGCATTCTCCGTAAATCACAGCGCCCCTCCCGCGCGCCGCCTCCATGCCGGCGCGAAAATTCTCAGCTTCAGACAGCCGTGCGGCAAACAGCTCCGGATAGCCGCCCGGCAGATAGACCATGCCGCAATCGGACTGCGGCGCCTCATCTCTCAATGGACTAAACAAGCATAGTTCCGCGCCGGCTTTCTTCCAACCCGTCAAAATATGGGGGTAAGAAAACGCCATGGCCTGATCGAGCGCCACGGCGATACGCTGCGCAGGCGGTGGAATGATGACAATCTCAGCCTGTTTGCCGTAATTTCCGGCCCGGTGTCCGATCTGCAACAATGTCTCTAGGTCAATTCCCGCATCCACAGCGCGCGCTGCCGCAGCGATAAACAATTCAAGGTTCGCATGTTCGCCCGATTGCACCAGACCAAGGTGCCGCGAGGGCAGGGAAAGCGCGGGAGACGGCGGCAGAACACCCAAAATAGGTGTGGATAAACTAGCCAGCGCCTGCCGCAGCATCAATTCATGCCGCGCGCTGGCGACATTGTTCAAAATCACCCCGGCAAACGGTAGACTGGGCCGGAAATTGATAAACCCGGAAACCAGCGCCGCGAGGGAATGCGACTGCCTCGCGCAATCCACCACCAGCACCACTGGAAGCCCAAGCAGCTGCGCCAGATCGGCCGATGACCCTTTACCATCCGCCGCTCCGTCGAACAGGCCCATCATGCCCTCGACCACAAGAACATCCGCGCCAAGCGACTGGTCATGCGCCAGCTTCAAGAGCAATTCCGACCGCATCGCCCAAGGATCAAGATTGATGCAATCGAGGCCCGCCGCGGCCGCATGGAACGCGGGATCGATGTAATCGGGTCCGGCCTTGGCCGAGGCGACAGTATGGCCGCGCTGCCGCAGCGCGCGGAGTAACCCAAGCGTGACAAGTGTCTTTCCCGAGCCGGAATGCGGCGCGGCGATGAGAAATCCGTTCATATCAGCGCCTCCCTTTCGGCCCCGCCACCCTTCCCGACTCGCGCGCTTCTTACCAGCGCGGAGTGCTTAGGAGGAGAAATTCACGCCCGGCATGGTTTATCGCCGGTTAACAAATAATCTTCCCGCGCAAGTCCCTGCCCCCTATAAGGTCCGCACCATGGATGAACCCGACGCCGGTCTTGCAAAACCCGACACGCCCCTGCGCCGCGGCTGGACGACAGGCGCATGCGCCACGGCGGCGGCCAAGGCCGCAATGACGGCGCTTCTCACCGGCAAGTTTCCCGACCCGGTGTCCATCGTCCTGCCCAAGGGCGAAACGCCTGCTTTCTCTTTGGCTCTGGAAGAATTGTCCGAGACCAGCGCCCGCGCCGGAATCGTCAAGGACGCTGGCGATGATCCGGATGTCACACATGGCGCGACAATCATCGCTGAAGTGGAATGGGGCGCGCCCGGCAGCGGCATTGTCTTTGCCGCAGGCGAAGGGGTCGGAATGGTCACCCGCGCCGGACTTCCCATTCCGCCCGGCGAGCCGGCGATCAACCCGGTCCCGCGCCAGATGATCAGCGCTGAGCTGAAAATGCTTTGCCGCGCCCACGGCCGGCAAGCCGATATCATCGTCACCATCTCCATACCCAACGGCGCGGCCATCGCCGAAAAAACCTGGAACCCGCGCCTCGGCATCATTGGCGGCCTCTCCATCCTCGGCACCACCGGCATCGTCCACCCCTTCTCCTGCGCCGCCTGGATTCACTCAATACACCGGGGCGTCGATGTGGCGCGCGCGGCGGGGCTGACGCACATCGCGGGATCGACCGGCTCGACCTCCGAAGCTGCGGTTCAAGCGCTCCATTCCCTGCCGGATATCGCCCTCATCGACATGGGCGACTTCGCCGGAGGGCTTTTGAAATATCTACGCGTCCACCCAATCGACAAAGTCACCATCGCCGGCGGCTTCGCCAAAATCACCAAGCTGGCGCAGGGCGCAATGGACCTGCATTCGAGCCGCAGCCAGATTGATTTGAGCTTCCTTGCGAACACCGCGCTGAAAGCGGGCTTGAATCAAAATCTGAAGCACCGGATTCTGAAAGCCAACACGGCGCAGGAAGCGCTTGAAATCAGTATGGAAAACGGCGTGGAGCTGGCGAAGCCCATTGCTCTTTTGGCCCAAACAGCCTGCCGCGACATAATGCGGGATGCGCCGGTCTCCGTAGAAATCCTCATCACCGACCGCAAGGGGGCCATTCTTGCCCGGCAAGGCTGAAACCGTCCTGATCCTCGGCGGCACTAGAGAAGCGGCGGCGCTCGCCGCCGAGCTTGTCAGCGAGCATCCAGAATGGCGCGTCATCACCTCGCTCGCAGGCCGCACCAGAGAACCGAAGCCCGTCGCCGGAGAGGTGCGCATCGGCGGCTTCGGCGGGGCGGAAGGCCTGGCCGGCTATCTGCGCCGCGAACACATCACCCGCCTCATCGACGCCACCCACCCTTTCGCCCGCCAAATCTCCGCCAACGCCAAACGCGCCGCCGAGCTGACCGGCATCCCCCTCGACACCCGCACCCGCCCGCCATGGCAAAAGCAGAAGGGAGACAATTGGCTAGAAGTCGGCTCGCTCGAGGAAGCCCGCGACGCCATCCCCCCCGGCGCGCGCGTCCTCCTCGCCTTGGGCTCCCAGCATATCGCCCCCTTCGCCAGCCGCGCGGATGTTCATTTCATCGTGCGCATGGTGGAACAGCCGCAAACGCCGCTGCCGCTGCCGGATCATGAGCTGGTGATTGGCATGCCGGGGGATGTTGTGGCGGAGACGGCGCTGTTGAAGCGGCATGAGGTTACCCATATTGTCTGCCGGAATTCGGGCGGGGATGGGGCTTATGCGAAGGTGGAGGCGGCGCGGAAAATGGGTCTGCCGGTGATGATGATTGATATGCTCACGAACTGAAGCGCTGAGTTTGAAGGGAAATTGAATGCATGGACAACGAAAACCCCCGCCATTACAACCGCCCGCGCCTTGTGTTGTGTGCGGCCCGGCGCTGCGCGCCGGGCGGGCGCGGATTGGGGCGGGGCATTTGGCGGGGCGGTTATCAAGCAGCGAAGGCTTTTGCGCGCGGCTGGCGGAGGTCAGCGGCGGGGCGGGCGTTTCCAGAATGCGAATGATGGTGACATCTGCCGAATTAATTGAGCAAACGCTCGTGGCTAATTCGGTAACTTGCACCGTAATCCACCGTAATCCCTTAAACACATTTGCCTTGGCGGGGTAGACTGAAATGGTTTGGAGCATTGGTTTTGATGACGGCTTTCTGGTTAGGCAATCTATGACGGAGCTGGACGGGGATATCCGGAAGATCGAGTATGTCGAAGGCCCGGCCGATTGGAATTCTTTGGGGGGGGGGTTTGAAACTGGCAAACTCAATTTAGGGCGTGCCATCAAACCCGACCATGTGCCAACAAAGTTCGAATGGGGCGGCGCTAAAAACCGCAAATTGCCGGATGCGATTTACGGGCGCGGCATGCTGCTGGTGAGTGAGCGCATTAAGTCAATCATTGAGCGGATTGAGCCCGGCACGCATCAATTCTTCCCGATTGATGTTTTTTACAAGTCCAACAAAGGACTTGCGGCCAAGATGTATTTTTTGAACATCTGCACGCGGTTGGACAGTGTTGATCATGATCTGACAACCGCAAAAATGGGAAACACAATGTGGCGTCCTGATCTTAGTGGCGAACTGGTGTTCAACCTCGATCAAATCGGAAACCACCATCTATGGCATGATAAACACGTCTACAACGGGCGAATGATTTCTGATGAGCTGCATGATGCGATGATTGAGCAAGGTATAAGCGGTCTCGTTTTTAATAAGGAAAAAACCAATGTGGAGTGGCAACCATGGCGCTGAACCTTGGCACTGTTCCTGGGCTTGAGAGAATTGCGATACGGCTGCCGAACTCGCGTTTTCCAAACGCGGATGGGATGCAGGAAGCGCATATTTATGGCAAGCAGTTTATCGCACGGGCTTTGAAGCATCTAATGGACCTGATTGACCCCAACCGAACCCAGTCTGACCCCGATGCCCGCGCCAATGGGTTTTTGGCCCCGGAAAGCAAGGCAGGGGGCATGGCTACGGGTGTGGCTGTCCATAGGGGCGAACAGCAGCGCGCCTATGACGCTCTGGCCTATGAATTTCGGTGACAGTGCATTTATCGCCTTGCCTCCGTCGCTGACAGCCTGAAACACGCAGTCGAAAGTGCAATTGAGTGCACTGTCACCGAAATTACGCAATTTCGACAAGAAAGGAAGCGGCATAATGGTTTGGGGCATGCGCGAGCCGGGCAGTTTTGGCGATTATTTTCCGGATGGGGAATTTGTTGGCTGGAAGGAGGGAGTTAAAAGCTACTTCGAGAATGAAATGTCGCCTGAAGAGCGGGCCAAATATGACAATTGGGATGTGAATTATCGGGGCTCGATATCGAGAAAATTCGCAGGGGACTTGGGAGCATTGGAAGAACATCAGCAGCCCAAGGATTTCCAAACCGTCAAAACTTACACCAACATCGCTTCGCTGACGCTGCTGGGTTTACTCGCCGTCGACGAGGAATTGAAGGACATCATCGAAACACTGGAGCCCGGCGTGCACCAGTTTTGGCCGATCACCATCACCATGCCCAAAGGCGTTGTTTACCCCAAGCAATATTACGGCCTGCGCATCGGAGGGTTTATCGGTACCTTTTCGCCAGAACAGAGTGATCCGGGGTCGTTTCGAATTGCACTAGTAAATGAGATAATGTTCTATAACCCTTTGCGACCAAGCAAGGAATGTATAGCTGACCTCGCGTTCGACACAAAAGCTGTTGGCAGCAGTCATCTTTGGCGGGAAAGGGAGCATTTGCAAAGCCCAGACTACTTTTTCTCAGATGCCTTGCATGACGAAATCACACGCCGCGCTCAGCGCATGCCGCCCTTTTACAAACTCAAGGCGGTTTAGCCATGGCCGGTTCACAAAGCCTGCAAGCCCATGACGGAATTCCGCGCGAGATTTTACGGATTGACGCTTTCGCGGACATGTTCGAAATGTACCTCCCCGGCTGGGCGGTCAATGGCGAATACAATTACCGCATTTCCGCTTCGACGCAGAAGGGCGCGGTCCAACTGCAGCAGATCATGCATTCCGGCCCGCGTCCGTGGATTAATGCGGCATTTCGCTAAATGCACCCGGCTTTCGCCGAAATCCGTCACGATTTCGCCGTCGTCCGAAACGTCACCGCGCCCGCCTCCCGCCAAAGCACTTCCGCCCGCGCGCCCGCCTCCTCCGCCCTCACCAGCACATCCCTCGGATCAACCCCAATATCCAGCAACAAATGATCCGGCAAATCCCTCAATTCCCTGTAGAGCCGCCCCTGCGGGCTTTTCCCGGCAAAGAGCGGCGAAAGCAGCGCGTGCAGACTCCCGGCGAGGGAGTGCGGGACGGGGCTTGTTGCGGTGATGGACATGATAAGTCTCCTGTTTTCATATCAAGTTTTGCTTGACGTTAATTTACTGTCCCCACAATGCCGCATTGACCCAACAAGGGGAAACGAGTAGTTCTTTCCCCATCAGTAATTTTTTCTTGAAGATAAAATGCGCCATATCCCCGGCACCCGCGCGCTTCGGACATTGATCACGGCGGGCAGGCACTTGAATTTCACCCGCGCGGCGGATGAGCTGGGGCTGACGCCGGCGGCGGTGTCGTTTCAGATCAAGGAGATCGAGGACCAGCTCGGCGTCAAGCTGTTCACGCGCACCAGCCGCACCATCCGCCTTACCGAACCGGGCGTGATCCTGTGCGAGGCGGCGGCGGACGCGCTGGATATTATGGGCCGCGCGGTGTCAAAGGCGCAGAAGGCGGCGCGCGGCACGGCGCAGCTGAAAGTAACGCTCGATCCGCAGTTTGCGACAAAATGGCTGATGCGGCGCGTCGACGAGTTCCGCAAGCTTCACCCGGATATCGATCTGCGCTTCGACATTTCCTATGAAGTGCGCGATTTCGACGCGGACGATATTGACGTGGCGATCCGCTTTGGCGCGGGAAAATATCCCGGCCTTGCCGCAAGCCGCCTGTTCGACAATGTCATCGTCCCGGTCTGCAGCCCGCGCCTTCTGACGTCCGGCAAGCCGCTGAAAGAGCCGCGCGATCTTCTCCATCACACGCTCGCCCATATCGAATGGTCGCGCCAGGGCGTGACCTGGCCGAACTGGCGCATGTGGATGGCGGCGGCGGGCGTTGACGATTATGACGGCGGCAACACCATCGTCTTCGGCGCTTCGTCCAACGCCGTTGACGCGGCCATGGCGGGCGACGCCGTGGCGCTGGCGGATTTTGCCATGGTGGCGAATGATCTGTCCGAGGGGCGGCTGGTACGGCCCTTTGATCTGAGCATCAAAGTTGGGCCTGAATTTGCCTATTTTCTCGTTTATCCCGAAGGCTCCGCCAACGACCACCGCATCGTCGCATTCCGGGAATGGATTCTAGGTGAAACCGCCGAGAGCAGCAGCGACAGTCTGATTGGCTGAAGTGGCCAGCGCGAAGAGCGTCATTCGGCAACTTCAAGAATGTTGCGGTCAGCTTCCGAGATTCCCGGCTCAGCGGCATGGGCGAGCGCTGACTGCGTGCGGCACCCGACAATCGCCGGCGCCTGCTGAATCAGCGCGTCGTCCCCAAGCGCCGCGACCATAAAAAGGGCAAAGTCCACGCGGCGTGTCTTGTTGCTTGCAAGTATGGGGTCGCCCACATGCAGGCTCCACACCGGCAGCCCTTCGCTTTCCCCCTCTTCAAGATCGCTGCCGCGCACGACGGTCCATCGCGTGCCGCTGGCAAAGATGCGCCTGCATGCTTCCACCTGATCATCGATGTCCACGAATGGCACGAGCCAGGTGAGCCAGCGCGTCAGCTTCTCCTGTATTTTCAGCGACCTGGGGTACACATCCCGGCCGTCCCGGGAAATGTGCCAGCCACAGGAGAAAATGAGCCGTGCGCCCGGAGGCGCAAGGTCAAGCACCGCCTGGGCCGTGCCCGATGCATAGTGGTTTTTTCCCCAGGGAAACAAAACGGTGAGGACGCCGCCACACCCCGCAACCGCCTTCTTGATCACTTCGCGATCGTTTGTCGCGCCGGGCAGGAGCGTAATGCGTCCCTTAAACGCGTCGAGTTTGCCAAGGCTTTTCTCCCGGCAGACGCCAACCACTTCATACCCCCGGTCCAGCGCGTGCCGAACCATGTATACTCCGAGCTTTCCAGATGCCCCGACAACGCAGATTTTCATCCGATGATCCCTCCTCCTTCAAGAAGCTCAGCACAGGCCGCGCGCCGTCATACCACGTTCAGCCAACGGTGACTCCGCTTTCAAAACCCACTAAAGTGCAAAATGACCGCCAAAAAAGTTCGTCGCGCAGGTGCTCACGCAGCGTTCGATTCTCAAACTCAGGTGCGATAGACCATGATCCTCATCGGGCAATACGACTCCCCTTTCGTCCGCCGCGTCGGCATCGCGCTGCGCCTGTATGGACTGCCGTTCCAGCACAAGCCTTGGTCAACCTTCAGCGACGCCGACAAGTTCCGCGCCCTCAGCCCGCTGACCCGCGTGCCGGTGCTGATCTTGGCAAAAGGCGATGCGCTGACCGACAGCCACGCCATTCTCGATTATCTTGACGGCCTCGTTCCTCCCGAAAAGGCCCTGTTCCCGCGCACGGAGCCCGCCCGCCATCAGGCACTGAAAGTCGCGGCCTTGGCCACAGGCCTCGCCGACAAGGCCGTCGCGCTGTTCTATGAGAAAGTCCTGCACGAGAAAATTTCGGATGCATGGGTGGCGCGCTGCACGGCGCAGATCCTGGACACGCTCGCAGCCCTGGAGGCAGACCGCGCGTCCCGCGCCAGCGCCTACTGGTTTGGCGAGACGTTCGGCCATGCCGACATCATCGTCGCAACAGCCCTGCGCCATTTTTCCGAAGCCCATCCCGGCGTTGTGGATATGAAAGACTATCCGGCGCTCTCGGCCCACGTCACGCGCATGGAGGCGATGCCGGTGTTTCAGGAGATCAGCCAGGTTTTCATTCCGCCCGCCTAAGGACCGCCCCGATGTCCCGCCAGACCGTCAACGATATCTGCAAGACATTTCCCGGCGCGGAAGTTTCCGACCCTTGGGGTGGAGGGCATGATGCGTGGAAAGTCGGCGGCAAAATGTTCGCCTCCATGGGCGCGGTCATGCAGGGCGTGTCGATCAAGACCGACTCGATTGAAACAGCGCAGATGCTGATCGAAGCGGGCGTTGGCGTGAAAGCGCCCTATTTCCATCGGTCGTGGATCAACATTTCATGGGATATGGAAGAGACAGAGCTGCGCCAGCGACTTGCCGCCTCCTACCGCCTCGTGCGGGCCGCGCTTCCGAAAAAGGCGCAGGCGGAACTGGCTGCGTTTGAATGACGGATTTCAGATGGTGGCGCAGCGCGAATCCGCTTAGGCCCCGCGCATGATCTACTATCTCGCCGCCCTCGGAGCTGCCCTGTGCTGGGCATTTTCCGCCATCGTCTCCACCAATCCCCCTGCCGAGCTTGGTGCGATGGGATTTGTGCGCATCCGCATGACCATGGTGTTCTTCATGCTGGCGGCCGTTCTGCTCGTCACCGGCGGCTGGCGCGCGTTTGAGAGTTCACACATCACGCCGGCGGTCATTTCCGGCCTCATCGGCATTCTCGCCGGCGACTCAGCGCTCTTTGCCACAGTGAACCGCCTCGGCCCGCGCCGTGCCGGAATCCTGTTCGCCTCCAACGCGGTTTTCTCTGTGATTCTCGGCTGGCTTTTCCTTAGCGAAAAGCTCGGCGCTATGACGCTTGCAGGCATTATCATGGCGCTGGCGGGCGTGGCGCTCGCCATTCTGTTCGGCAAGCGCGGCAATACAGTTCATCAATGGGAAGTTGTTAGGGGACCGCTTGTTGTCGGCGTCGCATTCGGTCTGTTCTCGGGCCTCTGTCAAGCCACCGGCTCGATCATCATCCGTCCCGTCATGGCGGCGGATGCCGATCCGTTCGCCATCGCCGCCATCAGGGTCGGCATCGCCGCGCTCGGCCTGACGCTTGCCATGTTCGCAGGCGTCGCATCCGCCCGCGCCAAGACCGCGCTGACGCCGAAGCTCGCGGGCCAAGTGGCGCTGTCCGGCTTCAGCTCCATGGGCGTCGGCATGACGCTGCTGCTCTTCGCGCTCAGCGGCGGCGAAGTCGGCATTGTCGCCACTCTGTCGGCCACCACGCCCGCCCTCGTCCTGCCCCTGCTCTGGTGGAAAACCGGCGACATGCCGCCGCCGCTCGCCTGGCTCGGCGCGGCGCTGGTTGTGGCGGGGTCGGGGATGATCTTTGTGGGTTGAAATATGGAAGTTTTGACATCACTTGACAAGGAGTGATATCATATCTGAATTGCCTCGAGGAGTGGAAATGGCCGCAGTCACCATTCGCAAGCTATCTGATGAAGCCCACCGGGCGCTGAAACTGCGCGCCAAAAGACACGCCCGCAGCACAGAGGCGGAGATGCGGGCGATCCTCGAAGGGGCGGTGCTTCCAAAGCAGCGGCTGCTGATCGGGTCTGAATTGGCGGCCTTTGGGCGCAAATATGGCGGAATTGAACTCGACATTACGCGGGACCAGACGCCGACTGACGCACCCGACTTCTCGTGATAATCCTCGACACGAATGTTGTTTCGGAGGCGCTGAACAGCCTGCCTGATACGCGCGTGATCGACTGGCTCGACCGGCAGGAGCCGGAAACTCTCTTTCTCACCGCGACAAGCTTAGCGGAACTGCTGACGGGGGTTGAATACCTGCCTGATGGCAGGCGCAAAAAGGGCCTTGCTGATAATATGTCCGCCTTGATTGCCCGGCTTTTCGAAGATCGCGTCCTCGGTTTCGAAAAGAATGCGGCGCCTATTTATGCAGCACTGGTGGCGAGCGCGAAGACGCGTGGCAAGACGATAGCCGTGGCCGATGGACAAATCGCGGCAATCGCAGCGCTCCAAGGATTTTCAGTCGCCACGCGGGACGTTGCGCCATTCACCGCAGCGGGTGTTCCAGTCATCAATCCATGGACGGACCGCTGACTTTCTTCTTCCCTTTATTCCGCAGCACATGGCTGTAATCCGCATTGTACAAATCCGAATCCCGGAACTGAACATCCCCGAACACTTTCCCGACAAAAATCAGCGCGGTGCGCGTGATCTTCGCCTCGCGCACCTTCTCCTTCATCTCAGCTAAGGTCGTCTTGATATAGAGTTCGTCCGGCCAGGTGGCGCGGTAGGCGATGACGACGGGGCAGTCCGCGCCGTAGATAGGGCTCCAGCGCCTCGCGGACATAGGCGAGGTTGCGGATGGACAGGTGGATGGCGAGCGTCGCGCCGGAGCGGCCGAGCGTCTCCAGCTCCTCGCCCTTCGGCATGGCGGAGGCTTTCATGCCGGTGCGGGTGATGATGACCGTCTGGGCGATCTCCGGCAGGGTCAGCTCAGTCTTCAGCTTCGCCGCCGCGCCTGCGAAGGCCGGAACGCCGGGCACAACGTCATAGGGGATGCCGAGCTTATCGAGCCGCCGCATCTGCTCGGCCACCGCGCCGTAGATCGCCGGATCGCCCGAATGCACCCTCGCCACATCGAGGCCCTTTGCATGAGCGGCCTCCATCTCGGCGATGATGGCGTCCAATGCCATGGGCGCGGTGTCCATGACCTTGGCATCTTTCGGCGCGGCATGAACGATTTCCTCCGGCACCAGCGAGCCGGCATAGAGGCACACCATGCAGCGCTCGATGAGGCGCAGGCCGCGCACGGTGATTAGGTCCGCCGCTCCGGGGCCTGCGCCGATGAAATGGACGGTCATGAATGGCGCTCCGCGTTGCTCGCAATCACGCGCTGATTGACAAGCGCAGTGCGGCGCGAGGCGCCCCCACCCCTGCCCCTCCCCACAAGGGGGAGCGGTTCCAGTGCGCCCTCTTGTCCCCCTCCCCCTTGTGGGGAGGGGTTAGGGGTGGGGGCGCCTCGCGCCAATGTCGGTCTCATTATTCAGCCACCTTCTCTATCCCAGCCCCCGCCTTCGCCGCATAGCCTCTCGGCGTATAAACCCAGGTCTTCCCGTCCCCGGTCTTCATCACCCGCGACTGCGACGAGCCGACAATCACCACCGTCAGCATGTCCACATCATCGACATCCAGCCTGGCCAGCGGCACGACCCGCACAAGCTCCCCTTCCCGGCCGAGATTGGTGGCAAGCACCACCGGCGTATCCGCAGGCCGGTGGTGAAGCAAAACATCACGCGCCTCGGCCAATTGCGTGCGCCTTTTCTTCGACACCGGATTGTAAAAGGCCACGACAAAATCCCCCTCCGCCGCCGCCTTGACCCTGCGCCTGATGTCGTCAATTGGGGTCAGGAGGTCCGACAGCGAAATTGTGCAGAAATCATGCCCGAGCGGCGCGCCGATGCGGGCGGCGGCGGCCTGAAGAGCGGATATCCCCGGCGTCACCGCCACTTCAACGCGCCGCGCCGCATCGGATAGGCCGCCCCGGTCGATCAGCTCAAACACCAGCGTCGCCATGGCATAGATGCCCGCGTCTCCCGAGCAGATCAGCGCCACATCCCGTCCCCGCCCCGCCAGCTCCAGCGCGTGGCGCACCCGCGCTTCCTCCGCGCCAAGGTCAAAATCGTGGCGGACTTTGCCCTTGGCCAAAGGGCCGAGAAGTTCAAGATAGAGCGAATACCCCACCAGATCGCTCGCCGCCTCAACAAAAGCGCTAGCCTCCGGCGAGCGCCATGCGTCCGAACCGGGGCCAATGCCGACAACGGACAGGCGGCCCCGCGCGCGGCCAATCGACGATGCTTCCAGCACATGCAGCGCCCGCGCAATCGCCACAGTGGAGCGCCGCGATTTCAGCTTGGGCACAACGAGAGTGCTGTCCGGCCCAGCCGCCGCCAGCGCCGCGCCTTCGCTGACGCCATGGCAGCCGACTTCGGCGAAGACGGCATCGGAAGGATTGGCCAGCCTCGGCGTCTCGGCTTCCAGCGCCGCTGCGTCGAACAGCCGGAGCGGCACGCCGAAATGCGCGGCGGCTTCATGCAGCGCCGCCTCGTCGGCCTTGAGGTCAATCGAGAAAATCCCGGCAAGCGCCTTTGGCTCAAGGCCATTGCCATTCAGCGCCGCCCTAGCCAGCGCGATCACCTCCGCCGCCGCCGCCCCGCGCTCGCAGCCGATGCCCATGGCGAGCGTGGCGGGCGCATAATGCAGCGATTTGAAGCTCGCCTGCCGCGCCCGGTCGCTGACAATCAGCTCCACCGCGCCGTCGTCGCGAAAGCGGCAGCCCGCTGTTCGAGAGCCAATCCGCCTCGCCCTTCAGCACCGCATTTTCGCCCGCCAACAGCCGCGCCATCACATGCTTGGCATTCTCCGGATTGACCAGTCTGTAGCCCTCCGGCGGCGCGTCGAGCGCCGCGCCAAAGCGCAGGTCGCCCGCCGTCGTCACCGCCGCACGGCTCCCCAGCTTGCCCGCAATTTCCCGCGCCAGATTCGTTCGCCCCGTGATGCCCGCCCAGCAGCGGCACGACGGATGAGCCGTCTTCGGCGACGGCCAGAACCGGCGGCTCTGAATGCTTGTCGGACAGCGCCGAGGCCAGCAGCCGGATCAACGCGCCGGAAGACATGATGGCAATCAGCGGCGTGCCCGCTTCAAAGAGGTTTCGAACATAAGGTCCCTGTTTCATCGAAGAAAAAGTCCGCCGCGCTCACGCGCTTTCGAAGACCGTGCACCGCCCCGCCAGTGAGCGCGGCGATCTTTCCGGCCATCTCACTAAGGCGCGTCAGAGAGAATGATGATCGCAGGCTTCTTCATGCGCGCGCCTTCTGCGGCAGGCCGTTCACCCAGCCTTCCGCGCCCTTGTAAATCAGGACCATCGAAAAATACGGCGCATCTGCCTCACTCACCTCGCCAAGCGGCAATATCTTCTCATTTCCAAGCGTCACGCGCTCGCAGTAGCCTGCGTTCTCTTCAAGGCCCATCTCTTTCAACAGCGCCCGCACGCGCGGAAAATGCCGCCCAAGCTTCATGATCGCCACGGCATCCGAAGCCTCAATCCGCGCCCTGATCTCGTCGTCCGGCAGCGGCGCGGGGATCACGGCGAACACATCATTGCGCGCCGCGATGGGCCGCCCCCAAGCCGCCGACGCGGCCATGACAGACGAAACGCCGGGCACAATTTCGCAGGGATAGCGGTGCGCCAGATGCTGATAGAGATACATGAACGAGCCATAGAAAAACGGATCGCCCTCGCAGAGCACCGCGACATCCGAACCCGCGTCGAGATGATGCGCAATCGTCTCAGCCGCCCTTTTGTAAACCTCCTGAGCTGGATCGCGTTTGATATCCATCGGCACGATGATCGGAATTTCAAGCTGCTCGGCGGTGAGATACTGCGCCACAATCGAGCGCGCGAAGCTCGGCGCATCGTCCGGTTGCGGATAGGCAACGACAAATGTGTCGCGCAAAATCCGGTGCGCTTTCAGTGTCAGCAGTTCAGGATCGCCGGGGCCGACGCCGAGGCCATAGAGGGTTCCAGTCATTGTTGCCTCTGCTTTTTGATGATGAGCTGGGTGACTTGCAGCATGGGTTTGAAGGCAAGGAAAGAGCCCACCGGCTCGGCCCGCGAGACCGAGATGCGCGACAGCGTGCCGCCGTGCAGCGGAGCGAGCGCGAGGAGCTTCGCCTCGCCTTGGACTGTCACAGAATTGGAGACCAGAATGCCGCCGGGTTTCAAGGCGGCGAATGCAGTGTCGAAGACAGCGTCGCGCGTGATGCCGCCGCCGATGAACACGGCGTCCGGCGTCTCAAGCCCCTTCAGCGCCGCAGGCGCGCGGCCCTTGACCAAGACCAGCTCCGGCACGCCGAGTTTGATCGGCATTTGCCTCAATAATTGTCCGCCGCGCCGGCATGTCCTCAATGGACAGCGCCCTTGCGCCCCGCGCGCCGCACGCATGAACTCGATGCTGATCGAGCCGCAGCCCGCGCCGATGTCCCACAGGAGCGCGCCCGGAAACGGCTGTAATGCCGCCATTGTCACTGCCCGCACCTCACGCTTGGTCAGCTGGCCGTCATGCTCAAATGCGCTGTCCGGCAGACCGGGGCCCGTTCCGGTGAACAAAGCATCTGGGCCATCCCCGCATTCAATCGCCAGCGTGTTGAGACTGGCAAAGCTCTGCCCTGCCGCCCCTTCAGGCGTCACCTTTACAATGCGCTCTTTCGCGCCGCCCAGATGCTCCAGCACCGTCATTTTCGAGCGCCCATATCCGCAACGCATCAGCACCGCCGCTGCCTCCGCAACCGTCTCCCCCGACGAGGTCAGTGCGAGTATCCGGGCGCGCGGCGCAAGATGGCGCGCCAGCTGGTCCACCGAACGGCCATGCAGCGAAATGCACGCCGTCTCCTGCATGGACCAGCGCAGGCGCGAAGCGGCCAGCGAGAATGCCGAAGGAGAGGGGAGGCATTCAAACTCATCCGCCGGCAGCTTGGCAGTCAGCGTCGCGCCAATGCCGAAATGCATCGGATCACCCGTTGCCAACAGCACGGTTGGCACACCCCGGCGGCTCAAAAGCTCCGCCATGGTCTTCTCATAGCCGGCTTCCCAGAAATGCAGCTTCGCCCCCGGCAGGTCCGCCGCCGTGACAATCCGGCCCGACGCAAACACCGTGTCAGCGTTGCGGACAGCGGCAAGGCCCGCCGCGCTCAGCCCCGTCGGCCCGTCATCGCCAACACCAATAATCGTCAGCCAGACCGTCATGCGCCCCATCCAATCGCCAGCGCATTGACCGCCGCCGCCGCCATGGCGCTGCCGCCGCGCCTGCCTTTGATGGCAATTAAAGGGACGCCGCGCGAGTAAGCGATGAGCTCGGCCTTCGATTCCGCCGCGCCGACAAAACCGACAGGAAATCCGAGAATGAGCGCCGGCTTAGGCGCACCCTGATCAATCAGTTCCAGCAGCTTGAACAAGGCGGTCGGCGCGTTGCCGATGGCGATCACCGCGCCAGCCATCCGCTCCCGCCAAAGCAGAACCTGCGCCGCCGACCGCGTGGTCTTCTTCTCTAAGGCCAGTTCCCGCACCCGCCCATCCGACAAAAAGCAAAGCGCCTCATTCTGCTTTGGAAGCGCACGCGGGATGATCCCGTGCCGCACCATTTCGGCATCGCAGATCACCGCAGCGCCGCTGATCAGCGCCGCCCGCCCGGCCTCCGCCGCACCGGATGAAAACACCAGATCATCCGCCACATCAATCATGCCGCAGGAATGAATGATCCGCTCGGCGACGTGCGCCTCGGCTTTGGAGAAGCGTGAGAAGTCGGACTCCTGCCGGATGGTGGCAAAAGACTTCGCATAGATCGCGTCTGGATTTTTCTCATAGGGCCGCATGTTCAGCCTTGCTTTGGCTTCATGCTTCTTGGCCCCAGCGGATGGTCGGCTTGCGGATAAGGCGCATGCGTGTGCCCGTGGTCATGCCCATGATCGTGCGAATGGTCATGATCGTGGCCGTGATGATGATCATGGCCGTGGCTGTGTCCATGCCCCTTCACCGGCTTCAGTGGTGCCGCATCCGCATGGCTGTGCAGCGGCGTCCAAGGCAGACCGTGTTTCCTGCAGAACGCCTCGTCCCTGCAGGACGCGTCGCAGTCGCCCTTGCACGGACAGTTTTCCAGGCCCGCCGCCAATGCCCTCGACATGGTGGTGATGGCTCTCCTGCGCGCGGCCAATATCCGCCTCAAAGCCCAGCACCTGCTCGCGGTATTTGCACATCTGGCAGTTCATATTGTTGGTGCCTTCGAGTATTTCGAAGACGCGCTCGACCATGGTTTCGATGACCAGCGGATGGTCGTTGAGATAGTCCGCCTTGATGAACTGAATATCGGGATGCCGCGCCGCGACCTCGTCGGTCTGGCTGTAAATCCGCTTCACCAGAACGCCGGTGAACAGGAAGTAGGGAAACACGACGATGCGCTTGTAGCCGAGCTTGGAGACATGCTCGAGCGCCGGCTCCACCAGCGGAAACGTCACGCCCGAATAGGCTGTCTCGCCCCATCCGAAACCAAGCCCCTCCCAAAGCATGCGCATGACTTTGGCGACATTGGAATTTGCGTCCGGGTCCGAAGAGCCGCGCCCGACCACGACCAGCATTGTGTCATGCAGCGCTTCGCCCTCCTTCCAGCCGCTTTTCGTCAGACTCTCCTTGATACGGTCGCCCGCCGCCCGGATCATTTTCAAATCAATGCCAAGCTCGCGGCCATAGTCGATCTTCACAGACCGGTTCTGCGCCGCATAAGTGTTCAGGACAGAGGGAATGTCATTCTTGGCATGCCCTGCGGCGAACAGCATACCCGGAACGGCGAGAATATGGTTCGCGCCCTGCGCTTTCAACGAGTCAAGACCGTGCGTGATCACCGGATT
The DNA here is from genome assembly GCA_963802455.1 of uncultured Alphaproteobacteria bacterium. GTDB lineage: Bacteria > Pseudomonadota > Alphaproteobacteria > Rhizobiales > Rhizobiaceae > JANOYJ01. Next base: position 113,546 of record CAWDIY010000040.1, on the reverse strand, counting down.
GGCAAATTCGAGATAACCATAATCCACCGGCCAGCTCGGAAACGCCTGCTTCATGCGCTCCGCCAGCACGGCGAATTCGCGCACTGCGTTCTGGTTGCGGCTGCCATGGCCGCAGATCATGATCCCGTAGTTTTTTGCCACAGCGCTCAGCCTTCAGACGTGTCGGCTGTCTTGTCTTCCTGTTTTGGCGCGCTTTTGCTGTCCGCGCTCCATGCGGCAAACACAGCGAGGACACTGACAGCGCCAAGCGCCGCAAGGCTCAGCCAGTGCGAATGACCTTCAACTTCATTCAAATGGTCGCCATGGGCGAAGGCAATCGCGGGTGCCATAGACGAGAAAAATGTGACGAGAAGACCTGTTGTTGCACGCATAAAGCCGCTCCTTGTTCATAATCAACGAGACGGAGCCGCAGGAACACCCGCGAACGCGCCATGACACATTGTGTCAAAGCCGCGCAAAAGACAGTCCCGGTATTTTGAACCCCCGATATGGGTCGGCCGCACCGGGCTTTCTTTAGGCCCCTGGGGCACCGTCGAAAACAAAATCAGACTTAAGGCTTTGCGCCGCGCGCGGTCAAACACAATAGCGCCCGCCTCATGCCCAAAAGCGGCGTCAGGAGATCGGCGCGACCTCGAAGCCAAGTTTCGACGCAACGGCGCGGATCAGGTCCAGCTCTTTACTTGACGTGCGGTGATCGGCGCCCGCGATCTGCAGCATGTGCTCGACCAGCAGCTGTTTGCGCTCCGCGCCCATGTCGGCGAACACACTTGCCGCTTGCTGCGACGTCGTTTCATAGGAGATATCGCCCAGATACTCGCCGACGCCCTCCACCGCCTCGGCAGGAATGCCGAACGCCGACGCGCAGATTTCCTTGAACATGGCGAGCTCCTTTTCGGAAACCTCGCCGTCGGCCAGCACAACGCGGAAGAGGAGAATCAGCTCCGCCGTCAGCACCGGATCGTCCGCCACCATGCGCACCGCTTTTTCGCGGGCGATCATGTCCTTGATTTTTCCCAAAAAACCGTTGCTCATCACAATCTCCCCTGAACCCCAGCGCTAACCTGAGTCGCGGCATAAAAATAGCGTCAGAATTTACAGGTCAATTCATGCATGATGTGCTGCCGCAGACGCTTCTGATCCTTGCGCTTGCCGGATTTGCAGCCGGGTTTATCGACTCGATCGCCGGTGGCGGCGGGCTCCTGTCGGTCCCGGCGCTGCTGCTTGCGGGCCTGTCTCCCGCGGAGGCGCTCGGGACCAACAAGGCGCAGTCGCTGTTCGGCTCAGGCAGCGCAACTCTCGCCTACGCTTCCAAGGGCCATGTTGACTACAGGGAGCTGAAACTTTCATTTGCGCTTTCCGCTGGCGGTTCCGCCTGCGGCGCGCTTTTGGCGACGCTTGTTTCAGCTGATTTCCTCAAGGCGTTTTTACCCATCCTGCTGATTGCCATCGCGCTCTATTTTGCTGTCAAGCCGGATGTCAGCGACTTGCCGGGACGTGAGCGCATGCGCCCAGCTTTGTTTGCGGCCACAATTGTTCCCGCCATCGGTTTCTATGACGGCATTCTGGGGCCGGGCACCGGCTCGTTTTTCATGCTCGCCTATGTGGCGCTGGCAGGCCTTGGCGTGCTGAATGCCACCGCGCAGACCAAGCTGTTGAATTTCGCCTCCAACATTGGCGCATTCGCTGTCTTCGCGCTTCAGCGGCGTCATATTTTGGAAGATCGGCATCGCCATGGGCATAGGCCAGTTCGTCGGGGCAAGGCTTGGCGCAGGGCTTGCCATGAGGAACGGCTCGCGGCTCATCAAGCCGCTCTTGGTGACCGTGTGCATTGCGCTCTCGGCCAAGCTGCTTTTCACCTGAGAAAAACCGAGTTATACACGCGGCGGTAACAGGTTCTTGGCAAAATGGTTTTTTTGACCAGTCAGACAGAGGGCGAAGGCCGCATGACACTATCCTTGAACACACGGTTCGCGTTCGCCGCCATTCTCTTGGCATTGGGAATTTCCGGCTGCACCACCGCCAGCTCCAACCTCGCCGCCATTGAACCGGCCGCCTTCGTTGAGCCGCAGGCAGACCCTGCGGGCGATGTCCTGCCGCTCAGCGAGGAACAGGAAATAGCTGCTGCGGGCGAGCCCGCCGTTGAGCTTGCCAGCGCGGCGGAAGGCGAGAGCATTGTCGGGGAAGAGGCGCCGCAGGAATCTCTGGTCGCCAGCCTCATTCCCGGCAGGCAGCTCACAGCCGCGTTCTCCGGCGGCTCGGGTGCGCGAAACTGCTTGATGCGCGCCATGTATTTTGAATCAAACCGCTCCAGCCGCGAAGGCCAGCTCGCGGTTGGCACAGTGGTGATGCACCGCGTCAGCTCCGGCAATTGGGGACGCTCTGTCTGCGGCGTCGTCGGTGCGCACCGCCAGTTCGCCCCCGGCGTCATGTCACGCCGCATGCAGGGCGACACGACGGATCTTGCCAAGCTCGCCGATTCAATCCTGCGCGGCAAACGCCATCCCCGCCTCGCGAAAAACGTCATGTTCTTCCATCAGGCCGGCCTCAGGTTCCCCTACCGCAACATGCGCTACGTGCTGGTCGCCGGCGGCAACACGTTTTACTACAAGGCGAGCCGCAAGAAGCGCAGGTGAATCACAAGCCCCGGAGATGGCATTTGCTGCGTAAGACTGTCATCGCCTGGGACTTCGACGGCGTCCTCAATCGCAATATCAAGAACGGCGAGTTTCTCTGGCACAGAAACTTTGAGAGCGACCTTGGCCAGTCCGTTTCCGTGTTCACGCAGCACATGTTCGGCGCGCGGCTGGATGACATCATCACCGGCAAGGAAGACCTGCGGGACCGGGCAGAATCCTGGTCAAACTCCGTCGGCTTTTCGCCGGGAGCTGATGCGCTCCTTGCCTATTGGTTCGAAAAGGACAGTTTTCCCGACCCTGCGATGCTTGCGATCATGCAAGACCTCACAGGGCGCGGTTTCAGGCAAGTTATCGCGACCAACCAAGAGGCTCGCCGCACCGCCTTTATCGAAAATGAAATGGGCTTCGCTGCCCTTGTCGAACGGGTCTTCGCATCAGGGCGCATGGGCGTGCGCAAGCCTGAATCGGCATTCTACAATGCCGTGACCGGCTCGCTTGGCGTCGATGCGCAAGACATGTTCTTGGTTGACGACACGCTTGCAAATGTTGAACAAGCTGGCCGATCTGGCTGGCGCGCAATCCACTTTCAGGAAGAAGACGCGGAAGACTTTCGCCGCCAGCTGTTTTCCTTGCTGGCCTTGGAGTGAAGAAGGCGGCGGCGCAGTGCGCGGGCGCGCAAGCCGCCGCCGGAAGCAGCCTTCGTCAGGCCACGACCTCATACCCCGCAGCAGTCATCACCCGCATCAGCTCCTTATGCCCGATCTGCGCCATTTTCAGCGGCGGCGATTTGACCGGGTCCTGCTCGGCCTCGACGACAAACCAGCCCTCATAGCCATAATCGCGCCAGCCGCTTGCACAATGGCCTCGAAATCCAGCGACCCGTCGCCCGGCACGGTGAACGCGCCGAGCGCCACAGCGTCGAGGAAGGACTGCTTCGTCCGGTCGAGCGCGTCGATCACCGGGCGGCGTATGTCCTTGGTGTGGACATGGCTGATGCGCTTGTGGTGCTTGTCGATGGCGCGCAGCGTGTCGCCGCCGGCAAATTCCAGATGGCCCGCGTCAAGCAGCAGCGGCAGCGCCTCGCCGGAATGTTTCATCAGAAGATCAACTTCGGCCTCGGTCTCGATCACCGTGCCCATATGGTGGTGAAACGACAGCGGCATGCCCTTGTCCGCGCACCATTCGGCAAACGCCGTCATTTTGCGCCCATAGGCCTTGATCTGGTCCTCATCGAACACGCGCTTGGTGGAAAGCGGCTTCGACCGGTCGCCCTGGATCGTCCCCGCCGTCTCGCCATAGACGATGCAGGGCGCGTCCACCGCCTTGAACAGTTCGATCATCGGCGCGATGCGGTCCTTGTCCTTCTCAATGTCGCCGTCGGCCAGAAGCCCGGAGAACCAGCCGCCGCACAGCGTCACATCCGCCGCTTTGAGGATCGGCAGCATCTCTTCCGGGCTCGGCGGAAACCGGCGGCCCATCTCCATGCCCGTGAAGCCCGCGCTTCTTGACTGGCGCAGGCACTCTTCCAGCGACACATCGTCGGAGAGTTCAACAAGATCATCGTTCCACCACGCGATGGGCGACATGCCCAGTTTGGCTTTCAGCATGAGACTTTCTCCAAGGTAAGATTTGCGCCTCCATTCGCACCGCGCGGCAAGGCTGTAAAGGTATTGAATGGTAGGATTTGATGGCTTTGCGCTTCGGTTGAACAAAGTCTTGCTTCAATGCAATTTTACCGCCAAGCCACCAGCAGCGCCCCGCAGGCGATCAGCGCCACGCCGAACCAGTTTGCGCGGCTCAGCCTCTCGCCCGAGAAACGCCGCGCCAAACACCGCGACCAGTACAATCGACAATTTGTCCACCGGCGCGACCTGCGAGGCCTGCCCCAATTGCAGCGCCCTGAAATAGGCGAGCCAGGACGCGCCGGTGGCAAGGCCGGACAGGACGAGGAACAGCCATGAGCGCGAAGAAATGGCAGACGCGCTCTGCCATTGGCCGGTGACTGACAAAAACCCCGCCAGCGCCGCGATGATGACCAGCGTGCGGATGAAAGTGGCGAAGTCGGAGTTCATCCCCGATATGCCGACCTTGGCGAAGATGGCGGTGAGCGCCGCGAACACGGCGGCGGTCAGCGCCCAGAATTGCCAGGTTTCGGTCATGCAGGCGCTCCGTCCAGATATTTCAGGACCCCAGCTAACGCGGCAACTTCCGAACCTGCAAGCCCCGAAGAGAGAAACAGCGAGAAGCCCTGCCCGCGTTTTTCAAGGACTTTCGGATCGCCGAGATGCATAATCCGCCCTGCCGCAGGATGCCCATGCAGCATGTGATCCGCGCCCATCGCCGCGATTTGCTGCGGACTGTCCGAAGCGATCAGCGCCGCCCTTGCGGCAATCTCCAGCGGCAGTTCGTGCGCGGTCTTCTTCTTCGGCCCCAGTGTGTTGACATGCGCGCCGGGCTTCAGCCAGCCAGTCTCGATGACGGGTGTGGAAGAAGTGGTGGCGAGGATGACGACATCAGCGTCGCTGACCGCCTCTTCAACGCTTTCAGCGGCTTTGACAGGGACGCCGAGCGCCGCACTCATCCGGGAGGCAAACGCCTCCGCGTTTTCCCGGCTTCTTGAGTGCACGCCAATCCCGGAAAAGGCCCGGACGGAAACAGCGGCAATCAGCTGCGTCTCCGATTGCAGCCCGGTCCCAATCACCGCGAGCTTGCGCACCACAGCTGGCGCCATCCTGTCAATCGCCACACCGCCCAGCGCGCCGGTGCGAAGTGCGCCAAGCCGCTCGCCAAGCGCGATGCCGGAGAGCCGCCGCGTCCGACGGTCCCAGACCGCTGTCAGCTGATCGTCCTTTTCCAAAGCAGGAATCTGAAACGTCTCATAAGCCCGGAATCCGGCAAATTCCGCATTGCCGCCGACAGTGAACACAATCCCGCCATCGCCGAACTCGGCAACATGGCGCGGCGGAGAAATTGTCCCGCCGAGAAAGTCCGCCAGAATATGCGCCCGCACGGCTTCAAGGATGATGCTGAACGGCACGCGGTCAATGTCGCGGTCGGTCAGCACCCGCACCTTTAGAACTCCACCCCGATCTGCGCCTTCACCCCCGACCGGAACGGATGCTTCACCAGCTCCATCTCTGTCACCAAATCGGCGATCTCGATCAACTCATCCTTGGCGTTGCGCCCGGTCAAGACGACGTGCGTCATATGCGGCTTCTCGGAGGCGAGGAACTCGACCACGTCTTCAATCGAAATATAGTCATAGCGCAGCGCGATGTTGATTTCGTCGAGCAGCACCATTTTATTGCGCTCGTCGCGGATCAGCTCCTTGGCCTTTTCCCAGGCCTTCCCCGCCATCTCAACATCCCGCGCCCGGTCCTGCGTCTCCCAGGTGAAGCCCTCGCCCATCGTGTGGAACTGGCAGATATCCTGATGGTTCCTCAGGATCAGATCCCGCTCGCCGGTGGACATGCCGCCCTTGATGAACTGCACGACGGCGCAGGGAAAACCGTGCGCGATATGCCGGAAAATCATGCCGAACGCCGCCGTTGATTTGCCCTTGCCCTTACCGGTATGGACGATGATGAGGCCCTTCTCATCGGTCTTGGTCGCCATGATCTTGTCGCGCGCGGCTTTTTTCTTCGCCATTTTCGAGGCGTGGCGTTCGTTGGAGTTTTGAATCAGGCTCTCAGGTTCATCCGTCATCTGTTTGAAAACCTTTCATCTTTCACTGCAATGCGCCGCCTGCAACGGCCTACCCCCACGCGGCGTCGTCCCGTACGGCTAAGCCGATCCGGGACCCATTCCGACGACGAGCGAGAAGCACTTGATACAGGTCGCGCGCAAACTTCAACCCCTCCGGAATGGGTCCCGGCTCGCGTCGCTTCGCTCCTTGGCCGGGATGACGGCCATGATGGGGCGCGTCAACTTTGTGCCGCTGCCGCGAGCTTTTCCAACTCGAACCGCGCCGAATTGCTCCGGGCCTTCCAAAGCCCCCGGTCCATCGCCTCCACCAGCCGCGCCGCCATTTCCCGCAAGGCCGCCGGGTTCTTCTCCGCCATGAACCGGCGCACAGTCTCGTCCGCGATGAACGCATTGTAAACCGCGTCAAAGTGATGGTCCCTCACCGCGCCGGTCGTCGCCGAAAAGGCGAACATGTAATCCACCGTCGCCGCAATCTCGAACGCGCCCTTGTAGCCGTGGCGCATCACGCCGGCGATCCATTTCGGATTGACGACGCGGGCGCGGACCACGCGGGAAATCTCCTCCTCCAGCGTGCGTATAACCGGCCTTTCGGGCCGCGAATGGTCGTTGTGATAGATGACCGGCCGCGCGCCTTTCAGCGCTTCGACAGCGGCGCTCATGCCGCCTTCGAACTGGTAATAATCGTCGGAATCCAGAAGGTCATGCTCGCGGTTGTCCTGGTTCTGCACCACGGCGTCGAGGCTCTTCAGCCGCCGCTCCATCCCCTGCCGCTCAAGCTTTCCTTCTGCGTTCGCGCCATAGGCATAGGAGCCCCAGACCAAATAGGCCTCAGCGAAATCCTTCCTGTCCGCCCAGCCGCCCTCGTCGATCAACGCCTGCAGCCCTGCGCCGTAGGAGCCGGGCTTTGGAGCCGAAGACGCGGTAGCCGGAGCGCAGAAGGGCTTCGGAAGAAGACGCGCCATTTGCCAGCAGCGTCTCTTTTTCCAATGCCATTCTGTGCGCGACCGGATTGTCCGCAGCATCCTCGTCCAAAGCCCCGATGGCCCGCACGGCTTGGTCAAACAGCGCAATCTGATCCGGAAACGCGTCGCGGAAAAAACCGGAAATGCGCAAAGTCACATCGACGCGCGGCCGGCCCAGAACCGCCAGCGGCGTGATCTCATAGCCGGTGACACGCTTGGAATTGTTCTCCCAGACGGGCTTCGCCCCTATCAGCGCGAACGCCTGCGCCAGGTCGTCGCCGCCGGTGCGCATGTTGGACGTGCCCCAGCAGGTGAGGCCGAATCGATGTCGGCCAGCCGCCATGATCCTGCCGGTAGCGGGTGATGAGCAGCTCGGCGCTCTTCTTGCCCAGCTCCCAAGCCGTCTGCGTCGGCACGGCGCGCGGATCGACCGAGTAGAAATTCCGCCCCGTCGGCAGAACATCCGGCCGCCCCCGCGTCGGCGCGCCGGACGGGCCGGGCGGGACGAAGCGGCCAGAGAGAGCGGTGAGGATGCCGGTGATTTCGGCGGGGCCGCAGGCAATGACGGAGGGGCGGATGCGGGCGGTGATTTCATCCATCACGGCCTTGGTGCGCGGCCAGTTTTCAGGACACGCGATTTCGCCGGAGACGAGGGCGGAGGCGAGGAGTTCGATGCGTTCGACCGTGTCGCCGTTGGTGCGCCAAGGGGCTTGGGAAAGGGAGGCCAGGATGTTGGGCTTTGGTCCCTGCCATGGCTGCGCCATGTCGCAGTCCAGCGGGTCGAAAGCGGTGTCGCCATCACCCGCAAGTTCGGCGCGAGGCGCCCCCACCCCTGCCCCTCCCCACAGGGGGGAGGGGTTCCGGAGCGCCTTCTTGTCCCCCTCCCCCTTGTGGGGAGGGGTTAGGGGTGGGGGCGCCTCGCTCCGAGTGAACGAAGCTGACAGCGCAGAAGCGGCAAAACAATCATTGGCAATCGCCCGGTGCAGGCTCTCCCCGTTCCCCCTCGGCAGCCGCGCCAGCGCGACAACCAGATCATCCAACAGCCGCCCCTCCGGCGCTCTCCCGAACACATGCAGCCCGTCGCGTATCTGCATCTCCTTCAGCTCGCACAAATATCCGTCCAGCTTCTGCAATGCCGCCGCCTCGCCGTCCTCCTTGCCTATCCCGGCATCAACATCCAGCCCAGTGTCCCGCACCAGCTCAAGAATGCGTGGCCCCAGCACCTTCAGCCGCCGCGGATCAAACCCCGACGCCTCGAAATATTCATCAACCAGCGCCTCCAGATCCTTCAGCGCCCCGTAGGTCTCCGCCCGCGTCAGCGGCGGCGTCAGATGGTCGATGATGACCGCCGACGTCCGCCGCTTGGCCTGCGTGCCTTCGCCCGGATCATTGACGATGAACGGATAGATGTTCGGAACCGGCCCGAGAACGGCTTCCGGAAAACACTCCTGCCGACAGCGACAGCGCCTTGCCCGGCAGCCATTCCAGATTGCCGTGCTTGCCCATATGCACAATCGCGTCTGCGCCGAATTTCAGCCGCAGGAAGGCATAGAAGGCCAGATATCCGTGCGGCGGCGGCAGGTCGGGCGAATGGTAGCTTTGCTTCGGATCGATATTGTAGCCGCGCGCCGGCTGGATGCCGATCATGATATTTCCAAAGCGCATGAGCGGCAGCGCGAAAGATTGGCTTTGGAAGAAAGGATCAGCTCTCCGGCGCCGCCCCAGCGTTCCGTGACCTTGTCTTGAATCACTTTCGGCAGGCTTTCGAAGAAGCCCTTGTATTCACTCAAGGAAAGCGTCTCGCGGACAATCCGCCCCTCGCCCGTCTTGTTCGTCACCCCTTCCGACAAAAGCCGGATCAGCGCATCACCGTCCTCTGGCAGCTCACCCGTCTCATACCCCGCCGCCCGCATCGCCCGCATGACTTCAATCGTCCCGGCAGGCGTGTCGAGGCCGACGCCGTTGGCGATGCGCCCGTCGCGGTTCGGATAGTTGGCGAAGACTGATGGCGACGTTGCGCTCGCAAGCTGGCTTTTTCCGAAGCCGTACCCAATTCGCCGCAAGCTCCGCGACGAACGCCACCCGGTCGCCCCGCGCCCGGTGCGCGACGATGTTGCATTCAACATCCGCGTCATACTCCGAAGCCGCCTTGAACGAGATGGCTCTGGAAAATACGCGGCCATCGACTTCTGGCAGCACGACATTCATCGCCAAGTCACGCGTGGTGAGGCCCTGCGCCGAGGCGAGCCACGCCTCTTCGGACGTGCCGGAAAGCACCACCTGAAAAACCGGTGCGCCGCCATGGTCCAGCACGGTGCCCTTCCATTCGGAACCGGGGGCGCTGACGGAAAATCCGGTGGCGTTGAGGACGAGCGCAGGACTGGCTTGGGAGAAAAGATACGAGACGGTGGCGGCGGAGATGTCGTCCTTGAGCGAGGAGATATAGATCGGCAGCGGATTGAGGCCAAGCTGTTGCAAGGCGTCTATCAGCGCAGAGATGGCGGCGGTCTGACCGCATTGCAAAAGGGCGCGGTAGAAGATGATGGCGATGGGCGCCTCGCGCTGATCTTTCCAAGCAAGGAGCACCTCTCCCAGCCTGGCGGTGGCGATGCCCGGCCACCAAACCCCGGCCTTCAGCAGCGGCGCAGCGGCGGCAGGCTTCTCCCCGCCGAAACCAACGCCTTGGCATAGGCCAGAAGCCCCGCCGCATTCCCCGCCCCGCCTTCAACCAAATACCGCCAAAGCGAATTACAATCCTCCGCCGCCAAAGTGCAAAACCGTTCCAGCCCCGGATCAGCCCGGTCATCCCCAGGCAAAACCGCCAGCCTCACCCCATGCGTCACCGCCATCGCATGCAGCGCCTCCAGACCATATGGCCAATAGCCCTCGCCGCCCAGAATGCGCACGATCACCAGCTTCGAATGCCGCGTCGTGCGCTCGACATAGGTGTCAACGGAAAGAGGGTGTTGAAGGGAAAGCAGATTTGCCAGACGCAGTTCCGGCGCGTCACCGCCCATTTCCTTGCGCGCCTGCGCCAGCGCCGCAATCTCGGTGTCCGCCGCCGAGAGGAAAATCACATCGGCGGGTGATTGACCAAGATCAACCGCCTCCTGCCCCTCGGCGATGGTTCCCTTCTGGGCGAGGAGCAGATGCATGGATCAGGCGAGCGCTGATATGGCGGACCGGATTTCCACCCCATCCAGCCCCTTGAGGCCGATCACCACCAGCCGCGATCCGCGCGCCTCGCCAGCGTTCCAGGCGCGGTCATAATAGGTGTCGATCCGACCGCCCGCCGCCTGAATGACCAGCCGCATCGGCTTGTTCTTGACGGCGGCGAAGCCTTTCAGGCGCAGAATGTCGTGGTGCCCGATCAGCGCCTTGAGGCCGGTGATGAAAGCGGCTGGATCGGTGATCTGTCCTGCTTCAGCGACGAAAGAATCGAAATCATCATGGTCATGCATTTCGCTGCCCGCATGTTCCAATTCATGATGCGACTTGCGGCCGGCAATCAGATCTTCCGTCGCCGATGACAGGCCCAGAAGAACCTCGATGGGCAGCTTTCCTTGTTCCGAAGCCAATATTTTCAGCGGCCTCGGACTGCCCGCATTGATCTGCGCCTTCACGTCCGACATCGCCGCCGCCGACACGAGGTCACTCTTGTTCAAAACGATCAGGTCCGCCGCCATGATCTGGTCGGAAAACACTTCCTCCACCGGATTGTCGTGTTCAAACGACGGGTCCGCCGCCCGCTGCGCCGCCAGCGCCTCCTCGTCGTCGGCGAAGCGGCCAGCCGCGACGGCGGCGGCGTCGATGACAGTGATGACGCCGTCGACTGTAACGCGGGTTTTCACCTCCGGCCAGTTGAACGCCGCGACCAATGGCTGCGGCAGGGCGAGGCCGGAAGTCTCGATGATAATGTGATCGACCTTGCGGTCCTTGTCCAAAAGCTTCGTCATGGTCGGAATGAAATCATCCGCCACCGTGCAGCAGATGCAGCCATTGGTCAGCTCGATAATATCGTCTTCCGAGCAAGCCTCCGCCCCGCAGCCGCGCAGCACGTCGCCGTCCACTCCGAGATCGCCAAACTCATTGATAATAAGCGCTATGCGTCGCCCGCCTGCGTTTTCGAGAATATTGCGGATCATCGTCGTCTTGCCCGAGCCGAGAAAGCCGGTGATGACGGTGGCGGGAATCTTCCCCTCGTTCATGTCTTAACCCTTCATTTTCAGCGGCAACCCGGCCGCGACGAAATAGACCTCATCCGCCAGCACGCCGATCTGCTGGTGCAGTTTCCCTGCATGGTCGCGGAAGGCGCGGGCCATGTAATTGTCCGGCACAATGCCCAATCCAACCTCGCTGGACACGAAGATCACCTCGCCCTCCAGCGACGGCAACAGGTCAAGCAGCGCGTCCGCTTCCGCGTCAACGTCCTTCTGCGCAAGCATCAAATTGGTGACCCAGAGTGTAAGGCAGTCCACGAGAACAGTCTTTCCCCCGCCAGCCGCGTCCTTGAGCACGCCCGTAAGGTCAAACGGATCCTCGACATTCTCCCATTCCGGCCCGCGCCGCGCCTTGTGGATGTCGATCCGGTCAGACATTTCGCGGTCAAACGCCTGTCCTGTCGCAACATAGATTTTGGCCAGCCCGGACTTCGCCGCCAAATCTTCAGCGAACGCCGATTTGCCGGAGCGCGCCCCGCCAATGACGAGAACTATTTTGCGCGGCCCGCTCACGCGGCTTTCCCGCTGCGGTCCATGAAGAAGCCAAGGATAAGGCCAAGGGCCAGCCAGAAGAACAATGTCGTTGAAAGCGCCGCCATCACATATTCAGCGGCAAGATAAGCCGGGACATTGGATGCGATATCCGCCGGCTGCGGCGCGCCGTAAAGATGCGGTGCCAGCAGCAGCGCAATGCCGGCGGCACGCGCGATGCTTTCCCCGCGCAGGAACAAGAGCGCCAATCCAACAATGGACGCGGCAACGGCCGCAATCCACCAATATTGCCGCGCCTGCAGATCGACGTAGGGAAATCCCGGAAGTTCGGGCGGCAGGCCAATGCCGGGAAGAAATTGCACCGCAAGCCATCCCGCCGCCCCCCACGCCAATCCGGTGGAGAAACGGATGCTGACGCCGGTCACCAGCGACACGCCTGTCATCAAAAGCGCGAACCCCGCGCCAGTCACGAGATTGGCAAATACCGTGTTCCAGAAGCGCCCAAGCGGCAGCGGCTTTTCTTCGCTGACCGGCCCAACAGCTTCCACATGCGCGTGCGCGGCGGCTCCTGCAGCATGGTCATGAGGCGCCGCGCCTTCGAACTGCTCGGCCTGCAGCAGGATAGGAACAACCTGCCGCATCTGCACCGGCGTCATCAAAATGCCTGCGAGCAGCCCGGCCGCAAGCGCGGCGAGCAAATAACGGACAATCATGGCGGAGAGCCCTTAGTGGCAGGGAAATCCGTAAGAATGGCGCGTGTCATGCGCTGCATTGTGCAGCGTGTCCGACTGCGCCAGACCCGCGCCCCAGACAAAGAACGCGCCAAGGAAAAGCGCCGCAAAACCTGCAACCATGCGCTCGGAAACGGTTTTGGAACCTGAAGAAACGATCGAACGTGCAGCCATGACAACCTCCGTGTTGGGCTGCGGGGAAAATTCCCCGTGAAAGGCGGGCGCGATTGCCCTGAACGATCGGCAGGTCTCCTGGCTCGCGGGTCCAAGGTGTCCATCCGCCTTCCCGGTTTCCCAGTGGCATTTTGGATGGTCCCTCACCGCTCTACAGTCGCGGGGTCGGCCGTGATAATAGCGCCCTGATGGGTACGCCAGTCACATTCCCTTTGAATTCCTCCGGCTTTCACCTTTGGAAACCAATCGTGTGACATGGTGATACGCGCGCGCGGCGGCCAATGTCAATCGAGCCCGCGCCATACTGCGCATGATTTCGCGACATGTGGAGAGTTCATGGACAGCAAAGCCATAAGGGAGTTTCCGGGCCTTGGGCCAAAGTCGGAAGCGATGCTGGCTGGCGCCGGCATAAGCTCGTTTAGTCAGCTCAAAGCGCTGGGCGCGGCGCGGGCCTATGCCTTGGTTCGCCGGTCTGCTTCTAAGCCGAGCCTGAACCTGCTCTGGGGCCTTGAAGCGGCAATTTCGGCTGTCCCGTGGCAGACCATCGCGCGCCAGAACCGGCTTTCGCTGCTGATAGAGCTGGAGGAGATCGAGAAGGATATGGCTGACGGCGGCTAACGCGCCGCATCCAGCACAGTGCCAAGCCCGAGCGCATCCAGCTCCGCCGCGATCTCGTCCAGCGCGGAATCGACATCCGCCCAGTAACCGCCGCCCGCCGCTGCAAGGCCGAGCTTCCGCAGAAACTTTGCCCGGAAATCATCATTGCCAAAAAGGCCGTGAAGATACGTGCCCATCACCAGCCCGCCCACTGAAACCGCGCCGTCATTTCTGCCTCCAATCATTGAAAAGGGCCGGGAGCAATCGGGCCCGGAACTTTGCCCGATGTGAATCTCGTAGCCCTTGACCGCAGCAGAAAATGCCTCGGAAAATGCTTCGACATTCCTGACCGCTTTCTCCGGCTCCATCTGTGTTGACACATCAAGGAGGCCGAGACCTTTGATTGTGGACGGCGCGCCCTCAAGACCCATCGGATCGGCAATCTCCGTGCCGAGCATCTGATAACCGCCGCACACGCCGAGCACCGGACGCTCCGAGGCGTGATGCTTCAAAATATCTTCCTCCCAGCCATTGCGGCGCAGCGCGGCTAGGTCAGTAATTGTGGATTTCGAGCCGGGAATGATGACAAGCGCCGCGTCCTCCGGAATGGCCGCGCCCGATTTCACCATCACAACTTCAACACCCGCTTCATGTCGCAGTGGCTCGAAATCGTCAAAGTTTGAAATCCGGTCAAGAACAAGCACAGCGATTTTCGCTGTTCCCGCTCTTGAAGGTACCAAATAGTCCAGCGCCACCGAATCCTCCGGCGGCAGGCGTGAAGCGGCCTTGAGCCAAGGCACGACGCCGAAGCAGGGCCAGCCTGTGCGCGCCCTCACCGCTTCAATGCCGTCATCAAACAGCGAAACATCACCCCGGAACTTATTGATGAGAAAGCCCGCGATCATCCGCCGGTCCTCCTCCGGCAGGATCGCATGTGTGCCCACAAGCGATGCGATCACCCCGCCCCGGTCTATGTCCCCGACAAGAACCACCGGCACATCGGCCTTGGTCGCAAACCCCATATTGGCGATGTCGCCTGCCCGCAGATTGATTTCCGCTGGCGAGCCCGCGCCTTCAACGATGATGATATCTGCGTCCCTTTTCAAACGCTCATAGGATTGCAGCACGGCTTCCAGCAGCTGCGGTTTGATGCGCTGATAGTCTCTGCCCTTCGCCTCTCCCCAGACCTTGCCTTGAACAATGATCTGCGACCCGTTTTCCGACTGCGGTTTGAGCAATACCGGATTCATGTGCACCGACGGCGTAACGCCGCAAGCGAACGCCTGCAGCCACTGCGCCCGCCCGATCTCGCCGCCGTCGTCCGCCACCGCCGCATTGTTCGACATGTTTTGCGGCTTGAACGGTTTCACCCTGATGCCGCGGTTGCGCGCCAAACGGCACAACCCTGCAACGAGCACGGTCTTGCCGACATCAGAGCCAGTTCCTTGCAGCATGATGGCGCGGGTCATGCGCCCGCTTAGCCCAACTCTCCGCCGCCAGCCAGACCAGCTGCGCCAGTGTCAGCTTAAATTTCGCTATGAAAATAATACAGCCGCTTAATCTGTCTTCGGGAGGAACACATATGGCGACAATTGCATTCATCGGCCTTGGCAATATGGGCGGCCCCATGGCGGCCTGTCTGGTCAGGAGCGGGCACAAAGTTGCCGGGTTTGATCTCATCGAGTCGAGCCGCGAGACCGCGCGGACGAACGGCGTGGACATCAAGCTGAGCGGCGCGGCGGCGATTGCCGGTGCGGACGCGGTCATCACCATGCTGCTCGACAGCGGCAAAGTGATGAATGTCTATGCCGAGCTCTGCGCCATGGCGAAGCCCGGCACGCTCTTCGTCGACTGCTCCACCATTGAAGTGAAAGCCTCGCGCGAGGCGCACAAGATCGCCGACGACCATGACCATCTGTCGCTCGATGCGCCTGTCTCCGGTGGCGTTGCGGGCGCGAAGGACGGCACGCTGACCATCATGGCGGGCGGCGCGGCGGACGCCTTTACCCGCGCCAAGCCGATTCTGCAGGCGATGGCGGACCGCATCATCCATTGCGGCGGAGACGGCGCGGGCCAGGCGGCGAAAATCTGCAATAATCTGATGCTCGGGATTTCCATGCTCGGCGTGTCGGAGGCGTTTCTCCTCGCCGAAAAGCTCGGCCTGTCCGAACAGGTGCTTTTCGATGTGGCCACGAGCAAATCCGGCATCAGCCGTGCGCTGTTGAAATATTGCCCGGTGCCGGGGCCGGTTCCCGCCTCGCCGGCAAATTTCAATTTCAAGCCGGGTTTCACCTCCGCACTGATGGCCAAAGACCTGAAGCTGGCGCAGAATGAGGCGCAGAACAATGCCGCCATCACGCCGCTGGGCAACCTCGCGGGCCAGCTCTATTCGCTGTTCAACGCCAATGGAAATGGCGTCGAAGGATTTCAGCGCCATCATCACCATGCTGCGCGGCCTGCCCAAGAGTTAACGCAGCGAAACGAAAAAACTCAAAAAAATCACATGATTAACCAATACTTAGGCTCCTGATAACCGCACGGTAACGATGTGCCGCTAAAAGAGAAAGTACGGCGGCGGTAATGCGCTGCCAACGCTCCGGATCAGGTATTGCGTACCGGAGCTTTAGTTTCCTTCGCACGCGTATCATCGCGGAGGCCATGCGTATTTTGGCGATCCGCGTTCCTGTGAGCAATCAGAGGAGCGCGGTTTTCGTCATTTTGCGTCAGGCCGTGCGGACGGTGAAAATCATTTCCTTGGATGACTTCTGGTCAAACAGCGCGCCGTCCCAATCTCCGAATAGACTTTCAGCACGAAGCCCCGCAGCCTTGAGCTGAGCCTCTATTTCGGCTTGGCTCATGAAGCGGAGTTCGCTTTTGGAAATCAGCGTCTTGTCCGGAAAGCTGTAGACCGATTCAAATTTCAGCCTGTCATTCGTCATGGGAAACACGCGCCAAGACTCGCGGACCGCCGCCTGCGGCGTTTCCAGCGAGAATTCGCCACTCCATTCCACCGCCCAGTCTATCGCCCTGTTGCGCGATTCAAACACGCACTTGCCTTCAGGCTTCAGATGAATCCGCATCGTCTCAAACGCCGCACGGACATCCGCGTCCTCCAGAAGCACCTGAAACGCATGCCCTGTCATGATGATGAGGTCAAAGCGCTTGTCCGACCGGAATGTCTGAGCCGTCGCCTCGACCCATTCAATCTGCGCGCCGCACGGCTTCCTCCGCGCAATCTCAAGCATGGCCGGCGCTGGATCAACACCTGTCACCCCATGGCCCAATTCTGCATAGGCGTTGCAGATCAGCCCGGTGCCGCAGCCGAGGTCAAGGATGGATTGCGGCGGCGGCCCGGCTTGGGACAGGTAAAAATCCCGGTCAGGCGACCATGGGCTGTCTAGATCATACAGCTCGGCCAGCTCCGGGTTGACATAATGCTCGTCAGGCAGCGCGCAGCTCCTTCTCCGCCGAATCCAGCGCTTTGACGATCCGTCCAACCGCAAGATCAATGGTCTCCCGCGTCCAGATCAGCGGCGGCGACAGGATCATTGTGTCACCGACGGCGCGCATCATCATGCCGTTGGCGATCGCCTTGTCGCGCACCAGATAGGCCGGCCCAAGCGCCTCCGGGAAGCGCTCGCGCGTCTCTTTGTCTTTGACAATCTCGATGGCGCCAAGCAGCCCGAATGTGCGCACCTGCCCGACTATGCCGTGGCCGGAGACTTCCTCCATCAGCCGCTTGCGGAAATAAGGCCCGGTGTCGTTCCTCACCCGCTCGATCAGCCCTTCCCGCTCGGTGATGGCAATGCATTCCAGCGCCACGGCGCAGCAGACCGGATGGCCCGAATAAGTGTAGCCATGATTGAACTCGCCGCCTTTTTCCACGACCGCATTCGCCACGCGGTCGGACACAAGCAGCGCCGACAGCGGCAGGTAGCCGGAGGTCAGCGCCTTGGCGGTGGTGATCATGTCCGGCTCGATGCCCATCGACTGGCAGCCGAACCATTCGCCCGGTGCGGCCATAGCCGGTGATGACCTCGTCCAGCATCAGCAGAATGTCATATTTGCGGCAGATGCGCTGCACTTCCGGCCAGTAGCTTTCCGGCGGAATTTTCACCCCGCCCGCCCCCATGATCGGCTCGCCGATAAAGGCGGCGACATTGTCCGCGCCCGCTTCCAGAATGGCGTCCTCAATCGCCTTGGCGGCGCGGATGCCGAAATCATGGTCGCTCTCGCCCGGCAGCGCCAGCTCAAACGCGTAAGGGGCCATGACATGCACAATGTTCGGCACCGCGCCATACAGCTGGTCATGCATCCCCTGCATCCCGCCGAGTGACGCGCCGGTGATGGTCGAGCCGTGATAGGCGGATTTCCGCGAAATGATCCGGTTCTTCGAAGGCTTGCCTTCAATGGCCCAATAATGCCGCGCCAGCCGCAGTGCCGTGTCATTCGACTCCGACCCGGACGAGCCGAAAAACACCTGGTTGATATGCGCAGGCGCAATCTGTGCCAGCTTCTGCGCCAAAAGCACCGGCGTCGGAGTCGAACATTTGAAGAAGGAATTGTAATAGGGCAGCTCATTCATCTGCCGCGCCGCCGCCTCCGCCAGCTCCGGCCGGCTGTAGCCGAGATTGACGCACCAAAGCCCGGCCATCCCGTCGAGGATTTCATTCCCCTCGCAGTCATAGATGAACGGCCCTTCGGCCCGTGTGATGATGCGCGAACCTGCGGCGCGAAGCGCTTTGGAATCGGTGAACGGATGCAGATGGTGCGCGGCGTCAATGGCCTGCATCTGCTGCGTTGAATAGTTTTGATAGGACATGGATTTCTCCTGCAAACTGTTGAAAATCGTGGAAATTCAAGAATGCGGAGAAATCAGTGCGGGCTGTAGCCGACCCTGGCGCACAGGCGCAGAAGCTCATGCTGGCGCGTGTGATGGGACTCCACCACGACAAACTTGCTGGCTTTGAGCAGATAGATGCTGTTCATATGTCAACTCTAGCCGGTCCATGGCTTTAAGCAAGGTCCGGTTTCCAGCCGCTGCGCGCCGCGCAAATTCTTGTATAGTGACCGTCGAGACTGGATTCCCGTCAGCGAGGCCCCGCCATGCAAAACCATTCCCAAGCCATACTTGTCCGCCGTCGCCGAAGAGCTCGCCGAAATCCGCGACGCCTCGCTGTGGAAGACCGAGCGCCCGCTGACCTCGCCGCAGTCGGCGCATATCAAGGTCGCGGGCGGGCGGCAGGTTTTGAACTTCTGCGCCAACAATTATCTCGGCCTCGCCGACCATCCCGACCTCATCGCCGCCGCCAAGCAGGCGCTCGACACGCACGGCCTCGGCATGGCGTCTGTGCGTTTCATCTGCGGAACCAATGACTTGCACGCCGAACTTGAATCAAAGATCGCCGCCTATGTCGGCCAGGAGGATTCCATCCTCTACGCCGCCTGTTTCGACGCCAATGGCGGCGTGTTCGAGCCGCTGTTCGGCGACAAGGACGCGATCATCTCCGACAGCCTCAACCACGCCTCGATCATCGACGGCGTGCGCCTCTCGAAAGCGGCGCGCTACCGCTACGCCAATGGCGACATGGACGATCTGGAAACCCAGCTGAAAGCCGCCCGCGAAGCCAACGCCCGCCGCATCGTCATCGTCACCGACGGCGTCTTCTCGATGGACGGTTTTTTCGCCCGCCTTCCCGACATCCGCAGGCTAGCCGACATCTATGGCGCGCTCATCATGGTCGATGACTGCCACGCCACCGGCTTCATCGGTCCCCAAGGCCGCGGCACACCGTCTAAATTCGGCGTCGAGGTCGATATTCTCTCAGGGCACGCTCGGCAAGGCGCTCGGCGGCTCAATGGGCGGCTATATCGCGGCGGCGAAACCCATTGTCGATCTCCTGCGCCAGCGCTCGCGCCCCTATCTCTTCTCCAACGCCCTGCCCCCGGCGATCACCGCCGCCGCCTGCAAAGCCATCGATCTCGCCCGTGACGGCGATCATTTGCGTGAGCGCCTGTTCGACAACATGCGCCGCTTCCGCGCCGGCATGAGCGCCGCCGGTTTCACCCTGCAGCCCGGCGACCACCCGATCATCCCGGTCATGCTCGGCGAGGCCAAGGCCGCGCAGGATCTGGCGGCGAAACTTTACGAGCACGGAATCTACGTCTCGGGCTTCTTCTTCCCCGTCGTGCCCAAGGGCAAAGCCCGCATCCGCACCCAGATGTCCGCCGCCCATTCAGCAAAAGACATTGACGCCGCGATCTATGCGTTCACGCAGGCTGGCAAAGAACTGGGAGTGATATGATGATAATTCCGGTGAGAATAAATCCGGTGACAGTGCACTTAATTGCACTGGCGACCTCAGGAAATTTGAACTCAGAATATGCGTGCAATTAAGTGCACTGTCACCGGATTTATTCTCGCCGGAATTATCATCATGCGCGCACTAGTCAAAGCCGAACGCGCCGAGGGCCTGACCCTGCGCGATGAACCCGTCCCCGTCAGATCGGCCCGGATGAAATCCTCATCAAAGTCGCCAAGACCGGCATATGCGGCACGGACCTGCATATCTGGAAATGGGATGAATGGGCGCAGAAGACCATTCCGGTGCCGATGGTCGTCGGCCATGAATATGCCGGCGTCGCGGTCGAAATCGGCAGCCATGTCCGCACCGTCAAAGTCGGCGACCGCGTCTCGGGCGAAGGCCATCTCATCGGCATGAAAAGCCGCATGGCCCGCGCCGGGCATTTTCACCTCGATCCAGAAACCCAAGGCGTCGGCGTCAATGTGCCGGGCGCCTTTGCCGAATTCGTCAAAATCCCCGCCTTCAACGCCATCCATCTGCCGCCGGAAATCGACGACGAGATCGGCGCTATTCTCGACCCGCTCGGCAACGCCGTCCACACCGCCCTCTCCTATGATCTGGTCGGCGAAGACGTGCTGATCACCGGCGCGGGCCCCATCGGCATCATGGCCGCCGCTGTCTGCCGCCATGTCGGCGCGCGCCATGTCGTGGTGACCGACATCAACGATTACCGCCTGTCGCTGTGCAATGAGGTCACCGACGCCGTGACCGTCAATGTCGCCCACGAGGATTTGCAGTCCGTCATGCGGCGCATCGGCATGGTCGAGGGCTTTGACATTGGCCTCGAAATGTCCGGCGCGCCGAAGGCCTTCGACCAGATGGTGGACCACATGATCATGGGCGGCAAGATCGCCATGCTCGGCATCCCTTCCGGCCCCACCACAGTCGACTGGAACCGCGTCATCTTCAAGTCGCTGACCATCAAGGGCATCTATGGCCGCGAAATGTTCGAAACCTGGTACAAAATGATCGCCATGCTGCAGTCGGGGCTGGATGTGAGGAAGGTCATCACGCACCGGATGAAGGCGGCGGAGTTCGCGCAGGGGTTTGCGCTGATGAAACAGGGCGGCTGCGGGAAGGTTGTGCTGGACTGGGGATAGGCTAGGCGCGCCCTCACCCCTCCCCCAGCGGCCACATCTGCGCCCCGTGCAGCACACGCAATATCTCGACCCGCTCCGCCCGCACCCGATAAACCACAATGAACGGCGTCCGGCTCACCACAAGCTCCCGCGTTCCGGCGACGCGCCCTTCGCGGCCCATTTCCGGATAGGCGCTCAGCGTCTCAATCTGGCTCTCGATCCGGTCGCCTTGGTCGATTGCAGCTTTGGGACTGTCTTGAGCGATATGGTCAATTTGGGCATCCCGGTCCGAAAGAGCGCGGGGCAGCCAGACGACTTTCAATCAATGGCTCCCGCCGCAAGCTCGCCGCGCTTTTTCGCCCACGCGGCTTTCGCGGCTTCGTTGGATGTCCAATTCGTTTCGGGTTCATCTACCTCACTCAAGGCCAATTGAACCTGCGCCTTGAACCATGCGTCGTGCGCCAAAGCCTTATGCGCATTGCGCAAAGCGGCGGCGCGGTCTGGGCGGGCGCTGGTTCCGGATGTCTCCGGCGAATATCCCGCTGCCTCCACCTCGAAACGCGATACGCCGACGCCCTGGAGATAAGAAACCAGCGTCTCCATGCGCTTGAACACGCGCGCCTTTCGGCTGCGCTGCGCCGCCAAAGCCCGCTCGCCCGCGCCGAAACTCACCATCAGCGCCCAGCCGCCCGCTTGGCCCACCACGCGCGTGCCATGTAAAGCGCCCGCCTCGGCAAGATGCGCCAGCGTGGCGTGGTCAATGGTCTCGGCGCTCATGACTCCGCGGAATCCCGACTTGCAGTCTATAAATGAATGATGGCGCATTTAACTGTTAAATGCAAGGCGCTTGACCATTCCCGTTTCTTCACCTCCTACGGCATCTCATACACAAACCGGCACTCGCCCAAGGCATAGCCTTCCGCCTCGTCATCCTTCACCCCCCGCACCCGGTATTGCGGCTTGGGCGTCCGGTCGATGAAATATTTGACCAACTCGTGCGCCGGGCTGTTGCCGATGGACATGTCCAGCACAAACGCCCGCGCCTTGCCATTGGCAGGTTTGACAGCATAGCCCATGTTCATCTGATCCGCCTGCTCCCAGACCAGCCGACCCGTCAGCTCAAATGGCGTTTTGACTTTGCTCAGCGCAAAATCCGCTTCCGGCGGTATAACGGCCACCAGAGTCGGGACATGCGGCAGATCAACGATCTCGATCAGGTTCATCCCCGGCTGCAAACCGCTCAGCGTCGAAAGCCGCTCCAGATAGGCTGGCGTCAGACAGGTGGACTTCGGCCCGCAGGCGTCGCGCACATTCTTCACCCAGGCCTTCTGATCGGCCTTCACACATGCCGCCGCATCTTTCGCCGTCTCCAGCGCCCCGGCGTAATAGCGTCCGAGAAATTCGTCGAGACTGGAAAGCTCCTGATCGGTGCAGATGGCTTTTTCGATTTTGCTCTTCGCCTTGGCGCAGTCAAAGCTGGCCGCAGGGGCTGCTCCAGCCAGAGACATGTTCAAGACGGCGGCGAGCGCGAAACTGGCCGCCGTCCCATGGAATTTCGTGGAGATGATGTTCAAATGCCGCCGCCCTTTTCGCGTTTTTCAACACATATGAGCGGACGCGGCTTAAGAAAAGCCCAAATCACCACCCCCGCAGCGCATACCCCTTCGCATACCCCGCTCTTGTCGAGCCGGGCCGGGTGCGGCGCACTTCGCCCGGCATCAGCCCGAGCATGGTCACTGGGCCGCCCTCAAGCGCCATAATGCCGCCCTTTGCATAGGACGCCGCAAATCTGTTCATTCCCGCCCCGGTCGATTCCGCCGCCCGCTTTGTCAGGCCGCGCTTCAGTTCAAATTGTGTCATCGGATCACTCCTTTCGGCACAAGCGGCATGAGCAAAACCAAATCACCCCGTCCGCAACGGGAAGCTAGGCAGGCAAATGCGGCGGCGGCACCCCTGTTTTTGCATGACTCCTCTGCAAATATTGCAGGGGCGAAGTCATAATTGTGCAATGCAGCACAATCGATTTTGATCAATTGGCCAAAATTGATTCGATTGCCCGCTTGGCTCCAAGCCACTAGAAAGGGGCAAATCAGGAAAAATCATGCCCGCGCGCTTCCAAAACTTCGCCTCCACCGCCAATCCAGCCCTCGCTGCCCCAAGGATAGCGAGCCTTCGGGCGCTTTTTGACGCACATGGCATTTCAGGGCTTCTTGTCCCCCGCTCCGATGAGCATCAGGGCGAATATGTGGCCAAAGGCTCCGAGCGGCTCGCCTGGCTGACCGGCTTCACCGGGTCGGCGGGCGTCGCATTGGTGCTGAAAAGCAACGCTTTTGTCTTCGTTGACGGCAGATACACGGTGCAGGCGGCACAACAGCTGGACCCTGAGACCTTCAGCACCGAAGATCTGGTCGCCAATCCGCCGGCCAAATGGATCAAGGACAGCCTGCCCAATGGCGTGCGCATCGGCTTTGACCCATGGCTGCACACAATCAGCGAAGTGAAGGGCCTCGAGAAAGCTGTGGCCGACATCGGCGGCGCGCTGGTCGCGGTGAAGTCCAATCCGGTGGACGCCATCTGGGCCGACCGCCCCGCCGCGCCGCTGGAACAGGTGACAATCCATGACATCGGTCACGCGGGCGTTCTGGCGCGCGACAAGATCGCCGCCATGTCCAAAGCCGCCGTCGAAAGTGGCGCAGCCGCCTGCGTCCTCACCGATCCGTCCTCCGCCGCCTGGGTCTTCAACATCAGAGGCAAGGACGTGCCGCACACGCCGCTGGCCCTATGCTTCGCCATCATCAGGGCCGAAGGCGAGCCGCTGCTTTTCCTCGACAAGCGCAAGCTCCCATCAAGACCGAAGCCTATCTCAATCAGCTCTGCGCGCTGCATGCCGCCGGCCGCTTTGGAGGAAGAGCTTGGCAAGCTCGCAGCCGGCGGCGCGTCCGTCGCGCTCGACCCTTCGCTCGCCGCCGACCAGCTGCGCCGCATTGTCGAAGGCGCGGGCGGAAAGGTGGTCGAGGCAACGGACCCCGCCCGCATCCCGCGCGCCCAGAAAAACAAGACCGAGCTGGCCGGAACGCGCGCCGCCCATATCCGCGACGGTGCGGCGGTCTCGTCATTCCTTGCTTGGTACGATGAACAAAAGCCCGGAACGCTCACTGAAATCGACGTCGCCGAAAAGCTCGAGACTTGCCGCGCCAACACCGGCGAAATGCTGCAAATGCCGCTCCTCGACATTTCCTTCGACACCATTTCCTCCACCGGCCCCAACGGCGCCATCAACCATTACCGCGTCACGACGGAAACCAATCGCACGCTTCAGGACGGCGAACTTTTCCTGCTCGACTCAGGCGGTCAATATGTGGACGGCACGACGGACATCACCCGCACGCTGGCAGTCGGCGCGGTCCCGGACGAGTTCCGCCGCCGCTTCACATTGGTGCTGAAAGGCATGATCGCCATCTCAACGCTGCGCTTCCCGAAAGGAACCACAGGCGCGGAGATCGACGCCTTCGCCCGCGCCGCGCTGTGGAAAGCAGGCCTCGACTATGCCCATGGCACCGGCCACGGCGTCGGCTCCTACCTCTCCGTCCACGAAGGCCCGCAGCGCATCGCCAAGACCGGGCGGCAGGAGCTGCTGCCCGGGATGATCCTTTCCAACGAGCCGGGTTATTACAAGCCGGGCGAATACGGCATCCGCATCGAAAACCTCATCATCGTCACCGAAGCCGAAGAAATTCCGGGCGGCGACAGACCGATGCTCGGCTTCGAAACCATCACCCTCGCCCCCATCGACCGCCGCCTCATCGACGCGCATCTGATGACCCGCGAGGAGCTGCAATGGCTCGACGCCTATCACTTATGACGCGCGAGGAGCTGCAATGGCTTGACGCCTACCACGCGCGGGTTCGCAAGGAGCTCTCACCCATCGTCGAGGCAAGCGTTCGCCCATGGCTTGAGGCGGCGTGCGCGCCGCTGGAACATCACCAGCGGCTATCCGCCTGAAACCCAGCGCAGCGCCACAATAACCACCCAACCCAGTGCGAACATTCCGAGCAGAGGCAGATACAGCGCCGCGATCGCCGCCACGATCAATGTCGCCGTCTCCGGCCAGCCTTGCGTCAGCGCGGCGGGCGCGACCAGCGTCGTCAAGACCGCCGCCGGCACCGCATTCAGCGCCGCCTCGACGCGCGGATGGATATGCTCAAACCGCGACAGGATGAGATGCCCGCCGATGCGGGTCAGATAGGTGAGAAAAGCCCCGCCGAGAATGGCGATGTAAATGTCAGACATCAGCCTTGCGCTCCACGCCAAACACGGCCGCAAACGCCACCCCCGCCAGCGCGCCGAGCGACACATGCCAGGGCGAGCCGACAATCTTGTAAGCCAGCACCGAAGCCGCCGCCGAGACAATCACCACCGGCAGCCAGAACGGCCGCTTGCGGAAGCTCATGACCAAGCCAAGGAAATAGATCGTCAAAAGAAAATCGATGCCCCAAGGCTTCGGATCCGGCAGCAGCTTTCCAAACAGCGCGCCAATGATCGTGAGGCCAAGCCAGATCAGATAAAAGGTCAGCCCCATCCCCATATACCAGGCGAATGAAAACCGGCCGACTCTTCTCCACCTCCCGCTCGGTCTCGGCAAACTGCGGATCAATCAGAAAGAAGAACGCCGCCGCCTTCTGAAGCCCCGAATACGCGCCAAAATGCCGCCCCGTCGTCGCCGAATAAAGCATGTGCCGCAGGTTCACCACAAAGATCGAAAACGCGATCAGCCATGCCGGCGCGTGACCGCGCAAACAGCTCGATCCCCACCATCTGGCTCGCCCCGGCATAAACCGTAGCGCTCATCAAAGCCGCCTGAAACACGGTCAGCCCATTGTCCACCGCCAAGGCCCCGAACAGGAGGCCGAACGGGGCGGCGGAGAGGATGACGGGAAGAGCCCGGCGGACGCCGGCGAGGAAGGAGGGGTTCATGGGGCGGGTTTAGCGGAGGCGGGGGTGATTGTCAGGTGAAAGTGGGTGATGTTTGAGAACTTGTGTTTGTTCGTTAATTGTTCTATTCCATCCCGCAAGGGTTGTCGAGGCAGGTTCAAAATGGGACAGAAATTTTTCGACGAGCGAACCGACCAGTCCGAGGTCAAAGCACGCATCGTTCAAAAGTATTTTTACGCTTGGGCAAACGTGATCATGCCAACGGCAGAGAAAAGTGGCGGGAAAATAGCCTACATCGATCTCTACGCGGGACCTGGCAGATACAAAGACGGCGCAGCGTCCACGCCGCTGCTTGTACTCGAACACGCTATCAACCACACAAAAATGGCGAAGATGTTCGTGGGTCTGTTCAACGATTCTGACAAAAACAACACGACGACGTTGACCTCTGAAATAAGCAAGCTTCCCGGAATCGAAAAGCTGATAAATAAGCCCATTGTGCGCAACGGTGAGATCGACGAAGACGCTGAGAAGTTTTTTCGCGAAACAAGACTGATGCCTTCTTTCAGCTTTGTCGACCCCTTCGGCTACAAAGGCCTTTCTCTTGGAATAATCAAAGGTGTGATAAAGGATTGGGGATGCGACTGTGTGTTTTTCTTCAACTACAATCGGATAAACGCAGGGATATCGAACCCAGCGGTTACCGACCATATGAACGCACTTTTCGGGGCACAAAGAGCTGATCAGCTTCGGGCATTGCTTCCCGGCAAATCACCAGAATTACGCGAGGCCCTCATTCTGGAGGAACTCGCAAAAGAGATTAAGGCGTTGGGGGGCAAATTCGTTTTACCCTTCACATTTAGAAATCAAGCAGGCACCCGGACGTCGCACAAGCTCATTTTTGTCTCGAAGGACTTCAAAGGCTACGAGATCATGAAAGACATCATGGCAAAAGAAAGCTCCACTACCGACCAAGGCGTCCCTTCGCTTACCTACTCCCCTGCCGATGCGGATATGCCACTCCTCTTTTCCTTAAATCGCCCGCGCGATGCACTTAAAAAATCGGTTTGCGAAGCCTTTGCTAACAAAGTGGTGGATTTTGATACACTCTACCGAACACACAGCGTTGACACGCCCTATGTGAGCAAAAATTATCGTGAAGTATTGAATGAGCTCGAGGAGGATGACTTGGTAGTGGCATACTCAGTCAAAGGCAAACGCAGGCCGGGCACCTATCCCGAGCACGTCAGAATTGATTTCAAGAGAGGCAATTTAGGTGGCAAATAATTCTTCAATCGAGTGGACAGAGGCGACTTGGAACCCGGTTGTTGGCTGCACGGTAATATCCCCAGGCTGCACCAACTGCTATGCGATGCGAATGGCAAGACGTTTAGAATTGATGGGTAACGCGAAGTATGCCGGAACGACTCGTGTGTCAGGGGGCAAATCCAAATGGAACGGAGTCATTCGACTAGATGAACGCTCGCTCAATCTGCCCCAAACTTGGCGAGTTGGCAGGATGATTTTCGTAAACTCCATGTCCGACTTGTTTCACGACTCCGTACCCATCTCATACATAAGGCAGGTTTTTGAAACTATTGAAGCGTCGCCACAGCACACTTTCCAGATACTTACTAAACGCGCTGAGCGACTTGAAGAGATTTCTTCTGAGTTGAAATGGACGCCAAATATTTGGATGGGTGTAAGCGTTGAAAATGCGGATTTTATTCACAGGATAGATCATTTGAGGAGGGCTGGCGCAGCGGTAAAGTTTTTGAGCCTCGAACCACTTTTGGGCCCATTAGATGAACTCAATCTTGCTGGTATCGATTGGGTCATTGCAGGAGGCGAAAGCGGCCCAGGAGCCAGAAAAATGGACCCGGACTGGATTCGATCAATCCGTGATCAATGCGAAGACGAAAGCGTAGCTTTTCATTTTAAGCAATGGGGCGGAGTGAACAAGAAAAAGGCGGGTAGAATTCTCGACAATCGGACATGGGACCAGTTCCCAGCCAACACATTGTCAGGCGGAGCGATATAGCCCGTATTGTAGCTATTGGTATTGGAACTGTGTGTTCACGAGAATCTCGTCAGCGATGGGAATCACTTGGATCGCCCTCCCCCACTCCAGCAACACCATCGCCCGCTTCACAAACCCCACGCAATCCCCCACCAGCCCGGCCTCCGTCACCCGCCCCGGCTCAATGTCCTCGCGCACATAAAAATGCCTCAGCTTCACCGCCGCCGCCAAGTCCGGCTCGGTGACCGTGTCAAAATCCTTCGGCAGCCGCTTCAGCGCCTCGTCGGTTCCCAAGCGTCAGCCCGCCCTTCTCCAGCGCCGAGGTCATCGCCCGGAAACGGTCGGGCCAGGTGACGATGGAGTTGCGGAACGCTTTCAGCTTTTCCGGATCGCCGAGATAAAAGCCCGCCGCCATGAAGCAGCCTTCGATGCCGATCTTGATGAAAAACGAGCCCTCCTCCTCATTCTTCTCGCCCGAGGGCGTCAGCAGCGCGGAGACATGCTTGTTGAACGGGCTCTTGTCCTTGGCAAAGCGCACGTCGCGGTAAATCCGGTAAACGCTCTTCTTCCGGTCGCCCTTCAGCCCAATCCCCGCCTCGGCAAACGCCGCGCTCAGCGCCTCGACCAGATCGCCGCGCGGCGTCTCAAGCTCGCTCTCATACAGCGCCCGGTTCGCCTTGAACCAGTCGCGGTCCTGATGGAAATCGAGGGCTTTCAGGAAGGGCAGCGCCTGTTTGCCGAAGCCGGTGAATGTGGTCATGGCGTATCAGGAGGCAGACTGGCATTCGCTGGAAAATATTTCTCCTTGCCGTCCACGCTTCTCTTGGTCAGCGCGCCCGCCTCAGTCATCGCATCAAGGACAATCGCCACGTTCAAGCCGTCCGGAAAGTCGGAGCGGGGAATTGAGCAGCGCATCTCGGCTCCGTACCATCCCACGCCGTTTGGGCTTTTCCGGACTATCGCCATGAGATTTTCTTCAATATCTTTGAGCGAGGTGGTCATCAGTCAAAAAATCCCCAAGTGTCCGGATGATAGAGTGTGCTGTTTCCAGACGCATCGCGTTCGGAGATGCGGAAGTCCTCAAGCGTAGCGGTGTGCGCGTCATTCCAAACGTCGTAACCGGGATCCACCCCGTCCTTGACCCCCAGATTTCTGTATCTTTGAAGCTCTTGCATTTCATGAGTGTAATAGCGCCGGTCATAATCAGTGGGCTCAAGTTCGCCCTTTGCGATGCGGTCTAACCGGTCCGCCATCATTCTATTCGGTTCAAATTCTTCAAATCTGCTCGTGTGCTGTTTCACTTGCTCCACACCTTCGCCTGTAATCTTGGCGGACCTGTAATCCAGATTTTCAATGGGACCGCCTGCTGTCTCTGGGTTGAACGGCCTGCCCGAGAAGGGTCCTTTTGAGCCGGTGCCGCCAAGACGGGTGCCAAAGCGGTTCACCAATCCCTGTTCCGCCGCTTGGCCGCCCCTGAACCCCTTCACGCCACCAAAGAGACTGCCGCCAAACCCTCCGAGCACCTCACCAACACGCTGGCCCGTCTCGCCAAATCCAAGTTTCTCCGCCGCCCAGCGTCCGCCCATCGAGCCGAGCATTCCGCCGCCAAATCCGCCGACAACGCTGCCAAGCGCCGCGCCAAGGCCGTACGCCGCCCAAATTCCGCCCGTCGCAAGGATCGTCCCGCCCCACATCATGGCGGTCATCGTATTGTGCAGCCATTCCGGCACTTCCGGGTCCATCGGCAGCGTCTGCACGCTGGGGCCGCCGATAAACACATCGCCGGAGCCTTCAATGATCTTCGCCGAGCAGGTGAGGCTCTCACCCTTGCGACCAGCAGGCATGCCGTCAAAGAATACGGTCGCGGCCCCGGTCGCCTCCTTCTGCGGCGGCCCCTCGCGGCAGATAGCCGTCGACAGCGTGGCGCGCGAAGCAGGTTTGTCATTGATGAATATGGTCGAAGAGCCTTCGATGATCGCGCCAGTCGGCGGTCCAGGCATGGATTCGCCGATATATTCGCCCGCCAGCCCCAGCCCGCCCGTTGTGGCAATCGCCGCTCCGATGGCAATGGCGCCAAGCCCGCCAGTGGCGACAATGGCCACGCCGATCGCAGCGCCGATCAAAAGGCCCGTCAGCGCCCCCGGCAGCGCCATTGTATGGGCCACCTTGTCGCCGACGCGGGCTGCGGGCTGGGCGCTCATCGGCGGCGCTTAGGAGCTGATCTGCACAGTTTGCAGCGTCTGGCGGAAGGCCTGCCGGTGCTGCTCAAACTCGTCTGCCGCCGCCGTCCCGGTGCAGATCATCACTTTCGTCGCATTTCGCGCCACAAAGGTGACAAGCTGCGTCAGCCGCGTTGCTCCATGCTGCCAGGACAGGGTAACTTCCGCCGCCGGCCGTCCGGCCACCTGCGTCAGCGTTTGCGAATGGATCTCTGGCTCAGGCAGCTTTTCCTTCATCTCACCGATCTGGCGATTGGCAAAAGCTTTGATGCGCTCAACAGGCGTCGATCCCTGCACCTCGCCGAATTCGTCCTGCGTGATGACAAGGTTGGCCACAACGCCGCTCGGCGAGCGCTCCCGCGCGTTGAACGCGATCATGCTCTTGTCGTCCCAGCCCTCCGGCTGCGGGAGTTTGATTCCGTCCATGTCACATTTTCCCCATTTGTTGCGGAACGGACGGCAGCGCCGCTCGTGAGCTCAACAGACTTCGACTTGACACGTTTTTCTTGGAATTGTGGGCAATGTCAACTTGCAGTTCTGGTTACCGGAGCCGCGAGCACGTTTACGCCCCCACCCGAGCAAACCACCCATCCTCGTCAATCACCTCCACCCCATGCTTCTCCGCCTCTGCCAGCTTTGACCCCGCACCCGGACCGGCCACTACCAAGTCGGTCTTCTTTGACACTGACCCCGACACCTTCGCCCCCAGCCGCTCCGCCATCGCCTTCGCCTCGTCCCGTGTCATGCGCACGAGTGAGCCGGTGAAGACCACGGTTTTGCCTGCCACGGCCAAGTCGGAAATTGGCTTAACAGCATCAGCAACAGTTAGATCAATACCAACTCTAAAAAGCTTTTCGTTAACAAATCTTAACCAATCCACGATTGAAAAAGCGACCTCACCAAAATGTCTAGAACGCGTACAAACTCTTTCAGGACCTTTACGTTCCACACGCAGAACCACCCTCAGCCCCGACAGATACACAGATCCCGGCACAATCTCAGCGCTCCGCCAAGCCTCACATGCCTCTCCGGCTCGCGCGTCCGCCGGCTCTGGAGGGCTTGAGCGCCGACGCCGACCCCGCTCTTCAGCGCTGGGGCCGCCAGCACCCTCGTCGCGCTGGGCTCTCCCGCACCACGCCCTCACAAGCGATTTTGATAGCGCGCTTTCTCGGTGCGGCGGGGCTGACAGACTTTTGGGCTTCCTGACGGACATCCCTCCCTCGTATCTCTGTCCGTTTGGTCTGTCTCCCCATCAGCCGCATCTCTCCGCTCCCGCTCTCCCGACATCCGTTTCCCCCTAAACCACCCATCCTCGTCAATCACCTCCACCCCATGCTTCTCCGCCTCTGCCAGCTTGACCCCGCACCCGGACCGGCCACTACCAAGTCGGTCTTCTTCGACACTGACCCCGACACCTTCGCCCCCAGCCGCTCCGCCATCGCCTTCGCCTCGTCCCGCGTCATGCGCACGAGCGAGCCGGTGAAGACAACGGTCTTGCCCGCCACGGGCGAATCCGACTGCGGCTTTTCGGCGTCGGCCACTGAGAGTTCGGCGGCGAGCTCCTCGACGATCTTGCGGTTATGCGCTTCAGCGAAATAGCCCGCCACGGAATCGATCACCGCCGTGCCGATATCGTCCAGCGCGTCCATCTCCTCCGCCGCCGCCGTATCGCCCGCCGCGATTTTCAGCGCTGCATCGTGAAACGCCGCGAACGAGCCATAGGCCCGCGCCAAGGTCTTCGACGAGCTCTCGCCGACATGCCGGATGCCCAGCCCATAGATCAGCCGGTCCAGCCCAATGGAACGCCGCGCGTCGATGGCTGCGAAGAGTTTGGAGGCCGATGTCTCGCCAAAGCCTTCCTTGTCCTTCAGCTTTTTCAAGTTTGACGCGTCCCGCCGCGCCAGCGTGAAAATGTCCGCCGGGTTCTTCACTGGCAGGTCTTCATCGGCAAAGAAGAACTCAATCTGTTTGTCGCCCAGCCCCTCAATGTCAAACGCCCGGCGCGAGACGAAATGTTTGAGATGCTCGAGCTTTTGATAAGGACAGGCGAACTCGCCGGAACAGCGTTTCACCGCGCCGACAGCGCCGGAGGCGATCTCCTCGCGAACAAGCGCAGTCTTCAGTTCGCACAAACATAAGTGCGGAAAGACATATTCCTGCGCGTCGGCGGGCCGCTTTTCCGCAACGAAGCCCAGCACCTGGGGGATAACATCCCCCGCCCGCTGCACAGTCACCGTGTCGCCGATCATCACGCCGAGCCGCTTGATCTCGTCCTCATTGTGCAGCGTCGCATTGGTCACCACGACGCCGCCGACAGTTACGGGTTCAAGCCGCGCCACCGGCGTGTGCGCCCCGGTTCGGCCGACCTGAATGTCGATGCCGCGCAGAATGGTCGTGGCTTTCTCCGCCGGAAATTTGTGGGCGATGGCCCAGCGCGGCGAGCGCGAGACGAAGCCGAGACGCTTCTGCAGCTCAAGATCGTCCACCTTGTAGACCACGCCGTCAATGTCATAGCCCAAGCTCGCCCGCTGCGCCTCAATGGCGCGGTAGACGGACAGCAATTCGTCGGCGCTAACGCAGCGCTGCATCAGCGGGTTGGTCTTAAATCCATACGAGCCGAAAGCCGCGACAACGCCCATCTGCGTCGCCGCCGGCATGGCGCTCACCTCGCCCCAGGCATAGGCGAAAAAGCGCAGCGGCCGGCTCGCCGTGACTGATGAGTCCAGCTGCCGCAGCGACCCCGCCGCGCCGTTGCGCGGATTGGCGATTTCGGCTTTTCCTTCGGCACGGTGTCGCGCGTTCAGTGCGGCAAAATCGGCATGTGTCATATACACCTCGCCGCGCACCTCCAGCACACCCGGGAAGCTGCCTGTCAGCTGCTTGGGAATGTCCTTGATGGTCTTGGCGTTGACCGTGACATTCTCGCCCACCGCCCCGTCGCCCCGCGTCGCCGCCGAGACGAGCTTCCCGCTTTCATAGCGAAGGGACAGAGACAGCCCGTCAATCTTCGGCTCCGCTGTAAAGCCCACCTCCGTCAGCGGGTCAATCCTCAAAAACCGCCGCACCCGCTCAACGAAATCAACCGCGTCCTGATCGGCGAACGCATTGTCAAGCGAGAGCATCGGCACTTTATGAGCGATCTTTTCGAACTTCTCAGAAACGGCATAACCCACCGCCCGCGATGGCGAGTCCTCCCGCACGAGATGCGGAAACCGCGCTTCAATGGCCATATTGCGCAGCCGCAGCGCGTCATACTCCGCATCCGAAATCTTCGGCGCGTCTTCGCCGTGGTAGCGCCTGTCATGTTCGGCGATCTCGGCGGAGAGGCGGGCGAGTTCGGCGGCGGCCTGGGCTTCGGCGAGGGAGGCGATGGGGATTTGGTCAGGCATGATCGGACTTCAGGTGATGAGATTGGGCTAGCCTAGTTCGGAAGCGGAGAAAGTGAAAGCGCCTGCCTGTCAGGTGTCAGCCGGAAACGGCAGCGCGTGGCGCCCCTCTCCGCACTAAATGCTCAAACCGAAAACTCGGCATTCTCCCGCAGCAGCCGCTCCGCCGCCGCTCTTGCCTCGCTGGTGATGCTCGCCCCGGCCAGCATCCGGGCGATCTCCTCCTGCCGCTCGCCCGCGTCCATATGCGCCACCGACGTTGCCATGCGCCCGCCACTCTCGTTCTTGGCGATGAGCAGATGCTGGTCCGCCCGCGCCGCCACTTGCGGCGCATGGGTGACGGACAGAACCTGCACCTTGCCCGCCAGCCGCTTCAGCCGCTGGCCGATCGCGTCCGCCACCGCGCCGCCGACGCCGGTGTCGATCTCATCGAACACCAGGGTCGGCGCCGAGCCTTTGTCGGCGAGCGCCACTTTCAGCGCCAGAAGAAACCGCGACAGCTCGCCGCCGGACGCCGTCTTCATCATCGGACCTGCTTTCGTACCCGGATTGGTCCGCACCCAGAACTCGACAAAATCAATCCCGTCCGGCCCGTGCGCATCGGCATCGGTGGAAATCTCGACAATGAACTCCGCCCGCTCCAGCTTCAGCGCCGGAAGCTCCGCCATGACGCTCTTCTCCAAAGCCCGCGCCGCCTTCATCCGT
Source organism: uncultured Alphaproteobacteria bacterium (assembly GCA_963802455.1). Taxonomy (GTDB): domain Bacteria; phylum Pseudomonadota; class Alphaproteobacteria; order Rhizobiales; family Rhizobiaceae; genus JANOYJ01. The sequence continues at coordinate 79,323 of CAWDIY010000040.1, read as the reverse complement.
TTTGCGGAAAGCAGGGAAGCAGCTTCTTCATAAGCCTTCTTCGCGATGGCCGCGTCGGCGGCGAGCTTCTTCAGCCCCGCCTCGCCCGCATCGAGATCAGCCAAGTCCTGCGCCATACGCTCGGCAAGTGCCGGCAGCTTCTCAACGCTTGTCGAAAACTTCCGCGCCGCCGCGCGCAATGCAAACAGCCGCTCCTCGCTGCGTTCGAGTATTTTCGGATCATACTCGCTTTGCCGCAGCGCGTGCTCCGCAGCGCTCTGCGCATCCGACAGCGCATGCACTGTCTTTTCAAGGGCCTCAACAATCGGCTTCACCAATTCCTGCGCCTCCGCCTGCTTGCGCTCCAGCCGACGCAGCAGCGACGCCAGCGAGGGCATGGGGGAACCCGTGCCGGAGAGAATGTCATTGGCTTCAGACAAGTCCGCCGCCACCTTCTCGGCGCGCATCATCTTTGCCCGCGCGTCGGCCAGCTCCTCCTCCTCGCCCTCCTGCGGGCTCAGCGCCCGCAGCTCTTCGGACGAGGCCCGAAGATAATCCGCTTCCCGCGCCGCCGCTTCAACCCGGGCCTTGTGTTTGGCCAGCGCCGTCTCCGCCTCGCGCCATTCGCGATACGAGATCCGGACTTTCCCAAGCTCTACGCCCAGTCCGCCAAACGCATCGATCAGCGCCCGGTGCGCTTCCGGCGACACCAGCGCCCTGTCATCATGCTGGCCATGAATTTCCACCAATGCCGCGCCGAGCTCGCGCAGCAAGGCGACGCTCGCCGGCTGGTCGTTGACAAACACCCGTGACTTTCCGTCGGCGCTCTGCACGCGGCGCAGGATGACATCGCCGTCATCTTCTATGGCGTTCTCGGAAAGCACTATCCGCGCGGGATGTTCAGCCGAAAGGTCAAACACCGCCGTGATATGCCCTTGGCCAGCCCCATGCCGCACCAGCCCCGCATCGCCGCGCGCGCCGAGCGCAAGGCTCAAGGCGTCAAGCAGAATAGATTTCCCCGCGCCCGTCTCGCCGGTCAGAACAGTCAGACCGCGCGCGAAATCAATCTCAAGTTTTTCAATGAGGACAATGTCGCGGATGGAGAGATGCGCAAGCATCGGGCGGTTCAGGCGCCGCCGGTGATCGCCTTGGCGGCGTTGGAAATCCAAGAGCCTGCATTCTCACGCGGCTCAAGCCCGCCGGACTGCAGAAGCTTGTAGCTGTCCTTGTACCAAGGGCTGTCCGGATAGTTCTGTCCCAGAACCGCCGCCGCCGTCTGCGCCTCGGTGGCAAGCCCCATGGCGAAATAGGCTTCGGTCAAACGCGCCAATGCCTCTTCGGTGTGCCGCGTGTTGGAGAACTGCTCAACCACGTTGCGGAAGCGCTTGATTGACGCCAGATATTCGCGCCGCTCCAGATAATAGCGCCCGACCTGCATTTCCTTGCCGGCGATCTGGTCGCGGGCGAAGCGGATTTTGGTCTTTGCGTCCTCGACATACTCGCTGTCCGGATAGCGCTCGACCAGTTCGGTCATGGCAGCCACAGTGCGGCGCGAATCCGCCTGGTCCCGCGTCACGTCGGGGATTTGGCGGAAGTATGAGAGCCCGATAATATATTGCGCGTAAGCCGCTTCCTTGTCGGTCGGATAGAGCGTCACATAGCGCTTGGCGGCAGAGATGGCTTCCGGATAGCGGCCCTGCCGATAGTTGGCGAATGCGCCCAGCACGATCGACTTGCGGGCAAATTCCGAATAGGGATGCTGGCGGTCCACCGCGTCAAACTTGCGCGAGGCCTCGACCACACGGCCTTTCTCGAGATTGGCGAGGCCCTGATTGTACAGCTGGTCGGCAGGCTCAAGATTGTCGACATAAGTGTCGAGATTAATGTCCTTTTCGCCGCCGCAGCCGGCCAGAACCGCAAGCGCAGCCGCCGCGCACATCAGCGCCGCCCGTTTCCTAACCTGCATCATCAGGGTCTGCATATGCTTGTGTCCAATTCGAAGCCGCTTCGGCGCACTCATTAATCACATGCGTCCGCGTTCGGCAACGTAGTCGCCGGACATTCGCACTTTTTTGTGACGGCAGGCGGTTATTGACGGATTTAAAGCATCCAAGGCGAGAAGGCTGCTGCGTTCACGGCAACAAGCTCGACGCCCGCGCCGCGCCGCTCGCGGCTTTTCGATTCGACAATCTCGAAGGCCGAACTGTCGGACAACAGGGTCTGCAGCGCCAGCCCGTTCAGCCTGTGCCCGCCCCGGTAGGAGCGGTAGCAGCCAATGAACTGCGCCCCGGCCAGCGCCAGATCGCCGATGGCGTCCAGCGTCTTGTGGCGGACAAACTCATCAGCCCAGCGCAGCCCGCCGGGATTGACCACCGTGTCATCATCGCCAATCACCACAGAATTTTCGAGCGATGAGCCGAGAGCATGGCCGGACGCCCACAAATGCTCGACATGGCGCATGAAGCCAAATGTGCGGGCGCGGGCAATGTCGCGGCGGTAGCTGTCAGGTGTGATGTCGCCAGCGTACATTTGACGCCCGATCAGCGGGCAGTCAAAATCGATCTCGACCTCAAAGCGCGTGCCTTCATAGGGACGGAACTCCGCCCAAGAGCCGCCCTGGCTGACGCGCACCGGCTTTGTCACGCGGATATAGCGGCGCTTTGCCGCCTGTGTCAGGATTCCCGCCTCTTCAATCGCCTCGACAAACGCCTGGCCGCTGCCCTCCATGATCGGCACTTCCGCGCCTTCAATCAACACAATGACATTGTCCACGCCCAGCGCGCTGAGCGCCGACATGATATGTTCGACGGTGGCAATGCGGCTTGCTTCGGTGCGGCCGAGCACTGTGCACAAATCCGTCGGTCCGGTTTCGTGAAAAACCGCCCGCACTTCGGTTATCTCGCCGTCAGATCCGATCTTGTGAAAAATCACGCCGCTGTTTGCTTCAGCTGGCAAGAGGGTGATCGACACATCCGCCCCCGTATGGACGCCGACACCGGTAAGCGAAACCCGTTCTTTGATTGTCGACTGAAACCCCAAAAGCTCATTCCCCATGAATTACCCCAAAGACACACCGCGATGTCAGCTTTGCCGCTCGCATTTTTATCTCCTCACGCCGCGCCCCGCGCGCAAACGGTGAGTCTCTCATATTAGAAATGAAGATAGCCTTACCCGACTTGTTAATCCAAATCACGCTTTCTTAATCAGTGTAACGTTTCGCCACTTTTCCGCCACATTCAACTCACTTTCGCCACATTCAGTCCATCAAAAAACCCCGCCGAAAGCGACGGGGTTTTTGGCATTTTCAGCGATATCTACAGGTTTAATTGGCTTGGCGGCGCAGGAAGGCCGGAATTTCCAGCTGGTCTTCCTCGCTGACAGGCCGCTTTTGTGCGACCTGACGTCCCTGATCATCCAGATTGCCGCGTTTTGGCGCGTACATTGACGCTTCCTGCGACAGCGGGCGGCGCTGTTCGCTTGTGCGCTCCATATTGGCTTCGCGCGGCTCCGCAGGCACAAGCCGGGCTGTGTCCTCCTCGCGGCGGGACAGGCCCGACGTGATGCGGCGCAGCAGGCCCATCGGTCCGCGCTCTTCATGGTGCGCGGCGGCAGGGGATTTGCGCTGTTCAATTTCAGCCTGCACGACAGGCGGGAAATCCTCAACGCGCGGCATGCGCTGGGATTCAATGGCCCGCGTGCGCTCTTCAGCCATGACGCGCGGCTGCATGGACTGCGGCGCGGGAGCTGGTTCGGAAGGCGCGGCGAATATCCGGTTCTGCGGACGGAAATCATCGTCGAGATCAAGATCGTGCATTTCGATCGGCAGATCGTCTTCCGCGCTCTGGATAGCCTCGGCAATAGGATCGGCAACCTTCGGGGCCGCCTCAACAGGTTTGCCAACCATGCGCGCCGCAGCCTGTGATGGCTGGACAACCGCCGGACGGCTGACCGGACGCTGCAGCTGGCGGAACTCGACCGGCGCTGCGCCGATCTCGGAAATCGCCTTGTCGATGCCGGTTGCGACAACCGACACGCGGATGATGCCTTCAAGCGATTCATCAAACGTCGCGCCGAGAATGATATTGGCGTCCTGATCGACTTCCTCGCGGATGCGCGTCGCCGCCTCGTCCACTTCAAACAGCGTCATATCCCGGCCGCCGGTGATCGAAATAAGCAGGCCTTTCGCGCCCTTCATTGTGGTTTCATCGAGCAGCGGATTGGCAATGGCGGCCTCAGCGGCGGCCATGGCGCGGCCGTCGCCTGAGGCCTCGCCCGTGCCCATCATCGCCTTGCCCATATCGCGCATAACGGAGCGCACATCGGCAAAGTCGAGATTGATCAGCCCCTCTTTGACCATCAGGTCGGTGATGCAGGCGACGCCGGAATAGAGAACCTGGTCGGCCATGGCGAAGGCGTCGGCAAACGTCGTCTTGTCATTGGCGATTCTAAAGAGGTTCTGGTTAGGAATGACGATCAGCGTGTCAACGGCTTTCATCAGCTCCTCAATGCCCATATCCGCGGTCTTCATCCGGCGCTGGCCTTCAAAATGGAACGGCTTGGTGACAACGCCGACCGTCAAGATGCCGCGCTCGCGCGCCGCCCGGGCGACAACAGGGGCCGCGCCAGTGCCGGTGCCGCCACCCATGCCGGCGGTGACAAAGCACATATGGGTGCCGTTCAGATGATCGAGGATCTCGTCAATGCACTCTTCGGCCGCCGCGCGCCCTACTTCGGGCTGTGAGCCTGCGCCAAGGCCTTCTGTGACCGCAACGCCCAGCTGGACAATCCGGTCAGCTTTGGACATGGCCAGCGCCTGCGCATCGGTGTTTGCCACAACGAATTCCACACCGCGAAGGCCTGCGGTGATCATGTTGTTGACCGCATTGCCGCCGCCGCCGCCAACGCCAAACACGGTGATCCGTGGCTTCAACTCGGTAATGTCTGGTTTCTTCAAATTGATCGTCATGGCAGTCTCACCTCTCGATTGGTTCAGCCGCATTGCCGCTGCGGCGTGAATTTTTAAATTTGCCCCTTGGGACGCCCCGTAATCACAAACTCTCTCTGAGCCAGTTGCCCATCCGCGCGATGCGGCCGCCGGTTCCAGTCGCCTTATGCTTTGCGGAAAACCGCGCCGCAGAAATTTCAAACTCCGCCACCTGCGGATAGATCAGCAGCCCCGCTGTCGCCGAAAACGCCGGCCCACGCGCCGCCTCCGGCAGTCCTGATACGCCAAGCGGACGCCCCACCCTGACATTCCTCGCCAATATGCGACGCGCCACTTCCGCCATGCCCTGCAGCTGGCTGCCGCCGCCGGTTAATATGATGCGCTTGCCGATGGCCTGGCCGTAGCCCGATTGATTAAGCCGGTCGCGCACCAGCTCCAGCGTCTCCTCGACGCGGGCGCGGATAATGCGCGTCAGCACCGCGCGCGGCACCTGATTGGCGATCTCGCCCTCCTCCTCGCCGATCGGCGCGATGGACAGCATGTCGCGCTCGTCCGAAGCGCTCGGAAGCGCCGATCCAAGCTTGACCTTCAGCCGCTCCGCCTCGTCGAGGCGTGTGGAAAGGCCGCGGGCGATGTCCATGGTGATATGGTTGCCGCCGACAGCGATGGCGTCGGCATAGACAAATTTGTTCTCGTTGAAGATGGCGATTGTCGTCGTGCCGCCGCCAATGTCGATGCAGGCCGCGCCCATTTCGGCTTCGTCCTCAACCAACGCGGAAAGCCCGCTGGCATAGGGCGTCGCGACGATCATTTCGACATTCAGATGGGCGCGGTTGATGCAAAGCTCAAGATTGCGCAGCGGCGCGGCGTCGGCAGTGAGCACATGCATGTCCACGCCCAGCTGTTCGCCGAACATGCCGCGCGGATCGGCAATGCCGCGCTCAGCGTCCAGCGTGAAAGAAACTGGCAGCGAATGCACCACCTGCCGCTCCGCCGCCATCGATTGTTTGGCCCCAGCCGCCAACACGCGGTTTATGTCGGAATCATCGACATCATGGCCGCCAAGATTAATCCCCGCGGCAAAGCTCTCGCTCTTCAGACGTCCTGCGGACATGTTGACGATCAGCGATTCCACTGTGACGCCCGCCATCCGCTCTGCGGCATCCACAGCGAGCCGGATCGACTGCTCAGCGGCGTCGAGGTCAACAATGACGCCGGATTTCACACCGCGCGAGCGCTGGTGGCCGATGCCCATAACCTCAACATTGTGCGTGCGTCCGGGCAGCACGGCAGATTCGCCGCGCGGCTTCAGCTTGGCGATGACACAGGAGATTTTGGTGGAGCCGACATCAAGCACGGTCACCAGACCGCTGCCCTGCGCCGCGCCTTTTTGACCGGAAGAGCTGCTGCGGAAAAACGTCATATCTGCGCCCCGGCTTTCTTTTTCTTCTTGCCATCATACGCCTTGATCGCCGCATCGCGGGCGGCGAGCGCGTCTGGCGAAATCTGCACGATGATCCGGTCGTCGATCCGCATATCGACGCATTCAATGTCGCGCCCGAACAGTCCCTGCTCTGCTTCAAGCTTGGCGAGTGATGCCAGCGCTGAAGCCGCGTCCTTCTCCGGCAGCTTCAGCGTGAGGCCGTCTTTCATCTGCAGGTCCCAGCGCCGCCCACCAACGAGCGAATAGGCCTTCACCTGCGAGGCAATGCCCGGGAACTGCGTCATCGCTGTCATCATGTCGAGCGCTTTGACATTGGCGCTGTCACCGATGATCAACGGCAGAGTGAGGAACTTTTCATCGCCGAACTCTGCAATTTCTTTGCCGGTCTCTTCGATTAGGGCCACACCGTCCTGACGCTGCCAGACCGCGAAGGCATCCTTTTCCAGGACCTTGACCGAAATGCCATTCGGATAAAGCTTGGTCACCTCGGCCGTCGCCACCCAAGGCATGCTCTGAATGCGCAGCCGTGCCGCGTTTGTGTCAAATCCGATCAGCGACGTGCCGCCATCGAGGCCCAGCTCCTCGAGAATGTCGATCTCGGATGTTTCCTTGTGGCCGGAAATTTTGATCTCGCCAACGGCGAAGCCGAGGCTCGACGTGGTGTCCTTCACGACCGTTGGAGAATGCCCGCCAATCAGGGTGCCATAAACGAGCGTTGCGCCAAGAAACAAGACTGCGCCGTAAACACCCGCAAAGCGCGGCACGTCCACGTCGCCGCTCGCGAGCCGCGACAGAAAGCGCATGGGTTTGCGGAACGCGCCGGCAAGCGTGGCAAAGCTGCCCGCATCGGCATTCGCCAATGCAAAACTGCTGCGCTTTTTCATGCCCATCATCGCAAACAAGACGCGTCCTCTACCATCCAGCTCAACAGCGATCCGAACGAATGGCCCGCCGCCAGCGCAATTTCCGGCACCAATGACGTTGGCGTCATCCCCGGTTGCGTGTTGACTTCCAGCCAGATGATTTCGCCATCTTCGGAGAAACGGTCATCATAACGGAAGTCGGAACGGCTCACGCCGCGGCAGCCCATCGCCTGATGCGCCTTGATCGACATCATTTGTATTTTTTGGTAAATTTTTGGTGAAATTTTTGCCGGGCATTCGTGTTTTGATCCGCCCGCGACATACTTTGAATCATAATCATAAAAAGAATGGCCGACGGGGATGATTTCGGTGACTCCCAACGCCACGTCACCCATCACCGCGCATGTCAGCTCACGCCCTTCGATGAAGCGCTCGACCATGACAATGTCGCCATATTTCCACTCGGACGTGGTCAGCATCTGCGGCGGATGCGCCTGATCCGCCTTGACGATCACAACGCCGAAGCTCGAGCCTTCGCTCACGGGCTTCACCACATAAGGCGGCTGCATGGGATGCGTTGACTTGATCGCATGGCGGTTCATCACTTTGGATTCCGCCACCGGAATCTTCGCCGCCTTCGCGATCTTTTTCGCCAGCTCCTTGTTCATGGCCAGCGCAGAGGCCAGCACGCCGGAATGAGTGTAGGGGATTTGCAGATATTCGAGAATGCCCTGGATGGTGCCGTCCTCGCCGAACGGTCCATGCAGCGCGTTGAAGACCACATCCGGCTTCAGCTCGGCCAAGACGCTTGCGACATCGCGGTCCACATCGACACGGGTGACGCGCCAGCCCTCTCCCTCCAGAGCGTCCGCGCAGGAAGCTCCTGATGAAAGGCTCACCGGACGCTCCGACGAAAAGCCCCCCATCAGCACCGCAACATGCTTGTCACGCATTCACAAACTTCCCCGTTTTGGACTGTTTTTAGACTCGAACCAAAACCTCTCACGCAACGACAAAGCCCCCGCCATGCGTGAAAGGAAAACTGGCTGCGAACGCGCCGACTCAAATTCTGGAAAACTCTTACAGGTAAAGAATCAGAGGAATGATTCACTGGCAAGTGCACAAAAGACTCAATCAGTTCAATTTTCGCATAAAAACAAAAACAATGCGAATACAGGCACTTGCCCTTAGGTAAGCTATGCCCGTTTGCCGCGCAGATGCAGCGTCACCCAGCCGTTTCGCCAAAGCGTTTTGACATGAAAAAGCGCCTTCTGCCGGTAGGCGGCAAGCACGCGCTGGCGCTGGCTTGCGAGGATTCCCGACAAGATCACCGATCCGCCGGAACTGAGCTGCGCCGCCAGCTTTGGCGCAAGGTCCATAAGAGGACGCGCCAGAATATTGGCCACAATGAGGTCATACGGCGCGCCTTGCTGAATGGAGGCGTGCCGCATGCCTGTGGCTGTTTCGCAGCGCACCCGCGCCGCCACGCCGTTCACACGGACATTTTCCCGCGCGACCTTCGTGGCGACAGGATCAATATCCGTCGCCAGCACCGGAATGGGCGCAAGCTTGGCGATTGCTATGGCCAATACGGCGCTGCCAGTGCCCACATCCAGCGCATAGCGCGGCCTTTCATTCCGAACCACTTCGGAGATCATCTCAAGACAGCCCGCCGTCGTGCCATGATGCCCGGTGCCAAAGGCAAGGCCGGCATTGATCAGGATCGGGATTTGCCCGCCGATGCTTTCGGGCATGTCATGCGAGCCATGCACAAGAAACCGCCCGGCCCGCACCTGCGCCAGCCCCTCCAGCGAATGCGTCACCCAGTCAATGTCAGGAACTGGCTCGTGCTTCAGCACGAGACCAAATGTGTCAGAACCAAGCGCCGCCGCAATCCGCTTCCCGGCTTCTTCAACTTCGGTGTCATCAACATAAAGCGACACATCATGAATGTCGCGGTCCTCGTCCACTTCGAGCACGGAGAGCGGCCAGCCATCGTCCTCAAACGCCCGTTCCAGCAGCGCGAAAATCCGCTCGGCTTCGGCCCGCTGGGCGGTGAGGAAAAATCTGGTCTGCGGCATGGGAATCCCGGGTAATTAATGCGCGCGCTCTAACCATGGCGCGGCTGGCGTGTCGAGGCCCCTGACGCCGTCAATAAAGGCGCGCCGCAGCGGCGGGACTTTCAGAACCAGCGGCGCAAAATTGTTGCGCAGCCAGACCAGAACCGGGTTCTTCAACAGGATCGCCCGCGTGTTCGCCTTGGTCTGCGCCAAGACATGCTCCACCGCCTCCATGCGCAGACTGGTATACTCCGCCTGCCGCCCCTCGGAGATAAGCCATGCCAGCCAGCACGCGTCCTCAATGCCCAGATTCATCCCCCGCCCGCCGACCGGCGAATGTATATGCGCCGCGTCTCCAGCAAGAAACACTGGACCTTTCTGCATGGAACTCACATGGCGAAACACTGCATTAAAGGTAGATTCCCAAACGATTTCAACAGGCTCCGCCGGATGCTGGATTCTAGATTTAAAGTCGGTCAGTGTGGAAATATAGCGGAGTGTGCGCTTGCTGACGGGAATGCAGGCAATGACTCCGGGATTTTGAAACCGCGCCTGCGCATGATCCCGCCCGATGTCGCGGTCATAGACAATGTCAGCGATGTGAAACGTCTCCGGCAGGCTCTCGCCGGTGAACTCAAGCCCCAGCGACCTGCGAACCAGCGAATGCGAACCGTCCGCGCCAATAACAAGATCGGCCGGAAACTCTTCCGCGCCCTTCGGCCCATTCAGTTTTGCGGCAGGCCTGCTGCCTCTGGGTTCGGCAAATCCGTCAAACGCCACGCCCCATTCCGGCGCCACGTTGAATTTTGCCAGCCGCCCCGCCAATATCCGCTCCGTGCGCCCCTGCGGCAACGAGCGCAGGAACGTCTCGTCCCGCGCATCCGCGCCAAGCTCAATCGTCAATATGCGTTTCTCGCCCGAATAGACCTGCATCTGCCGCAACTTTATCGCCTCCGCGTCGATCAAGGCGGATACGCCGCTCGGCGCCAGCAGGTCCATCGTCCGCTGATTGACGGCCAGCGCCCGGCTCTCATGGATTGGCGACGGCGCATTATTGTCGATGATGCGGGAGGCAATGCCGCGCCGCGCAAGCTCCAGCGCCGCCGTGACACCGACGGGCCCGGCCCCGACAATCAGAATGACTGGGGAACTGGATTTCATCCAGACCTCCCTCCAACTGCCACCCTATAGCTTGGACAATCGCCGCAGTTTTTCGAGCGCCGTCTCTGTATTTTCGCCGTACGCGATCGTGCCATGAAAATCGCCGGCCGAATTCAGCAGAAACACCGAGGCCGTGTGGTCCATCGTGTAGCTGCCATCCTCGGTCGGCACTTTGCGGGCAAAGACGCCAAACGATTTCACCATCGCCGCCACCTTGTCCGGCTCACCCGTCACGCCAACGATCCGCGCCGAGACATTCGACACATAGGTCTTCAGAATATCCGCGCTGTCCCGTTCCGGATCGACCGAGACGAAATAGGCTTTGATTCCCTTGCCTTCCGGCCCCAGCGCCTTCAGCCAGCCGTCCATTTCAAACAGCGTCGTCGGGCATATTTCAGGACAATGGGTGAAGCCGAAGAAGAGAGCCGTCGGGTGGCCCTGAAAGGCTTTTTCGGTGATTGTCTGCCCATTCTGATCGACCAGCTGAAACGGCGCGCCGAACGCCTTGCCGGACGGCGCGACCGCCAGCCAGGAATAGCCCGCCCAGCCAATGGCGGCGGTCAGAAGCATCAGCAAAGTGACGAAAAACATGCGGACGGGATTCAATTTATCACCTTCTCAGAAGCAATAGGCCCACGCATCCGCTGCCAATGTCAGGAATATGGCCGGGCCATGGTTGATCCAGCCGGCGAAAACAGCGCCTGTGAGGAGTGCGGCGGCCAACGCTGCAATAATCTGCGTCGCGCGCTGTTTCCGCCCGGGTGAGTCTGAGAAAATTCTCATAGTTCAACATAGCATTTTCATCACCGCATTGAACAGCGCCCTTGGCCGTGGCACTTTGCCTTACCGCAAACCGAATTGCCCCTTATGACCGACCACTCCAAACCCATCCTGCGCGACCCCAAGCCGCGCATTCACCAATCCTCGCTTCTGCAGGATGTGACCTGCGGTCCTTTCAGCGAGATCGGCCAGCGCGCCGTGCTGCGCGATGTGACGATCGGCGATTTCACCTATCTGGAGCGTCATTGCGAAGCCATCTACGCCGACATTGGCAAATTCTGCTCCATCGCCGCCAATGTGCGCATCAACGCGCTGGAGCACCCGATGGAACGGCTCACGACGCATAAACTCACTTACCGGCCAAACGAATATTTCTTCTTCCACGGCGTCGATCAGGACTACCGCGCCCGAAGGCAAGGTAAGCGCGTGAGCATCGGCAACGACGTCTGGATCGGCCATGGCGGGGTCGTCATGCCCGGTGTCACAATCGGTGACGGCGCGGTGATCGGGGCGAATGCGGTGGTGACCAAGGACATTCCTGCCTACTCGGTGTTCGCGGGCGTTCCCGCAAAGTTCCTGAAATGGCGTTTCCCGGAAGCCATCCGCGCGCGCCTTGCGGCGCTGCAATGGTGGAATTGGCCGCATGAGCGGCTTGCCGGGGCGGTTCCCGACATGCAGGTCCTGCCCATCGAGGCGTTTCTTGAAAAGTGGGAACATGACAAAAATGTAAGTTGAGCGGCAGGCCGAGCGCCGCTATTGGCGGATGAACCGAAACTTACCGTAGGGACAGGCCCATGTCAGCTTCCGCCGTCAACTCCCGCAAGGGCTACTCCATTGTCCAGATCGCGCTTCATTGGCTTATCGCAGCGCTGATTGTCTGTCAGTTCGTCTTTCATGAAAGCATGGTTGACGCCTGGCGCGCGTCAAGGCGCGGCGGCGATGCCGCTGCCCCGCTGACCTTCGCCGCGCAGGCGCATATCTGGGGCGGGCTTGCCGTGCTGGCGTTCGCCCTCTGGCGGCTGTGGCTGCGCCAGACGCGAGGCGTGCCATCGGCTCCTGCAGAAGAAGCCGCGCCGCTGCGCATGGCCGCTCATGTCACACATGTGACGCTTTACGCGCTGATGATCCTCATGCCGGTCACCGGCGCCGCCGCCTGGTTCGGCGGCGTCGGCGCGGCCAGCGAGGTTCATGAGATTTTGCGCGTGCCGCTGTTTTTCCTCGTGCTCATCCATCTTTTGGGGGCGCTGTTCCAGCACTTCTGGCTGAAGACGAACGTGTTGAATCGGATTGTCAGGCCCGAAGCCTAACGTCTTGTTTTGACTCATTTCGATTCCCATCTGCTGTTCGAAAACAGCCCATGGGGATTTCAATGTCCAAAACGCTCCGCGCCCTTTCCTTCGCCGCCGCACTTGCCCTCCCCGCCTCCGCCGAGGAGGTAGGCCAGGTCGGCGTGGACTGGATCGGCAACGACATCATCGTTGAAGCCATCACCGACCCGAAAGTGACGGGCGTGACCTGCCACATCTCCTATTTCGACCGCAGCTTGATCGACCGCTTTCAGAAGGGCAATTTCTTTGAGCAGCCATCGGACAGTTCCATCGCCTGCCGCCAGACCGGGGCGATCACCATTGGCGACATTTCCATGGATGAGGCGGGCGAGGAGGTGTTCAATGAGGGCATTTCGCTGGTCTGGAAGCAGCGCGTCGTCAACCGGATTTACGACAAGAAAAACAACACGCTGATTTACCTGTCCCACTCAAGACAGGTGCAGGACGGCTCGGCGAAAATGTCGCTGTCCACCGTGCCGCTGTTCAATCAGCCGGTGACATGGACCGCCGGCGCGCCGAAATAAGCCTATCGCTCAAACCGCCGGTCCGGGACAAACCAGATGCACGCGACCGCCGCGATCAGCGCCAGCGCGATCCATTCATGCACGAACGCCAACGGAATGGCCGCCAGATAAAGTGCCAGCGACATCTTGCCCTTGAAGTCGCTGCCCAGCGCTTTGGCGAAGTCCGAATCTTTGCCATGATGCCCGACCAAATGTCTGGCCAAAATTGTGTAGGCCACAGCGCACATCAACAGGTCAAACGCATAGACCGCCATCGGGATCGGCGCGAAATGGTTCTCGGACATGAATCCGGTGGCAAACGGCATCAGCGACAGCCAGAACAAGAGGTGGAGATTTGACCAAAGCACCTTGCCCTCGATGTGCTTGACCGCCTGGAACATGTGATGATGGTTGTTCCAGTAGATCCCGACATTTACAAAAGACAGAACATAGGCCAGGAAGACCGGAATAAGCGGCACAAGCGACGCCCAGTCCTCGCCGTGCGGCACTTTAATCTCCAGCACCATGATCGTGATTATGATGGCGATCACGCCATCCGAAAACGCCTCAATCCGCCCCTTGCCCATGCAGTTCCCCGTTCACTTGCACTCAAACTTCGACAGGACCCATTCGCCGACCTTGGATGAGATCTCGGTGACTTTCCAGCCGCCCGCCTGTTTTGTCAAACCCCAGTCAATAGTGCGCTCCTCGCCAAACAGCTTGAACGTCGCAGCGACGGAACCCGTGTCGCCGTCCAGCTTTTCATCCAGCTTCAGACTGCCCTTGACTTCCGCCTCATCCCAGTCCTGCGCGTCCATGACCGGCGAGAAATCAACGCACGGCTCCTCGTTCGCCGCATGGGCTTTCATGACAGTGAGGATGGGTTCACCCAGCTTTGGATTCTCCGTGTTGAACGCCTCGTCGGGATTTTCGTAGAAATATTTCACGATGTCAGAGGGCTCGCCTGCGAACGCCGGAAAGCAAAGACAAAACGCCGCCGCACTCAGAAATAAGCGGATCATAAGGCCAGTTCCTTTTTCGCTGCGCCAATACAGCGTCACGCGCCTACTTTTTGCCCTTCGGCGCGTTGGCGTCCGTCGCGGTCTTCATCTGCGTCGTAAACGAAGACGTGCCGCCAACGGCTGGCTTGGCCTTGTCCTTTTTCGGCTTGCGCGTTTCCTTGTTGCTCTTCATCTGACCCTTGGCCATGGCGCATCTCCTCGCTGCTGATTGCCAGAGCATCACACTCGCTGATTCTGGCTTTTTTTCAAGCGGCAATAAGAGATTTGAAGGTCTCATCCGACATTGGCGTTTGACACCCTGCCAAAGACGATGGCCGCATGACTGATATGGGCGGCGAGAAAACCAAGCGACAGGAAGAGGAACACCCACCATCGGTAAGGTGACCGCCAAAAAAGACGCTGCATCAGCAGGGCCAGACCAAACAGCCACACAATTGGGGTATAGGCCGGAGCCAGAAAGCCGATTGCCGAAATCGACCAGGCTGACTTGGGAGCATAAATCAGCGGAAGCCAGCTGGTGAAGTAGATGGCGAGGCCGGCGCCAAAAATGGCGAGACCCAGTTTCTGTGATCTAGCGACAATCTCAAGCGGCGAAAAGAACGGCAACGCGATGACAAAGAACCGCAGCGTGTTTTCAGACATGGACAGAGCTGCGGGAATGTCAAACCAGAACACTTCCTGAGAGTAGGATTGGGGAAGGCGCGAAGTGAGAAACGCGTTCCAAAGCAACACCGGAACAATTAGCCAGCCGACGTTTTTACCGTATTGAATCAAATGCCGGGGCATGGCGACCTCCACGGCGCGTCAAACACGATCCGCCAACGGATCAGAAACTAGTGACCAAGTTCAAGATGGCGCACGTTATTTTGCGGGAAATTTTAAAATGACAAAAAACTGCGAAACTGACAAGCCAATTCAAACTTTGCCGAGAAAATCCGCCAGCGAAGCTTTGGCCGAGCCGGGTTTCAACGGCTTCTGCTGCGATTCATGCGGCGCCCAGCCGGACAGCGACACAAACTGGAAAGTAGCCCGCACCCGCCCGTCCGCATCGCTGAAATTTTCCGCGTAAATTTCCGCCGCGCGTTGAAAAAACCGCCGGGAAACCGGACGGCGAGATCTGGCGTTCAGCGCGTTCTGCGCTCCCATGCCGCGCAGGTCGGCCATCAGCGCAAACATAGTGTCATAGCGCACGGTGAGCGTCTCGACATCGGTCACCGGCAGCGCAAACCCCGTCCGCTGCAAAAGCGCCCCCGCCGCCCGCACATCGGCGAACGGCAGCACGCGCGGGCTCGCGCCGCCGTAAATCTCCGTCTCCGCCTGCGTCAGCGCAAAGCGTAGCTCCTTCAAGGTCTCCCCTCCGGGCATGACAGCCAGCATCAGCCCGTCCGGCTTCAGGGCGCGCTTCATCTGGATCAGCGCGCCCGGAGCGTCATTGGTTTCGTGCAGGGCGAGCAGCGAGATGACGAGATCAAGGCTTTCCGGCTCGAGCGGCAGCGTCTCGTCCGCCGAGTCACGTGTTGAAACCTGATCCAGCGCGCCAATCTTGGTCCCGGCAGGTAAGCATCTTCCGCCGCCCGAGCCGGGAAGGGCGCAATCAGCGCCGCCTTGTCGAAAACTCCGGTCCACTGCGCCGAGCCGCTCGGCCATGTCTTCGGCCGCGTGGCGCAGCAGAAATTCCTCGCCGCCCTTCAGCCCGCGCCAAAGCCCGCCGCCGGAACGCGGCGGCAAGTGTTCGGTTGATCATTTCAGGAGCGGACAAGCCGTTTTCTTTCGTTGGCGTTCAATCAATTTCCATGGCTATATAGAAGCGGCAGGCTCATTAAGCCATGGACAGGGCAATGGGATTTTTCGACCGATCCGGCGCATTATCTCGGAAAAACGCTGCGCAACACACTGTTTCCGCCGCATTGTTTCGGCTGCCAGAAGCTTGTCGCCGAGCCGGGTTCTGTATGCGGCGAGTGCTGGCCGAAAATCCGTTTCATCGAGCGGCCCTACTGCGAAGTCCTCGGCACGCCCTTCCAGCATGATCTGGGCGAAGGCATGCTGTCCGGCGACGCCATCGCCAACCCGCCGCCATTCAGGAGAGCCCGCGCCGCCGTCGGCTTTTCCGGCGTGCCGCGCCGCATGGTGCAGTCGCTGAAATATCATGACCATCCCGAACTCGCCCGCTGGATGGCCGCATGGATGGCGCGCGCCGGGCGGGAAATTCTGCGCGACGCCGACATCATCCTGCCCGTCCCGCTGCACCCGCGCCGCTTCCTCTCCCGCCGCTTCAACCAGTCGGCGGAACTTGCGCGCCATATTGCAAAACAGGCCGCCAAACCCTTCGACCCGTCGGCGCTCCTGCGCGTCAAACTCACCAAACAGCAGGTCGGACTTGGGGCAAGCGAGCGGGAGGACAATGTGCGCGGCGCCTTCAAAGTGCCGGAGGAGGCGCGCATCAAAGTGGCCGGGCGCAGCATTGTTCTGGTGGACGATGTCTACACGACCGGCGCCACCGTCATCGCCGCCACCAAGGCGCTGAACAGGGCGGGCGCGGGTGCGGTCGATATCCTCACTTTCGCCCGCGTCATACCGGGGGACTTTTCCGCCGCCGAACTTGAGGCTATATGATCGGACCAATGGAGATGAGTATGACGCGTGTAACGATATACATCCGCGATGGCTGCGGTTACTGCGACCGCGCGCGCGGTCTGTTGACCCGCAAGAAGGTGGCTTTCGAGGAGATCAACGCCGGTTATTCGCCCGACCTCAAGCGCGAAATGGTGAATAAGTCCGGACGGTCGACGTTTCCGCAGATATTTGTCGGAAGCGTCCATGTCGGCGGCTGCGACGACATTTACGATCTGGAGCATCAGGGCCGCCTCGACGGTCTGCTTTCGACAGGGAAGCTGAACGCATGACCATGGTCAAAGCCGCGGCGATCCAGATGCGCTCCGGTGTGGAACCGGCAGCCAATGTTGCCGCGTTGCGCGAACTCGTGCGCGAAGCCGCTGCAACGGGCGCTTCCTATTTGCAGACGCCGGAAATGACCGGCATGGTCGAGCGCGACCGCGCCGCCTTGTTCTCTCGTCTGAAGCCCGAACAGTCTGATCCCGTCGTCGCCGCCGCCCGCGAATTGGCGTTGGCGCATTCCATTCATCTGCATATCGGCTCCACCGCCATTCTCCTACCCGACGGCAAAGTCGCCAACCGCGCCTTTCTGTTTGCGCCGAATGGCGACCTCATAACCACCTATGACAAGATTCACATGTTCGACGTCGATCTCGACAAGGGCGAGAGCTGGCGCGAATCCTCGACCTACACGCCGGGAGAAAAGGCCGTCGTCGCCGACCTGCCCTTCGGCAAACTGGGCTTTGCCATCTGCTACGACCTGCGCTTTCCCCAGCTCTTCCGCGCCGAAGCCATGGCCGGCGCGGAAATCCTCACCGCCCCGGCCGCCTTCACTAAACAGACCGGCGAGGCGCACTGGCATGTGCTGCTGCGTTCCCGAGCCATCGAGAACGGCGCTTTCATGATTTCTGCCGCGCAAGCGGGCCTGCATGAGGACGGGCGTGAAACTTTTGGCCACTCCATGATCGTTGATCCATGGGGACGAATAATTTCCGAAGCGCTGACGGATGAGCCGCAAGTCATCACAGCCAAGTTAGATATTTCTGAAGTGTCCGCCGCCCGGAAAAAGATACCAAATCTAAACAATGCCCGCGCATTCTCTGTTATGAATGTGTCCATCAGCCCGGAAAAAGGAGGGCGCGCCGCATGATCCGTTTCGCCCTTGTCTGTTCGCAGGCCCATGAGTTCGAAGGCTGGTTCCGCGACAACGCGGATTTCGACAAGCAGCAGAAGCACAATATGGTCTCCTGCCCGGTTTGCGAAACGCAATCCGTCGGCAAGGCCATCATGGCCCCGTCAATCTCGACCGGCCGCAGCCAAGAGAAAATCACCCTCGCCATGGGTGACGAGCAGCGCCGCATGATGAGCGAAATGCGCGCCATGACGCAGAAAATGAAAGCGAACGCAGACTATGTCGGCGACAAATTCGCCGACGAGGCGCGCAAAATCCACGACGGTGACACCGAGCCGCGCGGCATCTATGGCGAGGCGACCTCCGAAGAGGCGCGGGGTCTCGTCGAAGACGGCATCGACTTCATGCCGCTGCCGTCATTTCCGGAAGATCATAACTAGAGCGGCAAGCTCACTTGCTCTGCGCGATGAACCCGGCCCAAGCCAGCAGCGCCAGCACGAGAGCCGCCAGCCAGCTTGCCCACACCGGCACCATCATCGAACCCGCCATCATGTTGAAACCCATCAGCGCCCGGCTGAGCTGCGCCAGCGCGCCAAGCGCGAAAATCACCGCCGCCAGACGGCTGAAACTTTGTGAAGTCATGTTCATAACAGCCTCCTTGAAAAGTCAGGCTTGAACCAATTTGTCTGACATATAAAATCTGGATATTGTCCCGCGCATGTTCAAGGGAATGCGCCTGCACAGCGGTAAGATGTGGCGTTTTGCGCATCGAAGACCTTGCATCTTGGCGGAAACTGGCGGCATTTGTGGCTCCTGCCGGAAGGAGCCGATTTGGACCGCATTTGGAACTCCGCCTTCGCCCTGCTGATAATCACCGGCGCCCTGCTCGGCCTCATCCTGCCCTTCGGCAAAATCGCCGCGCAGAGCGGCGTGCCGCCCCTACTCTGGACCTTCATCTTCTCCTTTGGCGCAGCATCTCTCCTGTGTTTGGCTCTCATCCTGCGCCGCCACAGGTTCGCTTTCACGCTGCGCATTCTGCGCTACTATCTCATCACCGCCGCCGTCTCCTACGCCGCCCCGAACTTCCTGATCTTCACGGTAATGCCGCAACTGGGCGCGGGCTACACGGGCATCATGTACACGCTCTCCCCCGCCATCACGCTGCTCATGTCGATCACGCTCGGCATCCGCAGCCCGAACGCCATGGGCATTGCGGGCATACTGGTCGGCTTTGCCGGCGCGGTCATGGTGGCCTCAACACGCGGTGAAATGGGCCAGCCTGCGGAACCTCACTGGGTGGCGCTGGCGCTTCTGATCCCGGTCCTCCTCGCCGCCGGCAATATCTACCGCACGTACGATTGGCCGGAGGGCGCGGACCCCGTTGAGCTCGCCGTCGGCAGCCACTTCGCCTCCGCGCTGATGCTCATGGCAGCGATGCTGTTTCAGGGACAGGCGTCCTTCGCCCCGCTTGCCGCCATCCCCTTCATCACCATGGCGCAGGTCGCGGCCTCCGCCGCAATGTTCGCCTTCTACTTCCGCCTGCAGGCCGTCGGCGGCCCGGTCTATCTGAGCCAGATCGGCTATGTCGGCGCGGGCGTGGGATTGCTGTCGGGAACGATGCTGCTGGGTGAACGGTATCAGGCGCTGACTTGGATGGGCGCGGCGGTGATCGTGGCTGGGGTGGTGATGACAACGCGGGCGCAGCGCCAGACGCGCTAGTTTTTTGGCTTGGTTGAAAGCACCATGTAATTCACATCCGTGTCTTTCGACCTGTTCCACGCATCCGTCAGTGGATTGTAAAACACACCCGTGGTCTCAGCCACATCCATCCCCGCCTTCGCCAGCGCCGCAGTCAGCTCCCCCGGCCGCACCAGCTTCTCATATTGATGCGTGCCGCGCGGCAGCCAGCGCAGCACATATTCCGCCCCGATGATCGCCAGCCCCAGCGCCTTCAGCGTCCGGTTGATCGTGGCGATGAACATCAGCCCGCCGGGCTTGACCATCTGGCCGCAGGCCTCAATGAAAAGCTCGACATCGGCGACATGCTCCACCACTTCCATATTGAGGATCACATCAAACTTCTCGCCAGCCTCAGCCAGCGCTTCCGCCGTCACCGCGCGGTAATCAATCGAGAGCCCGCTTTCCGCCGCATGGAGCTTGGCCACTTCAATATTGACCGGCGACGGATCAGCCCCGACAACCTGCGCTCCCAGCCGCGCCATAGGCTCCGACAAAAGCCCGCCGCCGCAGCCAATATCCAGAAACCGTAATCCCTTGAACGGCTTCACCGACTTCGGATCGCAATTGAACGCTTCAAGCACCTGCTCGCGGATATAAGTCAGCCGCACCGGATTGAACTTGTGCAGCGGCTTGAATTTTCCCGTCGGCGACCACCATTCCGCCGCCATGCGCGAAAAGCGCTCGACTTCGGCGTCGTCAATGGTGGTGCGGGCGGCGGCGGTCATGGCGGTGCTCCTGATGCGGGGTATCAAGGGCGGCGGAAGTGTATTGTCAAGGGCGCGCATGGACGCATCCCGCAGGGCGCAATTAATCAGCCCGTGTTGATCGAGATCAAGATGAATTGGGCGGCGCGGCCCTAGTCTGAGCCACGCAGTTTCACCAACTCACGGTCTGCGCCGTCATTGGAGAAAATCATGTCCCTCAACGAAAGCCTTTCACCCCGCTCCCCCGCCCCCGCCGCATCTGCCGGGCGGGTCAAACAGCTGGATTCCGTCGCGACCGCCGTGTTTTTCATCTGGATTGGCATCGCGGTTCTGGTGCAGATCGGCTGGCCTTGGTCGCTCTTCGGCGTCGGCCTCATCATGCTTGGCCATCAGGCGGCCCTATGGCGGCTGGGCGAAAAGATGGACACGTTCCGGCTGATCTGCGGCGCGGTCTTCCTGTTTGGCGCGGTGTGGGGCCTGCTTGGCATGACATGGCCGCTCGCGCCCGTGCTGCTCATATTGATCGGCGTCGGCAGTCTCTGGAATGCCGTGTTCGGCGCGAAATCTGCCTGACAGGAGCGGAGGCGGCGCCATGCGCGTGCTGACCATATACGCCCATCACAATCCGCACTCGCTGTGCCATGCGATCCTTGAAAAGTTCGAGGCCGGGCTGCGCGAGGCCGGCCATGAGAACGAAACGATCGATCTGCATGCCATCGGCTTTGACCCCGTGCTGCGCAGCGCCGACGGGCCGAACTGGATCGATGAAAGCGTCCCGGATGATGTTCTGGAGAACATGAATGTCAAGTCCTCCCTCATCATGTCGGCGGGCGGACCGCTGCGCCGCATGCTGGCAAGGCTCTGGGTCGGCAACAGAAACGCGCGGCAGATCATCCAGACGCTGCGCAGCGCCGGCGGCCCGGCGGATGTGAAGGCGCAGCAGGAAAAGATCGCCCGCGCCGAGGCGCTGGCCATCATCTCGCCTGTCTATTTCGTCGGCTTTCCCGCCATTTTGAAAGGCTGGATCGACCGGGTCTTCTCGCTCGGCTTTGCCTTCGGCTTCACGCCGGAGGCCTGGCGGGGCGACATTTCCGGGCGGCTTCCGCTGTTCAAGCACAAGAAGGCGCTGATCATCAACACGACCATCTTTGACGAGAAATCATATGAAGACAATGGCATGCGGGCGGCAATGAAAGTGCTGATCGACGATTATATGTTCCGTTTTCCGGGCATTGAATCAGTGGAGCACAAATACTTTCACGCAGTGTACGGCGCGGACGCCGCCGCGCGGAAGGCCTTTCTGGAAGAGGCCTTCCAGCTTGGCAGGAATTTCTGATGCCACACTCGCCGATGCGCGGAGTTGAACGCCTGTCGCCGAGGACGGCAGTGAGTTGGGAGATGAAGCCCATAGCGGAAGCACGCACGCATTTTCCAGGCGATGCGAACAGGGCGTCACCTTCACAGGCAAGCTCGCTCTGTGAGCGAACCAGCGGTAGCGGGTTTTGCAAAATAGGAACATCCCGATGAAGCCTCTGTTCCGGTCGTCACTGCTTTTGGTTTTTCTTCTCCTCGTCTGTGCCGCAGGCGCATGGACCTATCTCGCATATTCCCGCGATCTAAAGGCCTCACATGCCCGCCTTGAAGGTGCGTCGAAGATAATTGAAACCGCCAGCGGGCCGGTCGAATATGCGGTGATGGGAGAAGGCAGGCCGTTACTCATGGTGCATGGCTCCGGCGGCGGCTGGGATCAGGGGCTGGACTTCGCGCAAGTCTTTGTCGGCAAAGGCTACAAGGTCATCGCCGTCTCCCGCTTCGGCTATCTCGGAACGCCCTATCCGCAGGACGCCTCCCCCGAGACGCAGGCCGACGCCCATGCAAATCTCCTCACCGCGCTCGGCATTGAAAAGGCCGCAATCCTCGGCGCCTCGGCCGGCGGCCCCTCAACCATGCAGTTCGCCATCCGCCATCCGGACAAATGCGCCGCCATGATCCTTCTGGTTCCTCTGGCCTGGAAGCCGGAAGACGTAACATCCTCCGCGCCCAAAATCTCGCCCTGGCAGCAGAAAATCCTGACAAGCCTGGTGGGTTCGGATTTTGTCTTCTGGGCGGCAATCAAGCTCGCGCCGGATGCCATCATGAGCAAAGTCCTCGCCACACCCATCGAAGATTTCGCCGCCGCGCCGCAGAGTGAGAAGACCCGGATCATCACGATGCGGGACCATATCCTGCCGATCAGCCGGCGGATCAAAGGTCTGATGAACGACTCCGCCATGGGCGCCTTCGCTGCGGCGCTATGAACTGGAAAAGATCACCGCCCCGGCACTGGTGATGAGTGTGAAGAACGACCTCTACGGCACCTATGCCAGCGCGCAATATACGGCGAGCCAGATCCCCGGCGCGAAGTTTGCCGGCTTTGACACGGGCGGCCATGTCTGGGCCGGACATGGCGAAGAGGCAAATGAGATCATCCGCGAGTTTCTGGACAAGGTTGATTTTGAGCCGATGTGAGATTGCCCCCCCCGCAGCGCGCCAATTGATCTGGGTCAAGGAGTGCCGCCCAGCCCGAGCTAGGATAACGTAGAGCCGCACCTCCACAGGTCGGCCTCAGTTCATATTGTTTGATTGAAACTCGGAGGTTCACACCATGAACATGCGCGCATATTTGCCTACACTCTGGGACCGGGACGAAAAGGCGCCGGCGGCCCTTGGAAGTTTCCGCAGAGAGGTCGAAAAGCTTTTCGACGACTTTTCGCGCGGATTTCAATTGCCCGAAACGCTGGGCAAAGCCACCGGCTTTGACATTGCCCCTGACATGGACGTCAGCGAGACCGCCAAGGAAGTGAAGCTCAGTCTCGAACTTCCGGGCGTTGAGGAAAAGGACATCGATGTTTCCGCTTCAGGTCAGGTCATCTCGATTTCGGGCGAGAAGAAGTCGGAAACCGAGGCGAAGAACGGCGGCATCTATCGCAGCGAACGCTCTTACGGCTCTTTCTGCCGCTCGCTTTCTCTGCCCTTCAACATTGACGGCGACAAGGTCGGCGCCAAGCTGGCGCACGGTGTCCTGACGGTCACCATTCCGAAACCCGCTGAAATGATTGAGAAGACCAGGAAGATCGCGGTCAAGGCTTGACCAGACTCAGGCGGCAGGCGGTGGATTATGTGTCGCCCGCCCGCCTTCGGCCAATGCGCTGACGGACAGGAATTCCGCGCCTTCAGCGTTGCTCGGTCACAGAAATTATGTGTGCACAGTCAATGAAGATTGCCGTGCCTGAGCTTAAAGCATCTGCCCCAGAAACTCCTGAACTTCCTGCCCCGGCCTGAACAGCCCCAGCCGCTTGATCTCCCATTCAAGCCTGACGCCGGACTTTTCCAGCACCCGCGCCCGCACCGTCTCGCCGAGATATTCAAGATCATAGCCATGCGCCGCGCCGGTATTGATCATGAAGTTGCAGTGCATCGGCGACATCTGAGCGCCGCCGACCATAAGCCCGCGGCAGCCGGCCTCGTCGATCAGCTTCCATGCGGAATGCCCCGGCGGGTTCTTGAAGGTCGAGCCGCCGGTTTTCTCCTTGATCGGCTGCACGGTCTCGCGGTGGTTCTGCACCTCGTCCATTTTAATGCGGATTTCGTCCTTGTCGGCCTTGTAGCCTTCAAAAGTCGCGCCAGTGAAAATCAAATCCTTCGCCGCGCTGGAATGGCGGTAAGCGTAGCCCATGTCGGCATTGCTCATCACATGCAGATCGCCCTTGCGGTCAATGGCCCGCACCTCAACCACCCTCTCACGCGTCTCGACGCCGTTGGCCCCGGCGTTCATCCGCAGCGCCCCGCCAATGCCGCCGGGAATGCCATGGTAGAAATGGAAGCCGCCAATTCCGCATTCCAACGCAAGAGCGGCTACACGCTTGTCGGGAATGGCCGCACCTGCCTTAATCCTTGTTTCCGAAACCTGTTCCGCCTCGCCAAACCCCTTAGCCGAAAGCCTAATCACGACGCCCGGAATCCCGCCGTCGCGCACCAGAAGATTGGAGCCGATTCCGACCGGCATGACCGGCACGTTCATCGGCAGCGCGCGCATAAAGTCAGCTAGGTCTTCCTCGTCGGCGGGTTGAAACAAAATCTCCGCCGGGCCGCCGGCGCGGAACCAGGTGATCTTGTCCATCTCCGCGTTCGGCATAATCCGGCCGCGTATGTTCGCCAGCTTGTCGCCAAGCTTCGCCAAGAGCTTCTCGCCGTCCACCATCGAACTCTGCATCACGCTCTCGCTTCGAGCGCGGCGAGCTCTTTCGGCAGCGCATAGGCCCATTGCGTGATATTGCCCGCGCCAAGGCAGATGATGAAATCGTCCGGACGCGCTATCTGTTTAATCAGCGGAGCAAGGTCCGGCGCGCCGTTGACATGCCGCGCATCTCTATGTCCGCCGGAGCGGATGCGGGCAACCAAAGCTTCGGAAGTGATCCCCTCCATCGGCTCCTCGCCTGCCGAATAGACCGGCGCGAGGATCACCGTGTCCGCGTCATTGAAGCATGCCGAGAAATCATCAAACAGGCTGGCGAGCCGCGTGTATCTATGCGGCTGCACGATGGCGATGACTTTGCCCTTCGCCGCGTCCCGCGCCGCCTTCAAGACGGCTTTGATTTCGACCGGATGATGGCCATAATCGTCAAAAATCTCCGCCCCGTTCCAAGAGCCGGTATGCGTGAACCGCCGCTTGACGCCGCCAAAGCCCGCGAGCCCGCGTTTGATCGCATCCGCGTCAAGGCCCAGCTCATGGGCCAAGGCAATGGCAGCTGTCGCGTTCGACACATTGTGCCGTCCCGGCATCGGCAGGCGTAGGTCCGTGATCTCCAGCACTTTACCGCTCTTGCGGTCGCGGATGGTCACATCGAAATTCGTCGCCGCGCCGTCAATGCGGCAATTGTGAAAGCGCACGTCCGACTGCGGATTTTCGCCATAGGTCACCACCCGCCGGTCCTCAATGCGCGATACCAGCGCCTGCACTTCCGGATGGTCGAGGCACATGACGCCGAAGCCGTAGAACGGCACGTTCTCGATGAACTGCATGAACGCTTCGCGCACCTTGTCGAAAGTGCCGTAATGGTCGAGATGCTCCGGGTCGATATTGGTGACGACGGCGATGTCGGCCGGCAGCTTCAGGAACGTGCCGTCGCTCTCGTCCGCCTCCACCACCATCCAGTCGCCGCCGCCCATGCGCGCGTTGGTGCCATAGGCGTTGATGATGCCGCCATTGATCACCGTCGGGTCCATGCCGCCCGCGTCGAGCAGCGCCGCCACCATCGAGGTCGTCGTCGTCTTGCCGTGCGTGCCGCCGATGGCGACCGCCTGACGGAAGCGCATAAGCTCGGCAAGCATCTCGGCCCGCCGCACGATCGGCAAAAGCTTCTCGCGCGCTGCGGCAAGCTCCGGATTGCTCTTCTTGATCGCCGTCGAAACCACGACCACATCGGCGTCGCCAAGATTGGCTGCCGTATGCCCTACAAAGCATTCAATGCCGATTTCGCGCAGCCGCTGGCAGTTGGCGCTGTCGGCCTGGTCCGAACCTTGAACCTTATAGCCAAGATTATGCAGCACTTCGGCAATGCCGCTCATGCCGATGCCGCCTATGCCGATGAAATGCACAAGGCCGATATTGGGCGGCATTTTCATGTGTGAAGTTCCTTCGTGAATTCGCTGACTGATTTTCCGCCCGCAATAGCCTCTGTCAGGTCCGCAAGCAAGGAAGCTGCGTTGGGTTTTCCGGCGGCTTTCGCGGCGGCGGCCATGGCGGCGGACTTGGCAGGATTACCCGCCAACTCCGTGATGATCCCGGCCAAAATCTGCGGCGACAGGTCTTTCTGCTGCCGCACGATCGTACCGCCATTGGCTTCAAGCGCCGCCGCGTTCGCAGCTTGGTCGTGGTCGAGCGCGAAGGGGTATGGAACAAGAAGCGAGGGCCTGCCGATGGCGGCGATCTCCGAAACTGTGGAGGCCCCGGCGCGCGAAATCACAAAATGGCTGGCGGCTATCCGCCCCGCCATATTGTCGAAGAAGGGCGAGACCTCCGCCTTTATCCCCATCTTTTCATAAGCCTGTTTCACCCCAGCTTCATCCTCACTGCGCGCCTGCTGCGTCACAACAAGCCGCCCGCGCAGCCCGGCATCAAGCAAGGCAATCGCCGCCGGTATGGCTTCGGAAAAATACTGCGCGCCCTGACTGCCGCCGAAGACCAGAAGGTTAAACGGCCCGGATTTTCCTGGCGCGGAAAACGCGTTCTTCGCAGCTTCCAAAACGGCTGGCCGCACCGGATTTCCAGTCAGCAGCGTCTTCTCCGGGTAAGCAGCGCCTGCGTCCGGCAGAAACCCTCCCGCAATCGCGGTGACCCGCTTGGCCAGCAAGGCGTTCGCCCGCCCCATCACCGCGTTCTGTTCATGGATCAGGGTCGGCACGCCCATGCGGTTGGCGGCGAACAAAGCCGGCAGCGTCGTGTAGCCGCCAAAACCCGCCACGATTGAGGGCTTCACAGCCGCGATCATCCGCCGCGACATCAGGTAGCCGCTCCAGAGCGTCATCATTGATTTCGCCACGGCAATGGGATTCTTCCCGGCAATCGTCGCCGATGGAATGACATGTGTCTTCACCGACGGAAACTCCGCCGCGAACTTCTTGGCGCGGCTGTCCGTCGCCAGATGCACGTCCCAGCCGCGCGCCTTCAGCTCATGTGCCAAGGCCTCCGCCGGGAACAGATGCCCGCCGGTGCCGCCCGCCGCCAGCAGTGCGATCCTGCCCGCCAAAGCGTTACTCCGCCGGCGCAAGCTGCGCCCCGCCGCGCCGCAGCGGCGGCATGACGATGCGGCTCTGCGCCTTGCGCCGCGTCAGCGCCAGCACGAAGCCGGTGCCGATGGCGGTGGCCACAAGCGAGGAGCCGCCGTACGAGATGAACGGCAGCGTCATGCCTTTGGCCGGCATCAGATGCAGGTTCACCGCAATGTTGATGACCGACTGAAAGCCGAATTGGCAGACCAGCCCCGCCACAGCAAGCCGCGTGAAATCGTCGCGTTCGCGCAGTGCAAACCTGAGACCGCGCATGACAACCAGCGCAAACAGAAGCGCAATGGTCATGCACATGATGATGCCGAACTCTTCAGCCGCGACCGAGAAAATAAAGTCCGTGTGGCTGTCCGGAAGGATGCGTTTGACCGTGCCTTCGCCCGGCCCCTGCCCCAGCCAGCCGCCGCTGATAATCGCCTCGCGCCCGGTGTCCACCTGAAATGTGTCGCCCTCGCCAGTCAGAAACTTGTCAATGCGCAGTGCCACATGCGGGAACAGCGCATAGGCCGCATAACCGCCGCCAATGGCGATGCCGCCAAGCGCGACAATCCAAACCCATGACATGCCCGCAATGAAGAACATCGCGCCCCATGTCGCCGAGGTCAGGATCGTCTGCCCCAGATCCGGCTGCGCCACGAGCAGCGCGGCGACGAGGCCAAACAGGATGATCGCAAACAAATTGCCCGGAATGTCCGGCCGCCGCGCCTGTTCGGAAAACAGCCAGGCGCTGACAATGACAAAGGCCGGTTTCATGAATTCGGACGGCTGAATGGTGAGGCCCGCCACAGACAGCCAGCGGCGTGAGCCTTTTACCTCAACGCCTGCAAACAGCACTGTGACCATCATCAGGATTGCCCCCGCGAGCATCAGCACGGCAAACCGCCGCACCTGACTCTGGTCCATGAAGGACACTGCGATCATACACACAAGCGCCGGCGCCATGAACAATATCTGCCGCTCGACAAAATGATAGGAATCAAGCCCGATGCGCTCGGCCACCGCCGGGCTGGCGGCAAATGACAGAATGACGCCAAGCCCCATCAGCGTCAGAAACGCCCCAAGAAAATACAGGTCAATCGTCCACCACCAGCGTGCCACTGGCCCCCGGTCCACACGTGATACCATGTCAGGTCTCCCCCATTTTCCGGATGCCGGGCAGGCTCATCACCGCCTGCCGGAACGCATCACCGCGTTTTTCAAAATTCTGGAACTGATCAAAACTCGCACAGGCTGGCGACAGAAGCACAACAGTCTCGCCCGCATTGTCATTGGCCGCATCGCGCGCCGCATGTTCGACGGCTGCCGCAAGCGTGCCGGAAATCTCATAGGGCGCAGTCTCGCCCAGCACAGCCGCGAACTGCGACGCGGCCTCACCAATGAAATAGGCCTTGGCCAGCCGTGGAAAATACTCTTTCAGGGCGTCAATGCCGCCTTCCTTGGCAAGCCCGCCCGCAATCCAGTAGATGCGCGGAAAGCTCGACAGCGCAGGCGCTGCGGCTTCGGCGTTGGTCGCCTTGGAATCGTTGACGAACAGGACTTTGCCTATTTTCCCAACCTGCTCCATCCTGTGCGCAAGACCCGCAAAGCTTCTAAAACCGGTCTTAATCTCTTCATAGCCAAGCCCGACCGCCCGCGCCGCCGCAAACGCCGCCAGCGCGTTCTGCGCATTGTGCCTGCCGCGCAGCGAGCCTATGCCAGCAAGGTCCGCGACAACGCGCCGCTTCCCGGCCTTCGCCTCGATCAGCTTGGAGCCGTCGGCGAAATAGCCGTTCTCCAAACCCTTGTCTTTGGACACACGGACAACCTTGCGGCCTTGGCTTTCCAGAGCGTCGGCAATAGCGGCGCAGTGCGCATCGTCCACGCCGATGATGGCTGCATCGCTCCCCGCGACAAGCCGCGTTTTAACGTCGGCGTAATGCGCCATGTCGCCATGCCGGTCGAGATGATCGGGCGTCAGATTGAGAAGAATGCCCGCCGTCGGATTTATGCCCGGCGCAAGGTCGATCTGGTAAGATGAGCACTCGACCACATAGAACTTGTCAGCCGCCGGTTCGTCCAGCGTCATCACCGCCGTGCCGATATTGCCGCCGAGCTGCGTGTCGCGGCCCGCCGATTTCAGCACATGTGCAATAAGGGCGGTCGTCGTCGATTTGCCATTGGTTCCGGTAATGGCGATGAACGGCGCATCCGGTGCTTCGCGCTTGCGCTCGCGCGCGAACAGCTCGATGTCGCCAATGATTTCGACCTTGGCGGCGTGCGCCAAGTCCACGGTCCAGTGCGGCTTCGGATGCGTCAGCGGCACGCCGGGCGACAGGAGGAATGAATCAAATCCACTCCAGTCCGCCTCGCGCAAATTCCTGGTTTCAATCCCCTGCGCCTCGGCCTTGGCAACGCTCTCCGGATTGTCATCCCAAGCCGTCACTTTCGCCCCGCCCGCCTTCAGCGCCAAAGCCGTGGCAATGCCCGACCCGCCAAGGCCGAACAGCGCCACGGACTTATCCGCAAAGGTTTGGGCGGCGATCATGCGATGCTCACCTCAGTTTCAGCGTCGAAAGACCGGCCAGCGCCAGCATGACTGCGATGATCCAGAACCGGATCACCACCTGGCTCTCCGTCCAGCCCTTCTTTTCAAAATGATGATGGATCGGCGCCATCAGAAACACCCGCCGCCCGGTCATTTTGAAGAAGCCGACCTGGATGATCACCGACATGGCCTCGATCACAAAGAGCCCGCCGATAATGCCCATGACGATCTCATGCTTTGTCGCGACCGCAACTGTGCCGATCAGCCCGCCCAGCGCCAGCGAACCCGTGTCGCCCATGAAAATCGCCGCCGGTGGCGCATTGAACCAGAGAAAGCCCAGACCTGCTCCCACGACGGTGCCCGCGACCACAGCCAGTTCGTTGGTGCCGGGCACAAAGTGAATATTAAGATACTCGGCGAAAATCGCGTTGCCTGACAGATAGGCGATCACGCCAAACGAGGCAGCGGCGATCATCACCGGCACGATGGCGAGCCCGTCCAGCCCATCGGTCAGATTGACCGCATTGCCCGCGCCGACAATGACGAAGGCGGCGAAGGGAATGAAGAACCAGCCGAGATCCAGCAACAGCGATTTGAAGAATGGAAATGTCAGCGTTGAGGAAAATGTGTCGATACCGCTCTTCATCATCACATAGGCCGCAGTTGAGGCGATCAACACTTCCAGAAGCAGCCGCGCCTTACCTGAAAAACCCTTGTCCGACTGCTTGGTGACTTTGAGAAAATCGTCATAGAAGCCGATGGCCCCAAATGACAAAGTCACAAGAATGACCGTCACAACATAAACGCTGGCGAGATTTGCCCAAAGCAGCGTCGAGCCGACAATCCCCGCCAATATCATCAGGCCTCCCATGGTCGGCGTGCCGGCCTTCTTGAAATGCGTCTGCGGCCCGTCGGCGCGGATCGGCTGGCCTTTGCCCTGTCTCAGGCGCAGATGCGTGATGATCCAGGGGCCGAAAAGCAATACTATCAGCGCCGCAGTGAACACGGCCCCGCCCGTCCTGAAAGTCGTATAGCGGAACACATTGAAGACCGATGCTTCGCCTGACAATTCACTTAGATAGTAAAACATGCCCCGGAATTCCCCTCATTTCCGCTCACGCCGCTGCTTCAGCAGGCTTGAACGGTTTGAATTGTGTGATCAGATGCGCGACCAGTTTTGCAAAACCGATCCCATTGGACGACTTGACCATGACAACGTCGCCAGCGCGCACAAACGCAGCCAGCGACCTCGCCAGCTCATCCGCGCTCTGGCGGTATTCGGTCTTAAACTCAACCGGCAATATCTCAGAAAGCACGTTTATCTCTATCCCGCCGAGAAAAACCTTGTCGGCCCTCGCTTCGGCGATCGGCACGGCCAGATCGAGATGCAGACGCCTGGAGTGCCGCCCAAGTTCCAGCATGTCGCCCAAGACGGCGATTCTCCTGCCCTTGCCCGTTGGCGTGTTTTCCCTAAGCAGCGCCAGCGCCGCGCGCATCGAGGCTGGATTGGCATTGTAGCTTTCGTCGATCAGCGTGAAGGTGCCAGAGCCAATGCTGAGAACATGTCTCTGCCCGCGCCCCTTCTCGGCGGCAAGCGTAGCCATTGCCGCCGCAGCCTTTTCCATGTTTGCGCCCACAATCTGCGCCGCGCCCAGCACCGCCAAAGCGTTCTGCACGATGTGCCGCCCCGGCGCGCCGACTTTGACAAACATGTCTTTGCCGTCGATGCGCGCGATAACACTCGAATTCTCCGCATGGAGCTCACATTTGACCAGCCTGAACTTCGCGCGCGCATTCTCGCCAAAGCCGAATATGTTCTCCACGCCAGCCTTTTTCGCCGCATGTTCCAGCAATCGATAGCGCTGGTCGTCGCGGTTGAGAATAGCAGCGCCGCCGGGAACAATGCCTTCAAATATCTCGGCCTTGGCGTCGGCGATCTCGTCCAGGTTCTTGAAGAAGCCGAGATGCGCGGCGGCGATGATCGTGACGATGGCCACGTGCGGCTGCACGAAGCGGATCAGGTTCCGGATTTCGCCCGGATGGTTCATCCCGACTTCAAACACGCCGAACTGCGTGTCCTCAGGCATCTTCGCCATCGTCAGCGGCACGCCCCAATGATTGTTGAACGAGGCGGCCGAGGCATGCACTTTGCCAACAGCCGAAAGGCAATGGCGCAGCGCTTCTTTGGTCGTGGTTTTCCCCGCAGAGCCGGTCACCGCGATGATTTTCGCTTTGCTTCGAGCCCGCGACGCCAGCGCCAGCCGCTCAAGCGCCGCCAGCACATCGTCCACCACAATCAGCGGCGCGGTGAATTTACCGAGCGCCGGAATCTTGCTCTCCGCCACCACGCAGACCGACGCGCCGGACACCATGGCGGCGGTGATGAAATCATGGCCGTCAAAATTGTCGCCCTTGATGGCGAAGAACGCCTCACCCTTGCCGGCGCTGCGGCTGTCAATGGTGATGCCGGTGACGCCCTTCGGCACATCGCCGACGGCGCGCCCGCCCATTGCGGCAATCAAATCGTCCATCGTCCAGAGAAAGCCGCTCATGCCGCCATCTCCGCCAATGCCTTGCGCAGTTCGGCATGATCCGAGAACGGATGCGTCACACCGGAAATTGTCTGCCCCTCTTCATGGCCTTTGCCCGCCACGATCAGTGTGTCGCCTGCCCTGAGCATAGCCACCGCCTCGCGGATCGCCTGTCGCCGGTCGCCGATTTCGATTGCGCCCGGCGAACTTGACAGAATTTCGCTGCGGATGGTCTCAGGCACTTCCGAACGCGGATTGTCGTCCGTGACAATCACAACATCCGCCAGCCGCGAAGCGATGCCTCCCATGATTGGCCGCTTGCCCTTGTCGCGGTCACCGCCACAGCCGAACACAACGACGACACGCCCAGTGGTGAATGGTCTCACGGCCGCCAGCACATTTTCCAGCGCCTCCGGCTTGTGCGCATAGTCGACATAGAGCGGGCAGCCGTCCCTGGTGGAGGCCACATAATCCAGCCGCCCCGGCGCGCCCTCCAAGGTCTCCAGCGCCTTGAAAGCCGTGGCTGGCGCAACGCCGGTGGAAATCGCAAGGCCCGCAGAAACCAGCGCGTTGTAAATCTGGAAATCCCCCGCCAGCGGCAGGTCGATCTCGTAGATCACTCCGTCATGCGACACTTCCGCCCGCTGCCGGTGCCGCTCATGCTCGACGCGCTTCAAGGCGATGAAAGACCCCTTGCGGCCGACCGTGCGCACATCCAGTCCGGCGTCCTTCGCTGCGGCTTCTGTGGCTTTCGAAAATGATATCATCAGCGAAAATCACCGCCGGCGCGCCCTTTGGCAGAAGCGTGTCGAACAGGCGCAGTTTTGCCGCATGGTAGTTTTCGATGGTCGGATGATAGTCGAGATGATCGCGCCCGAGATTGGTGAACGCGCCCGCCTTCAGCCTCACGCCGTCCAGCCGCCTCTGGTCCAGCCCATGGCTCGACGCCTCCATCGAGGCGTGCGTGACGCCGCTGTCGGCGAGCTCTTTCAAAAGCAGGTGCAGCGCGATCGGATCCGGCGTGGTCAACGTGCCATAATCATTGCGCCCCGGCGCAACCACGCCCGTCGTACCGATGGAGGCTGCGGCAAACCCGGCCTTTTCCCAAATCTGCCGCGTGAAGGCCGTCACTGACGTCTTGCCGCTCGTGCCCGTCACAGCAATCATTGTCTCCGGTTGTTTTCCAAAAAAGGCAGCGGCGGCATGCGCCAGCGCCAGACGCGGATCATCCACCGTAATGACGGGAAGCGATGCATCCGGCGATTTTAAGCCCGCCGAAATAACAGCCGCCACCGCGCCGCGTTTTGCCGCATCCGCCACAAACAAAGCGCCGTCGGCCTTTACGCCATGCAGCGCAAAAAACAGATCACCCGGCCTCACTTTACGGGAATCCGAGGCGAGCCCGCTCACGGGAATGTCTCCAGCTTCTCCTTGTGCCTTGAAAAGCGGGCTGAGGGATTTGAGTTTCATAAAGCGCCAGTCGTTCTCTGGCCCCGCCTTGCGGCGAAGCGAATCACTCTAGGGAAAGGAGACCATCATTGCCCCGGCTTCCGGGCCAAAATCCGGCTTGACGCCCAAAAACACCGCCGTGCGCCGCACAATCGCGCTCACTGTCGGCGCCGCGTTCGAGCCCGCTGTCGTTCCGCCCTTGCCAGCTTCGGCTTTCGGCTCATCGAGGACAACCAGAACAACATATTCAGGCTTGGTCATCGGAAACGCGCCGAGAAAGGCGTTGAAGCGTTTGTCGGTCGAATAGCGCCCGCGCACCACTTTTTCCGCAGTGCCCGTCTTGCCGCCGACAATGTAGCCCGGCACTTCCGCCCGCTTGCCGGAGCCTTTTTCAACATTGAGCCGGAACAGATAGCGCATCAGGTCGCTGGTCTCAGGCTTCACCGCCCGCACCGCCAGCGCTTCGGCATCCTCCTTGCTGCGCGGCAGGAATGTCGGCGGTATCAGCATGCCGCCATTCATCAACGCCGCCGCCGCGACAGCAGTCTGCAGAGGCGTCGTTGAAACGCCGTGGCCAAACGAGATGGTGATCGAGTTTAGCTTCTTCCACTCTTTCGGCTCGGTCGGCTTCGCCACTTCCGGCAATTCCGTGACCATCTTGTCCAAAAGACCGATCCGGTGCAGAAACTCCCGGTGGCCCTCAATGCCGACCACATCCGCCTCCTTGGCCGAACCGATATTGGATGAATAAATGAACACTTCCGGCACGCTCAGAATGCGCTTCTTGCCGTGGAAATCATTGATGGTGAAACGCGCGATCTGAATGGGCCGGCGTGCGTCGAACTTGGAGTTCATGTTCACCTTGCCCGAATCCAGCGCCATCGCCGTGGTGAAGGCCTTGAAGGTCGAGCCCATTTCATAAACGCCCGCCGACATGCGGTTCAGCCGTTCTTTTTCCATCGCATTATATGGATTGTTCGGGTCGTAATCCGGCAGCGAGGCCATGGCCATCACTTCGCCCGTGTGCACATTCAAGACCACTGCCCCCGCGCCAATCGCCCGGTAGCGGACCATCGCCTGCGCCAGCTCGTCATGCAGCACGTGCTGCACCCGGCTGTCGATGGAGAGCCTGACCGGCGCAAGGTCCTTTTCAATGGCCAGCCCCGCCTCGCGCAGGTCGGACAATCCGTTCTGATCGACATATTTCTCCATGCCGGCGATGCCGCGGTTGTCCACGTCCACCAGACCGACAATGTGCGATGCGTTCGCCCCGCCAGGATAGAAGCGCTGCTTCTCGGTCCGGAACCCAACGCCCGGCAGGCCGAGCGCCATGATCTGACTCTGCTGCCTCGGCGTCAGCTGGCGCCTGAGCCACACGAACCCCAGCCCGCTTTTAAGCTTCCGGTATGTCTGCTCCTGGTCAAGGTCCGGCAGCACTGAGGATAAGAGCTCAAGCGCCTCGTCCGCGTCAATGATGCGTTTCGGCTCAGCGTACAGCGAGGCGGTCTTGATGTCCGTCGCCAGCGTGTCACCGTTGCGGTCAACAAGGTCAGGCCTCGCCGCAGACACCGCCGCCGTCCTTGCATCGGCGGTGCCCGGCTCCTGCATTCCGTAATAGGCGAGCCGCGCGCCAATGGTTCCGTAAATGCCGGTGAAGCACAGCATTGCGATTAGCACGCGGCTGCGCGCCCGCCCGCCTTCGCTCCTGCGCGCGCCGCTGATGAAAATTTCCGCATCGCCGTCAACCGGCTTTTGGCGCATTCCGAAAAACGAAAGCCTCATTCCTCCACGCTCCCGGTCTCCGTATCATCGGTTGCTTCAGGCTTTTCGCCCTTTTCCTTCGCCATCTTGGCGATGGTCTCGGCGATCACATCATCGTCCGGAGCCACGCCCCTTTCCGGAACATCCTTGACACCCACCACCTGGCGCGCCTCAATCGGCTGCAGCGAGAGTTCGGCCGCATGTTTCTCCACCAGCTTTTGCAGCCGCTCCGGCTGCGTCAGCATGCTCCAGTCCGCCTCCAGAAGGTCAATTGTGTCTTCTTCGAACGCGATCTGCCGCTCGATCCGGCGGATTTCATTCTGCTTGCCGGTTCGCCTCCGCCTTGATCTTGTACGTGCCGGCTGCTGCGGCGATCATCAGCGTGAACAGGGCAATGTCGGTGGTGCGTATCATGGGTCAGTCCAATGCCGTCTGAAGCGGCGGCAGGTGAGGAAGATCAAAGAAACTCATATCCGCGCGCGCCGCTGATCCGGTGCGCACGCCGAAACGCAGCTTGGCCGAGCGCGCCCGCGGATTGCGCAGGGTCTCGACTTCGGAAGGATCAACCGCGCCTTTCCTCATCTGCGTGAACGAAGGCGCGATGACTTCCGTCTCCGGCAGATGCCGCGAGCCGCGCGATCCGCCGGTGCGGTCAGCGAAATACTTCTTGACGATCCGGTCTTCCAGCGAATGGAACGTGACCACCGCCAGCCGCCCGCCCTGTTTCAAGACCTTCTCGGACGCGATCAGCGCCCGCGCCAGCTCGCCCAGCTCGTCGTTCACATGGATGCGAAGCGCCTGAAACACCCGCGTCGCCGGATGGATTTTGTCATCATGCCGCCGCCCGACCAGTGTCTGGATGGCATCGGCCAAATCTTTCGTCGTCTCAAACTTCTGCGCCAGCCGCCGCTTCTCGATCATCCGCGCAATGCGCCCGGCATTCTTCTCCTCGCCCAGAATGCCGAAAATCCGGATCAGGTCCGCCGTCTTGGTGAAATTCACCACATCCGCCGCGCTCGCGCCCTTGCGCGCCATGCGCATGTCGAGCGGCCCGTCGCGCATGAAGGAGAAGCCGCGCTCCGCCTCGTCGAGCTGCATCGACGAAACGCCGATGTCGAGCATCACCGCATCGGCCTTCTCGCCGTTCAAGCGCCTCTTCAAGTTTGGAAAACCGGCCGATGAAAAAGTGTGAGCTTCCCGCCGCTTTCCGCCACAAGCGCCGCGCCGTCGCGGATCGCGTCCGGGTCGCGGTCAATGCCGATGACCCGCGCCCCTTCTTCCAAGAGCGCTTCTTGCATAACCGCCCGCGCCGAACGTCCCGTCAACAACCAGATGGCCGGGTTCAGCGGCAATCGCCCTGATGACCTCGTCAAGAAGCACCGGAACATGACGGACGGGTCCGCGCTCGGTTAAACCGACGCCCGTCATTGTTCCGGCTCTCCTTGCAATACGGCGGTCACCTGTGAAGGAGCCTCGTTCCGCCGCAGTTTCAACAGCCGCGCCCGCGCCGCCGAACCATAATCCGCCAAGCGTCCCGGCTCCCATATCTGGAAATGCCTCCCACGCCCGACGAACGCCACCCTGTCCGTGATCGAAGCATGCTCGCGGATGAAATCGTTCAATTGAATGCGCCCGTCCGCATCCAGCTTCAAAAAGTCCCCGTCGCCGTAGAGAAAGAAGCCCAGATCGTCCGACGACTGGAGAAACGGATCGTCTTTCGCCAGCAGAGTTTCGTAGCGGTCCAGAAGATCGAGCCCGCCGACATCCAGCGCCGGAACATCCAGACAGCGCAGCGCGTAGAGCTCCTGATAACCGCGCGCCGCCAAGACTGAGCGGAACCGCGCCGGCACGGAAACCCGCCCCTTCGCATCCACATTGTTGACTGCCGTCGACAGGAATCGGTCCATTACGCTCTACCCGTGCCGCTCCCCGCCCAAAAGAAAGTGCGAGCCCCCGCATGTCGTGCCCCAAATATTGCCCCGCCAGTTTTCGAGTACGGCTTTCCAACGGGCGCAAACCCTTCAAGACGGCCTCTGTGTGAGCCGTTTCCTCATGAATTTTGGAAAACGCGAATACCGGAACGCTGGTTGGGGTATGGGATAACATGGGCAACCATGGGCGTCAACGGGATTAAAGGGGCGTTAATGCACTCCTCCGGCGCATAGCGGCGCGTCGGCTTATTTATCGTTTGTTAGGGTTAAGGGCGGGTTAAGGACGGGGTTGAGACCTAGGCCACATGCTGCTTCTGGAGTTTGCGCTGCTCTGCGCCAATGACTGGCAAAAGATTCCGCCGCCGCTGCCGTGAGAGTCGCCGCCGCCGTCAAAGGCATCGCCGCGCCAATTGTGTTTGAATTGATGGTGCAATCTAAATTGTTCAGCTTGTGCCCGCTGCCCGCGCGGTAAGCCCGCAAAGCGCGTGTCTGGTCAGAACTTGACCTCAAGCCCACCCCAGAAACTGTGGCTGTTGGCGGTCTTGCCGACCGCGCCGTGATAGCTGCCGTTGATGGCGACGCCATTGTCAAACTCCAGCTCCACCGCTGCGTCGAACCGCCCGATGAACGGATCTATTCCCTCCTTGATGCGGAAAGGCGGCGACCCGGGCGCGTTGGCGAAGCGGGCGTCAATATAGATGCTTTCATTGGCGTTGATCTGCAGACCCGCGCGGCCAAAAAGGTTCATTGTCGTGTGTTCGCCAAGCCTGCCGCTGACGCCGACCTCTAAGCCAGGCGTCACGCTGAAGATCAGCTGATTTGTCGGAAGATATTCGAGATCCGCAAGGCCCGCGCCGGAATCTCTGTGGCCGTTCATATGCAAAAGTTCGAGATCGAAATTTGTGTAGGGCCTGACCCAGCTGTTATCCTGGCCCAGCGTGTATCCAAGCTGCAGCCTGGTGTCGAAACTGGTCGCCTGTCCTGAACTGCGGGCGACGCCGGAAATGCCGTCGAACACAATGGTGCGGTCGCCGAAGACAAGAGCCTCCGTTCCGATGCCTTCGAACACTGTGTAGTCCTGTTCAAAACCGTTTATGAGAACGGTGCGCTCAGCGTCAAAGGCGCCGGACGACAGGCCAAATCCCAAATACCCTTCAAACGGACCCTCTGAATAGGAGATCGAGCCGCCGGCCTGTCCGACAACCGAATGAAGCGTCGACGCAGGCTGTCCAAGCGGAACCATCAAAGTGGAGATTTCATTGATTCCAAAGCCGGTGCCGATCGCCCAGTTTTCGTTCAAAACGTGACGGCTGCCGAACTGCAGGCCCGACGAAAGGTCTGAAATCTGCGGCAGGCTGGGATTCAATCGTGGATTCGAGTTCGTGGCTCCTGCTCTGCTCCAAAAGCAGTTGCCCGCCTTATCATCGCGCAGCGCGTCAATCGGACAATTCATTGAAGCGTCAAGCAATGCCGTCGTCATGGCGCTGACTGCGGCGAGGCCATGGGTCTTTTCACTTGGCGTCAGCGACGTCAGCGCCAGGCCCAGCGATTGTTCGTCGGGCTGGAAGCGCAGAAGGTTAATCAGCCGGTTCATCGGATCATCGACTGAAAGGAAGTCCTCCAGCCCGTCCAGACCGCCGCCGAGCGATGCGACATTTGGATCGCCGACGCCCGAGCCCGGCCGCGTGGCAAGCTCTGCGAACAGCGGATTGTCGGTGTAGAGAACCACGTCGGTTCCGCCGTCAATGCGGATGCGCGGAGCCATGCCGACCGCCGGGGCGCGGAGCGTCGGGGTCAGGCCGTTGTCCACCGCGCCAAGCGCGCCGCTCATGATCGTGTACTCGTCAAACTTCTTGTCAATCGACAGAAGCAGCAGCTGCGCTGTGCCGTCGACGCTGGCCGTCCCAGTGCCGATCACCCGGTCCGTGCTCTGGCTGTTCAGATCAACGTCTATCGTCGTCAGG
Organism: uncultured Alphaproteobacteria bacterium; assembly: GCA_963802455.1. Taxonomy (GTDB): domain Bacteria; phylum Pseudomonadota; class Alphaproteobacteria; order Rhizobiales; family Rhizobiaceae; genus JANOYJ01. Next base: position 40,064 of record CAWDIY010000040.1, on the reverse strand, counting down.
CCGTCCGCCGCCTGCGCCAGATTGCCGAGCAGGCTCGTGTCCTGCAGACGCGCATTGTCGCCCACGTTCAAGAGGCCGGAATTTGACAGCGTGTTGCCGGCGCCCGGTGCCGACGCATCCGTGAGAAACACGTCCGAAAGCGTCAGAAACAGGCTGCCTGCCTGATTGTCAAAACTGTTGACCCCGGAGTTGAGCCGCACATTGCCGATCACGCGGCCGGTATTGGCGACGGCGTCATTGCCGGTCGTGCCCGTCATGGCAAGCAGGCTGCGCGCAATGACGTCTCCGGAGTTTTGGACGAGGTTGTCCGCGCCCTCGCTCAGCGCGATGGCCTTGCCGCTTCCCGAGCCGCCCAGCACAAAGGCGCGCGTGGTGATGCCTATATTGCCGGCGCCGGCATCTCCGCCGCTTTGCGCGGCAATGGCGATGCTGTTCTCATTGTCTCCTATGATATTTGCGGATAGATCGATCCCGACATCCCCGCCCCGCCCTGTGCCCGCGTCACTCTGCCCAACCACGGCGATGGCGTCGCGGCCAATGGAACGTACAGCGCCAATGCTGGTGAGCGCCACAGCGCCGGCGTCGCCCGCGCCTCCCGCGCTGCCTGCGAAGGGTCCGGCGCCAAGTCCGTCCAGCGAAAACAGCCCTGCCCCGGCCAAGCCGCCGCCGCCGCCGATTGACTGGGCGATGATGCCGCTTGCACCGTCGCCGCCCGTCAGGATATCGAAATTGTTGATCAAATCCACCGACCCGCCGCCGCCGGAGCCACCTGCGCTTCGATTTGCTAAATTTCCGAGAACTTCGCCCGCCGCGTCCGTTGCCATGAACACGCCGCCGCCGCCGCCGATGGATTGCGCCACCAGCGCATGCGCCCCGGCGCTCTGCGTCTGCGCCGCGCCTGAATTGGTGACATTGACTGCTCCGCCAGCGCCGGACGCGCCGGCCGCGCCGAAGGTCAGCGCGCTGTCGTCAGCGGAAACGCCATCCAGAAGGAGCGCGCCGCCGCCCGCGCCGATCGACTGGGCGAGAAGCCCGAATGTCGCTTCGCCCAGAATGTTGAGGCTGCTGAAATTGTTGAGGAACACCGCACCGCCGCTGCCATCCGTCGCACCGCCCAGCCGCGCCTCGGAAACCCGCTGACCGAGGCCGCCGCCGCCATATCCCGCCACGCCGCCGCCGCCGCCAATCGACTGAGCCACGATGCCCACAGATGCCGCGCCCTCGGTTTGGATGAGAGGGCCTCGGGAGGCATAGTCAACTGTGCCGCCATCGCCGCCAAGTCCGCCGGCCTGCCCGCCTGCCCGCAAAGCTATGCCAGACGCCCCAACCACAATTCCGCTCTGCGTGGAAAGGCTGGCCAGACCGCCGCCGCCGCCGATGGACTGCACCGCCACGGCATGCGCCAAATCGCCTGCGGTCGTGACCGTGTCCTGAGTCTCAACAGTGACCATCGCGCCGGCCGCCCGCTTTTTCGCCGTTCCGCCGAGCTGAATGTCAATACCTGCGGCCTCGCCACCCACACTCTGCGCTGTCATGGACAAAACGCCGCCCCCGCCGCCGATGGACTGTGCGGCGACGCCAGCGGCGCTGTCGCCAAGTGTGTCGATCCGAGCCATGGCCATCAGCTCTACGGAGTTGCCATCGAGCGCGTCAGCGCCTGCGGCGGCTGCGCCCGTGGTGGAAGCGCCAGCGGTCATTCTGATGCTTGAAGTTGATGCAAGCTCAAGATTGCCGGCAAATCCGTTTGTGCCGCCGCCGCCGCCGATGGACTGCGCGGCGATGCCCAGCGCGCCCGCCCCCTGGGTGAGCACGGTGTTGCGGCTCGTGGCTTCCAGCGTCTGGGCGCGGCCCGCCGCGTTGTCAATTGCGCCCGCGCTCATCGCCAGATCGCCGCCGCGCAGCGTCAGCTTGTCCCGCGTCGCCGCGCCATTGTTACCGCCGCCCGCGCCAACTGCCTGCGCCAGCAAGCCATGCGCCAGCGCACCGCTGGTTTGCAGCGCGCCGTCTGTCACATTGACAACGACGCGGCCGCGGTCGCCCGACACGCCATTGCCGGAAGAGCCGACGTCGAGCGAGAAACTGTCGGCATCGCTTGCGCCAAAGCCGAGATTAAAGCCACCCGTGCCGCCGCCGCCGCCAATCGACTGCGCAATGACACTGACGGAATTGTCCTGTGTTGTTAAAATCACGCCCTTCACATTGACCGTGACGTCGCCGCCGTCGCCGCCCTTGCCGCCCGTCGCACCCACCCGGCTGCTCGCGCCGCCGCTGCTCAAAGCCAATCCGCCGCTGAACCCGCCATTGCCGCCGCCGCCGCCAATGGACTGTGCGATGATGCCCGCCGAGCCCGCGCCAAGAACTTCGATCCTTCCGGAATGGTCCACGTCCACAGTGCCGCCATTGCCGCCGTCTCCGCCAGCGCCGCCGACATCATTGGCCGCGCCGCCGCTGCCGCTCAGCGCGCCGGACAGGACAATCCCGCCATTGCCGCCGCCGCCGCCGATGGACTGGGCGACTATGGCTGCCGACATGGATTCCAAGGTGCTGATAAATCCGGAATTATTGACAATGACAGCGCCGCCGGTCCCGCCGCCGCCGCCTGAGCCGCCCACGGTGTTTGTGACCCCGGTTCCGGTCGATGCGCCGGCTCCAAACGTCATTCCGCCGCTGCCGCCGCCGCCGCCGATGGACTGCGCCAGGACGCCAATGGAGTTGGCGCGCGCGGTGATGATGTCGCCGCTGTTGCTCACCGTGACTACATTGCCAATGTTGCCGGCGCCGCCGCTGCCGCCGCCCACCGCGTTGGACGCTTTGCCGCCGCCGTTGAGGCCGAGTCCGCCCGCGAACCCGCCATTGCCGCCGCCGCCGCCGATGGACTGCGCAATCACGGCAATTGAGCCCAGTCCCTGTGTTTCAATGCGTTTTGTGTTTTCAACGAGCACCTGGCCGCCCGCCCCTCCGGCCCCGCCCGCTCCGCCGCCGACAGTGGACACCGTGTCGCCGCTCAGCGACATAGCGCCGCCGATGGCAAAGCCGCCATTGCCGCCGCCGCCGCCGATCGACTGCGCGATGATCGCTGACGACATGTCTTGGAACGCGATAATCTCGCCGCTGTTGCGCACCGTCACCAACGCCGACCCGCCGCCGCCCCCGCCGGAGCCGCCGACGCTGTTGCTCGCGGCGTCACCGTCCGAGAACCCGGCTGCGACCGCAAAACCGCCATTGCCGCCGCCGCCGCCGATCGACTGCGCGATGATGCCGGCTGAACTTGCCTTGCGCAGGAAAATCTGGCCGCCATTGTCGACAAGAACTTCATCCGCGCCGCCGCCGCTGCTGCCTGCTCCCGCGCCGAGTGCGTTTTCAGCCTTGCCGTTAATCGAGGCTGCCGCGCCGATTGCAAAGCCGCCGCTGCCGCCGCCGCCGCCGATCGACTGCGCCAAGACGCCGTTCGCGCTCAGACCGTTGGTGTCGATGACGCCGGTGTTGGACACCTCGACGCGCCCGGCCGAGCCGCCGCTGCCGCCTGCCGCCCCGCCATTGCCGCCGACGCTGTTCTTTGCGTCTTTTTCGAGCGAGAAGGCCGCGCCGATTGAGAACGCGCCATTGCCGCCGCCGCCGCCGATCGACTGCGCGGAAATGGCAGTCGCGCTTGCGGCGTTCGTCATCACGGTTCCGGTGTTTTCCACCGTCACCGCGCGGCCATTGCCGCCCGCGCCGCCAGCCGCGCCACCAACGCTGTTGTCCGCCTTGTCATTGATCGACGCCGCAGCGCCGATGCCAAATCCGCCATTGCCGCCGCCGCCGCCCACGGACTGCGCCAGAATGCCGAGTGCGGCCGCCTGGCCGGTGAATATGCCGCCGCTGTTGCGCACAATGACGGCGCCGCCGTTGGAGGCGGCCCCGCCCGCCCCGCCGCCAACAGTGTTTCCGGCCTCTTTCTCCAGCGAGAATGCCGCGCCTATGGCAAAGCCGCCATTACCGCCGCCGCCGCCGACCGCCTGCGCCGTGATGCCGTTGGCCGACGGCCCGCCTGTGACGATGGCGCCGGCATTGGTCACTGTCACAGCGCTGGCCGAGCCGCCGCCACCGCCATTGCCCGCCCCCACCTTGTTGACGGACTTGCCGTCGATGGACGCATTCGCGCCAATCGCAAACCCGCCGCTGCCGCCGCCGCCGCCGATCGACTGGGCCAGAATGCCGTCAGCGCGGAGCCCGAGCGTCGACACCAGGCCCAGATTGTTGACCTCAACCGTTCCGGCGCCCGACGCCGTCCCACCGGCCCCGCCGCCAACACTGGTCTGCGCGTCGTTTTCAAGCGAGAAGCCTGCGCCGACGGCAAAGCCGCCATTGCCGCCGCCGCCGCCGATCGACTGCGCCTGCACGCCGCGCGCGAATGCGCCGTCGGTCTGTATGTCGCTCCCGGCGGCAAGAGTCACCAGGACATCGCCGCCGGTGCCGCCGCCCGCGCCGGTGCCGCCCGTGCTGCTGTTGGCGCTCTTGCCTTCAATTGACACGCCGGCGCCAATTGAAAAGCCGCCATTGCCGCCGCCGCCGCCGATGGACTGGGCGAGAACAGCGGTTCCGCCCTCGCCGAAAGTCAGAACGCGCCCGCCATTGGTCAGATTGACGCCGCTGGCGTTGCCGCCGGCGCTGCCGCTGCCGCCGATGCTGGTGCTTGCCGCATCCGCCTCCAGCGAGAACGACCCGCCTGCGGCAAAGCCGCCATTGCCGCCGCCGCCGCCGATGGATTGGGCGATCAGACCCATCGTTCCGAGCCTCCGCTGCGCGGCGCTGCCGATGGTGACATTGCCAAAATTGCTCAGGACAACCGCGCCGGCATTGCCGCCGCCGCCGGCGGTTCCGCCAATCGAATTGCTCGTCGACTTGGCCTCAATGGACACGGTTGCGTCAATTGCCAGGCCGCCATTGCCGCCGCCGCCGCCGATCGACTGCGCTTCAATGCCATGCGCGAGGTTGCCAAGCGTGGAAATGTCCGCGCCGTTTTCCACCGTGACCCCCAGAGCGACACCGCCGCCGTCGCCCTTGCCGCCGATGGCGTTTCCGAGGCTGTCGCCCTTGACGGCCACAGACGCGGACAGGGCCATTCCGCCGTTGCCGCCGCCGCCGCCGATGGATTGGGCGAGGATGCCGATGGCATTGTCGCCGAGAGTGCTGATCGGACCCGATGGGTTCTTAACGAGCACAGTTCCGCCAATTCCGCCCTTGCCGCCAGCGCCGCCGCCCACATTGTTCTTGGCTTTGCCGTCCAGGGAAAGCGTGAAGCCGCCCGCGAACCCGCCCGTGCCGCCGCCGCCGCCGACGGCCTGCGCCAGAATGCCGATGGCTCCCTGTCCGGCGGTGAATATCTCACCCCTGTTGTCGACGGTCGCGCTCCCCGCATTGGCGCCTGCGCCCGCGCTTCCGCCGATCGCGTTTGTTTCAGCGTCCGCGCCGAGCGACATTGTGCCAGCGACAACAAACCCGCCGCTGCCGCCGCCGCCGCCGATGGACTGAGCCGCAATGCCATGCGACAGCGCGCCCTTTGTCACAAGCCTGCCCCCGTTGTCGACGGCGGCGGCCAGCGCGAAACCGCCGCCCTTGCCGCGCCCGCCGACGGTCTGCGACTTCACCTCTTTGTCACCGAAACCGCCGGCAATGGCAAAGCCGCCATTGCCGCCGCCGCCGCCGATCGACTGAGCGTGGAGCGCAGCTGCATTGGCGCCATCTGTCGAAACGATGCTGATATTGTCTATGCGCGCCGTCCCGCCATTGCCGCCTTCGCCGCCGCCGCCGCCGCCGACACTGTTATTTGCTTTGCCGCCCGGCGCGATGGAAAGCCCGCCGGCGAACCCGCCATTGCCGCCGCCGCCGCCGATTGACTGGGCCAGCACGCCGCCGGAGCCCGCGCCGCGCGTCACAATCTGGCTGAAGGCCAGATCCGAGGTCACACGCACCGCATCGCCGTTGGCGCCGGCTGCGCCCTCTCCGCCGACCGCGCTCGCATTGCCCTCGCTGTCGAGCGAGAAGCCGACGGCCACGGCGAAGCCGCCATTGCCGCCGCCGCCGCCGACGGACTGGGCAAGGATGCCGTAGGAAAGCGCGCCTTGCGTGAAAATGCTTCCAGAAGAGCCGACCGTCACAGTGCCGCCGGACCCGCCGCGCGCCGCCGCGCCGCCGCCGCTGCCGCCCTTCAGTCCGCCGATCTGGCGGTTTGAGCTGCCTTCCAAAGAGCCTGACGCCGTGACCGAAAAGCCGCCATTGCCGCCGCCGCCGCCGATGGACTGGGCAAGGATGCCATTGGCGTTCGGCCCCAGCGTCAGGAGCTGCCCGAAGCTCGTGACTTTGACAGTGCCGCCCGACCCGCCGCCAGCGCCCGCGCCGCCGAAGCTGATGGACTGCGAATCGCCCTTTGCGAGCGCGATTGCCCCTGAAAACCCGCCATTGCCGCCGCCGCCGCCGACCGACTGCGCGAGGATCGCGTTGGAATTCGCGCCTAGAATCCGCAGTTCCCGGCGAAAGGAAACCAATAGGATTGCCCGTGCTGATGTTTCCGGAGCTGAACACCTCGACGCCCCTGCCATCGCCCGCCGTTCCGCCCTTTCCGCCAAAGCTCACTCCTGCGGCGTCCTTGTTCAGCGTCAGAGCGCCGGCAATGGCGAATCCGGCATTGCCGCCGCCGCCGCCGACTGACTGCGCCAGAATGCCGTTGGCATTGTCGCCGATCGTGTCCAGCCGGCCAAACGACGTCACAGACACAAATTCAGCGTTGCCGCCGCCGCCGCCCTTGCCTCCAAGGCCGACGCCGACTGCGTAACCTTGGGCGGCTGCGGCGCTGATGGAAAATCCGCCCGACCCGCCCCCGCCGCCAATGGACTGCGCCTGAATGGCGTTGGCGCCATGGCCGGTCGGCGCTGACGCGCCAAATCCGCCCGGCCCAAATGTCAGGAGGCTTTGTCCAGTGGAAATGTCCGCAATGCTGAACACCCTGACTTGGCCGGAATTCGCGCCCGCGCCGCCGGTGCCTCCCATGCTCAGGCTTCCCGCAAAATCTCCAAGGGAGGCAGCCCCGCCCACCGCAAAGCCGCCATTGCCGCCGCCGCCGCCGACCGACTGCGCAAAGATGCCATGCGACAGGTCGCCGATTGTCGTGACATTGCCAAACTGATTGACCGTGACATTTCTGCCAATGCTGCCGCCTGCGCCCTCGCCGCCAAACGCCAAGCCGACATTGACACCCTTGCCGATCGCGGCGCCGATGGCGAAGCCGCCATTGCCGCCGCCGCCGCCAATGGACTGGGCAAGTATTCCCGACGCATTTTTGCCGCGCGTCTCGATCACCTGTGAGCTGTCCACCCTCACATTTCCGCCAGACCCGCCGACACCGCCCGCGCCGCCCATGCCGAAACCGACATTGCCAAAGCCGAGACCGCCCGCCGCGCCGACCGCAAAGCCCGCATTGCCGCCGCCGCCGCCGACCGACTGCGCGAGAATGCCGTTCGCGTTGTCGCTGAAAGTCTGAATGCCGTTCGCGGCATCGACGGAAACGTCTTTCGCCTCGCCGCCGCCACCTCCCCGGCCGCCGAATGCGAGTGCGGCCGCCGCGCCGTTGACGGCGAAACTGCCCGACACTGCAAAGCCGCCCGCGCCGCCGCCGCCGCCGACCGACTGCGCAAATATTCCGTTGGCGTTCGCGCCGCGCGTCTCAATTCCGCCGCGCGAAAACACCGACACCGCCCGCCCCTCGCCCGCCGAGCCGCCGGAGCCCCCGAACGAAAGATTGGCCGCAAGCCCGTTAAGGGTGAACCCGGCTGCCACCGCCAGCCCGCCATTGCCGCCGCCGCCGCCGACAGACTGCGCCTGAATGCCATGCGCAAACTGGCCAGTGGTCCGGATGACGCCGGTTTCATCGCGCACGGTCACCGCGTTGCCCGAGCCGCCCGGGCCGCCCTTGCCGCCAATGGCAAAGTTGGCGCTGGCGCCGGCGCCGATCTGCACGCCCGCCGAAACAGACGCGCCGCCGCTTCCGCCGCCGCCGCCGACCGATTGGGCAAAAATTCCCTGGGAGTTGAACCCGCCGGTTACGATATCCCCGCGGTGCGTGACATTGACAATGCCCGATTCACCGCCGCCGCCGCCGGTGCCGCCAAGGGCAAGGCCAATCTGCGCGCCCGCCCCGACCTGAACGCCGCCGGTGACCGCCAGGCCTCCTGAGCCGCCGCCGCCGCCAACCGACTGCGCAAAAATGCCCTGCGACTGCGGGCCGTCCGTCACTATGAATGTGTTGCTGCGCACGGTCACACTGCGGCCCACGCCGCCGTCGCCGCCACCGCCGCCCATGGCGAATCCAATATTTGCGCCGGCGCCCACAGATACGCCGGCCTGAAGCGCAAAACCGCCGCTGCCGCCGCCGCCGCCGAGCGACTGCGCCTCAATGCCGCGCGAGAAGCCACCGCGTGTGTGGATGCCGCCGCCAAAAGCCGCCACCACGTCTCCGCCATTGCCGCCCGTGCCGCCGCCCGCGCCGACAGCAACGCCAAAATTGACAAAAAGCCCGGCCGAAACAGCCACCGCCGCGCCGCCCGAACCGCCGCCGCCGCCGACTGATGTGGCGGACAGGGCAGTCGAGCGCTCGCCGAATGTGTCGATCCGGTTGGACAGCGTGTTTGCATCAACGCCGTCATTGACGCGAACCGCATTGCCGTCTCCGCCCTCGCCGCCGCTCGCGCCAAACGCCGTCGCGACAAACACGCCGATGGCGACCGCCGATCCGCCGGTTCCGCCGCCGCCGCCGACAGACTGCGCCAAAAGCCCGACGGAATCCGCTCCGTGCGTTGTCAGGTCGCCGCGGTTCTGCACATTGACCACCCCGCCATTGCCGCCCGCGCCCGCCGCGCCGCCGAAGGAGAACCAGCCGCCGGCATTGCCGCCATCACCGCCGCCGCCGCCGACCGACTGCGCAAAAATGGCGCGTGACACCGCGCCCGACACAATGATGGTCCCAAAATTGCCGACATCGACCAGCTCGCCATTACCGCCCGCCGCGCCCCTTGCGCCGATGGCGACAAGGCCGCCGACCGAGCCGCCCTTGCCGCCGCCGCCGCCGACCGACTGCGCATAAATGCCGCCGGCATCCAGGCAGCCGGTGCCGCAGGTGTTCTCGATGCGCCCGCTGTTATTGACAAAAACCTGATTGCCATTGCCGCCGTTCGCGCCATTGCCGCCAATGGCGACCAGCGCGCCGGTTGATCCGCCCGCGCCGCCGCCGCCGCCGACCGACTGAGCGAAAATGGCGTTCGCGCCCGCGCCGAAGCCCGCGCCGTTGCCGCTCATCTGGATGCGGCCCTGGTTGATGACCCGCACAATACCGGACGATCCGCCCGCGCCCGCCGTGCCGCCAACCGCGACGATGCCGCCCGCCGCGCCGCCGTCGCCGCCAGCCCCGCCGATCGACTGAGCGAAAATGCCGTTGGCGCCGTTGCCCGTCACCTCGATAGTGGCACTGCCTTCAATGCCTCCAGTTCCCGGGTCGTCTCCGTTTATGACGGTGACATCGCGGCCGCTGCCGCCAATCGAGCCGCTGCCGCCAAACCCTACAAGCCCGACGCTGAACCCGCCGGCCCCGCCGCCGCCGCCGACCGACTGCGCGTAGATTCCGGTCGCAAGGTCCGCTGACGTGCGCACGGAGCCGCCAGACAGACGGACCGCGACATTGCCGCCATCGCCGCCGCTGTTGCCATTTCCGCCCGAGCCGAACGTGACCCAGGCGTCGCCGCCGCCGCCGGCGAAGCCGCCGATGCTCTGAGCGAAAATGCCATATGACCTGAAACCGGAGGTCCGGACTGCGCCGCTGGAGCGGACATCAACGTCGCCGCCATTGCCCGTCGCTCCGCCGCCGCCGCCGCCGCCGATCACCGACACATAGCCGGTTCCGCCGCTGCCGCCGACGCCGCCGAGGCTGCGGGCGCGAATGCCGTTCGCGTCGCTTCCCGTCGTTGTGATGTTTGCGCTGCTGTCAACGCGCGCAAGCCCGCCGCTGCTGGCGCCGCCGCCCGTGCCAGCGTTAAAGCCCGGACCCAGCTGATCGCCGCCGTCGCCGCCGTTTCCACCGGCGCTCTGCGCAAATATGCCGTGTGAAAAACTGGCGCCATTGGCAAGGATGGAACCGCTTGCTGTGACGCTTGCCGTGCCTCCTGGGCCCCCTTTGCCGCCATCGCCCGCTGCGATGGGCAGAAGAAACGGCGGCAGCGGAATCGGAACGGTGATGCCGTCGGAGCCGTTTCCGCCGGATCCGCCGACGCTCACAGCTCCAATCCCGCCCACTGGCGCGGTGATGGATCTGGAGCCGTCAAACTGGGCTGAAAAACTCCCCGCTCCGCCGCCATTGCCGCCATCCGGGTCAACTAGGGGAACTCCGCCGCCGCCATTGCTTCCGGAGCCGGTGATAATGATTCCCCACCCGGCGGCGGGCTGAATATTGGTGGTGAGGCTGTTGACGATGATCGTCGACGTCCCCCCCGGCGCGGCGACGCCGCCTGACTGGTCGCCCGAACATGTCACCGTCCCGGCGCCTGCGCACGGATCATTAGCGGCGGCGGTGCGCGTCAACGACAGAATCGTCAGGGCGGCGATGGAAGCCGAGCGCGCAAGCGCGGCGAAACTATGCTTGGAAACCGGGCGGCATATTCTTGCGCGGTCTGGGCGCCACTGCGCCAAACCGGGAGCAACCACTATTTGTGCAAGCGCGCAAAGATCCATTTCAGCCTTCACATCAGCGGACGCTGAGACACCGGAAAACTATTCTTGTATTTCAAGAAATTCGACGCCTGGACCAAAGGCTTGTTTTTAAACTTGCGCTTTCGGAATTTGGAGTCAATTGTGAATCACGGTCGTTAACAAAAATTAACGCATCCGGCGTGAGCGTGTTGCAAAATTGCGTCAATGCACGTCCAGCGGCTGGCGACAGCGCGGCGCGGGCGGCGCGGACAAAGACGCGGTGAAAGGGTAAAAATGTCGAAGGTTGCCAGAATCATCCCAAGAGCCGCAGCCGGTCTGCTGATCCTGTTCTGCTCGGGCGCGCCCGCGCTTACGCAGGAAGCCGCCGCCAAGCCCGCGCCGGCAAAACCTGCGCCAGCCAAGCCGGCGCCGGCCAAATCAGCGCCCGCTCCCGCCTCAAAGGCGGCGGCCCCGGCCGATACGTCGCCCGACGTCACAACAGCGACCTATGGCAGCTGGGTGCACCGGTGCCAGAAGACCAGCAGCGCGGTGATTTGTGAACTTAATCAGACACTCAGCCTTCAGGGCCAGACAGAGCCCTTCGCCATGGTCGCGCTTGGCAGGGTCAGCAAAGAGACGCCGCTGCTGATGATCGCCCAAGTTCCCGTGAACGCCTCGCTCGCCACCGCCCCTGAGCTTGTCGTCGGCGGCGCGCCGCAGCCGGCCAAGTTTGTGCGCTGTCTTCCAAACGGCTGCTTCATCGAGATTGCGATGAGCGAGGCGTTGACGGGAAAGATGCTTAATCCGGCGGGCAAGGTTTCGGTGCGTTACGTGAACGGCCAGGAGCAGACGGTCGAACTTGCGATCGCCCTGAACGGTTTTGCCAGCGCATTTTCCGCACTGGACAAGCAGCGTTAGGGCAGCGCCCGGGCGGCGCAGCGCCTGCGGATCAGGTTCGGGGCCCGTTCACAAACGCCTTCCAGGCGCTTGGCGAGCCCACAAACACATTCATGTCCGCGTCGCCCGTGATGCCGGGTATCCGTCCCGTGCCGGAATACTGCCAGAAGACCCATTTCTGACCGGGATATTTGTCAGACGGGTGGCCTGCCACCGTGCGAAGGAAGAAGCGGTGGCTTTTAAAATGGCCCGCGAGGTTTTCCTGATAGAAATCCGGCGTCACATAGATGATCGGGCGCTTGCCATAGTGGCGTTCGACAATGGAGAGCCAAATCTTCATTTCGCTGCGCACGGTTTCAGGCGAGGGGCGCAGCTTGCAGGTGGGGGATTTGTCGTTCCATTCCATGTCCAGAACCGGCGGCAGGGCGGACGGGTCGTTTGGCACATTTTGGATATACCAACGGGCCTGCTTGGCGGCGGGTGTGCAGAAATAATAGAAATGGTAGGCTGAGCGCGGAACGCCCGCAGCCTTGGTCGCGGCATAGTTCCGCGCAAACAAATCGTCCACCCGGTCGCCGCCCTCGGTGCCTTTGACGAAGGCGAAGGACACGCCGTTGGCCTTGGCGGTGTGCCAATCTATGTCGCCCTGATATTTGGAAACGTCCGTTCCGTGCACGGCGTAGGAGTGCGGTTTGCGGCCGTCATAGACAACGGGGTCGGTCTCGGCGAAGCGCTGCGGCTTCACCTGAATGTCGCCAAGATCATAGCTGACCGTGTTGCAGGCGGAGAGCAGCGCAAACACAGCCACGCCGGCAAATTTCAAACGCATCTTCCAGTTTCCCAAGCCCGGTCATCCCACTCCAGAAATATGCAAATAAGATTCACAGCCCGTTAACGGCTGTTGCATTTGCCGCAAGCCGCGCCGACAATCAGCACCGGGCGGAGGCAAAAATGCGGCGGGTATTGAAATTTCTGAAATGGCTGACGATCCTTGTGGTTGTGGCCGCCGGCGGACTTGCCGCGTTCCTCTATGCCGCGCCGCCCGCGCTGATCCGGGTTGGCTCCGCCTATTCGGCGAAAATTGTCTGCTCCAATCACTTCATCGCCGGGCGCGATGCGCAGGATGTGCTGAAGCTCGACGTGCAGGCGCCGGGGCATCCGCTGCTGCGGCTGATGCGGGTCAAGGTCGATGAGGCGAAAGGCGTAGTTGAGGCTGGGCTGCTTGGCCTGTTTGGAAAAAACAGGGCAGTTCACCGGCAAGGCCTTGGCTGCACAAGCGACGGCGGCAGGCTCGCGCCGCTGAAGGCGCCGGTAAAGCCCGCCGCGCCCGGTGATGTCTCAGCGCTGTGGCCGGAGGGCGAGACGGTCGCCGCTTCGCAGGACAAGGATATCGCCGCCATTCTCGATGATCCGGCGCTACAGGGTCCGGGCATGCGCGCCATTGTCGCCGTGCAGAACGGGCGGATCATCGGCGAGCGCTATGGCGAGGGCTTTGACGCCAAAACGCCGCTGCTCGGCTGGTCGATGACCAAGACGGTCAACGCCGCGCTTCTCGGCACTCTGCTTCAGAGCGGCAGACTGACATTGGAGAAGACCGACATTTTCCCCGGCTGGGCGGGAGATGAGCGGCGCAATATCAGCGTTGCGGACCTGATGGGCATGTCCAGCGGGCTCCTGTTCAACGAGGAGTATGGCAGCGTCACGGACGTGACGCGGATGCTGTTTCTGGAGCCGGACATGGCGAATTTTTCGCTGAAAAAGCCGCTCGACGCCAAGACAGGCCTCAAGTTCAACTATTCCAGCGGCACGGCGGTTCTCCTGTCGCGGATCTGGCAGAATGCGCTGGGCGAGAATGCCGGCGCCTATCCGGCGCAGGCGCTTTTCCAGCCGCTTGGCATGGCAAGCGCGGTGTTGGAGGCGGACGCGTCCGGCACCTTCGTCGGCTCCTCCTATCTCTATGCAACAGGGCGCGACTGGGCGCGGTTCGGTGAGTTTCTGCGTCTGGACGGGGTCTGGAACGGCCGAGCCATCCTGCCGCCCGGCTTCGTGCCGATGATGCGCGGGCCGGTCGCGGTGTCTGATTCCGGATTCGGCCCGGAATATGGCAAAGGCCAGCTCTGGCTGCGCGGGCCGGATGCGGGGACGCAGGCCGGGTTTGACCCGGATGCGGGGTTTGAGCTGCCGGACGACGCATTCTGGATGCTGGGGCATGACGGGCAGTCGACGGCCATTATTGCCTCCAAGGGGCTGGTCGTGGTGCGCCTCGGGCTGACGCCGTCCAAGCTTGCCTACAAGCCGCAGGGGCTGGTGGCGGCGCTGGTGAAGGCTGTGCGGTAGTTCTGCCAAATTGATCAGTGCCTCTCTTGCACCCTCAGCGCTACCCCTTGCCAAATCCCCCCGGCGTCGGCGTCGTGACAATCACCGCCTCCCCCGCCTCAAGCACAGTCTGGTCACACGCCCGCAGCGTTTCAATCGTCCCGTCCTTGCGCCGCACCTGCGTCTTGCCGACCTCGCCATTGCCCCCGCCGTCCAGCCCTTCGGGCGGGCGGCTGCGGTGGGAGGAGAGGATGGCGCAGTCCATGCTTTCGAGGAAGCGGATGGTGCGGCGTGTGCCGTCGCCGGCGGGGAATTTTCCCTTGCCGCCGGAGCCTTGGCGGATGTGGAAATCTTCGAGCAGGACCGGGAAGCGCATCTCCAATATTTCGGGGTCGGTGAAGCGGGAATTGGTCATGTGGGTGTGGACGCCCGACGTGCCGGCGAAACCCCGTCCATTGTTCATCTGGCCGGCGGGGGAGCCGGAGCAGATGGTTTCGTAATATTGGTACTTCTCGTTGCCATAGGTGAGGTTGTTCATCGTCCCTTGAGCGTTTGCGAGGCTGCCGAGGGCGGCGAACATGGCGTTGGTGACGTGCTGCGAGGTTTCGACATTGCCCGCCACCACCGCCGCCGGATATTGCGGGCGCAGCATGCAGCCGTCGGGGATGATGATGTTGATCGGGCGAAGGCACCCGGCATTCATCGGGATATTGTCCTCGACCATGACGCGGAAGGCATACAGCACGGCGGCGCGGGCGACGGGCTCGGGGGCGTTGAAATTGTTTTTCATGACGGGCGAGGTGCCGGTGAAATCCACCGTCGCCTCGCGTTTGGCGCGGTCCACCGTGATCTTGACCTTGATGGTCTGGCCGGTGTCGGTCGGGTAAGAGCATTCGGATGTGTCGGGCAGCCGCTCAAGCACGCGGCGCACGCTCTCGGCGGCATTGTCCTGCACATGGCCCATATAGGCGGTGACGGTTTCGAGGCCGAAATGCGCGACCATTTTCCTGAGCTCGGCGACGCCTTTTTCGTTCGCCGCAATCTGGGCTTTGAGGTCCGCGACATTCTGGTGGACATTGCGGACAGGGTAAGGGTGGTTGGTGAGAAGCTCGATCAGCTCCGCCTCCTGGAACACGCCTTTGGAGACGATGCGGAAATTGTCGATGAGCACGCCTTCCTCGTCCACACTTGTGGCGAGCGGGGTCATCGAGCCGGGCGCCGTGCCGCCGACATCGGCATGGTGGCCGCGCGAGGCGGACCAGAAGAGGATTGCGTCCTTCGAGACGCCGCTGCGCGGCTCCTCAGGATGAGGGAGGTCAGCGGCTTGCCCACCAGCATGACGGGCGGCAGCGCCTCTCCCCTCATCCTGAGGAGGCCCGGAGGGCCGTCTCGAAGGACGAGGGGAGAGCGCATCTGCGAAAACGGGCGTCACGACCGTGATGTCCGGCAGATGCGTGCCGCCATTATAGGGGGCGTTCAGTGCAAAGACGTCTCCGGGGTGGATGTCCCCCGCGTTGAGGTTGATGATCGCCTCGACCGAGCGGTCCATCGAGCCGAGATGCACCGGCATGTGCGGGGCATTGGCGACGAGGGCTCCATTCTTGTCAAAGACGGCGCAGGAGAAATCGAGGCGCTCCTTGATGTTCACCGAATAGGCGGTGTTCTGCAGCGTCACGCCCATCTGCTCGGCGATTGACATGAAGAGATTGTTGAACACTTCCAGCATGATCGGGTCGGCATGGGTGCCGAGGGCTTCGGCGCGGCGCTTGGCCTCGTGGCGGGTGAGCAGCACATCGTTCAGCGCGGTGATCTGCGCCTGCCAGCCCTGTTCGACCACGATGGTCTGGTGCGGCTCGATGATGAGGGCGGGACCTTTGACCGTGTCGCCGGAGTTCAGATTTTCGCGGCGGGCGATGGCGGCGCTGGCCCAGGGCCGCCGGAGAAGATGCGGCAGCTGTCGTCCGGCTTGAAGCTTCCAGAGCCATCCTTGTCTTCTTCCTGAGCCTGACTGACTGCGGCTTTGCTGTCCTCACCTTCCACTTCCGCCGCCTCGATGACGACGGGCTTATCGGGATAGATGAAGCCGAACTGGGCTTTGTGGGCGGACTGGAAATCTTTGAGGGCGGTGTCGAACGAGCCGTCTTGCAGCGTCACTGGCAGGGCGGTGTCGGTGCCGTCATAGCGCAGGTGCAGGACTTCGCGGAAGCGGATGTCGGTTGCGGCGATGCCCTGGCCCTGCAGTTCTTGCGTCACCTCGTTCTGAATGCGCTTGAGGATCACATCCAGGTCCGGACGCGAGGCTTCGGACAGCGGCTTTGATCAAGCGCCTGCTGGCGGGAGGCGAAGAGGCGGGCCTGTCCGATGCCATAGGCCGAAAGAAGCCCGGAGTAGGGGTGGATCAAAACCGATTCCATCCCAAGCGCGTCGGCAACGAGGCAGGCGTGCTGGCCGCCTGCGCCGCCGAAGCAGTTGAGGAGGTAGCGCGTCACGTCATAGCCGCGCTGGACGGAGATTTTCTTGATGGCGTTGGCCATGTTTTCGACGGCGATGGTGACGAAGCCTTCCGCCACCTGCTCTGGCGTCTTGCCGTCGCCGATTTCGGCGGCCAAAGCGGTGAACTTTGCTTTCACCACTTCAGCGTCGAGCTGCTGGTCCTGTCCTTTGCCGAAGATCGAAGGGAAGAATTCCGGGCGCAGCTTGCCGAGCATGACATTGGCGTCGGTGACTGTGAGCGGTCCGCCCCTGCGATAAGCCGCGGGGCCGGGATTTGCGCCGGCGGAGTCGGGGCCCGCTCTGAAACGGCCACCTTCATAGTGCAGGATCGAGCCGCCGCCGGCCGCCACGGTGTGGATACGCATCATCGGGGCGCGGATGCGCACGCCGGCCACTTCCGTGTCGAAGGCGCGCTCGTATTCGCCGTTGTAATGCGCCACGTCGGTGGAGGTGCCGCCCATGTCAAAGCCGATGACCGCGTCAAACCCCGCCGCCTTCGCCGTCTGCGCCATGCCGACCACACCGCCCGCCGGACCCGAGAGCAGCGCGTCCTTGCCCTGAAACAGTTCAGCTGCCGTAAGACCGCCAGAGGACATCATGAACATCAGCTTCGGCCCGCCTTCGCCCTCCGTGACGCCAAGCTCGGAGGCGACCTGGCTGACATAGCGGCGCAGGATGGGGGAGAGATAGGCGTCGACAACCGTCGTGTCGCCGCGCCCGACGAGCTTTGCGAGCGGCGAGACTTTGTGACTTACGGAGATTTGCGCGAAGCCAGCTTTCTCAACGAGTTCAGCGAGCGCCGCTTCATGCGCCGGAAATTTCCATGCATGCATGAGGACGATGGCGACGGCGTCTATGCCATCTGCTTTGGCCTTTGCGATCTGCGCCTTGGCAGATGCCGTGTCCAACTCTTGCTCGACGGTTCCATCGGCGCGGACGCGCTCGTCGACTTCGATGACGCGCTCATACAATTGGTCGGGAAGGATGATTTCCTTGGCGAAAATGTCCGGCCGCGCCTGATAGGCGATGCGCAAGGCGTCACGGAAGCCTTTGGTGATCAGAAGGAGTGTGCGGTCACCTTTGCGCTCGAGAAGGGCATTGGTGGCGACGGTGGTTCCCATGCGCACTTCGCCGACTGTGCCTGGGGCGATGGCTTGTCCGGGTTTCAGGCCGAGATGGTCTCGGATGCCTTGCACGGCGGAGTCCCGGTAGGCCTCGGGATTTTCCGACAGGAGCTTGCGGGCATGCAGGGCCCCGTCCGGACTGCGTCCGATAATATCGGTGAATGTGCCGCCGCGGTCGATCCAAAAATCCCAAACGCCCCGCATCACGCCGCCTTTCCGTCATTGTCACAAAGTTGCTTGCCACCAAAGCCGTCAAAGGCTCAAGAAGAAAATTGATTAGCCTTCACGCGCTTGTGATAAAATTGCTGCACTGCCACATTCTGCTGCAACTCTGCCACAATCGGCTGCAAAGGACGCGCAACGGCCCAAGAGTCGTTTTCTGGAGGTGTTAACATGAAAAAATTCCTGATCCTTTTCGCTTCGGTTTCCGCGTTGGCGCTCGCCGGCTGCGGCGAACAGAAGAAGGCCGAGGCTCCTGCCGACGCAACAAAGACTGAAGCGCCTGCCGCTGACGCTGCAAAGGCCGAGGCTGACAAGATGGCTGCCGACAAGGCGGCCGCCGACAAAGCCGCAGCTGACAAAGCCGCCATGGATGCCAAGGCTGCTGAAGCTGCAAAAGCCGCTGCTCCCGCAGCCGACGCCATGATGGACAAGGGCGTGATGGCGACTGTTGAGCAGCTCAAGGCTGGCGCGGCCGCGATGACCGCTGAGCAGAAGACTGCGGCGCTCGCTTCGATCCGCACTGCCGCGGAGACGGCTGCCAAGGCCGCCGGCGGCGATGACGCGGCTGCAAAGACTGCGGCAGACGCCGCGGAAGCAGCGGCCAAGACCGCACTTGGCATGTGAGCTTCGGCCTAGGCTGAAAGAAATGAACCGGCTGGAGCCAATCCAGCCGGTTTTTTCATGCCGCGCAAAAATTTTGCCCGCGGCAATGAATCTGCGATGAAGTCAGTCTCGATTTTGCCTTTGCCTGCCGCTATGATATCCGCATGTCGATCTGGACCCGCCTTGCCGAACTTTTGAACACGGTCACCGCCGGTGCGCTTTCGGCGCTTATTGAGGCGGTGCGCTCGGTGTTTTCGGGTGATCCGGAAACACGGCGGCGCGTCGCCTTTTCGGTGGCGCTGATCGCGCTGTCCGCCAAGATGGCCAAGGCCGACGGCGTGGTCAGCTATGAGGAAGTGCGGGCGTTTCAGGAAATATTCCACGTGCCGGACGAGGAAGCGCGCAATGTGGCGCGGCTTTATGATTTGGCGAAGCAGGACGTCGCAGGCTTTGAAATTTACGCGGGAAAACTCGCCAATCTGTGCACCGGCGACGCCGAATGCACGGCCTCGCTTGAGGATGTGCTGGACGGGCTTTTTCACATTGCCAAAGCTGACGGGATTATCCACGAGCAGGAGCTTTCGTTTCTGGCGCAGGCCGCCGCCATCTTCCGCATCGATGAAAAGCGCTTTCAGAGCATCCTGTCGCGCCATGCCGTGACCGACTGCCGATCCATATTCCGTGCTCGGCATTGCCCGCGGCACGCCATATCTTGAAGCGCAGAAGGTCTGGCGGGATCTGGTCAAAGAAAACCACCCGGACCGGGTTGAGGCGCGCGGCATGCCGAAAGAGTTTCTGGTCATCGCCAATGAACGCATCAAGGCAATCAACGCAGCGTGGAACATTCTGTCACCTGAATTGAAGCGGGCCGCCCTTGTTCAAAGCTGACCATCGGGGCGCCAAAGTCCGCCCCTCGCCAAACTTTGGCGAGCGCAAGGACGGCAAGAAGGTCAATGCCCTTATCCTGCATTACACGGGAATGAAGACCGCGAAAGGCGCTGAGGACTGGCTTTGCGCAGACGAGAGCCAAGTGTCCGCGCATTATCTCGTCTATGAGCACGGGCATATCGTGCAGATGGTGCGCGAGGCCGACCGGGCCTGGCATGCGGGCAAGAGCTACTGGCAGGGCGAGCGGGATTTGAACTCAGTGTCCGTCGGCATTGAGATCGCAAATCCGGGGCATCACGGCTACACCGACTTTCCCGAAGCGCAGATCGCGGCCGTCATCAAGCTCTGCCGGGGCATTATCCGCCGCCACAAGATAGCGCCGGAGCGGGTCTTGGCGCATTCGGACATTGCGCCGGGACGCAAGGTCGATCCGGGCGAGAAATTTCCGTGGGGGAGTCTGGCGGGAGAAGGAATTGGCAATCATGCCGCGCCTGCGCCTGTTCAGGGCGGGCGGTTCATGTCTCCTGGCGATGAGGGCCAGCCGGTCGAGGCCCTGCAGGCGATGCTGGCGCTTTATGGCTATGAGTCGCCGGTCACTGGCGTTTATGATCCCGCCACATTGCGCAACGTGAAGGCGTTTCAGCTGCATTTCAGGCCGGAAAAGATCGACGGCATCGCCGATTTCTCCACAGTGGACACGCTGCACCGGCTCCTGAAAAACTGCCAAAAACCAATGGCTTGACCGGCAAGTGACTGATTTAGTTACATATGTTAACCAAAAGTCATTTGCCGCGCCTTAGTTCCGCGCCTGTTAACCTTCAGATGCGCACTTCCTCTCCTTTGTCATCCTTCGGTGACAGCGGGTCCGATTAACAGGCGGCAGAAAAAAACAAACCCGCCTCACGAAGGTTTCCACATCATGAAATTGAAAGTGCTTGGGGCGCTCGCCGCCCTTGGGATAGCCATGTCTTTCGCTGCCCCGGCTATGGCGCGCAGCCCATATGACAAGATTATCGCAAAATATGCCCGCACATATGGCGTGCCGGTGAATCTCGCGCATGCGGTGATAAGGATCGAGAGCAATTACCGTCCCGGCATCCGCGGCCGCGCCGGCGAAATCGGGCTGATGCAGGTGAAGCTGCAGACGGCGCGCGGCATGGGATACACGGGCTCGGCCAAAGGCCTGTATCACCCCGCGACCAATATAAAGTATGGCATGGCCTATCTCGGCGGGGCGCGGAAGCTTGGCGGCAAGTCGGTGTGCGGCACGATTCTGAAATACAATGCCGGCCACTATGCCAAGCGGATGAACCCGACCTCGGCAAAATACTGCGCCAAGGTGAAGGCCAACATGCGCGGCTGAGCTTTCGCTTGCTTTTCGGAGCCTTACCGCGTTTAACGCCCCGGCCAGCTGGCCGGGCGGCCGCATTGTCCATATGCCGAAAGGCGGGCGATGAGGAAAGTCCGGGCTCCACGGAAAAACGGCGCCGGTTAACGGCCGGCGGGGGCGACCCCAGGGATAGCGCCACAGAGAACGAACCGCCTGAGTTCAGGTAAGGGTGAAAAGGTGGGGTAAGAGCCCACCGCGCAGGCGGCAACGCAAGCGGCATGGCAAGCCCCGCCGGGAGCAAGACCGAATAGGGACACCGCGCTCTGGGAAACCAAGGCAGGCCTTTCCGGCCGGAGTGTCCGGGTAGGTTGCACGAGGAAGGCGGCAACGCCTTCCCAAGATGAATGGCCGCCACGTTTGGAGCGCAAGCTTCAGGCCATACAAAACCCGGCTTACAGGCCGGCTGGCATTTTCTCCCGGCGCGGAAGGAAAACAGGCGGGCTGGGTTTGGCCTTTCACGTCCGCCTGCCCGTTCACCGGCGTGCCGGGCGCGTTTCCCGAAGTCGACGATCCGCCACGCGAATCCCCAGATGTGGGCGCTGTATAAATGCGCTTGCCGCGCAGGTGCCGAACAAGGCGGATGATCAATGGCCTCAAGACAGGGAAGCAGCGGAGCGGATTTGGAGAAAGGGAGCGGGGTTAAAGGCAGGCCGCGCCTGGCATGCCACGTTCCGCATCTTTCGGGTGGCGCGGACTTTCCGCTCTGATATTGAACAAGTCTCAATAAGGGCGCGCCCATGTCCGCTTCTTCTGCCGTCAAATCTCAATCCGCCATTTCTCCCGCCGTCTGGGGAATGCTGATGCTGCTCGGTCTCCTTTGGGGCGCATCGTTCTTTTTCGCGCGCATCGCGGTGCGCGAAGTGCCGCCGCTGATGCTGGTTCTCGCGCGGGTGGTCATCGCCGCTGCGGCGCTGCATCTTTATCTTTTGGCGACAGGCGGCTGGCATAACTTCAGGCGAGCAGAGCTTTCGCGCCCTTCCTCCTGCTCGGCCTCCTCAACAACGCGATCCCCTTCTCCTTGCTGTTCATCGGACAGACAGAGCTTGGCGCGGGACTTGCGGCCGTTCTCAACGCCCTTGTTCCCTTCTGGACCGTCATCGGCGCCAATTTCCTGACCTCGGACGAAAAGTTCACCGCCGCCAAACTCACTGGCATTGCGCTGGGCGTGGCGGGGGCTGCGGTCATTATCGGCCCTTCCGCTGTCTCCGGCCTCGGCGCGCCGCTCTGGGCAAAGCTTGCCGTCATCGGCGCGGGCGTCTCTTACGCCCTCGCCTCCATCTACGCCAAACGCTTCAAATCCGCGCCGCCCATCGTCACGGCCGCAGGCCAGCTGACCGCCTCCTCGCTCATCATGCTGCCAGCCGCTCTCCTCGCACACGGCTTCTGGTCGCCCGTTTCGGTCACGCCGCCGGTCTGGTTCGCCGTCATTGCGTTGGCGCTGGCGTCAACATCGCTCGCCTACATCATCTTCTTCAAAATCATCGCCGCAGCCGGAGCGACGGTCGTGTCGCTCGTCACTCTGTTGGTCCCGGTCAGCGCAATCATGCTTGGAACTGTTTTTCTGGGCGAAAGCCTGAGCCTGGCTGAGCTGTCCGGCATGGCCCTGATCGCCCTTGGCCTTGTCATTATCGACGGAAGACTGGCGCGGCGGCTTCAGTCCTAATTTTGGCCAAAACCCCAAATCCTTGATAACGCTCAATTTAATTAAAATTGCGTATAGACGGAATGAATCTGTTTAACCGTGTTTAACAATTAATGACCCTGAAAATTTGGGATTTGTTTTCAAGGGCTTAACACAGTGGTTAACAATTTTTTTCCGCTTTTACGCTGCAACGCAGCATGGATTTCTCTTGGCGGAATGAGACTAAGGGACTAGATTTCAGCCAAGATCAACACGGAGACAAGCCGATGGGACTTACCAAGTCGCTCAATGTCGTTATGTTCTGTGCTGCC
Organism: uncultured Alphaproteobacteria bacterium; assembly: GCA_963802455.1. Classification (GTDB taxonomy): domain Bacteria; phylum Pseudomonadota; class Alphaproteobacteria; order Rhizobiales; family Rhizobiaceae; genus JANOYJ01. Next base: position 17,465 of record CAWDIY010000040.1, on the reverse strand, counting down.
TTTGCGTTCGTGAGCGCAATGATTTTGGGGTTCATCCCCTGAGGTGACTTTTGGAAGCGCGGCGATTGCGCCCTTTGCTTCCAACCTCTCCGAAAAGAAAAAGGCCGGGGTCCGATCCGGCCTTTTTTATTGGCTTGGTCAAAGACATCGCGGTCGCCATTTTTTGAAGCTGAAAAGCCGTAGCGACCCGTCTCGGTCACCTCGTCATTCGACACGCAAACCACGGAAAATGCCTGAAACCGTCTTCGCCATGAGATTGAACCCGGCTTGACACGCGCGGCAGGCGGACATTATCAATCAGGAATTGTTTATCAGGCATGAGCCGGGAGCGCGCATGGCCGCTTCTGCAATTGAGCTGCCTGACCCCGCCGATGTGGCCCGCACGCTGCAGGCAACGATTGGCGAGATGCCGCAGCCTCTCTTCGCGGTGCTGGACGGGGCGCTTTTTGATGATTTGCCCGGCGATTTGCTGAGCGCCGGTTTCTCCTGCCGCTCGCTGTTTCTGGAGCATGGCGACGTGGAGGTCGAGCGCGCCGGGCCTTGGCTGTTTGCGCTCGACAATGAGCGCGCCCGCGCCCATGCCGAAGCGCTTGCGATTGCCCAACCCTTTGCCGTGTTCTGGTCCTGCGCCGAGGGCGAGATGGCATTGTGGCGACATTTGCGCACGCTGAACGAAGCGCTGATCCCGCTTGACGCCGAAGGACAGGGGGCGCAGTCTGAGGTGCAGCTCCGCTGCGAGCGGGTGATGTTCCGGCACTGGGACCCGAATGTTCTGGCAAGCGTCATGCCGCTCCTCGACGCCGCGCAGTTCGCCCGCATGTTCGGGCCTTGCACCTATATTCTCATCCACGCGCCCGATCACGGCGGGCTGAAGCGCATTCCAAGGCCGGACGCCCTGCCGTCTGTCCCGCCCGGCCCGCTGCGGCTTGGAGCGGATCAGATCGAGGGAATCAGCCTTGCCATCGTCACGGCGTCCCGTCGCCGGAACATAACCTATCTGCGGCGTGTGGCGCCCGATCATGCAAAAGACATGACGGATGCTGAGCTTGCGCGCCATGTCAGCGGGTCAATCGCGGCAGGCCGCGAGCTGGGGCTCCAGTCAGAGCGGGCGCACTGGAAATGGTCATATCTCATGCTTGTCACAAATGGCGGGATTGCCAGCGCGCCGTCGGTGAGGTCGGGCTTTGCAAACAGCGGGTATGACGCCGACCGCACGCTTGATTACATTATGCGAGACACAATCTTCCGCTTAAAGAATGGCCGCTAAACATGCCGGCCGCACTCATTCCGATCGTTTTCAATCCGGCCTTCTGGGCGGCGGTCGGCGAAGCCGCGCTGTGGACGGCGGCTGCGGTTGGCGTAGGTTATGCGGGATCAAAAGTAGTCGAATCCGTCACTGCGGCAAACGAGGACGCCAATGACAAAGCCAAGCCGGTTCCAATCCCCGACGCTGCGACATGCGCAACGGGGAACTGCCCGCCGCCGCCGGGATGCAAGGACCTTGAAGACAAGATCAATGAACGGCGCAATGAGCTTAAAAAGCGCTACGATGAAATGCGTGAGGATGAGTACGATTTGTATAACAATCACAAACTGGAGAGCAATCCGCTAATTATCGACGGTGTGAAAATAGGAAGTTGGAACGGGCATGTCAGACAGTTTCTACAGAAGCAGCAAAGCCTAAGAAATGCTATCAAAGAAGCACAAGACAAAGGATGCCCCACTGACGTTCACCCCAAAGACAAATGGAAATGGGCGTCCGAAACATCGCCCTCACAGCCACGCCCCAAGTGAGGGATTATGAAAAACATCGAGAACCTTCAAGAAATTACAAAAATAGAGGCCGCGCTTGCTGCAGACCTTCATTTCGAAGACAGAATACTTTGGAAGGAGTCCAAGATAGAATTTCAATCTATTCATAAGGAAATAGGAATCTGGATTCTATTATATTTTGACAGTGACACATTTCTAATTCATCAATCTATGAAGAAAATATTAAATAGTTACATTAGCAAGCTAGTAGGTGTAAATGTGACACTGTCATACTCTGTAGCTGATGCCAAATTTGAACAATTAATTGCGTTGTTTGACAACGTAAATGAAATATTTGATAAAGATTTAGATAGATATTTTGACTATAATAGATATGATAAGATTCCGATAGATGAGTCATGGGTATTTTCTAGTAAAAACTCTTCCCGACAATGACTTGAGTGTGTCCCGAGCGTGCGCTGTGGCGTCGCCGCACAGGGTCAATTGCTGCGGGCCGCGAGCTGGGGCTCCAGTCAGAGCGGGCGCACTGGAAATGGTCATATCTCATGTTTGTCACAAACGGCGGTATTGCCAATGCGCCGCCTGTCAGGTCGGGCTTCGCCAACAGCGGCTATGACGCCGACCGCACGCTCGACTACATTATGCGAGACACAATCTTCCGCTTAAAGAATGGCCGCTGAACATGCCGGCCGCGCTCATTCCGATCGTTTTCAATCCGGCCTTCTGGGCGGCGGTCGGCGAAGCCGCGCTGTGGACGGCGGCTGCGGTCGGTGTTGGTTATGCGGGATCGAAAGTGGTCGAATCCGTCACTGCGGCAAACGAGGACGCCAATGAGAAGGCCAAGCCCGTGCCAATTCCCGACGCGGCGACGTGCGCGACCGGAAACTGCCCGCCGCCGGAATGCAAGGACTTAAACGACAAATCAAAGGCTAGACGTGGTAAGATTAAGCAGAGATATCAGGAGCTTCGCGAGGACAAACGTAATCTGTTTAAGAACCACTACTATAAATGGCAGGCGCACCCAATTTATGGCAGTTGGGAAGGCCATGTGGAGCAGCTTCGAGGGTGGCAAAGGGGCCTAAGGAATATTCTGGACGAAGCAAGATCAAAAGGGTGTCCATCGGCGGGTGACGATGTAAACAAAGCCGCAACTGAAGATCCGCCATCACAGCCAGGACCGAAACCGTGACCGAAGACCTTGAAACAATTAAAAATATAAGAGCAAGCACCTTGTCGGCGCTCAAATCACATGATGGGCATGAATGGAAAGAGTCCGCTGGGGAGATGCACCTTCAGTACCAAGAGCTTCCAAACTGGATTCTGCTCTACGAAGATTCCGACATCGCGGAATGCCACCGCATTTTTACAGAAATCGTTGCCCCTCTCATGAGCAAGGCTGGGGAATGCAATTTTACCGTGAGTTACACAATATTGACAAGCGATGAAGAAGTTTTTGTCGATTTCTTTGGAGATAACGACGAGATTTTGGGGGCATCAAAAAACCCAGATTTAATTGGCGCGAGGCCATCAAGGGAGAAAAGGCGAAGCCGAACGATTTTTGATAACACCAACTCAAGACGCTAACAGCGTCTGGCTAGCCAGTCGCGGCCACCTGCTGCCAAGACCAAGCTAGGCCGCAGGAGCGGCCTTGTCGTGGATTATGCACACCGCCTAAGCAGCCGCCGCGTCCTGCTGGTCCACTTGAACCGGCCGCACGCCGATCAGGTGGCAGATGGCGAATGCCAGGTCGGCGCGGTTCATCGTATAGAAGTGGAAATCCTGCACGCCGCGCTCGATGAGATCCAGCACCTGCTCGGCCGCCACGGCGGACGCCACAAGCGCATGGGTCTGCGGATCATCATCCAGCCCGTCAAACCGCTCCGCCAGCCAGTTCGGCACATGCGTGACTGAGCGGGCGCAGAAATTCTTCACCTGCTTGAAATTATGCACCGGCAGGATGCCGGGCAGGATTGGGATGTAGATGCCGGCGCGGCGGACCTTTTCGACATAGTTTTCATACAGGTCATTGTCGAAAAAGAACTGGGTGATCGCCCGGTCGGCGCCCGCGTCCACCTTGCGCTTCAGAACGTCAATATCGGTGGCAAAGTCGCGGCTCTCCGGATGTTTCTCGGGATAGGCTGAGACTGAAATGTCAAAGTCCGCAATGTCCTTCAGGCCGGAAATCATCTCCGCAGTGCTCTGGTATCCGTCCTCATGCGGCGAGTATTTAGTCCCGACACCGGCCTGCGGATCGCCACGCAGCACGACGAGGCGGCGCACGCCATTGGCATGAAACTCGCGTACCACTTCGCCGACCGCCTCCTTGGAGGCGCTGACGCCCGTCAGATGCGCGGCGGCCTTCAGGCCGGTATTGTCGAGGATGCGCTTGACAGTGCGCAGCGTCGGCTCGCGGGTGGAGCCGCCCGCGCCATAGGTCACCGAGACAAAGTCAGGATTGAGCGGCTCAAGCCGCTGCACAGTCGACCAGAGTTTTTCCTCCATATCAGGGTTTTTCGGCGGGAAAAACTCGAAGGAGACGCGGATGTCCTTGCCGATGTCCGGGCGGCGCGAAAGGCGGAAGGCATTCATCAAACTGTCTCCAAATCAAATTTTGCCGTCTCCGCGCCAGCTGCAATGAGCAATCGAGGATCGCGGGCATACCAAAGTTTCACGGTCAGCCGCTCGCCTTCCTTGGGCGCAAGCGCGTCGGCGGACACAAGCTCCAGTCCGGCCTCGCTCACCCACTGGCCGATCTGCTCGTCAGAAAATCCAAGCCGCGCATGGGCATGCTGATCACGCAGGAATTCCTGAGTGTGCGGCGCGAAGTCCACGATAACCATCCGTCCGGACGGACGCAGCGCCCGCGCCGCCTGTCGGATCGCTTGCGCAGGGTCATCGAGGAAATGCAGAACCTGATGCAGTGTCACAAGGTCAAAACTCTCGCGGTCCACCGGCAGCGCGTAAATGTCACCCTGCCGCACCTGCGCGTGAATGATGCCCGCCCGGTCGAGATTGGCGCGGGCGACGGCAAGCATGTCGCGGCTCATGTCGATGCCAATGGCGCGGCGGTACTGCCCGGCGAAAAGCTCCAGCAGACGCCCCGTGCCGGTGCCAAGGTCGAGCATGGCCTGGAACGGCGCCTTGCCGATGATCGCCTTCAGCTGCGCCTCCACCGCCTCGTCCGGCACATGCATGGAGCGGATTTCATCCCATGATTTGGCGTTGACGCGGAAATATTCCTTGGCGCGGTTCTGCCGCTCGGATTTCACATCCGAGAGGCGCTCAAGGTCACGGACAATAATTGAATCAGCGCCCGACACCCGCCCTGCCAGCGCCTGCCCCAGCGCGCCGGACAGCGTCGAATCGGACAGCCGAAAATAGGCCCAGGAGCCCTCCTGATAGCGGTCGATCAGCCCGGCTTCCTGCAAAAGCTTCAAATGCCGCGACACGCGCGGCTGCGACTGGCCGAGAATCAGGGTGATGTCGGAAACGGTCAGATCGCCGCGCTTCAATAGCGCCAGAATGCGCAGGCGGCTGGATTCCGCCGCCGCTTTCAGCGTATCGACCAAATCATTCAGGCCCAGCTGGTTGGTTTCGCTCATCTTGCCGTCTCACACATATAAAGATATGTTTATATCATTGAAAAATCGTGTGCAAGCGAAACTTCGCTTCCGGAACAGAAAATGACGCTATCCACAAAGAGACAGAAGGAGATCGCCAAGGCGCTGACGCTGCTCTTATCAGGCGCGCCCTATATTGACGCGGAGGCGGTCCGCACGCTCGCCGCCAGACGCCAATACAAGCGCCTGCCCGCCTCGACTTCGGTGTGGCTGGCGACAGTGGCTCATATCAGGCATGTGCACACTGACTATGACGCGCTTCTGAATGAGGGCTACGATCAGGATTCAGCGCGGCATTTCGTTTTGGAGCCAATCAATGAGGTTCTGACCAAATGGCGCGCCACACGCTTTCTTGATCCAGACGAAGCGGGTGAGGAAGTCTTGGCGGATGATGATGAAACCGGCTAGAGACGCCCTGCAACAGGAAACATGCGCGCAGTGCCGGACAGTCAGAACCAATTTGAAGAGCTTCACACTCTCCGCGATTTCCTGCGCCTCGCCGTCTCCCGCTTCAATCAGGCGGAGCTTGTTTATGGCCATGGCACGGACAATGCCTATGACGAAGCCGCCTTTCTGGTGCTCGAAGGCCTGCATCTTCCCATCGATAATCTCGAGCCGTTTCTCGACGCGCGGCTTCTCAGCGCGGAAAAACAGCGGCTCGGTTCGCTGATCGATGCGCGGGTGACGACGCGCAAGCCGCTGCCCTATCTGTTGAACAAGGCCTATATTCAGGGCGTGCCGTTCTACGTCGATGAGCGGGTCATCGTGCCGCGCTCCTACATTGGCGAGTTGATGGCGGGAGAGATGTTTGCGGCATACGAAGAATCCCTCATTCCTGATCCGGACTCAATCGAATCTGTCCTTGACCTGTGCACCGGTTCAGGCTGCCTTGCCGTCCTCGCCGCGATGCGGTTTGAGAATGCGGAAGTCTGCGGCACGGACCTTTCCAACGACGCGCTTGAAGTCGCCAGGATCAATGTCGCAAAGCACTTTCCAAGTGGCCGTGTGCGTCTGTTGGAAGGTGATCTGTTCGCGCCTGTCAAAGGCATTTCGTTTGACCTCATCCTGGCCAACCCGCCCTATGTGGCCGAAGCGGAAGCGGCGGCGTTTGAACCTGAGCACCGCGCCGAGCCCCTTATGGCGCATGTGTCGGGAAAAGATGGCTTCGATCTGACACGCCGCATTCTCAAAGAAGCCGCCCAGCATCTGACGGGCGAAGGCTTGCTGATCTGCGAAATCGGCACGGGGCGCGACTTGCTCGCCGGAGAGTTCCCTGATCTGCCGTTCCTCTGGCTCGACACTGAATTCAGCGAGGGCGAGGTTTTTGCCCTTACCAAGGATGCACTCGCTGGTATATAAGCCGATTCAAGAATGCTGCGAACCGCAACGGCCTCAGCGCCAGAATTGCGGCAGAATGACAGAGTTTGGGACGCGTTAATGCCGAAAGGCGAGCCTGAGTGCCTTTTCAATCCAAGAATCCGGAGACCAGAATAATGTTTAGAAATGTGCTGGCGATCACCTTCGCCGCCGCTGCCGCATCGCTGATCGGCGCCCTGCCCGCTCATGCGCTGTCCACCAAGGAATGCGGCGTCCTCTACCAGACCGCCAAAGACGCCGACAAGCTGAAGGGCGCGACGTGGAATGAATTCCGCAAGGCCAAATGCGGCGCTGAAGCCGCCGCTGCCGAAGAGCCGGTCAAGGCGGAGAAAAAGCCAAAAGCCAAGAAGACCGATGCCGCCGCCGCTGAAGAGCCGGTCAAGGCCGACAAGAAGCCCAAGGCCAAGAAAGTCGCCGCTGTCGAGGAGCCCGCCGCCGAAGGCAAGCTGACCGCCAAGGAATGCTCGGCCAAATATCAGGATGCCAAGGCGAACGACGTTTTGAACGGCATGAAGTGGAACGATTTCCGCAAAGCCATGTGCGGTTCCGATTCGGCTGCCGCGCCTGAGCCTGTTGAAAAGCCGAAGAAGGCGAAGAAAGTCGTGCTTGCCGAGGCCGGCGACACTTCCGGCGCAAAACTCTCCGCCAAGGAGTGCTCGTCGCTTTATCAGGACGCCAAAGAGGCCGATGCGCTGGACGGCATGAAGTGGAACGATTTCCGCAAGGCCAAATGCGGCTCCGAAGCAGCCGCCGCGCCCGAGCCGGCCGAGAAACCGAAAAAGGCCAAAGTTGCCGCCGCAGCCGCTGTCGGCCGCCTGTCCGCCAAGGAATGCAGCGCCAAGTATCAGGCCGCCAAAGAGGCGGATTCGCTCAATGGCATGAAGTGGAACGACTACCGCAAGTCCGAATGCACGACGGACTCGCAGGATTCGCCCGATGACCTTGACGTCGCTTCCGACAATGACCCGGTCGAGCCCGCGCTCGTCTCCACCGCGAAAGCCCCACGCGGCGTCAAGTTCCCGCGCGCTGTCTCGGCCGACTATGCCGACCTGTCGGAAGGCCGCGCCCGCATGCGCACCTGCGTTGACGCCTATCACATCAACAAGGACAATGGTTCGCTGAATGGCCTGAAATGGATCCAGAAGGGCGGCGGCTTCTACAGCCTCTGCAATGCGAAGCTGAAGGGACTCTAAGGTTCCTTTTCCACACTTCTTCGAGCGCCGCGCTTCATTGAAGCGCGGCGTTTTCTATTGTCCATAATTCCCGCTTGCCGCCGCGCGCCTTCGCGCCTAATTAGGACCGCCGGAATTTTCCGGCATCGTTCTCAGGGCGGGGTGAAACTCCCCACCGGCGGTAAGGGGTTCGCCCCAAGCCCGCGAGCGCCTTCCAGCCTGCTGGAAGGGTCAGCAGATTTGGTGAGATTCCAAGGCCGACGGTTAAAGTCCGGATGAAAGAGAATGAGCTTGGATGCGCATGAGCGGTCCGCGGCTTTGGCTGCGCGCCGCTGTGGCGCGTCAATTCTCATGCGTCCTGATTTATGTTGAACCTTGGTCAGGAGCCAAAGAACATGAATCAGTCCCTTACAAAACCGACCAGCGCCTTTTATGGCGCGCTCTTTATGGTGCTGGCGGGAATCGCCTTCGCCATCGTCAATGTCAATACCCAGTGGGTCACTTCAAAGCTCGGATTCAAATCAACATCCGACGCCTTCTGGCAATATTTCATCGCGCTGCTTTTCTCACTGCCGTTTCTGTGGCGGCACGGCGCGGCGAGCCTCAAAACCAAACACCCCGGAAACCATGTCATCCGCGTCGTCTTCGCGGCCTTCGGCGTGCAGGCCTTCATCGCCAGCCTTGCCAACGGCGTGCCGATCTATCAGGTCATCGCGCTGGTCATGACCTCACCCTTCTTCGTCATTCTCGGCGCGAAGCTTTTGCTGGGCGAGCGTGTCGGGATTGAGCGGTGGCTTGCGGCGTTAATCGCCTTCATTGGCGCCATGCTCGTGCTGCAGCCATGGTCAACCGGCTTCAATTTCTACTCGCTCTATCCAATCATCGCCGCAATCTTCTGGGGCGCGGCATCGCTCCTGACCAAGCGTCTGACGGCGGATGAGCCAGCGGAAAGCATAACGGTCTGGCTCTTGCTTCTGCTCACCCCGGTCAACGGCGCGCTGTCTGTGGCGAACGGCTTTGAAATACCCAGTGGCGAAATTTGGCTCTGGCTGATCTTCTCCGGCCTTCTGATGTTCGCCGCGCAATATTGCCTCACCCTCGCCTATGCCAAAGCGGACGCGGCCTATGTGCAGCCGTTCGACGATCTGAAACTGCCGATGAACGTGCTCGCCGGCTTCCTCGCCTTCGGCTACGCGCCGGAAGGCTGGCTGTGGGTGGGCATCGGCCTGATATTGGCGGCGTCGCTTTATCTTCTACTCAATGAAATGGGCAAAGAAAAAGCGGCGTCCGCCAATGGCGGCGGCCTCAAAACCGCCGCGGGCTGAGAGCCGAAAAGACCGGTGAAAGGCTGGATTGCCGCGCCTGTCACGGGCGCGGCATTTTCATTTGCTACCAAGCACAGAGCTTCACATTCATTTCCGGATTGCTCCAGCAGCCCCGGTCATCGCGCTGGCGCACGAACATGCCTGAGATCGGAATGCCGCGGTTGCCAAAATTGATGAAGCCGAAGGCAAAGCCCGGCTCATCGACGACGAGGCTGTATCTCGGCGTGCCGCGCCCCTTGATCTCAAAACTGCCCGCCCTGTCTGTCGCCATGAACTGGCAGGAAAAATAGCCGTCATCGGTGGTGAAGCAGCGGGCGCGCTTGGCAAATGCCAGCGACGGGATGAGCGCGGCGGCGAGGGCAATGGCGGCGAATGCGGCAAGTCTGCGGTTCATGACTTTCTCCTAATTCTTCAAGTCCCATGTGAGAATGGCACGGGAAACGTGGCCTGTCTCTGGCAAACTTGATGGGCTCAGCGGTAGACTTCGCGGCGGTGGCCGATAGCAATCACCATGATAAGCATCTCTTGGTCTCTGAACTGAACGATCACCCGATAGTCGCCCACGCGAAACCGCCACTTGTCGCTGTCGGTTCCGACGAGCTGAGTTGCCAACTCGCGCGGGTTTTCCCTGGGTGCTGCCCGATGGGTCAGAAACGACAAAATCCGCGTTTGGTCTTTCGCGCCGACCTTGCGGAGCTCTTTGACTGCCTTGTCACTGAACGTGAGCGTCCACGTCATTCTGCGGCTTGCGGCTTTTCATCTTCAAGCAGACCAAGTTCGGCTCTGACCTCGTCCAGACTGAACCATTCCGTTGCCGGGTCCTTCAGCCGTTGCTCGGCAATGGCGGCATCTTCCAAATCTTCAAAATAGTTGAGGATGGCCCGGCGCGCATAGTAGCTCTTGGTGCGCCCTGTCGCTTTGGCGAGCGCGGCGAGACGATCTTCGATTTCCTTCGGCAAACGCAGTGCGAGCATGACAAAACTCCTTTGCTATACATGTATAGCAAACCCGCGCGCGCTTCAATGCAAGCTACCAAGGCATCTCCGCCCCGTCATATCGCAGAAACCTCCCCGTCCCCGCCAAATCCAGCCGCTCCGCTAGATCCAGTATCCCCCTGGCGCTCTCCGCCGCCTCAATATCCGCCCCGCGCCCGCCCATATCCGTGCGCACCCAGCCGGGATGGATGGCGGCAACGGCGATGCCGGAGCGCTGCAAGTCTGTCGCCAAGGCTTGTGTGACCTTGTTCACCGCCGCCTTGGAGGCGCGGTAGGCGAGATGATCGGACCCAGCGCGGGACATCGATCCCATATTGCTGGAAATGGTCATCAGACGCGGATTGGCGCTGCGCTTCAGGTGCGGCAGAAACGCCTGTGCGATCCGCAGCGGCGCGAGAACGTTGACGGCGAGCGTCTCGGTGAAGCCGTCGAAATCCATGTCCATTGCGGACTGGCGGTCAGGACCGATGACGCCGGCATTGTTGATGAGAATGTCGATGGGACCGTCCAGCTCCCGCGCCGCCTTGGCGACGGCGTCCGCATCGGTCACGTCAAACACCAGCGCCTGGAACCGCATGCCGAATTCCGCTTCCAAAGCCCTCGCGGCAGCGGCATCGCGCACAGAGCCGATCACATCCCAGCCGCGACGCAGAGCCGTCTTCGCAAAGCGCCCTGCCATATGCCGCGCGCGGCGCCGGTGATGAGGATGGTGGTCATGTGAACTCCATAGCGCGAAAGACCGGGACAGATATATGCGGCCGCCGCACTGAGTAAACTACGCGTTCTACCGAAACGTAAACTGCCGAACCCAAAGTGCATTCGCGCCAATACACGTGTATCGTCAACTACCAGCCATTGCCGGGAGCTCACCCTTGTCCTCTTTCTCCGATCCCGAAAGCGTCGCCCGTTATGCCGAAGGCCCTGTGCGGATGGTGCCGGGATTTCACGGCCTGCAGAGAATGACTGGCCTGCTCCTCGCCGAGCGCGCCGGGGAGAATGCGAACGTGCTCGTCGTCGGCGCGGGCGGCGGGCTGGAGCTGAAGGTCTTCGCCGAGGCGCAGCCCGGCTGGCGCTTCTGCGGCGTTGATCCGTCAGCGGAGATGCTGGCGCTGGCGAGGCGCACGCTTGGCGAGATGGCATCGCGCGTTGACTTCCACGAGGGCTTCATTGACACCGCGCCCGCCGGACCGTTCGATGCGGCGGCGTGCCTTCTGACACTCCACTTCCTGACGGAGGACGAGCGCCGGAGCACATTGGCGGAAATTCACCGCCGGCTGAAACCCGGCGCGCCCTTCGTCGCCGCCCATTTCAGCTTTCCGCAGGAGGGCGGGGAGAAGGCAAAATGGCTCGCGCGCTACGCCGCCTTCGCGGCGGCGTCCGGCATGAGCGAAGAGAACGCCCAAACCGCCGCCGCCGCTATCGGCGAGCGCCTGCCAATCCTGTCGCCGGAGCAGGACGAAGCGTTGCTGCGGGAGGCGGGATTTGTGGGGGTGGAGATGTTTTATGCGGGGTTCACGTTCAGGGGGTGGGTTGGGCACAGGGCGTGATGGAAAGATCGGCACCGGAAGACTGCGCCACACAGGGCGCAGCCGGGCGGACAGCGGCGTTTCTCAGCTTATGCCGACATGCCGCGTGACTTGGCCGTTGCTCTCCCAATAGGTGCGCTTCTTCGCGATCCATGGATCATCCATGGCGGGTTGGATTTGCCCGGCCTTGTCGGTGGCGCGCGAGGTTATCGTGTGCGCGCCTTTTGCCGGATTCTGCCAGTCGAGAGACCAGATTTTCCATGCAAATTCGGCCTCTTCAGTGCTGTCGATCTCCGCCGCAAGCCATGGTCCGTCGTCGATCTTCACCTCGACCTTGGCGACCGGGCCGCCCCAGGCCGCGCCGCTGATCCGGTAACCGGCATCGCTTTTCGTCACTCTGGCGGGGGCGGATTTCAACCTTGGCCCGGCCGACCGAAGTCTCGGCCCAAACCGTTTCGCCATTATGCTCCTCCTCGCGGATGGTGACGTAATCGCGCGCCATCAGGAGGCTCGTGAAGCGCCGGTCGCGCAGCTTCGATGCGCTTCAGCCATTTGACATTGGCAATGCCGTACCAGCCCGGCGCAATCAGCCGCAGCGGCGCGCCGTGCCCGCCCGACAAGGGCTCGCCGTTCATTTCGTAGCACAGGATGTTGTTGGGGTTCATCGCATCGGCGAGCGACATCGAGCGTGCGAAATTCTGGTGCATTTTGACGTCGCGCACGGCATCCTTAAGCGCGATGTCGCCGACATCGGTGCCCCAGAACACCACTTCGATGCCGTTCTCCTTCACCCCTGCCTCTTCAAGAATTGCGGCAAGCGGCGTTCCCGCCCATTTGGCATTGCCAATGCCGCCGATGAAATCGGGGAAGCCGTGATTGCCGGAGCATTCAACAGTGAACGCAGTCTCCTGGCGCGGCCGCGCCCTGATATCGGCAAGCGTCATGCTCATGGGCTTGTTGACCAGCCCGTCCACTTCAAGCTTCCAGCTATCCGCGTCGATGACCGGCCGGTCAAAATGCGAAACCACGAAGAATTTGCTGTTGGGCGTCACCCATGAATCCAGCTCTTCCCAGACCAGCTGGGTGTCACAGCAAGGGTCGGTGGCCGCAGGCGGCTGATCGGTCCATGCGATCACGGTCTCGCCCGAACGGCTGGGAAATGCCGCTGCGAACCGCGACTGGAACACCGCAAACGCCGCAAGCGCCGCGCCGCCATTGACGAGAAATTCCCGGCGTTGGAGTGTGGACATGATGGTTCCTCCTTGAAAGCTGGTGGAGCGGAATGGATGAGCGTGCAGCGCCCGGAAGGACCCGGAAACTGTCAAGTGTTGACTTCGGCCATGAAGTTTTCATTGAACGGAACGAAGAATATGTTGACCGGAGGTTGGACCGGCCTCGGATTGACGCCAACGAGAACACCGACAAGCATGGCTTGGTAAATTGTCAGGCGCAGTTCGAGCAGGCTCACCTTGCCGGCGGCAGCAGGATGAGCGATCATGTAGGAAATCTTGTCGGCATAGACGCAGTCGGCTTGGTTTTTGTTGACCTTTGCGACGGCGAACATGGGTGGAATCTTGGCGTTGAGCAGCGTGAAAACCTCATGGATCTGGCTGATTTCATTGCAGAACAGGCCCTGAACCACTTCGCCGGAATGGGCGTTGCCCACGAGCATCAGGCCCAAAAACAGGACGAAGGAGAGACGGTTCATCTTGATGCCTCCAATTCTCAACAGTGCTGCGCGGCCACACAGGCCGTCTGCACTTGGACGAGATCAACGCCTGCACGGACAGATTGGCAGAATCCCAGATTTACGCGTGTGTTGACGAAAAGCTTTTTTCAGCGGAACCTCACCAAGGTTGCGTGCGGAAATTCCGAGGGTTGAAGACAATTGCGGATTCAATCCATGAAAAGAAAACTTCCGCATTTTTGGTGAGTGGTGGTATAATCGAAGATGTTGGCAGCCACCAAAGCCGATTAAGCCCACAACCGGTTATTTCTGCCAAACCCGGATCACATGCCCAAATCAGTTGGCCCGGTGAATGTCGCTATCCTCGCCGTTCCGGAAGTTGCGGCGTCAGCGATCTTTGGCATGGTGGACCTTTTCTCATCGGCGGGCCGCGATTTTGAATTTATCACACGCGGAACCGCAGGCGAGCAGCGCATGCGGCCGTATATTGTGGCAAAAACCAAAAACTGTTTCAGCGCGGCTAACGGCATCCGGATTCAGCCGGACCATGATTTTTCAGACTTCCCAAAGCCTGAAATTGTTTGCATCCCCGATCTTTTTGTCAATCCCGCAGAAAGTGTTGCCGGGCTGTATGACCCTGAAGCGCTGTGGCTTAAAGAGGTTCATGACGATGGCGCCATGCTGGCAAGCGCCTGCTCAGGTGCAATTCTCCTCGGCGAGGCGGGCCTGCTCACCAATTGCGAAGCGACAACCCATTGGGGTTACGCCGCGATGCTTTCAAACAATTATCCAACTGTTAAAGTCCGTCCGCATCAATCACTTGTGCTGGGTGGCGAGGCCCAGCGCATCGTCATGGCGGGGGGTGGTTCGAGCTGGCAGGACTTGGCGCTCTATCTCATTGCCCGCTTCGTTGGTCTCAAGGAAGCGCTGGAGGTTGCGCGCGTGTTTCTGCTGCAATGGCACGACCTTGGCCAGCAACCCTTCAGCGCATTGATGTATTTTCGTCAAACACAGGATGGCGTCATCAACCGCTGCCAGGAATGGTCGGCGGAACATTACAAATTTCATTCGCCCGTTGCCGCCATGATTGAAGTCTCTGGACTGCCTGACCGCAGTTTCATGCGGCGCTTCACGGAGGCGACAGGCATGACGCCGCTCGATTATGTCCATGCGCTTCGGCTTGAGGAAGCAAAACAAATGCTGGAGTCGGGTGATCTCTCGGTGGAAGCCATCGCCAACGAAGTGGGATATGAAGACACGGGGTTTTTTGGCCGCCTGTTCCGCCGCAAAGTCGGAATGACTCCCGCTCATTACCGCCTGCGCTTCGGCTCGCTGCGCCGGGCGCTGGCGCGGCACTGAAACGGATTTGATTTTGCAGCTGCTGACAATTCAGTGACAAACCGGGTAATTTGCCGCGAGGGCCATTTCTGGTTCAATGCCGCTATGGGTCCTATCACAACAAAACGAGCGAGGCGCATTTACGGCAAGCGCCAGGCCAAGCCCGCGAGCGGTGCCGCGCCGGTGGCGAGGATGGTGGCGATAGCTTCGGTTCAAACTCCATTTGTATAGATAAACAAATGCATGTCGTCACAAAGCGAATCATCCTATCTTGACAAAGTTATTTTGTTCTGTTTTTGTTCGACACCGCTTCGAATTGCAAGAGAATTTCCATGCTACAAAATCCTCGTTTCAAGCAACACGGTCAATTGAAGATTGAGGGCAAGCTGGCGCTGAAGGACAATCTGGACTTCATGGCCGATTTGCAATCCGGATCGATGAATCTGATTGTCACGTCTCCACCATACAACATTGGCAAGTCGTATGAAAACCGCTCTTCCATGACCGATTACGTGGCTGCTCAGGAAAAGGTAATTTCTGAGTGCGTGCGCCTTCTCCACCCCACTGGCTCAATTTGCTGGCAAGTTGGCAATCACGTCCTGAATGGCGAAGTTTTCCCGCTGGACGTAGTTTTGTACCCAATTTTCAAGAAACTTGGCCTCCAACTCCGTAATCGCATCATCTGGCATTTTGAGCATGGTTTGCATTGCAAGAACCGGCTTTCAGGGCGCTACGAAACGATCTTGTGGTTTACCAAATCTGAGGATTATTTTTTTGAGCTTGATCCTATCAGAGTGCCGTCGAAATATCCCGACAAGAAATATTTCAAGGGTCCCAAGGCGGGGCAGATTTCCGGAAATCCGCTGGGCAAGAACCCCGGAGACCTATGGATATTCCCCAATGTTAAAAATAATCACGTTGAGAAAACAATTCATCCTTGCCAGTTCCCCGTCGAGCTGGTTGAGCGGCTTGTGCTGTCGCTCACGAAACCGGGTGACTGCGTTTTCGACCCATATGCGGGCGTCGGAAGTTCCATCGTCGCGGCATTGAAGAACTGCCGTTCCGGTTACGGATGCGAAGTGGTCAAGGAATTTGTTGTGATTGGGAGGCAAAGGATGATCGATGTGCAATCAGGCGCATTGCCGACCCGTCCTATGAATAAACCTGTTTACAATCCATCCCTGCCTCGCGGCGGCCACTGATGCGAATCGCTCAGTTTTATTCGCATTTGAACGGTTTCGAATTCCTGAAATACCACAAACCACATATTTGGGACGAGTTTGAAGCCATTGTCGCTGGGACCGATGCGGAGAAATGCAGAACCAAGGAATCCGCCGAAATTCGCAAAGCGGGACGCACCCTGTATTCGCCAATTGAAATGAACAGAGAGTTCGCCGCACTCTTTGGGGAGCGTGGCTGGTCAGAACGACGCGTCACAAACTGGATTTCGGAAGACACAAATCTTCTTCGCAAAATATTGCTCCAAAACGCGGAAGAGCAAAAGAAGGCAATTGAAGACAAAGGCCTTGTTCCAATTCAAACCTACAACCAAACGGACTTTGTGAAAGAAGGCGTCGCGGTTGAAATCCAGTTTGGAAAATATTCGTTCGTGGCCCACGACCTTTTTGTGAAGCACATGTCATTCTTCATAAGCGGTGAAATCGACGTCGGCATCGAAGTGGTGCCAATGAAATCAATGGAAAAGGAAATGTCGTCAGGTGTCCCCTACTATGAACGTGACCTGTTCAATTTGATGCGGCAGGGTCGGGGAATCCCGGCGGTTCCGATTATTTTGGTGGGCGTTGCACCTTAGCCCTCACCGCGTCAGCCGCTTATAAGTTGGCCGTTTCGGATTGACGCTCTCCGGGCCCAGCCGCCTGATCTTGTCCTGCTCATAATCCTCAAAGTTCCCCTCAAACCATTCGACATGGCTGTCGCCCTCGAACGCCAGAATGTGCGTCGCCAGCCGGTCGAGGAACATGCGGTCATGGCTGATGATGACGGCGCAGCCGGCGTAGTTCTCCAGCGCGTCTTCGAGCGCGGCGAGAGTTTCGGTGTCGAGGTCGTTGGTCGGCTCGTCGAGAAGAAGGACGTTGCCGCCGGTCTTCATCATTTTAGCGAGATGCACCCGGTTGCGCTGGCCGCCGGAGAGGTTGCCGACCTTCTGCTGTTGGTCGCCGCCCTTGAAATTGAAGGTCGAGCAATAGGCGCGCGAATTGATCTCGTGCCTGCCGAGCTTGATAATGTCATTGCCGCCGGAGATTTCCTCCCAGACGTTTTTCGAGCCGTCCAGATGATCGCGGCTCTGGTCGACATAGCCGAGATGCACGGTGTCGCCGAGACGGATCGTGCCGCTGTCCGGCTTCTCCTGCCCGGTTATCATGCGGAACAGGGTGGTCTTGCCCGCGCCGTTCGGCCCGATGACGCCGACAATGCCGCCGGGGGGCAGTTTGAAGGTGAGGTCGTCGATCAGCACCCGGTCGCCATAGGCTTTGGTGAGATTCTCGCACTCGATGACCACCTGCCCGAGCCGCTCGCCCGCCGGAATGACGATTTGCGCCTCGCCCGGGCGGCGGTCGTTGGACGCCTGCACCAGCTCGTCATAGGCTTTGATGCGCGCTTTCGATT
The DNA here is from genome assembly GCA_963802455.1 of uncultured Alphaproteobacteria bacterium. Classification (GTDB taxonomy): domain Bacteria; phylum Pseudomonadota; class Alphaproteobacteria; order Rhizobiales; family Rhizobiaceae; genus JANOYJ01. The sequence goes on along the minus strand of CAWDIY010000040.1, from coordinate 24 downwards.
TGGCCTGCCGCGCCTTGGGGCTTG
>CAWDIY010000039.1:0-69533 GCA_963802455.1 uncultured Alphaproteobacteria bacterium | reverse complement strand
CGCGCCGGGGGCCTGGCAGATGGACAGGGCAACCTTTGCGGGAACGTCGGGTTGGTTGTGAAGGATGGAGTATAGGAATATTCAATTTGGTCCTACGATGTCCGCCGGTAGTTGCAGCGAAGGGGCTTAGACAATGGGAGTGAGGCTTGTCGTTGCAGTCACTGACGGCGATTGGTACGATCATCTTCGTCAGCAAACTGACCAAACGGAAGTGAACTTTTGGGCTCCGTCCGCCGCAAGTTTTCGTGCTCTGGAACCGGGAGAGCTGTTCTTGTTCAAGCTGCACGCGCCCCGGAACTTCATAGTGGGCGGCGGCATATTTGCTTATGCCAATGCTTTGCCTTGCTCTCTTGCGTGGCAGGCTTTTGGTGAAAAGAACGGAGCCAAGTCTTTCGATCAAATGCGAGCTCGGATCGCTAGGTATCGCAAGGCCAATCCTGCCGACCGCGCAGACTTCGAAATTGGTTGCCGCATCCTAACACAGCCATTTTTTCTGCCAGAGTCAAAATGGATCAAGGTTCCTGATAGCTGGGCACCAAATATCGTTTCGTTCAAAGGATATTCCACAGACAGCGAAGAAGGACGCTTGCTTTGGGACGCGGTACAGGCGTCGGCATCAGCGTCTAGTTCCGTCACGACAGGATTCACTGATAAGGAGCAAGCTAGATACGGTGAACCCATCCTTGTAAAACCAAGGCTAGGCCAAGGCGCATTCAGAGTTCTCGTGACGGACAGCTATCACCGGCGCTGCGCCGTTTCTGGAGAACGGACGCTTCCCGCGCTGGACGCAGCCCACATCAAGCCATTTGCAGACGGAGGAGCTCATGAGGCGTCAAATGGAATATTATTGCGCCGGGACATTCACAGCCTTTTTGACGCCGGATATGTCACCATTACGCCGCAACTTAAGTTTGAAGTCAGCACTCGCATCAAAGAAGAATTTGAGAATGGACGCCACTATTATGAACTTCACGGTCAGGCCATAGCGGTGCCCGATAATCCAATATTCGCACCGGATTTATCAGCGCTTAGTTGGCACAACGAGTGGAAATTCCATTAGATGTAATGCCCGTGAAACAACATTTGGTTCTGCGCTATTTCTGATCTGCGCCCGCACGGCATGGATTCCGGGTTTCACCGCGCGGCCCCGGAATCCATGCGTCAATGCCTGATACTCAAGCTGCTGTGTGGGTGGAACACAAAGGCTGCATGATGAGGCAGACCCGACTTGCCTCACCTCTCACCCCACCCTCTCCAGCTCAAACCCCGGCTCCACCGAAGGCTCAATCGTCACCCGCCCAATCGGCATCACCTCCTCCCCCACCGGCAGGCTGATCTTGAACCGCGCCAACAAATGCGCCAGCACGATCTGCGCCTCGGCCATTGCAAAATGCAGACCGAGGCAGATGCGGGGGCCGGCGCCGAAGGGGATGTAGCCTGGGGTCTGCACCCAGGGCGCCTGCTGTCCGGCGAAACGCTGCGGGATAAAGGCGGTCGGATGTTGCCAGAATTTGCGGTGCCGGTGCAGCACCCAGGGGCTGATCCAGACCTGCGCGCCCTTCGGCACGGGTTCGCCGCACACCGTCTCGGTTTCGATTGCGCCGCGCAAAAGGTGCGGGACGGGCGGGTAGAGGCGCATGGCTTCGAGCAGCACATTGCGCATGAGCGGCCAGTTGCGCAGGTCGTCGATGGTCTGCGCGCGTTCCGGCGAAAAGGCGCTGATTTCGGCGCGCAGCTTCGTCTGCGTGTCCTTGTCCTGCGCCAACAGATATGAGGCCCAGAACATCAGCCGCGCCGTTGTTTCCGAGCCGCCGAAAAACATCGTGCCGCACTGGTCGCGTATGTCTTCGTTCGAGAGCCCCTCGCCCGTCTCGGCGTCTTTCAGGTCAAGCAGCTGGTCGAGCAGGTCCCGCGCCGCGCCTGCGGTCCGGTTCGCCTTGCGCTCGGCGACCACAGCCTCAATCGCGCCGAGCCATTGCGCCTGAAAGCGCCGACGCCCGCGCGAGAAGAAGGCGAATGAATCTTCCCTCTTCACAAACCCGTCAAGCATCGCGGGACGCCCCGGCCCGGATGTGTAGCTGCGGATCAGCCCGGCCAGCCTGTCGCGGAATTCGCTCTCAGGCTTGGAAAACAGCGCCCGTAGCACCGCCTCCAGCGCCGTGTCCTGAAACGCCGCCGACAGGTTGACCTGAGACTGCCCGCCTATGGCGCTGAGCAAAAATCTGCGCCGCGCCGTGAAAATGCGGAATGAGGACATTTGCGGCGGCGGGCGTGAAGGCCGGGGCGAGCGCCTTGCGCTGACGCCGCCACTCGCCGCCTTCGGCCAGAAATATGCCCGAGCCGATCAGCGGCCGCACGACGCGGATAATGGGCATGGGCCGCCGGTAATTGGCCGCGCCGGACGAGAGCACATGCTTTGATGCCCTCCGGATCGTTCATCAGCACCGCCTCAACGCCGAGCGCCTTTCTGCGGGAAAACATCACGTCGAACGAATAGTCCGGCCAGATCGACAGGCTCGATTGAATGAGTTTCGGGCATCAGCCGCCACAGCGGCAGGTCCTTTGGCGTGCACAGGCGGCGCGGGCGGAATGAAGTGCTGTTGATTGACGCTCATGTATTCCTCACTTGTTTGGAGCTGCGCGCGCCAAAGCCTTCAATGTTAAGCCTCAGAAGGAGTTCGAGCCGCGCCGGGTCGAATGGCGTTCCCGCCAGCCAAAACAGAATGAGCTGGGCAAAGCCGCCGAGCAGGACCAATGCCATGTCGTTCGGGTCCTCGTCGTCCCGAAACAGGCCCTGAAGCTGCCCAAGCGCGAAAATGTCGCGCACGATGCCATGGAAAGACGGCGCGCCGGCGGGCGGCTGCAGCGATGTCATTTTGCGGCCGCGCAGATTGATGGCGGCGATGGTCGGATTTTCGAGACACCAGTGCGCGCTGCCCAAAAGCGCGTCGCGCAAAATGCTCTGCGGCGCTTTCGCCCGCCTCCATGCGCGGGCGCAGCCAAGGATCGGCCTTCGCCGCCGCGCGGTCGCCGACCGCCATGGCGATGTCGTCCTTGGAGGCGAAGAGATTGTATACCGTCATGCGCGTCAGCCCGGCGCGCCGCGCGATCCCGTCCATGGACACATGCTCAAAGCCAAGCTCGGCAAACGCCGCCTCGGCCGCATCAAGGATGGCGGCGCGGGAGCGGTCTTTGCGGGTGAGCGCCATTTATACATATGTCCATTTTTATACATATGTATAATTATAGAATTATGCTGTCAAGGGCTGGCGGGAGAGAGCGGTTCCATGTGAATGATCACTGGCAAAATACCACGTTGTTTGGAATTTTTGCTCAAGAAAAGTCAGAGTGGCAACACCGCCGAAGGCATCTCCGGCGGGATTGTTTCGGTCTCTTTTGACGTGGCCGGTCAAATCGCCTCCGACCTCTGCATATCCATCAGCAACCGCTCGGTCTTGGCGTCTTCGATCTTGTTGATCATGCGCTTGGACTCTTCGACGTCGCGCAGTGTCTTGGTGATCGAAATCGAGGTGTGGACAAGCATGATGGCGGACATGGCATAGAAGCCTTTGGCGGCAAAGCTTGCTTCAAGGAAGTAGATGCCGCCCGCCATCATGGAGGCGGAAAGCGCGAAGCTGATGATGGTGAACATGGTCCATGCGTCAGAATGTTTGGGCATATAGGCTTGATTGGACATTTGATGTCTCCTTGGTTGGTTTGAGGTCCGGCGCGGGTCAGGCGGCCGTTTTGAGTTTTTCGGTGAGGCGCTGCAGAACATCGTCCGCACGGGATTTCAGCGGCGCGCCGCAGCCGGCCTCCGCCAGCCTTTCGCTCATGCCGTCCGGATTTCCGGACAGATCCATCTCGGCCATGGCAGCGGCTGCGACGTCCATCTGCTTCTGGCGCAGGCGCAGGCGCTCCAGCGTCTGCTCGGCGTCCTTAAGGGCGGAAAGGCCGGAGCTTGGCGCGGTTTCGCGCAGCCGCTGGGTCTTTTCCACGGCGGAGGCGATGCGCTGCCCACGCTCCAGTTCGCGCAGGCGCAATTCAGATGCGCGCACCGTGCGCTTCAGCCGCGCAATCTCGCTGTCAAAGGCCGACTGGGCGGCGAGCGAGGCGTCGCGCTCGGATTCCAGCAGCGAGATCGTTTCGGCGGCTTCGCGGGCAAGATCGTGTCTGCCCTGCTCAAGGGCGATCATAGTCCGGCCCTCAAGATCTTCAATGCGCGATATGAGGCGCCTGCACTGCTGAATTTCCTGATCGTTCTGAGCAATGGCGATGGCCACCGCCCGGCGCGCGGTCGAGACAGCCGCGACACAGTCTCTGATCTGCTGGCGCAGGACAGTGAGGGCGCCGCCGTCAAGCGCTGTTTCCGCCGCGTCGAATGCGCGGCCTCTGACAAGGGCAACAAATTGTTTGAACATTTGCATTTCTCCGTTTATGAACGTTGTTCACGAGCAATAGATAGCATGTTATGAACAATGTTCAAGATAATAATGAACAATGTTCAAAGAAATTGGAGCGGAGTGGTTAATGAGCGGATTGCGGGATGCCAAACGCCAGGACCTGCGCACAAGACTGACCGCGGCGGCCAAGGCGCGGATGGAGCGGTCGGGGCTGGCGGGCCTGCGGGCCCGCGACATCACCAGCGACGCCGGCTGCGCCCTCGGGGCGCTCTACACGGCCTTCGCTGATCTCGACGCGCTGGTGCTGGAAGTGAACGCGCAGACGCTGCGCCAGCTTGACGCGCTCATGAGCGGGGCGGTGGCGAAAGCGCAGGACAGCGGCGCGGCCATGAAAGCGCTCGCCGCCACTTACCTTGCTTTCGCCCGCGCCCATCCGCTTTTATGGAAGGCGCTGTTTCAGTTTCAGCCCCCGGACGGCAAGCCGCTTCCTGGCTGGTATGCCGATGACCAGGCAAGGCTCTTGGCGCAGATTGTCAAACCGCTTGCCCAGCTGCAGCCCGAACTCGATGACGGGGCGCTTATCATCCGGGCGCGGACACTTTTTGCCGCCGTGCACGGCATTATCTCCATCAGCCTTGAGGAAAGATTTGTCGGTGTGCCGATCGTGACGCTGGATCAGGAAGTTGAGCGGTTTATTGACCAATTGCTGGCGGGTCTTGAAAGTCGGCGGCGCGCTCAGCTCATGCCCGCGCCAGAACCGCCGCCCTCCCCCGCCGGTGGATGACCGCCTCGGCAATAATTGCGTTGATCACCCAGCCCGCGCCCATCAGCACAGCGCGCACAGCTGTGTCGGGCGGGCCGACTGTCAGGATGACGGGCAGATTGGTCAGCACCTGCGTGCCCGCGCCCATCCCGATGGCATAGCCGCGCAGCATCCAGTTGCGGTGACTGGCGATGTCGCGCGCCCTGATGGCGAAATACCCCCGGCAGAGGGCAAATGTCATCCAGACGCCGACGACAAGCCGCGTGACATAAAGTGCGGTCCCGTCGGTCGGCGGCAGCAGATAGAAGTGCGCCAACCAGAGGCCGGACAGCGCGGCGATGATCCCTGCTCGGCACAACCAAGCGGCCGGACCAGCGGTGCCAGGCCGGATAATTTTGCCTCGGATTCGCGGCGCAAACTGCAGCGCGCCCAAAAGACTGAAAAGCGTGATCGCCGACGATATGCAGAATTGCCGGGAACCGGCGAATTGAAAAACCGCGCGTTCTCCGCAGTCACAACGCCGCCCGCCAGCTGTGTCAGCCTGACCGTGCCCGCAGCGATGGGAATGACGCTCAGCGCGATCAGCCCCGCCGGAATTCCCCAGTCTGAATATCTGCTCACGCGTCACTCCAGTCCGAATTGAACCTCGGTCATTAACACCTTTAGGTAAGCACCGGCTGCAGGCAATGTAAGGCCGCGGCGGCGGGTTTGACTGAGGAAGGCAGGTGTAGGGACAAAGCGGAGTGTGGTTTGGGGGGGACAAAACCACACGCATTTGAAAATAGTCCTCATGAATTTCAACACCTTATCACTTTCCTCAAAAATACTTTTCCTCCCCCCTCCAATCCCGTCCGATGATGCCGCCAGTTAGTTTCGAACGCGGAAAAGGCATTGATGGACTGGGACGAGATCATCGAGCGCAACGCCGAGCGGCTCGCCGCTGTTGTGACCGGGCTTTTCGTCATGGCCGGGTTCGGCAGGGGCGGGACGGCGTTGCTGCCGCGCCATGTCTGCCGCGCTCTGCTCATCCTGCTGCGCCCCGCCGAATCCGCTCTGCGGCGGCTGATTATCATCGCCGCGCGCGGATTGGTCGTGAAGCTCAGAGCTGGCGGCGCATCCGCGCGCCTTTCCGGCGGGACTTGTTTTGAACAGGGACGAAGACCGCGTCGCCGCGTTCCGCCTCATTGACCCGTTGAAGCGCTTTGCGCCGGAGGGATTTGAGTGGGGAAAGGAAGAGGGCAGGGAACAGGTCATGCCGCGCATCTCCGTTCCCGGCCTCTTCGATCCCGTGTCTTCGCCGCTCCCAAGCCTTTTGCAGCGACGACGACCTCATCTCACCAACAGCGATCCGCCGCCGCCTTCTGGCGCTGCGCCACGCGCTCGACAACCTGCCGCGCGAGGCGAAGCGGCTGGCGCGCTGGCGGGCGCGGCAGGCGCCGAAGAAGATTGGGCGGTTGTCGCCCTTCCGCCCCGGCTTCGCGCCGGGTTATCACCGGACCAGCCAACGCGGGATCGACGCCATTCTGGGCGACTGCCATTATTTCGCGGTGAAGGCCTGGGACGACACGTCCTGAGATTCATGCAGCTTTGAAGGTTTGACGCGCGGAGCTTCTGCTCCGGGCGGGGTTTGGCTTGGCTGCGGATTGGCGCGCGGAGAATTCAGCGCGAGGCGCCCCCACCCCTAACCCCTCCCCACAAGGGGGAGGGGGACGAGGGAGCGCATCCGGAACCCCTCCCGGGGAGGGGCAGGGGTGGGGGCGCCTCGCGCCGAGCTTGCGGTCCTTAGGTTCCAGCGCCGCCGAAATGCGGCATGGATTCAGGCGCTCGAAAAAATACTTTCGTTCAATATCAACACCTTGTCATTTTCCCAGACATTTTCCATCCCCCATCACACTTCTTCCCTCATACTGCCCGCGCTGCTCTCATGGGGACCGGATGATCACCGGCATTCGGGAGAGCGGGCGGCCTATGGCGGCGGTCGGCAGAGGTGCCGGACGCGGGCGGAGTCCCTCAGCCATGTCCCTCCTGGCCTTCGCGCCCTTTCAAAAGAAGGGCCCCATGCGCCAGCCCGGGCAAAAAGCCGTGACAGGGCGTGTGGCGAGCCACACCCGTATATAGGTTAGTTCCATTCGGCAGGACCACACGCCCTGGACTTCCCTTCAATGGCCGGATGCGTAAAGCAGGCGCGGTGATGCGGGAGGCTGTCCCTATTTTTTCAAACCGTTCATTTGCATCATCACATCAATCATCCGGGGAATGAATTTATCGCCATACCCCATATTGTCGGCGAGCACGAAAAGCTGATGCACCTGCTCGGCCATGAAGGAGGCCACAGGCAGCTGTTCGGTCATGTTGGTGTAGTAGCGCAGGTCCTTGCGGGCGTTTTTGATGGCGAACTTTGCGGCGCTGTCGTCGTCCGCCAGCGGCACTTTGATGAGGCGCTCGAACATGATGGAGTTCGCCCCGCCCGCAACGACAATGTCATGCAGCGCCTGCATCGAAACCCCGCCTTGGCGGCGACCGTGATGGCCTCGGCGGCGATGGCGGCGTGGCTGATCGAGAGAAAATTGTTGATGAGCTTCAGCTGGTGCGCAGAGCCGACGGGGCCGGAATGGATGATTGTGTCGGCGAAACAGTTCAGCACCGGACGGATCTGCGCGATGATCTTTTCATCCCCGCCCACCATCAGGCCAAGTTTGCCAGCCTCCGCCTCCTTCGGCGTGCGGGTCATCGGCGTGTCGAGAAAATGCACGCCGTGCTTGGCGAGGTCGGCGGCGATGCGGATGGTGGAGGCCGGTTCGGCGGTCGAGCAGTCGGCGATTATCAATCCCTGCCTCTCGGCGAAGGCGAGACCATGTTCGCCATAGACAATGGATTCAATCTGCGGCGTGCCGGTGACGCACAGGATGACGAGATCGGCATCGGTTGCAATGTCGGAGGGCGTGGCGGCCTCCTTCGCGCCAAGCGCGATGAGACTGTCGATGGGCGCGCGGTTCCTGTGCGCCATGACCGTGAGCGCGTACCCTTTTGTGACAATGTTTTTGCCGATGCCATGGCCCATGAGGCCGGCGCCGATCAGGCCGATGCGTTTGATGGTCATGCGCGGTTCCTCCGGTGGCGGAGAGTGCCGCTAAAGTGTCCCGGCGTCCAGCCTCGTGAATATGTCCGCCGCCTGCGCCTTGATCCCGGCGCGCTTTTCGGCGCTCATTCTGTCCAGCGTGGCAAACGTATAGTTCAAGCGCTGATTGACGCGCAGCCTGTCCGGCGTTCCTGTCGATGAAATCCCAATAGAGCGCGTTGAACGGACAGGCGTCCGGCCCTGCCGCCTGTTCGGGATCATAGGCGCAGCCTTGGCAGAAATTGCTCATCCGGCTGATATATTTGCCGCTCGCCGCATAGGGCTTGCTCGCCATCAATCCGCCGTCGGCGAACAGCGCCATGCCGAGCGTGTTCGGCAGCTCCACCCAGTCATAGGCGTCGGCATAGACTTCCAGATACCATTGGCAGACTTCGGCTGGCGCAAGGCCCGCCAGCAGTGCGAAATTGCCGGTGACCATCAGGCGCTGGATGTGGTGAGAATAGGCATGCTCCTTCGTGTGGCGCACCGCCTCGGCCACACAGGCCATTTTCGTCGGCGCACCCCAGTAAAAGGCGGGAAGCGGGCGGGCGGCCTCAAAGAAATTGAGGTCCGCATAGTCCGGCATGAAATGCCAATAAAGCCCGCGCACATATTCGCGCCAGCCCATGATCTGCCGGATGAAACCCTCGGCGGCGTTCAGCGGAACCCGGCCCGCGCGGTGTGCCGCCTCGGCCATCTGGCACAGCTCCAGCGGCAGGAGAAGGCCAGCGTTGAGATAGGCGGCGAGCAGGGAGTGGAACATGTAGGGCTCGCCCGCCAGCATGGCGTCCTGCCAGTCGCCAAAGCTCGGCAGAACATCTTTGATGAAATGCCGCGCCTCAATCAGCGCCTGCTCACGGGTAACGGCGAAATGGAAAGGCACAAGGTCGCCGAAGTGATTGCCGAAGCGCGCGGCAACAAGATCCAGCACTTCGTTTGTGATTGCATCCTTGCGGTGGCTGACGCGTTTGGGAACGGCGAGGCCCTTGGCGGGCGGTTTGCGGTTTTCCGCGTCATAGTTCCATTGCCCGCCCACCGGCTTGCCGTCCCGCTCCATCAGTATGTTGAAGCCCCTGCGCATCTCGCGGTAGAAATACTCCATGCGCAGTTGCTTGCGTCCTTCCGCCCAGGCGCTGAACTCTCCGAGCGAGGCCATGAAGCGGTCGTCTTCGCGCACCTCAAGGTCCGTATTGAAGCGGCTGCGCCAGTCCTCCATCCGCCGCTTCAGCCGCCATTCGCCGGGTTCAGTGGCAATGATGCGGCCCGCGCCGGTTTCATTGAGCGCGCGGCTGATCTCGCCCTCGATGGTCTGCGTGTTGGCGGGATCATCCAGCTTGACATAGCGGACATTCAGCCCACGCCCGCGCAGCTCCTCGGCAAAGTGGCGCATCGAGGAAAACAGGAACGCGAGCTTCTTCGGATGATGCCGGACATAAGTGGCCTCCTCCATAACCTCGCACAGAAGGGTCACGTCCGCAGCATCCGCCCCGTTGAGTGCGGATATGGAGTGCGACAGCTGATCGCAGAAGATGAAACGCAGCGCGGCCATTCAGATCTCCATTTCCAATTGGCGCGACACAGGCTTCCTTGGCTTGCGGGAGGGCTGTTTCGCGCGGCTGCCAAGTTTCTGCGCGACGCCCTTTGCCATGTCGCGGAAGGCGTCGGATTTCCAGCGCTTGCCGATTTCGGCGCGGGCATGCTTCATGGCCTCTTCATGATCGACGACGGGCGGCGGATAATCCGCCGGCGGCTGGCTCATGCGCCACGGCTCATGGATCCATTGCGGCGACACATGTTGAAGCTCCGGCACATAGCGGCGGATGAACCTGCCCTCCGGGTCATGGTCGAGAGACTGCTTGACCGGACTGTACATGCGGATGGCGTTGATGCCGGTGACGCCGGACTGCATCTGGAACTGCGAATAATGAATGCCGGGCTCATAGTCCGTGAAAAGCTGCGCCAGAAACGGCGCGGTCACGCGCCAGTCGAGCCACAGATGATAGCTGGCGAAGGAAACCAGCATGGCGCGCATGCGGAAATTGATCCAGCCGTTCTCATGCAGCGAGCGCATCGAAGCGTCGACAAGCGGATAGCCGGTGCACCCTTGTTTCCATGCCTCAAAGAACGCCTCATTGTGATGTGGCTCACGCATGCCTTCAAACGCCGGGTGCATGCAGCGCGTCTCGATCTCCGGCTGCTGTTCCAAGCTTTTGCACAAAATGGCATCGCCACGCGAGCCGCGACAGGAATGCCGAGAGATTTCGGCGATGGCTGACAGCCTCCGCGCCGCTGATTCCCGCAATAGAGGCCATCTTGCCCTTCACGGCCTTTTCAATCTCTTTGACCGACAGCGTGCCATAGGCGATGTGCGCCGACAGGCGCGAGCAATGGCGGGCGGAGATGCCCGGTTTGGAGATCGTCTGCATATATTTGCGGCTGCGCTCACCAAGGAACGAGTCAAGGACCTTAACACCCTCCGCCCGCCCGCCTTGCTGCGCGCTGCCAACGCTGGATGCGCCAAACATGGGGTGATTTTTTTGCGGAAGGCCTTCTGCCGTATTAGCGGGCGCAGTCAGCATGTGAACCGGTGCGGCAATCAGCGGCGCTGCCATGCGCGCATCCCGCAGCCTCGACCACGCGTCGCGGGTTTTCAACCGCCGCACGACGCCATGCGAGGGATATTCATGCCATACAATGTTATGCGCCCGGCACCATCCGGCGACCTCCACGTCGCGGCTGAATGTCCAGGAATTGCCGGTCTCCTCGTGCGAATGCAGATCGAACGCTCCGAGACGCTGACGCAAATCCTCAAGCGCGCTGACCGCCGCGCCGGTGCGGATGGCCAGGTCTGCGCCAAGCGCCGAGATTTCCCCGCGCAGGCCTGTCAAACAATCATGGAGGAAATGCCAGTGGCGGCGCGAGACATCAGGAAGATTCCAGTAATCCGGCTCGACGATGAACAGCGGCAAAACTGGCTGCCCGGAGCGAACCGCCGCGTCAAGCGGGGCATGGTCGGCGAGACGCAGGTCGCGCTTGAACCAGACGATTTGAGTGCGTGGCGTTCTCATGCTTTGTATGACTTTGTGGCTAAGCGTCGTTACATGGCGCGCGTTTTGAGGTTGTCCACCCGCGCGGAAACGAAATGGCTGGGAAAATCGGTTTTGATGGCAAATCTTTTTGCGGATGGGAGTTGAGGACAAAGTGAGCGAGACACAGATTTCAAGTCCCACTTTCTCCGAACTGTTCACACCAAAACTGGTGACGGTTCTGCGCGAAGGCTATGGCGCGGCACAGCTTCGCGCCGATGCCGTGGCCGGTCTGACCGTCGCCATTGTTGCGCTGCCATTGTCAATGGCGATTGCCATTGCGTCGGGCGCCGGGCCAGAGCGCGGACTCTATACCGCCATTGTCGGTGGGTTTCTTGTCTCACTGCTCGGCGGCAGCCGGTTTCAGGTCGGCGGGCCGGCGGGGGCGTTCATCGTGCTGGTCGCGGCGAGCGTTGCCAAGCATGGCATGGACGGCATGATTTTGGCGACATTCATGTCCGGCCTGATGCTGCTGGCCATCGGCTATCTGCGGCTCGGCACTTATATTAAATTCATTCCATATCCAGTCACGGTCGGCTTCACAGCGGGCATCGCCGTCATCATATTTGCGAGCCAGATAAAGGATTTTCTCGGCCTGTCGCTGGGCGGTGCGGAGCCGGGGCCGCTGATGGAAAAACTGCCGACGCTGTTTTCCGCTCTGCCTTCGCTGACCGTGCCCGCCTTTGCAATTGGTCTTCTGACTGTCGGGACAATCGCTTTAACCCGCGTCTTTGCACCGAAAGCGCCGGGCATGCTGGCGGCGGTGCTCCTAGGGACGGTTCTCGCCTTCGCGCTCGGCCTCGACATTGAAACAATCGGTTCACGTTTCGGAGGCATTCCGCGCACCTTGCCCGCGCCGTCGCTGCCGGATTTCTCTTTGGCCAGAGTGGCTGAAATGCTGCCGGACGCACTGAGTTTTGCGCTGCTTGGGGCCATTGAATCGCTGCTTTCCGCCGTGGTCGCCGACGGCATGAGCGGGCGGCGGCACCGGTCAAACTGCGAACTGGCGGCGCAGGGCTACGCCAATATCGCGGCCTCGCTGTTCGGCGGCATACCGGTGACAGGCACGATCGCCCGCACCGCCACCAATGTCCGCTCCGGCGCGCATGGGCCGGTCGCCGGCATGCTGCATTCGCTCTTCCTGCTGGCCTTCATGGTGATGGCCGCGCCGCTGGCAAGCCACATCCCACTCGCTGCACTGGCGGGCGTGCTGATCTTTGTTGCATGGAACATGGCGGAAAAGGCGGCGTTTCTGCAGCTGACCCGGTCGTCGCGCGAAGACGCGCTGATCGTTCTGTCGACCTTTCTCCTCACCATTTTCGTCGATCTCGCCACCGGCATCCTCGTCGGATTTGCCATCGGATCGGTGGTCTTCATCAACCGCATGGCGGGCTCGATCAGCCTCGAGGCCGGGAGCATTCTGCCCGGCTGATGACCAGGCGGACGAGGCGCGGGTCAAAGGCGGCGGGCCGTTTGCGGGCAGCAGGGAGATTGCGATTTACAAGATCAGCGGCGCGTTCTTCTTTGGCGCGGCATCGACCGTCAGTGCCGTGATGGAAAGGATCGCGGATCAGCACAAAGCGTTCATCGTTGATGTTTCCGGCGTGCCGTTTCTCGATTCATCCGGAGCCAATGCCATGGAGGCTCTGGCGCGGCGGGCACACAGGCGCGGCGTCATTCTGATCCTTGCGGGCGGTAACGAAGCTGTGGTGAAGACGCTGAGGGCGCATGGCGTGAGGACGCCGGAGGCGCACTTTGCCATGGACATTTCCCATGCAGCTGAGATCGCGCGGCGGCATCTGCACCATCAAAAGGGTCAAATACGTTGAGGCAAGACCCGGTCAGGCGGTCTGTGCCCGTCGAAGAAAGTGCGGATGTTAATGATGACCTTCTCACCCATGTCCATCCGGCCCTCCATCGTCGCCGAGCCCATATGCGGGAGAATAACGACTTTGCCTTTTTCGGCGAGCTTCAGCAGTTTGGGGCTGACCGCCGGCTCATGCTCGAACACGTCAAGGCCAGCGCCGGCGATGCGGCCGTCATTGATGAGCTTGATGAGCGCCGCCTCGTCGATTATGTCGCCGCGCGCCGTATTGACAATGTAGGCGCTGGGCTGGATCAGCTCAAGCCGACGGGCGGACAGGAGATGGAAGCTTGCAGGGGTGGAAGGGCAGTTGACCGAGATAATGTCCATGCGGGCGAGCATCTGGTCAAGGCTGTCCCAATAGGTCGCTTCCAGCGCCTCTTCGGTCTTGGCATCCACCCGATGGCGGTTGTGGTAGTGGATCGACAGGCCGAACGCCTTGGCTCTGCGGGCGACGGCGGTGCCGATTCGGCCCATGCCGATAATGCCGAGCCGCTTGCCCCAGATGCGGCGTCCGAGCATCCAGGTCGGCGACCAGCCCTGCCATTTGCCAGTGGCCTTCAGCAGGCCTGCGCCTTCAGTCAGGCGGCGCGGCACGGCAAGGATCAGCGCCATTGTCATGTCGGCAGTGTCCTCATTGAGGACATTCGGCGTGTTTGTCACCGTGATGCCGCGTTTGGCGGCTGCGGCGACATCGATGTGGTCGACGCCGTTGGAGTAGGACGCGATGAGTTTCAGCCGGTCGCCGATCTTGTCCAAAAGCGCTTCATTGATGCGGTCCGTCAGCGTCGGCACCAGAACATCCGCCTCGCGCATGGCGGCGACAAGCTCGTCGTGCGACATGGGATGGTCGTCAACATTCAGCCGCGCGTCGAACAGCTCGCACATCCGGGTTTCGACCGGCTCGGGCAGTTTGCGGGTGATGACGACAACGGGCTTCTTTTTGGATGACATGTGATGACTTTTAACGATCCCGTTGAGACCTCTTTAACCAAAACGGCGCAAAGATGCGGGCGTTCGGATGCGGGCTTTGTAACAAGCAAGGGCGGCGAACTCAAAGGAAAACGGCGCGAGCTGTGTCAAGTGTTCCGAGTAGCGTGGTTCAGAGTTTGGGGTTCCATTGTGTTGTGCGTTAAACCACTCCGTTTTGCAGGCATAGCCTGCGTGCTTTCAACAGTTTTTGGGGCGCTGCCGGGGCTTCCGGCGTTGAGCGCCCATGCGACCGAGGCGCTGGCCGCCGTCGTCGGGCCCAGCGGTCTTCCTTTGCCAAGATTTGTCAGCCTGAAGTCAGGCCGGGTCAATCTGCGCATTGGGCCGGGGCGCGATTATCCTGTGCAATGGCTCTATCTGAAGCCGGGGCTTCCGGTGGAGATCGTGCAGGAATATGACAATTGGCGACGAATCCGAGATTCCGACGGCACCGAGGGCTGGGTCCTCCAGACGCTTCTCACCGGTAAGCGCACCGCGCTGACAGCGCAATGGGGCGCGAACGAAAGCGGCATGGTGGGACTTTATGACAACAAAGACGACGGCGCCGCCAAGGTCGCCGACATGGAGCCGGGTGTCATGGGCAAGATCGCCGACTGCGACGGGGTCTGGTGCACATTCCAGTCCGCCGGTTATGACGGATATGTGAAGCAGACGGAAATCTGGGGCGCATATCCGGGCGAGACGTTTGAAGACTAGGCCGGGAAGCGATAGCGGCCCGTGATTTCGAACGCAAACAGCGTATCCTCGATCTGCGCGCCGCCGCCGATATTGTGAATGACTAGCGAGAGGGTTTGATCCGCATTCATCCTGTTTGACACAAGCCCAATATGCGCGAGATTGCCGGGCAAATTCTGCGTTACGACATCGCCGGGCAAAAAGTCAGCCGCGCTTAAGTCCAATCTACGCTCTGCGCCCTTGCGCTTGAAAAAGGTGCGCAGATTAGGCACGCGCCGGTGGTCAATGTTGGAATCGGTGCGGGAGAGACCCCAATTTTTCGGATAGGCCGAGAAATTGCGCTTCATGTCAGCGTTCACCGCCTGTTGCAGATCAAAACCAAGCGCGTCCCGGTAGGCGCGGATAATGACATCTGTGCAGACGCCCGAGACGCGCGGCACGTCACCGCCGGGAAACTCGATTCGGCGGTAGGCCGGGTCGTAGGAGAGCGTCACGCCAATTTGGGCCTCGGCGGCGGCGATGAGATTTTGCGCCCAACGCTCAGCCGGTCTCCGCGCCGCATCCGCCAAAGCGCCGTTCACCTGCAGCGGCAGCGAAAGCAATCCTAGAATGGCGGCGCGACGTGCGATCATGCGCCGAGACATCCACACGAAAAAGGCTGATTTTGGACGATGCTAATCGGCAGACTTGCGCCGCAGCCGTACGATCACGTCGACGTGAGCAATTTCCATGCCTTCTGGCGGCTCAGGAAGATTGTTGACGGTGACGCGTCCTTCGTCAATGTCGATGACGGTATTGTCGCCTTCGATGATGAAGTGGTGATGGTCCGAGACGTTTGTGTCGAAATATGTCCGCGAGCCTTCTGCCGCGACGATGCGCAGCAAACCGGCCGACGTGAACTGGTGCAGCGTATTGTAAACGGTCGCCAGCGACACCGGGATTCGCGCCGAACGGGCTTCGTCGTGTAAATCTTCGGCCGTCAAATGTCTGTCGCCCTTGGCGAAAAGCAAATTTGCCAAAGCGATGCGCTGGCGGGTCGGACGCAAATCAGCCGCCCTGAGCTGTCTTTCGACACTACGGTCGAGGCTTAAAGACTGCACTGAGGATGCCTGCACGCGACTGTCCCGTCATTCAGACGAATGTTTCTGACAAATGCCGAAGAGCATATATTCACAAATCACAGTGGTATCAATAGATGCTCCGCCGCACAAACGCCGTGATTGACCATAAACTCGACGCACAAAACCGGTTTTCTTGTGGCGCAATGCTGTGTATGGCAAGTTCGAGAAAAAAAATGACGTTGGGGACGGGGCAAAATGGCGGAACAAAAATCCAGCTATGGATATGAGGAACTGCTTTCCTGTGCGCGGGGGGAGTTGTTCGGACCCGGAAATGCACAGCTTCCCGCTCCGCCGATGTTGATGTTTGACAGGATCACCGATGTTTCGGAGACCGGCGGAGCGCATAACAAGGGCTGTATCCGAGCTGAATTCGACATCAAGCCAGACCTCTGGTTCTTCCCCTGCCACTTCATCGGCAATCCGATCATGCCGGGCTGTCTGGGCTTGGACGCGATGTGGCAGCTGACGGGATTTTATCTGGGCTGGCTTGGAGAGCCGGGCTACGGCATGGCGCTGTCGACCGGCGAAGTGAAATTCAAAGGAATGGTCACTCCAAAAACCAAACTGGTCGAGTACGGCATTGATTTCAAGCGCGTCATGCGCGGTAGGCTGGTTCTTGGCATCGCCGATGGCTGGGTGAAAGCTGACGGCGAGCGGATTTACACGGCAACCGACCTAAAAGTGGGGCTTTCAAAGGTCAGCTCCACCACTGGCTGAGCATTTGACAAAACACTGAGGAACTTCAAATGAGACGGGTTGTCGTGACGGGCATGGGGATCGTGTCCTCCATTGGAAACAACACACAGGAGGTGCTCGAGTCGCTCCGACACGCCAAATCCGGCATCAGCGGAGCTGAGGACTACACGCGCCTCGGCTTCCGCTGCCAGGTTCATGGCGCGCCTAAACTTGACCCGGAAACTTTGGTGGACAGGCGCGCCATGCGTTTCCACGGCCGCGGCACAGCTTGGAACCATGTCGCGCTGGATCAGGCGATCCTAAATGCCGGTCTTGAGGAAGCTGAAGTTTCAAATGACCGCACCGGCATAATCATGGGTTCCGGCGGACCTTCCACCCGCACGATTGTTGAGGCCGCAGACATCACCCGTGAGAAGGGGCCAAAGCGCGTTGGGCCGTTTGCGGTGCCAAAAGCGATGTCGTCCACCGCTTCGGCCACGCTTGCCACCAATTTCAAGATCAAAGGCGTCAACTATTCAATCTCGTCGGCCTGCGCCACCTCCAACCATTGCATAGGCAACGCCTGCGAAATGATCCAGTGGGGCAAGCAGGACAGGGTTTTCGCCGGCGGCTGCGAAGATCTTGATTGGACGCTGTCAGTGCTTTTTGACGCGATGGGTGCGATGTCGTCCAATTTTAATGAAACGCCTTCTGTCGCATCGCGCGCTTATGACAAAGACCGGGACGGCTTTGTGATCGCTGGCGGCGCGGGCGTTCTTGTGCTTGAAGAATTGGAGATTGCCAAGGCGCGCGGCGCAAAAATCTACGGCGAGATCGTGGGCTATGGCGCGACCTCAGACGGCTATGATATGGTAGCGCCATCCGGCGAAGGCGCGGCGCGCTGCATGAAAATGGCAATGGCGACGGTCAATTCCAGGGTCGACTACATCAACCCTCATGCAACATCGACGCCAGTGGGCGACAGGCAGGAGATCGCTGCCATCCGTGAGGTTTTTGGATCAAACATCCCGCCAATCGCCGCGACGAAATCGCTTACCGGGCACTCGCTTGGCGCGACAGGGGTGCAGGAAGCGATATATTCGCTCTTGATGATGCAGCATGGCTTCATTTGCCAGAGCGCGAATATATCGGAGCTTGATCCTGAATTCGCCGATATTCCCATCGTCCGCGAGCGCATGGACAATCAAAAGATCAACACAGTTCTTTCCAACTCGTTCGGTTTCGGCGGCACCAACGCGACGCTCGTTTTCCAGCGGCACAACGGCTAGGCCGCAGGGGTAATTCAATATGGCGGGTATCATGCACGGCAAGCGGGGGCTCATTATGGGTGTTGCAAACAG
Organism: uncultured Alphaproteobacteria bacterium; assembly: GCA_963802455.1. GTDB lineage: Bacteria > Pseudomonadota > Alphaproteobacteria > Rhizobiales > Rhizobiaceae > JANOYJ01. The sequence goes on along the minus strand of CAWDIY010000039.1, from coordinate 51,477 downwards.
CCACTCCATAGCCTGGGGCATTGCGAGGGAGTTGGCGGCGAACGGGGCAGAGCTTGCCTTCACCTATCAGGGCGACGCCTTCGGAAAACGCGTCGCGCCGCTCGCCAAAGAAGCCGGTTCGGAGTTTCTGATCCCCTGCGATGTGGAGGACATCGCCTCGGTCGATGCCGTGTTTGAGGCGATTGAAAAAAAATGGGGCAGCCTGGATTTTGTCGTCCACGCCATTGGTTTCTCCGACAAAAATGAATTGAAGGGCCGCTACGTTGATGTGACGACACGCGAGAATTTCTCGAAAACCATGGTGATTTCCGCTTATTCATTCACAGAAGTGGCTCAGCGGGCGGGGAAACTGATGAAGAACGGCGGCTCACTTTTGACGCTGACTTACGGCGGCTCAGTGCGGGTCATGCCCAACTACAATGTCATGGGCGTGGCAAAGGCGGCGCTTGAATCCATGGTGCGGTATCTGGCGGCGGATTTTGGCCAGGACGGCATCCGGGTCAACGCGATTTCCGCCGGTCCGATCAGAACCCTGGCCGGAGCGGGAATAAGTGACGCACGCGCCATGTTCAATTACCAACAACGCAATTCGCCCCTGCGCCGCACGGTTGACATTGGGGATGTTGGCCGTTCGGCGCTTTATCTCCTCTCAGACATGTCGAGCGGCGTCACGGGCGAAATCCACTATGTCGACAGCGGCTACAACATTGTGTCGATGCCGGTGGCCGAAGAGCTGAAGAAGCTCGACGTCTGAGATAATACTGCTGTCGGCAGGTGACGGCCCGCTAAGCTGATTTTAATGCTTTCAACCTAGTTTGCGTTCGAGAACTGCTGTAGCGGAGCCGCGATTTGTGAAAGTGTTGTTGAGCAGAAAATATTTTCGCGCGCTGACGATTGCTGCAACCGGTTTTGGTGGGGGCATGCTTGGGCTGTGGGCGTTGAAACTCTCTGCCAGCATTTTCGGCACCAGCGCGCTCAATGACAGCGCGATGGGCGGCACGATCGCCGGTCTGACCGCCTTGTCTTCAAGCCTCGCGGCGCTGGCATTTTTTTCCGGCATTGACGAGTCGGAGGAAGCGATCAAAAAATCTGCGCTGATCGACCCTCTGACGGAGCTTTTTTCAAAGAACGGCATTGTCGGCCTTGTTGAGCACCACATCCAGCAGCGCGGCAATCCTAACCGGGCTTACTTCCTTATTGACATCGAGATCGACAGGTTCAAAGAGCTGAATGACGCGATGGGTTTTGCGGCAGGCGACGAAATCATCCGCCAGGTCGCGGCGCGGCTGGAAAAACTCGCGGGGAATATTGGCAATGTCGGCCGCTTCGGCGGCGGCGAGTTTGGCATGGTCATTGAAACCACAGGGGATCCAGATGAAATCCGGGCGGTCTCCGACCATATTCTCGAGACTGTCTCCGGCACCTACCGCGTCAATGGCGGGCTGACCGCGATCACATCAAGCCTTGGAATTGTCGAGATCAGGCCCGACGCCACTGTCAGTGACACGGTGCGAAGCGCGCATGTCGCACTTAAGCAGGCTCGGCTCAACGGCCGAGGCGCTTGGGCGCTGTTCTCTCAGGAAATGACTGTGCGCGAAGAATACCGCGGATGGATTGAAGTCGAGCTTCGCGGCGCGCTTAAGCGCGGCGATTTCAGCCTCTATTACCAACCGCAGGTCAATATTATTGACGGATCGGTGCTTGGTTACGAAGCCCTTTTGCGCTGGAAACATCCAACAAAAGGCTATGTCCCGCCGCTGGACTTTATTCAGGTTGCCGAGGAAAACGGCTTTATCAACACTCTTGGCCGCTGGGCCATCCTGCAGGCCTGCCGCGACGCGGTCACCATGCCAGAGCATTTGACTGTTTCAGTCAATCTGTCGCCCATGCAGTTCCTGAACGGCGATATTCTGAAGACCGTTGACGATGCGCTGCGCAAGACCGGGCTTGAGCCGGCGCGGCTGGAGCTGGAAGTCACTGAGTCCACACTGATTGAAGACCGGGCCAAGGCGTCGGAACTGTTCCAAGGGCTTTCGGCTCTAGGGACATCAATCGCGATAGACGATTTTGGCACGGGTTACTCAAATCTCGGCTATCTTGCCGATATTCCGTTCAAAAAGCTCAAGATCGACAAATCCTTTATCGACCGGATCGAAACCGACTCGCATATGGCGCAGATAGTATCGGCTATCATCGCTCTGGCGCGGGCGCTGGGGGCGACTGCTGTTGCCGAGGGAGTGGAGACAGCGGAGCAGGAAATTTTGCTGAAAGCCGCCGGCTGCAATGTGATACAGGGATTTTTGCACGGCAAGCCCACGCCACTTGCGCAAATCAATGTTGGCGGCGGGCAAATGCGCCGCGCGTCCTGATATTAGGCGCAGCTTTCTGAGGGCGAGGTAACTGTCCCGTAAATCGACAATTCCATAAAATCCAATCTATCGGCAGCGCGCTGAATTAAGTTTTCTTGCCTAGTGTTCTGCGCAAGCGGAGACTACAAATGTTAAAGGGTGAAGAAACCAAACGCAGCTCGCTGTTTAAAATCACGACGATTCTTTCGTCGGGGATTGGCGGCGGCATACTCGGATTCTGGGCGCACACGACCGGGTTTGGCGCAGGACATGGTGTGGAAAACATAGCTGCTGCCACAATCATAACCGGCCTGTCGGCGTTGTCTGCAGCGGGTTGCGCGCTGGCATTTTTCTCAGGTATTGACGCACATGCGACTGAAGTGCGCGTGGCGGCAGAAACTGACGCCCTGACCGGCCTGATTTCGCGCAATTCTTTCATTGCTGCAATGGCAAATTTGGCGGACGAGGCCAAGAAGCGCCAAAAAACACTGTATTTCCTCAATGTCGAGATTGACCGTTTCAAACAGCTGAACGACGCACTGGGCTACCGCACGGGCGACCAGCTGGTGCTGACAGCAGCTGAGCGCATTAGGCAATGCATGCCTAAAAGCGCAGTGATCGGACGCCTCGCCATCAGCGAGTTTGGCATCATCCTTTCGGACGAAGACGCGCTGCCAACTCTTGAAATCATGCTTGATGCCATGGTGGCATCGCTGTGCGATCCCTACATTATCGAAGGTCGCAGGGTCATCATCTCAACATCGACAGGCGGCGCAGAGATCAATGAAGAGTATGCCGACGCCGTCGGCCTGCTGCGCAAGGCCAATCTTGCCGTGCACCGCGCGCGCGCTCAGGGCCGCGGCAGCTGGGTCATGTTTGAGCCGGAAATCGGTCGTGTTGCCGATCACAGGCGCTGGATTGAAGCCGAGATGCAGATTGCCTTGGAGCGCAGTGATTTCGAGCTGCACTATCAGCCGCAGCTGGATCTGACGACAGGAAGAATCGCCGGTTATGAAGCCTTGGTGCGCTGGCAGCATCCGGAAAAGGGCGCTGTGCATCCTATTGAATTCATCCCCGTCGCCGAAGAAACCGGCATGATCGCACCGCTCGGCGACTGGGTGCTGCGCAAGGCTTGTTCGGATGCCAAGCATCTGCCAGATGACTGTTTCGTCGCAGTCAATCTGTCGCCCGCGCAATTCTTGCTCAGCGACATGGTGGAAGTGGTGCGCTCGGCGCTGGCCGAGAGCGGCCTTGAACCTCGGCGACTTGAGCTTGAAATCACCGAAAGCCTGTTAATGGAAGACAAGGAAAAGACCGCGCTGATCCTGGGTGAATTTGCCAAAATGGGTGTATCGGTCGCGGTCGATGATTTCGGCACAGGCTATTCCAACCTCACCTATCTGTCCGACCTGCCATTCCAGAAACTGAAGATCGACCGCTCTTTCGTCAGCCGCATCGAAACAAACAGCAACACCGGCGCGATCATCTCGACAATTGTCGGCCTGTCGCGGGCACTGGGGGTTGAGACGATTGCCGAGGGCGTGGAAAACCAGGCGCAGGTGACGCTGTTGATGGCGGCGGGCTGTAATTCGGCGCAAGGCTATCTGTTTGGCCGACCGCTGCCGATCACGACGCGCGAGAAGTATCAGGAGCGTCGGGCCGCGCTTCTGCATTGATCCGGCGCTACTTGACCGCCCTGATGATTTTGTACCAGCGGTCCTCGTCAATCCGTTCGAACCTGCGGAAGACCCTCTGCAGCGTGTCTTCATAGGGCAGTTCCCGGTTCGCCACCATCATTAGACGCCCGCCCGGTTTCAGCGCCTTGGCGGCAGCGGCGATCATGGCCTGGCCGATGGAGGCCTCAGCGCTGCGGCCTGTGTGGAACGGCGGGTTCATGATGATGGCGTCATAGGCGGCGGAAACCGGCTCCGCCAAGAGGTCATGCCAATGGAAAGATGCAGGCGTCTGGCTGCCAAATAAATCCAAATTTGCCTTTGCCGCTTGCAGCGAGGCATAATCGGCCTCGAACACATCAAGCGCAGCGATGCCTGGCGCATTCTTCAAGAGCATGACCGAGAGATAGCCCCAGCCAGCTCCAAAATCGGCCGCTTTGCCTTTTACCTCGCCAAGGTGCCGGGCAAGCATCTGCGATCCCGCATCCGCCGCTTTGTGCGAGAACATGCCGGGGGCGGTTTCGAACTGCATACCGTCCGCGCCGACGGTCTGTTGCCCTGCAATAGTCGGCGACACCCAGCTTTCGGGGCGCAGACACCAGAAGACCTGCGCGTGATTTTTCGACAGCGCCTGCTCAACCGGCAGAAGCTCCGTCATCTCTTTGCGCATAGCCTGGATGCCGGTCGTTTTCGCGCCCGCGACCAGCACCGGTGCGCCTGGCAATGTCTGTTGCAACGCTCTATAAATGTTGCTGCGGTTCAGATCGCGGTGCTTGCCAAGGAGAACCAGCGCGCCGGAGAATTGTCCCTCGCCGACCTGAGGCGCCACCTGATATCCCGCACTTCTAAGCGCGAGGAAATCCGTCCGAAAGCCTTGAGTGCAGTCCAGTCTGCCTTTCCAGTCATGATCCAAGACTGGCGGCAGCGCGGCGTTGAGAAACAGAAAGCGAGCGCCTTCCACCGAAAGCGGCAGGGCGCCATTTTCAAACGGCAGAAACAGGGTTTTGACCGCGCCGTCGTCCAATCCATCCTCCAAAGCAAAGGGCGCGGAATGACCCGCGCCCTGATTTTACCCGCGTCGCTCTGACTACTCAGCAGCAGCTGCTTCGGCCTGTTCCTTGGTCAGTTCCTTGCCCGTTGCCTGATCGACAACCTTCATGGACAGGCGCACCTTGCCGCGCTCGTCAAAGCCCATGAGCTTGACCCAGACCTTCTGGCCTTCTTTGACCACGTCCGAGGTCTTGTTGACCCGGTCGGAAGCAAGCTGGGAGATGTGGACGAGACCGTCGCGCGGGCCGAAGAAATTGACGAAGGCGCCGAATTCGGCAGTCTTGACGACCGTGCCTTCGTAAATCTCGCCGACTTCCGGCTCGGCCACAATCGAGTGAATCCACTTCTTCGCGGCCTCGATTTCCTTGGCGTTGGACGAGGCGATCTTGATTGTGCCGTCGTCTTCGATGTTGATCTTCGCGCCGGTCTTTTCAACGATTTCGCGGATCACCTTGCCGCCGGAGCCGATGACTTCGCGGATTTTATCGACCGGGATGTTCATCACTTCAATGCGCGGGGCGAACTCGCCAAGCTCGGCCCGGCCCTCCGTCAGCGCGTTGGCCATTTCGCCGAGGATGTGGATGCGGCCGTCTTTCGCCTGTGTGAGGGCGACCTGCATGATTTCTTCGGTGATGCCTTCGATCTTGATGTCCATCTGAAGGGCGGTGATGCCATTGGCCGTGCCCGCAACTTTGAAGTCCATGTCGCCGAGGTGATCCTCGTCGCCGAGAATGTCGGAGAGGACGGCAAAACGGTCGCCTTCCTTGATGAGGCCCATGGCGATGCCCGCAACCGGACGGATCAGCGGAACGCCCGCATCCATCAGCGCCAGCGAGGTGCCACAGACGGTCGCCATTGAGGACGAGCCGTTCGACTCGGTGATCTCGGAGACGGCGCGCAGCGTGTAGGGGAAGGCTTCCTTGGGCGGCAGCATCGGGTTGATGGCGCGCCAGGCGAGCTTGCCATGGCCGATTTCGCGGCGGCCGGGCGATCCCATGCGGCCGGTTTCACCGACCGAATAGGGCGGGAAATTGTAGTGCAGCATGAAGGTGGCCTTGTGCATGCCGGTCAGCGAATCGACATATTGCTCGTCTTCGCCGGTGCCGAGCGTGGCGACGACGATGGCCTGGGTTTCGCCGCGTGTGAACAGCGCCGAACCATGGGTGCGCGGCAAAATGCCGACTTCCGAGACGATCTTGCGCACGGTGGACAGATCGCGGCCATCGATGCGGCTCTTGGTGTCGAGAATGTTCCAGCGGACGATCTTGGCCTGCAGTTCCTTGAACACCACTCCAACCTGCTCGGCGTTCCACATTGTGGCTTCAACGCCCTCAGGCAGGAAATGCGCCTTGACCTTGGCCTTGGCGGCATCAACGGCGGTGTAACGGTCCTGCTTGTCGATGATCTTGTAGGCTTCGCGCAGGTCCTTCTCGGCGACTTTCAGCATCTGCGCTTCGAGATCGGAATAATCGTCCGGTGTGAAATCGCGCGCATCCTTGGCGGCGGCTTCGGCGAGCTTGATGATCGCATCAAGCACCGGCTGGAAGCCTCTGTGGCCGAACATGACAGCGCCGAGCATGATGTCTTCGGACAGCTCTTTGGCTTCCGACTCCACCATCAGGACGGCATCCTGCGTGCCGGCGACGACGAGGTCGAGCGAGGATTCTGGCATTTCGTCGATATGTGGATTGAGAATATATTCGCCGTTGACATAACCGACGCGCGCGCCGCCGATTGGGCCCATGAAAGGCACGCCGGAAAGGCACAGCGCTGCGGATGCGCCGATCATCGAGATGATGTCGGGATTGTTCTCAAGATCATGCTGCATGACAGTGATGACGATTTGCGTGTCACATTTGTAGCCATCGGGGAACAGCGGGCGGATCGGACGGTCGATCAGGCGCGAGACCAGAGTTTCGTTCTCGGACGGACGGCCCTCGCGCTTGAAATAGCCGCCCGGGATTTTGCCGGCGGCATAGGTCTTCTCTTGATAGTTGACGGTAAGGGGGAAGAAGTCCTGACCAGGCTTCGGCGACTTGGCCGAAACAACAGTGGCCAGAACCACGGTCTCGCCATAGGTGGCCAGAACCGCGCCGTCAGCCTGACGGGCGATCTTGCCGGTTTCAAGGATAAGCGGGCGGCCTGCCCATTCGATTTCAACACGGTGTGTTTTGAACATTGATAGATTCCTGTCTTGCGCCCGCATGCGCTTTCGCACCGGGCTGTTTCATGCGTTTCGTTGCGAACACGGCACGGGCAAGACAGTAAGGGTTCCGCAGTTGAGCAGCGGGACGCTGACAATCCTGCCCCATTCGGGTTCAGGCTACCTCCAACATTTTTACGCGGAGGGATTGGGCGACATTGCCCACAAAGGATCGGCGGAAGCGCATGCCTCCGCCGAAACTGGTCTTAGCGGCGCAGGCCGAGTTTCGAAATCAGAGCCTGATAACGGCCGGAATCCTTGCGCTTCAAATAGTCGAGGAGCGAACGGCGGGTGGCGACAAGGGTCAGCAATCCGCGGCGCGAATGGTTGTCCTTCTTGTGCGTTTTGAAATGCTCGGTCAGGTTTGTGATGCGCTCGGAAAGCACGGCGACCTGGACTTCAGGCGAACCGGTGTCATTTTCCGTTGTGGCATGTTCCTTCATGAGCGCCTGCTTGCGCTCTGCGGTAATCGACATCGGAATATCCTTTCTTATCAGAGGATTGGGGCGCCCGGAGCCGGGATGTCGTCCAGCAAGGGCCATGAAAAGCAGGCGCGAGGCGCGTTGCTGGCGGGCGTATAGGGGAAAATGGGGAGAAAGGGAAGGGGGATAGCGTAAATCGCAACTTCCTTGACTTTCGTGTCTTTGATATATATTTGATACACACATGCAGGATACGTTTGATTGGAACGATGAAAAGAATCGGCAATTGAAGGAGCGGCATGGATTCGGATTTGAGAAGGTTGGCATCACCATTTCCGAAGGCGGACTATTAGATGAGCGGGAACACCCAAATGTTCAAAGATACGGACACCAATTCCAGCTTGTGATCCGAATTGATGACTACGCTTGGCTGGTTCCCTACGTGCGGGACGGTGAAACGAGATTTTTGAAAACCATGTTTCCATCGAGGGACGCCACAGAGCGATATTTAGGAAAACTGCAATGACAGGCCGAAATGAAAATCCGGGAATGATCAGCCAGGCAGAGGAAGATGAGCTTATCGCCAGCAGCGAGCGCGGCGAATGGGTGTCGGTTGGCAACATCGAAGAGCGGCGTGCATACTGGGAGCAGGTCGCCCGCAACACGATCGATGGCAAGCGCCGCCGCATTTCAATTTCCGTGCCGGAGCGCGACTTGATGAAGCTCAAGACCCGCGCTGCCGAAGAAGGCATGCCGTATCAGACGCTGATCAATTCGATCTTGCACAAATATGTGAGCTGAGCCGCTCACGCCTTTTTCAAAAAACACGTCTTCAAGACCAGCCCTTTGACCTTCTCCACCCTACATTCGATTTCCTCTTCGTTGTCGGTGAGGTGAATGCCCCGGATGACGGTTCCGCGCTTGATGATGGCGGAGGAGCCTTTGACCTTGAGGTCCTTGATGACGGTGACATTGTCCCCTTCTGAAAGGATTGCGCCGTTGCTGTCTTTGACTTCCATTTTGACCGTTCCTGTATCCTGGGATGGGCGGCACATAGCCGGTTGGCCCTGTGCTGCATAGGCATGCGGAGCTCACGAAATCCGCGCGAACTCCATCACCCAGTTGGTCTCCCATGTCCTGCCTGCGTCAGGCGAGAACGCCTGCCGCCAGCGGCAGGTGCTGCTTGAAATGTCGGACCACAGAAAACGCACCTTGATGGGCCGGCCCTGAAACTTGTCATCTGCCAGAAAGCTCCCGACGCCATCGGTGAAGCCTCCCACCACCGGCACGTCAAGCGCATGGGGATGGCGCGCATCGAGCCACCAGATCGCCCATGAACCGGATGCCTCGTCAAAAGAGCGCAGCGCAGCGGCGCGGTATGCGCCATCCGGGAACTCGATGAAATTGTCCTCGATGTTGCCGCCGCCGCCAAGGATCGGCCGCGTCTGGCTGGCCCCGGCGAACTCCTCCCAATCATCGCTCCCTGTCAGCCGCTCTTTCAGACGCCGGTGCCGCACGCTCCATGCGCCAAACAGGAAATCAAAATCTTGAGCTGACATAATCGTTTCTCCACATTCTTCAGCGCTTCACCAGCCAAGTTTACTACGCGATTTTCACAGGGGGATAAGTTCTTTTGAAGCAAGATGCTGACAGGCGGAGTCAGGAGCGCGGAGCCGGAGAATTTCGTCCTGCCCAAACCAACACGCAAGCTCCGGCAAGCCCTGATGCGACTGACCCAAGCAGCACGCCGATCTTCACCGCGTCCGCCATGACCTCCTCGCCGGGAAAGGCCAGCAGCCCGATGAAAAGGCTCATGGTGAAGCCGACGCCGCACAGGATGGAGACGCCATAGACCTGCGCCCAGGAGGCGTCGCGCGGCGGCTCGGTTATTCCCGACATGACGGCGAGCTTGGCGGCGGCGAAGACGCCGATCTGCTTTCCCAAGAAAAGCCCCGCCGCAATTCCGAGCGTCACCGGATGGGTCAGCTGCGCCAGGTTTACGCCCGTCAGCGTAACGCCCGCATTGGCGAAGCCGAACAGCGGCACAATGGCAAACGCGACCCATTTGTGCAGGCCATGCTCCAGCCGGTGCAGCGGCGAATGATCCGACCGGTCCGTTGGAATTGTCAGCGCCAGAACGACGCCTGCAAGCGTCGCATGGACGCCGGATTCATGCATGAAATACCAAAGCGCAATTCCGAGCGGCAGGTAGAAAGCGAGGCGTTTGACGCCCACCAGATTGAGGCCGATCAGCGCGACAGTCACCACGGCGACGCCGCCCGACGCCCACAGATGTAACTGCGCCGTGTAAAACAGCGCGATGATGATGACGGCCCCGAGGTCGTCGATGATGGCGAGCGCGGCGAGGAAGATTTTCAGCGACACCGGAACGCGCTTGCCCAAAAGCGCCAGAATGCCGAGCGCAAAAGCGATGTCTGTGGCGGATGGGATCGCCCAGCCGCGCAGCGTCTGCGGGCTGTCATAGTTCAGCGCGATGTAAAACAGCGCGGGGATCACCATGCCGCCGACTGCGGCGAAGGCGGGCAGCGCGCGCTGCGCCCAGGTGGCTAGCTCGCCGCCGATGAACTCGCGTTTGATCTCAAGCCCGACCAGCAGGAAGAACAATGCCATCAGCGCATCGTTGATCCAATGCAGAACCGTGAGGCCGCCGGCATAGGCGTGCAGCACGTCAAAGTAGGCGGCGGCCCAGCGCGAGTTGGCTATGACGAGCGCCACCGCGGCGGAAAACATCAGGACAATGCCGCCCGAAGCTTCGCTGTCGAGAAACTCTTTAATCGAAGTGGAAAGGCGCAGCGGCAGGCTCATCCGGTCTCCTTGAGGCCGAAGGACCAGCCAATTTTCTCCTGCACATATTTAGGCGCCGGGGCGGGATTTTTCAATTCGCAAAGCGGCGTTTTACAGCGCCCGATGGCAAGGCTATAGCTCCTTTCAAAGCTGGAGGCCGCCGATGTTCCGCACCATTTTGCTGATAATTTCAGCAGCGCTATTTGCATCCGCCTCTCCCGCCGCCGCCAGCTCGGGCGCGCTTGATCTGACAGCTCATTGGACCGGCATTCTCTGTCTTGTAATTTTTGTGTCCGCCTACGCGCTCGTCATCTTTGAAGAGCCGCTGCATCTGCGCAAGTCGAAACCTGTGATGATGGCGGCGGGGCTGATCTGGCTTCTGATCGGCATCGCCTATGCGCAGGCGGGAAAGGCCGACGACGCGCATCTTCTGGCGCAGGGGGTCATTGAGGAATTCGCCGAGCTGTTCCTGTTCCTGCTGGTGGCCATCACCTATGTCAACACGCTTGAGGAGCGGCGGGTGTTTGATGTGCTGCGGGCAAGGCTTGTCGGCATGGGACTGAGTTACCGCCAGCTGTTCTGGATGACGGGCATCGCCGCGTTCTTTCTGTCCTCCGTGCTCGACAATCTGACGACCGCGCTGGTGATGGGCGCCGTGGTTCTGGCCATCGGCGCCGGATCGAAGGCGTTTGTCGCGATTGCATGCATCAACATTGTGGTGGCGGCCAATGCCGGCGGGGCGTTTTCGCCGTTCGGCGACATCACGACTTTGATGGTCTGGCAGAAGGGCAAGCTGGATTTCTGGGAATTCTTTTCCTTGTTCATTCCCTCGGCGGTCAATTTCATTGTCCCTGCGGCGATCATGCAGTTCGGCGTGCCGAAGACAAAGCCGGCGCAGCATGAGGACCGGGCGCGCATGAAGCCTGGGGCGCTTGGCGTCATCCTGCTGTTCGCCGCGACGATTTTCACCGCCGTGTCTTTCAAAAATTTCCTGCACCTGCCGCCGGCGCTCGGCATGATGCTCGGCCTCGGCTATCTGCAGATATGGTCCTATTTTCTGCAGCGCAAAGGCAGGCGGCGCGACGACGAGGACATGGTGCTCGACTCGTTCGCGCAGGTGCAGCGGGTGGAATGGGACACGCTCTTGTTTTTCTTCGGCATCATTTTTGCCGTCGGCGGGCTTGGCGTCATCGGTTATCTGGGCCATGCGTCTGAGTACCTCTATGCGGGCATGGGCCCCACTTATGCCAACATCATCATCGGCGCGCTGTCGGCCATTGTCGACAATATCCCGCTGATGTTCGCCGTGCTGACCATGGACCCGCAAATGTCTGAAGGCCAATGGCTGCTCATCACGCTGACCTGCGGCGTCGGCGGCTCGATGCTGTCGATCGGCTCGGCGGCGGGTGTGGCGCTGATGGGGCAGTCGCGCGGGCTTTACACATTTTCGAGCCATCTGAAATGGACCTGGGCCGTGGCTCTCGGCTATGCGGTAAGCATTGCGGCGCATCTGTTGATCAATGCACGGCTTCTCTGAGTCCAAACCCGCTCCTTTCCACGCCCCGTTTCCGGTCTGGACATTAAGCTCTTCAGGGAAGTCCAGGGCGTGTGGTCCTGCCTGCTGGGCTTGCTAACCTGTCGGATGTGTGGCTCGCCACACGCCCTGTCACGGCTTTTTGCCCGGGCTGGCGCATGGGGCTCTTTTTCCAGCGCGCGAAGGCCAGGAGGGACATGGCTGAGGGTCTCCGCCCGCCCCGGGTAACCGAACCCGAAGCTGCCATAGGCCGCCCGCTCTCCCGAATGCCGGTGATCATCCGGTCCCATGAGAGCAGCCCGTGAAGTATGCGCGCGGTTTGAGGGGCGGGGATGGAAATGGTGGAGTTTATTTTTGGGATGATGATAAGGCATTGATGTTGAACAAAACTATTTTCAAAATCCAAAATTTTTTCCCGTTTTCTCCAGCCTTTCTCTTGCGGAGAGAGATTAGAAAGGCGGAGAGATCAAAGGTGGGATGGCGTGGTCCTGCTTTGCTCCTTCGGAGCTACGCAGGATGCGGTGCTTTATTCTGCACCGTCTGTTTAACTTTTTAGGATGGTGTCCTGCACCCATCAAAAGCGCCGCAGTACAGAGCACCCCATCCTGCGAAGCTCCGAAGGAGCGAAGCAGGGCAAGCGCCCCGTCAAATATCTGCGCATACTGCGGACCCGCCGCACAGCCATGCCGAAGCCCGCCCGGAGCGCCTGCTCCGCGCGCTGAACGCCCAAAACTGCGGACCCTTCAAGACGTGTCGTCCCAAGCCTGACGCGCAAAATAGTGGCAGTCGCCGAGGATGACATCTATCTCGTCCGGCTCATTCCGGTGGTAGCCCGGCGCGAAGCCGGGGCGGAAGGGGGTGAGGCGGGCGGGCTTTGAGCTGACGCCGCTCTGCCGCGCCAGCTCGCCCCGCATCCGCCACCGCGCCAGCCGCCGTGCATGGCGCGGCAGATTGTCCAGCGCTTCTTTGACCGCCCGCAGACGGCGGCGAAGCGAAGCGCAGTCGATCGGGTCGTCCTTCAGGGGAATGAACCTGTCTGCGAAGACCGGATCGATGAGGCCGGGAACCGAGATGCGCGGCATCACCTGCACCTTTTCCCGTTCCTTGGCCCACTCAAAACCCTCCGGCGCAAAGCGCGTCAAGGGATCGATGAGGCTGAAGGCGGGAATGCGCTCGGCGTCCTTTTCCAGAGCTAGCTTGAGCTTAAGACCAAGGCCCGCCGGGAATGCCCGCGCCGCGCCAAGCTTCACGATAATCCCATGCGCGGCGATGATGATGAGGCGGCGCACGGCGGATTCTGCCGGACGCAGAGTGATGAGCAGGGCGCGGTACATATGGCGCGGCAGGTCCGCCCGCCTCGGGTCAAACCCAAGCACGGCGAGCAGCGGCGCGAGCACGGCCATGAGCCGCCCGCGGTTTCGCTCGACGATCAGGGGCCAGTCCATGGATGCCTTTCCGGTTCAAACAAACTGGCGGCATGATGGGGCGTGGCTGGAAGACGGGGATAAGTATTTTTTGTCTGTGCTGATTTTGTTGGGACAATTCTTGTTTTGGGGGAATCTCGTCCCCTTTATTGGCCGCCAGCAAAACTGTAGTTCCGCTGCGCGCCGACGCGCTTGAAGCCGAGCTTTTCGTAGAGGCGCAGCGCGTCTTCTGCGCTTGAGAGCCAGCAGAGGCCGCGCGTCTGGAAATAATCGGCAATGAGATTTTGACAGGCGGCAAAGGCGAGCCCCTGTTTTCGGAAATCAGGCAGCGTCCAGACACCCGCCAGCTCCGCATCGTCACGGCCCTGAATGACGGCGCCCGACACCGGTCTTGCGTCGCGCAGAATGCACGCGGCCATGACTGTGCCTCTTTCGAGTCCAGACTTGACCTGCGGCAGCCAGGACATGGCATCATCGCCGCCATCGCCGCCGAACGCGATGCTCTGGCGGCGGAAGAAGTGCTCCAGCAATGCGCCGTCGCCCGAAGCGAGCCGCTGGTATCCTTGTGGTATTTCGGCTTTTGCGAAATCGGCCGGCTCAAGCGTCATGAGCGGCGCGTTCATCTCCAGATCAAAGCCTTTGCCTTCCAGCGCCGCCGCCAGTCCGGGGTAGAGATCATGGAAATATTCGACGCGCGCCCGGCGGCCATGGTTGGCAAATGTTTCCGCGAGGGCGTCAATGCCGGAACCTCCATCGGACAGGGGAATGGCGAGGCTGTGCTCATCGCCGATCTGTTCTGAGAGAAACACATCAAACTGCGGCAGCGCGATATGGCGCCGGTCATGCGCCGCCGTGGCGCGGAAACCGCGCTCGAGGCGCTGAAGCATGGCGCGGTGTCCGCTCATGAGATCAGCGCTCAGCCCTCGTCTTCCTCGCATTTCAAATAGGGATCGAACACCCAGCCAATTGTGTTGTCCTCGGCGAGCCGCTCGACGCCGTACCATTTCTTGCCTTTGACGATGATCTCCTCGTAGGGGCGCACGCGGACGCCGTTTTCCCATGTGCCGTAAATGTCGCCGTTCGGCGATTCGCGCACGTTGAGCGGCGTGCCGGTCGGGTCGGCGACTGTGCAGATTTTGCCGATCCCGTCCTTGCCCTTGCATTTCAGATAATCGCCGAAAACGTAGCCTGAGGCTTCGGCGAACTTCGACACCAGCGCCCACCTTTTGCCTTTGACCTCTTTGTGCTCATTGAACTCGACCAGCTCGCCTTTTTTCAACGTGCCGAGAATTTTGCCATTCGGCCCGGAGCGGACATTGAGCGGCGTGCCGGTTGGGTCGATGACCGTGCAGACCGGCGCGCCGCCGCAGGCGAAGGCAGCGGAAGTGAGCGAAAGGGAAATGGCGGCGGCGAGCATAAAACTGCGCATGATTGTCTTTCTCCTGCGGGGCAGGAAATACGTGGCGCGCCCGAGGCGAGACTAGCGGAAACACGTGCGCGGTAAAGCCGGATTATTTAAACACCCGCCTCGGATGAAACTCGCCGAAGCGCACTTCGCCGATGGCCAGCAGTCTGCCCTTGCTCGTCGCATAGGCGGCGTCTGCTTCGATGGGGGCGTCGCGGCCGCGGACGATGGCGGGGTTGCCGAGGCGGATGCGCTGGGCGGCTTCGTCGTTCAGCGTCGATGTGCGGCAGGGAGACGAGCGCGGTTTCGGGCGGATTTCAACAGGGCGTCGAGCGGCTTGAAGGCTTCGGTGGAGAGGGGATTGAGATCGGGCTGCGCCTCCAGTCCGGCGGCCATCTGTTTCGCCGCCTCCGCCAGCTGTTCCTGCGTCACGGCCAGGCGCTCGTCGAACGGCGCGACTGAGATGCGGCGCAGGGCTGAAATGTGGCCATAGCAGCCGAGCAGCCGGCCCATGTCGCGGGCGAAGGCGCGCACATAGGTTCCCTTGCCGCATTCGACCTCAAAGCGGGCGGTGTCCGGCGTCCGGACAGCCGAGAAGTTCGAGACGGAACACTTCGACTTCGCGCGCGGCGATGTCCACGGCTTCACCTTCGCGGGCCAGATCATAGGCGCGGGCGCCGTTGATTTTGACGGCGGAGAACTGCGGCGGGACCTGTGTGATGGTTCCGACAAAGCGGGGAATGAGGGACTGGATATCGGCCTGCGACGGCCGCTTGTCCGAGCGCTGGGTGACCTCGCCTTCCAGATCATCCGTCGTGCGCTCCTCGCCCCAGGTGACGGAGAATGTGTAGGTTTTGCGCTCGTCCATGAGGTAGGGAACGGTCTTGGTCGCCTCGCCGAGCGCAATCGGCAGGACGCCTGTGGCCAGGGGATCGAGCGTGCCGGCATGGCCCGCCTTGTCGGCGCGGAATGTGCGCTTGATGAGCGAGACGGCGTCGGTCGAGCCCATGCCATAGGGCTTGTCGAAAATCAGCCAGCCGGAGACGGGGCGCTCGGGGCGCTTGCGCTTCTGACTCATTTGACTTCTTTGGCTTCGTCTTTGGCAACTGAGACAATGGGCCGCTGCGTGTCGCGCATCACTTCGGGCTGGCGCAGCAGCGTGTCGATTCTGGTGAAATTGTCGAAGCTGGTGTCGGCGCGGAAATGGATCTGCGGCATGGAGCGCAGCTGGCGCAGCGCCGGGCCGAGCGCGCCGCGGATGAAGCGGGCGTGCCTGTTCAAAGCCGCGACGACCGGCTCCGGGTTGGCCACGCCGAGCGGGGAAATGTAGGCCGTGGCGCGGGTCAGGTCCGGCGTCATGCGCACTTCGGAGACGGAGATGACCGTTGTCTCGATGATCGGGTCAATGATCTCGCCGCGCTGCAGCACTTCGACCAGCGCATGGCGCGCCATTTCGCCGACGCGCAGCATGCGCTGGGTGGGGCCTTTGGCGGAGGATTTTGCGGGCATGAGATTTGTCCTGAATATGTCAGCGGTTATTGACCGCAGACTTGTTGGGCTGGGGTTTAGAGGCAAACGCCCGGCTTTGCCACAAAAAAGGCTGGCGGCGCAGATGCAGCGGCGGCTTCTACATTTTGTCAGCCAGTCCGATTTTTCCCTGCCAGCACATCCTCCCGGATAATCTTGCCCATCCTTCCCGGCTCTTCAAACAAGGGGCTGTGGGCGGATTGTTCGAACGTGTAGAAACCCTTCAACGGCGCGCTCAGCTGATCGAAAAAGGTTTTGGCGAGCGGATAGGAGACGGTGTAATCAAGCTGGCCGTGCAGGAAATACACCGGGATTTCGAGGCGGGTCACCTGCTTGGTCAGGTCCGTGGAGAGCTGAGTGTTCCAAAGACGGTTTCCTGAGAAAGAACTTGCCGCGCCACATGCTGATTTTTTCACCTGAGCGTATAGTCGCGGCCGAGGAAGGACCGCAGGAGCAGGCCGGTGTAGATGGAACGTATGTCGTGCGTGGTGCCGACGCCAAGGCTGTGCATCGCGACATCACGCAGCGATTGATAGGCGTCCGGCAGCGGCACGGCATTTCCCACGGGGGCATTTTCGAGTTTGCGCGCCATTGAGGCATTGCCCTCGTCCCTGAACCGCTGGAGCATATAGTCATGTGCCAGCTGCTCTGACCTGAGCTGATGCGACATCTGGGCAATGGCGATATAGGCGTGAAAGAGCTCCGGCGCCCGCGCGGCGATCTGCATGCCGATGAAGGTTCCGCCGGAATGCCCCATCAGGTAGATTTTTTCCTGGCTGAAGCGTTTGCGCAGAAGGTTGGTCAGTTCCAGCGCGTCGGATATCAGCTGCTCCGGGTTCACGCTCTCCGGCGGCGCATCGGCGCTGAATGACAGCCCCGATCCGCGCTGCTCCCACCAGACAACAGTGAAATATTCATCGAGACCGGTTGGGTAGCGGTCTGTCAGAAAATAATCCGGCATGCCGCCATGCAGATAAAGCAGCACCGGGTTGCGCGCGTCCCTGCCCTTGATGAACATGCCTTGCCGGACGCCGTTGATGGTGACGAAGATTTTTTCCGAAATGGCTGCCCTGCAGCGGCTTTCCTTCCGGGGTGAGATAGGGAGCGGGCGTGCCCCTGCTCCACAGCATCAGGCCGCCGACGAGGCTGAGGATCAAGGCCAGAAGAATTGATAATGCGGTCAAAACAGTCACCGCCGCTCCGCGTCCAAACACTCCGGCAATTTGCCGCTTGAGCCAGCCAATTTCCATCTGGTCTTCTCCTGTGACCCGCACAGAATAGCATGAAATTGCGACCAATCGGTCCATGCCCGCAATCGCCGGGACTTATTGCCAGACGCGGCTTCGAGGAATTGATGTCCGTTGGGATTGATGCTATTTTATTTTTTTTGATCGATCAGGAAACGTAAATCATGAACGCCGTGACCCTTTCCAGCAAATTTCAGATTTCCATTCCCAAGCAAGTGCGAGAGCAGCAGGATTGGAAAGCAGGGCAGAAACTGGCTTTTGTGCCGCAGGGCAAACATTATGTTCTGGTGCCAGTGCCGGCGGCCGAAGAGCTTTTCGGCATCGCCAAAGGCGCAAATCCGGACGGATACCGCGACCGGGAAGACCGCCTTTGATGCGTGTCGTTGACACCAGCATCTGGATAGAAATCTATTGCGGATCAGAATTGGGGCGGAAGCATCTGCCGCTTCTGGCCAGGCCCGAAGAGCTGGTTGTTCCGACGATTGTTCAGTATGAAATCTTCAAGTGGCTTGCGAGAGAGCGGTCTGTTGAAGAGGCCACACTCGCCATCACGTTCACCGGCGAATGCCATGTGCAGGAATTGACCACGGAACTTGCGATCTTGGCTGCCGAATTGTCGCTGCTCCACGCGCTGCACGCCACTGACGCCATCATTTTCGCCGCAGCGCAAATGCACGAGGCGCCGCTGGTCACATGCGACGCGCATTTCAAGGATTTGCCGGGCGTGGAGTATTTTGAGAAGTAGGGCGCTGTCCTGCTTCGCTCCTGCGGAGCTTCGCAGGATGGGGTGCTTTATACCGCACCTCTTTCAAACGAAGCGGGATTAGGATTGGCGCAATCTGCGAAGTTTAAGACGGGCGGCCAATCCTGCGAAGCTCGAAGAGCGAAGCAGGACCAGGCCGCCCTCATCCAAGGTTTTAAAGCGACCGCTTGATGCTCTCGACGCGGAAGCATTCGATGACGTCGCCTTGGCGCAGGTCTTCGTAGCCTTCGAACGCCATGCCGCATTCCTGGCCGGTCTGCACTTCCTGCACCTCGTCCTTGAAACGCTTGAGCGTCTTGAGCTTGCCCTCGTGGATGACGACATTGTCGCGCAGCAGGCGCACGCCCATGCCGCGCTCGACCTTGCCTTCGGTGACACGGCAGCCGGCGATCTTGCCGACTTTTGTGATGTTGAAGACTTCGAGAATTTCGGCATTGCCCAGATAGGTCTCGCGGCGCTCCGGCGTCAGAAGGCCGGACATGGCGGCTTTCACATCGTCTGTCAGATCATAGATGATGTTGTAATAGCGGATCTCGATGCCTTCCTTGGCGGCGGCGTCGCGGGCCTGCGCATTGGCGCGGACATTGAAGCCGATGATCGCCGCGTTTGACGCGGAGGCCAGCGAAATGTCGGACTCGGTGATGGCGCCTGCGCCGGAATGGATGATGCGGGCGCGCACTTCGTCGGTCGAAATCTTGTCGAGCGCGCCGGCGATGGCTTCGATGGAACCCTGCACGTCGCCCTTGATGAGCAGCGGGAACTCCTTGGTGCCGGCGGACGACAATTGCGTCATCATCTGCTCGAGCGAGCCTCTGGAACCAGCCTGTTTGGCCACGACTTTCTCGCGGTTCTTGTGCTGGCGGTAATCCGAGATTTCACGGGCGCGGGCTTCCGAATCCACCACGGCCAGCCGGTCTCCAGCCTGCGGCGGGCCCTGCAGACCGAGAATTTCGATCGGCATGGAGGGCAGCGCCTCTTTGACATGGTCGCCCTTGTCGGTGACCAGCGCGCGGACGCGGCCCCATTCGGAGCCTGCGACGATTATGTCGCCGATCCTGAGCGTGCCGGCCTGAATGAGCACGGTGGCGACAGAGCCCCTGCCCTTGTCGAGCTTGGCTTCGATAACGACGCCTTCGGCCGGACGGTCCGGGTTGGCCTTCAGCTCCAGAACTTCAGACTGGAGAATGATGGCTTCCAAGAGCTTGTCGAGGCCAAGCCCTGTTTTGGCGGAGACTTCAACGTCGAGCGTCTCGCCGCCTAGGGATTCGACGAACACTTCGTGCTGAAGCAGCCCGGTGCGGACCTTCTGCGGGTCGGCATCGTGCTTGTCGACCTTGTTGATGGCGACGATGATCGGAACGCCCGCCGCCTTGGCATGATTGATCGATTCAATCGTCTGCGGCATGACGGAATTGTCGGCGGCCACCACCAGAATGGCGATGTCCGTCGCCTGCGCGCCGCGGGCGCGCATGGCCGTGAAGGCGGCATGGCCCGGCGTGTCAATGAAGGTGATCTTGTGGCCATTGCGCTCGATCTGGTAGGCGCCGATATGCTGCGTGATGCCGCCCGCTTCGCCGGAGACGACATTGGTCTTGCGGATCGCGTCGAGCAGCGAGGTCTTGCCGTGATCCACATGGCCCATGATGGTGACGACGGGGGCGCGGGGAACAAGATCGCCGGCGACGTCCGCTACGTTGAAGAAGCCCTCTTCCACATCTGAATCCGACACACGCTTGACCGTGTGGCCAAACTCGCCGGCCAGAAGCTCGGCGAGATCGGCGTCGATAATGTCGCCGGGGGTCATCATCTGACCCTGCTTCATCAGATATTTGACGAGATCCACGGCGCGCTCGGCCATGCGCGAAGCGAGCTCCTGAATGGAGATCGTCTCAGGCAGGATGACTTCGCGGGAAATCTTCTCGCGCACTTCCTGCATCTGAGAGCGGCGGAATTTTTCCTGACGGCGGCGCGTGGCGGCCATGGAGCGGGCGCGGGAGTCCGAATCGTCCGTGGTCAGCGCCGTGACGACTGTCAGCTTGTGGCGGTGATCGGGTTCAGCGACCTTTGTCTTGGGCACGCGCACTTCGGCCTTTGGCGCAGCGCGGGAGGACGCAAACGCGCTTGGTCCGCGCGGGTTGGACGAGTCCGCGGCTGGGGCGCGCATCATCCATGTCTGACATTGGACGGCGGACACCGGGACGGCCGGGAGCAGCGGCGGTCACATCGGCGCCGGCTTCTGCGCCGGGCGTGCGGCGGCGGGCTTCGTCTTCGGCGCGGCGCTTCAGGTCGGCTTCCAATTTGATGCGCGTGTCTTCCTCGGCCTGACGCTTGGCTGAATCGTCAGCCTCGCGCTTGCGCAATGCTTCGTCCATGTTGCGGCGGCGGGCTTCGTCGACGACGCGGCGGCGCTCGTCGTCGTCGCGGAAATTCGCGCCGGCCAAGGCCTTGCGGCGCGCGGCCATCTCGTCATTGGACAGGACATTAAGCACCATGCCGAGATTGGACGGACGGGTGGCGGCGGGCTTTGGAGCGGGAGCAGCCGGCGCGGCGGCGGGCTGTGGCGCGGAACGGGCCGTGACGGGCGCTGGCGCGGCAGGCGCTGGCTGCGGACGCGCGGCGGCGGCGGGAGCTGACTGCTGCGGGCGCGGCGGCAGGGGCGTCACCACAGGGCCGAGATTTACCGGCATGGCGGGACGGGCAATATTTGACGCGGCCTCCGGCCTCTCGAGCGGGCGCGAGAATTTACTCTTTTTCGTCTCGACGACGACGGTTTTGTTACGGCCATGACTGAAGTTCTGGTGAACTTTTGACAGCTCAACAGCGGGGCGCTTCAGGGTCAGCGTGGGTTTTGACGTCACGCTGAGCGTCTTGTCATCACCGGATTTCGTATCACTCATTCCGTATCCTTCAGGGCGTCCATGGTGTTTTGCGCCAGTTCCATTGCCGAATTGCCCCGAAATTGGGTCAATGCGGCAATACGTTTCTTAAGGTTTTCACCCGCAGAACCGGCAAGAGCGGCTGCATGTATCACATTTACGCCTCCCAATGCCAAATCCATTTGTGCAGTGGTAAACAGCGTGTGCGACGGGATAACAGGTCCGCCGCCAGAAGCAACAGCTTTTCGCGCCTGATTCAGCTTGCGCACGCCGTCGGCTGCGGCGTCGGTCGAATGCAAAACTAGCGTCGCCTCGCCTGATCTTATGGCCGCGTCTATCTTTGCGGAGCCGGTTGTCAGCTGTCCCGCCTTACGCGCAAGGCTCAGGGAACCGAGCGCGCTCTTGACCAACAGCCCATCCACCAGCGCGCCAAGCTCTGGGCTGGCAGTGACATCTTCCTTCAAAGCGCGCTTGAAGATTTGCTTCTTTGCGGCCTCGTCAACGCGGGCGCGGGTGGCGGTGACCCAGCAGCCACGGCCCGGAAGCGTGCGCTTTAAATCAGGAACGACCGAGCCGTCAGGCGCGGCGACAAAGCGGATCAGCCCTTCAGCCGGTCCGCTCTCCCGTGTGACAATGCATGTCCGATCGTTCATGTCGCGCATCCCGGCCCACAGCGCCGAACATGGCGCTTATGCTCCCGCTTCTTCGAGGACGGGCTCCGCTTCGGCAGCGAGTTCCTCCTCGGTGACCCAGCCGGCTTTGAGCCGCGCCGACATGATCATCTGCTCGGCCTCGGCGCGGGAAATGTCCATACCGGAGAGCACGCCCTCGTTGACCGTGGTCTCGCCGTCCTTGCGCTCCTTCCAGCCGACCAGATCGTCGGCGGCGTAGCCTGCGAAGTCTTCGATTGTCTTGACGCCGTCTTCGCCGGCCTTGACCATGATGGCCGAAGTCATGCCCTCGATCTGGCGCAGTTCATCCTTAACGCCGAGCTTCTTGCACTTCTCGACGAGTTCGGCTTCGACCTGCTCGAGAAATTCGCGGGCGCGGCGCTGCAATTCAGTGGCCGTATCCTCGTCAAAACCGTCAATCCCGGAAATGTCGCCAGCGTCCACATAGGCAAGCTCTTCGACCGAGGCGAAGCCTTCGGAGGCGAGCACCTGACCGACCATTTCATCGACATTGAGCGAGTTCATGAACAGCGCCGAACGCTCGGTGAATTCCTTCTGGCGGCGCTCGGATTCCTCGGCTTCGGTCAGAATGTCGATGTCCCAGCCGGTGAGCTGCGAAGCGAGGCGGACATTCTGGCCGCGGCGGCCGATGGCCAGCGACAGCTGATCGTCCGGCACCACGACCTCGATGCGCTCGGCGTCCTCATCCAGAACAACCTTGGTGACTTCCGCAGGCTGCAAAGCGTTGACGAGGAAGCTCGCGGCATCGGGCGACCATGGAATGATGTCGATCTTTTCGCCCTGCAATTCGCCGACAACGGCCTGAACGCGCGAGCCGCGCATGCCGACGCAGGCGCCGACGGGGTCAATGGAGCTGTCACGCGAGATGACCGCTATCTTGGCGCGCGAGCCCGGATCGCGGGCCACCGACTTGATCTCGATGACGCCATCATAGATTTCCGGCACTTCCATGGTGAAGAGCTTGGCCATGAACATGGGATGGGTGCGCGACAGGAATATCTGCGGGCCGCGCTGTTCGCGGCGCACGTCGTAAACATAGGCGCGGATGCGGTCGCCGTAGCGGAAATTTTCGCGCGGGATCAATTCGTCGCGGCGGATCATGCCTTCGCCGCGGCCAAGATCGACGATGACATTGCCATATTCGACGCGCTTGACCGTGCCGTTTGCGATCTCGCCGATGCGGTCCTTGTATTCGTCATACTGATGGTCGCGCTCGGCTTCGCGGACTTTCTGCACGATGACCTGTTTGGCGGACTGGGCGGCGATGCGGCCGAAATCCATCGGCGGCAAAAGCTCGGCGATGAAGTCGCCAACTTCGGCGTCCGGATTGCGGTCGCGGGCGCGCACCAGCTCGATCTGGTTGCCCGGATCCTCGACCACGTCGATGACCTCCAACAGGCGCTGCAATTTGATCTCGCCTGTTTTGGCATTGATGTCGGCGCGGATGTTGGTCTCCTGACCGTAACGGGCGCGGGCGGCCTTCTGGATGGCGTCCGCCATCGCACCGAGCACGATTTCCTTGTCAATGTTCTTTTCGCGGGCAACGGCGTCCGCGATCTGCAGAAGCTCAAGCCGGTTTGCACTGACTGCCATAATTATCTCCCTTTGGCGGCGACAGCCGCGTCTTCGTCTTCAATTTCTTCGCCGTTCGCCTCGCGCAGCGCTTTGTCCTTGCGCAGCGCTTCGCGGATCAATTCGTCGGTCAAAACCAGACGCGCCTCGCTGATCGCCTCATAGGGAATTTCAACGAGCCGATCCTCGCCATAGGCGACGGTGTCATTCTCAAACAGAAACCCGCCTTCGCGCGCCTCAAGCGTCTTGCCCTTGAACTTCCTGCGCCCGGCCACTGGAACCGACGTGTCCACTTTCATCACATGCCCGGCCCAGAGGGCGAAGTCGGTCTTGCGCACCAGCGGGCGGTCGATGCCCGGGGACGAGACTTCCAGATGGTAGGCGCGGCTCACCGGGTCCTCAGCCTCCAGCACCGGCGACAAGGCCTTCGAGATTGCCTCGCAGCCCTCGACATCAATCGTCCCGTCCGGCCGCTCCGCCATGATCTGCATGGTCAGCCCGTTGAGCCCGGAAATATTGACGCGCACCAGCCGGAAGCCGAGCCCGGCGATCACCGGCCCGACAATGGCGGCGACGCGCGCGTCCAATCCGGTCTCCCGGATCAGGCGGTCGTCTTCAAAATGGGCGGCGTTTTCGCTCAATGTCTGCCTTCAGGTAACAAAAAAGAGCGGGTCCTTCCGGGCCCACCCTTGCTCAAGAGATCAAGAATTTGGGGGTGTAATAGGGGATTTTGGGGGGATTGGCAAGGGCGTTGTCGCGCGCCGCAGCTAGGCAGTCGGTAGTCCTTTGAATTCGGTAACTGTTGCCGAAAATCCGTCTGCGAAATTTCGCGCCAGACGCAGGAGTTGCTCCATTTGCAACCTACGAGGTGTTTCGGGGTACAAAAATGGTGGATTATAGTGTCACTTGGGCGTGCCGATTTTCAAGATGATCAGAGTCTTGATCGGAAAGATTCAAATTCGGGGCGGGCAATATCCCAGACAGCAAATGTCGATTCGCGCAATTTTTTCGAACAACCTTCGAAGGCTGAGTTCGACCCAGAAAAGCCATGCCCACGTCGCGCGGCAACTTGGACTGAACAGACAGCAGTTTAACGGTTACATCACGGGAAAGAACCTGCCCAACGAGCGCGTGATCGACAATATCTGCGCCTATTTCCAGGTTGATGTCGGATCGCTGTTCCGCGAAGCCGACCCGGAAAGTGATTTCAAGAACATTGAATCGCTGACTGACCGGCAGCGGAAATTCATTGACCGGTTTATCTCCGACGAGAAGTCGACCAGTCGGCAGGCATTGCAGGATGGCCTGTACTATGTCTACTTTTCGGTGTCAGGCGACCCGGAAATAGTGGCCTGTTCCTTGATGGCCGTAAAGCGCGAAGGGGGACTCACAACTTTCCGACGGGTTACACGCCTTGGCGGTGCATCTGGCGGACTTCGCCCTCGAACGCGGGGGGTCCACGCGGGAATAGTTATTTTTCGGGACGGACTGGCATTCTTTGTGGGGCTGGATACGATTAACAGTTCCGTACCAACCATCATGGTTGGGCGTCCATCAGCGTCGTCAGAAATTGTCTATGCAGGCCAAGCCAACCTTGTCACCGACGCCGGATTTGCTCTTGTGAAGTTCCTAATCAGCGCAGTACCGAAAAGAACAAAGTTATGGAAGGCCATGCATAGAGTTCGATTTTATCAGATGACAGAAATTCGAGATAATTCGAAAAAAATATATGAAATTTTCTCGGATGATTCCCATTCACGCTAATACGTCAGCCCTCTCATACATTTGTAAAAACAATTTTTCTCTTGCGGATTCCAAAGCCATTGAAGTTAGATAAAGGAGCTCCTTGTCATCAATGTTTTTTGCTTTGGCAATAACTTCCGCGAGATTTTTTATTATTTCGCGTCGGAGCAACCTTGATTTGTGTGTTTCTTTTTTGAAAATTCCAACTTGCTTTCTTGATTCTGCTAACAGGCTTAGCATTTTATTTCCTTCAGAATTCGAAGATCTCTCTTCATGTGATTCGCCGCGTACCCACAATCATTGAAACGGTTCTCCGGCGGAATGAGTGAATTTAGCTCACGTTTCCCGTATCGTTCGCAAATTATCCTCACACTTAGAGTCAATTAAAAGTTGCTGTTAGCATAACATTGCAACTAAAAAGGTCGCGTTCAACCCCAATGAAAGGGAACACCGATGACCAAGACTGTTGCACCTTCCAAGATCGTCCCTGCCGCAGGCAAATCGCTTTCCATCTTCGTCAAGCCAGGCATGTATTACAATAAGGTCTGAGGCAGTCGCCTCCCCCGCGCCTGCGCGGGGGAGGCTTTGTGATCATGAAAAAACGCACGTCTTCAGCCTTGGTTTTCAGTCTGGCCGACACGGGCATTGCCGGCTTTAATTTCCTGCAGAAATCCGCGTTTCAGGGCACTGGCGCGCTTCTGGACATGCTGAACGACAAGATTGAATGGGCGACGGCCGCAGAGTCTGAGCCTGGCGGCGACGGCGCTTTTGTTGAACTGGGGGCCATGGTCACTGAGGCTTCGGCGGAAGACGCCAGCGAACAGGAGTACTTGGAAAAATGGGCATGGGGTCTGCCTGCCGCATTGTTTCATTTCAGTGTTCAGGGAAACAGTTTCCAAACGCTTGAACAGGGTGAGGCCAAACAGCTGGCGAATACCGACAGGCTCGGTCTGCCAAACCTATACTTGGATAACTCGGACAGTCGGAGGGTCACCGCACTTGCCAAATCCGCTGGCCGGTCAGATATTCTAGGCCTCATGGCGCGCCGCCGCTCTATGCGGGAAACCGCCGATGCCGCTGTTCCTCTTCAGGCCGTTTCGGACATCCTTTTTTCCGGCATGGGAATTACCGGCGCCGTTCAAAATGCGGTGGCGACCCTGCCGCTGTCGATGACGCCCTCGGGCGGCGGCAGAAACCCCTATGAGGCCTACTTGTTCGCGCGAAAAGTTGATGGCCTGGCCCCAGGCATTTATCACTATTCCGCCATCGACCACACGCTAGGCCGCCTCGCGGCGGAACTTCCGGAAAAGCTGGGCGGCTTAGTCGGAGGTCAGGACTGGGCTGATGACATGTCTTGCGTCATCGTCCTCGCCGCCTTCTTCGAACGGACCATGTGGAAGTATGACGACCCGAACGCCTACCGTGTCGTTCTGATTGAGGCGGGCCATATTGGACAGAACATGCTGCTTTTAGCGACCGACGCTGGCCTCGCCGCTTGCCCTACCGCCGCTTTGGGTCATGAGTTATTGTTCGAACTGCTCCAACTGCCAAGCCGCATCACCTGCGCCCCGGTCTACGCCATCGCTATCGGAGCGAGGCAACTGGAATGAGGCTATGACCTTTCCAAAAAGCAGCATTGGGTTGCGACTGCCTCTTTCAAATACAGTGACGCGGTGGACGGCGCCCGGGCCCGCTGCAATGGGCAAAATTTGGAATTGAGAAGACAAGCGCCCAATTGCCGCCAACCTCTGCTAATCATTGCCAACAGCGCAGATCGGCAATTGGCCGCACTGTCTCCTCAATTCGGTTCACCGCTCAGGCGTGGGCTGAACGCCCCGCAATGGGTAAAATCTGGCCTATTGCGCAAGGCGGGCAGGAATTTGTAAAACAACCTCCACAAGGGCGTTTCGCATGGGGATGCAAAGCTGATTCACTTGGTGAATTTGCTTGAAGAGAACGCCCGGGGGAAAAATCATGAGCATAGTTCTGCCCGCCACTATGAAGGCGCTTGTCTTGAAGACGGGGCCGGATGACCGGAAGCATCCAAGCAAGCGCTTGCAGCTTGTCGAGAAGCCGATGCCGGTTTTGGCCAAGGGCGAGGTTCTGGTGAAGATGGAGGCGGCTTCCGCCAATCCATCCGATCTTCAATCCATCGGCGGCCGCTATTCGGTCAACGCCGTGCCGGGGCAGACATTGGGCATAGAGGGCGTTGGGCGCGTCGTTGCGTCCAAAGCCGGCCCTCTGGGCATGTTTCTCAAGGGCCGCCGCGTTGCGGTGGCGCGTCCGGAAGGCGAAGGCGTCTGGTCGGAGTATGCGGCGGTGGGAGCCAGCTACTGCATTCCTGTCGGAGACGGGCTGCCGATGGAATCAGCCGCCGCCTTCGTCGTCAATCCGTTCACGTCTTATGCGCTGATTGCCATGGCGCACAAAAAGCGCGCCAAGGCGATTATTCAAACCGCCGGGGCCGGCCAGGTCGGACGCGGCGTGATCGCTTTGGCCCGCGCCGCCCGAATTGAGACGATCTCAATTGTCCGGCGCGAAGAGCAGGTGGCGCTCTTGAAGGAATTCGGGGCCAAATATGTAATCTCGCAAGATGACAAGGCGCTGGACGCCAAGCTGAAAGAGCTGTGCGATGAATTGAAGCCTGCGCTGTTTTTTGACGCCGTTGGCGGCCCGATCACCGCGCATGTCATGGCGCAGATGCCTGCTCATTCGGATGCGGTGATTTATGGCTATCTGGAGGACAATTCCCCTCATCCCTATGGCGGGCATTTTCCGGCGCGGGCGGTGATCTATAAGAGCATGACGATCAAGGCCTTCTGGCTCGCGCCGTTTTTCGCCGAGCTTGGGCAGATCGGCGGCCTGCGCGCCTCGCTCGACATCATAAAACTCTTCAAATCGGGTGTCTTCAAAACCAAGGTGGCCTCCGTGTCCGCGATTGAGGATTACCCCGCCGCGCTGGACGCCTATGCGGCCAGTATGACGCAAGGCAAGGCGATTTTGAAGTTCAGCTGAGCGCTTTGACAAATGTCAGATAAGCCGGAGTGCGGCCTTCCCGGAAAGCTTTTGCCTCATAACGCGTGCCCGGCCAGCCCGCGTAGGGCAAGCGCCAGTCATCCGGGTCATCCGCATCGAAGGAAAAGCCGCCGTGAGCGCGGACATGAATGAGCGTCCAGTTCACGTAGTCGGCTATGTCCGAAGCAAAACACAGTCTGCCGCCGGGCTTGATGACGCGGGCCAGCCGGACGAGATTTTCCGGGCTGATGAAGCGGCGCTTGTGCTGGCGCATTTTGGGCCACGGGTCCGGATAGAGTATATCAACGTGATCCAGTGAGGCTGATGGAAGCCAATCAAGAAGCAAAGCGGCGTCCTGATCATAAACACGGATGTTTGGCAAAAGGTCCGCATGCAGCGCGGCAAGCAGCTTGGCCATGCCGTTGACGAATGGCTCGACGCCGATGAAGCCGGTTTCCGGGCTTTCCAGCATCCGGTGGATGAGATGTTCGCCGCCGCCGAAGCCAATTTCGAGGCGCACCGCTCCGGCCGGGATTTCAAACAGTTCACGGACATTGGACGGAGGCGGCGTTTCCAAGTCCAGCCGCAGCTTCGGCAGCATTGATTCGAGCAGCGACGCGTGCAGAGGGCGCAGCGTTTTTCCATGCCTGCGGCCAAAAAAAGAGCCCGCGCCTTTGCGGCGCGGGCGCTTATCCAAGTTTTCCAAGCGTCAGGCCGCCTTGACGGCGTCCTTGAGCGCGGCGACGAGATCCGTCTTCTCCCAGGAGAACGAACCGTCCTTGCCGGGCTTGCGGCCAAAATGGCCGTAGGAGGCGGTCTTTGCGTAAATCGGCTTGTTGAGGTCCAGATGCTTGCGGATGCCGCGCGGGGTCAGGCTCATGACGCCGCGCAAGGCGTTCTCAAGCCTGGCCTCATCGACATTTCCGGTGCCGTGCAGGTCCACATAAATCGACAGCGGTTCCGCGACGCCGATCGCATAGGACAGCTGAATCGTGCAGCGGTCGGCAAGCTTTGCCGCCACAACGTTTTTGGCGAGATAGCGCGCGGCATAAGCGGCGGAACGGTCCACCTTGGTGGAGTCCTTGCCGGAGAAAGCGCCGCCGCCATGCGGGGCCGCGCCGCCATAGGTGTCGACGATGATCTTGCGGCCGGTGAGACCCGCATCGCCGTCCGGGCCGCCAATGACAAACTTGCCGGTCGGGTTGATGTGCCAGACACAGTCATTGGCGACCGTCAGGCCACCCAGCGCCTCCAGCACGTAAGGCTCGATGACTGTGCGCACTTTAGCCGACGTCCAAGAATCGTCCATGTGCTGTGTGGAAACAACAATTTGCGTCACCGAGTGCGGCTTGCCGTCAATGTATTGAACGGTCACCTGGCTCTTGGCGTCGGGGCCGAGACGGCCCGCGTCCCCCGCGCCAGCCTTGCGCGCCTTGGCCAGCAGCTCCAAAATCTTGTGCGCATAATAGACGGGAGCCGGCATCAGGTCCGGCGTTTCGCGGCAGGCGTAACCGAACATGATGCCCTGGTCGCCGGCGCCTTCGTCTTTGTTACCGGCCGCATCCACGCCTTGCGCAATGTCGGCGGACTGGTGATGCAGAAGGACGTCGATTTTGGCCGTCTTCCAGTGGAACCCGTTCTGCTCGTAGCCAATTGACTTGATCGCCTTGCGGGCAACCTGCTTGACCTTGGACTTCATGGTTTTCTCGTCCATCGAGCAGCGGACTTCGCCGGCGATGACAACGCGGTTGGTGGTGGCCAGCGTTTCGCAGGCGACACGCACGTCCCAGGGGCTCATGCCGGATTTTGCGGCTTCGCGGAAAAACAGGTCCACAACTTCGTCGGATATGCGGTCGCAAACCTTGTCTGGATGCCCCTCAGAAACAGATTCGCTGGTAAAAACGTAGTTGGGGCGGGCCATTGAGTATCCTTTGCGGCATATAAGGGCGCGGACACGGCCCGCTTTCAAACCGACGGGTGCATACCCATGCTCAAATGCAAGGTCAAGCGGGAAGAATGCCGCAAAGCCGCCCGCCAGTCCAAACACTGCCCGCATGACAAGTCATCAGCAGCGGCGGCTTTGCGCCAGCCGGCGCTGCGGCGGAGCCCGGCGCCGGCTGCGGGAAAAGCGCCTCGGCGCGGGAGCTCGCACTCCCGCGCCAAGTGCAATTCCGGCAGTTAAAAACTACTCTTCGGGGCTGTCAGCCAGCGCTTTGACAAGATCAATTATCTTGCGCCTCACTTTTGCATCGGTGATCTTTGCAAACGCCCGATTGAGCTGCAGTCCTTCGGCGCTGTTGAGGAAATCAACAACGAAGGACGTTGAGCTTGCCTCCGACATGCCGCCGATCAAAGGGGCAACACCAGGCGCATCTTCAAAGAAAAACGACACAGGCACGTTCAGGATTGTCGAGATCGCCTGAAGGCGGCTCGCTCCAACCCGGTTTGTGCCTTTTTCGTATTTTTGAATCTGCTGGAAGGTGATGCCGAGGGCTTCTCCGAGTTTTTCCTGGCTCATTCCGAGCATATTGCGGCGCAGTCTAACTCGGCTTCCGACGTGAATATCGATCGGGTTCGGTTTTTTTTTGTTTTCGATCATTTTTTTCTCTGTGCCGCCGTGCGGCTTTTTTGATTGTTGGCCAACTAAATCAGGCAATCATTTCACGTTGGGCTCACCTGCGTCCCCTGTGAAGCAATCAATGCTTCCGCAAGCTTAAGAACTCAACGACAGTGATATTCTGGACCGGACGCGCAGAATAGTCAAACCGGCAATCGCGGCAAGCGCAAATAGAATCAGCGAAAACCACAGCCGCCCCCGCAAAACAAATTGTGTCGGTTGAAGCTTGGCGGGCAGATAGGTGTCGATGGTTGCAATCTCGTTCAGTTTGAGGCCTTCAACAATTTGTCCATACGAATCAATGGTTACGGACATGCCGTTGTTGGCCGCGCGCACGAGGGGAAGTCCCTGCTCCACTGCGCGTATCTGCGCGAAACGCAAATGCTGCCATGGCCCCGGCGTGTTTCCGTACCAGGCGTCATTTGTGACATTGACCATGGCGTCGGCGCGGCCGTCCTCTGTGCCGATCTCGTCCGGGAAGATGACTTCGTAGCAAATAAGCGGATTGAGTTCAGTGCCGTTGGCCAGCGTGATATTGCGCCTTGCGCCGCCCGCCGAAAATCCGCCCGGCGTGTTGACCACTTCGCTCAAGCCCAGCGACCGGAGCAGGCCGTCAAGCGGAAGATACTCGCCAAAGGGCACGAGATGCCGCTTGTCGGAGGCGCTGATCTGCTCGCCCTTGTCATTGATGACGAGCAGGCTGTTATAGTAGCGCACTTCCTCGCCCGACTTCCGGTCGCCTTCCTGCCGCACCGCGCCTGCCAGCAGGGTCTGACCGTCTTCCAGCGCAGCGGCGATTGCTGAATAGGCGTCGGGGCGCTCTTTGAGGAGAAAGGGTATCGAGGTTTCGGGCCAGATAATGAGGTCCGGCCGCTTCTTGCCGCCCGCCGGTTTTGCCGTGGAAAGCTCCAGAAGCTTGGAGAATATCTTATCGCGCGCCGCATTATCCCATTTTTCGGACTGGCTGACGGAGGGCTGCACGAGCCGCACGAGCGTTCCGTCCTGCTTTTCGCGGCGCGGCGTTGTGCAGCCGGTAATAGCCGTAGCCGCCATGCGCCGCCGCCAAGAGCAGCAGAAGCAACATGCCGCGCCTGCGGTGCCGTCCCAAAAACAGGACCGCCGGCAGGGCGAAGAAAAGAACCGCGAGCGCGTTCATGCCTTCAACGCCGACCAGCGAGGCGGACTGCATCAAGAGCGGCCCGGGCATCGCCAGATGGCCTGTCGGATTCCAGGGAAATCCAGTGAACAGAAACTGCCGCAGCCACTCTGCGACCCCAAAGCCAAAGGCGAGCGCGGCGGCGGCGCCGATGCCCTCCGTCCAGATGACGCGGGCGAGACCGACAGCGAGCGCATGAAACAGCGCCAGTCCCGCCGGCAGGACCAGAACGGCGAGCGGTATCGCCCAGGCGAATTCATCCGCCTCGACGAGAAGCGCGTTGCCGAGCCACCAGAGCCCGGCCAGAAAATAGCCGAACCCAAACTGCCAGCCGAGCTTCACCGCAGGCATGATCCGGCGCAGCGGGCCGGCGTTCGGCGGCGCCACAGCGCCTTCGACCAGCAATACAAGCAGAACAAAGGAGACAAAGGCGGCGGCGAAAAAATCGAAAGGCGGCAGCGCAAGCACAGCGAACGCGCCGGCGAGAAAAGCCAGCGCCGCGCGCTTCCATCCGTAAAGCAGGATAATCCTGCCAGCCAGACCCGTCATGCCCGCCTCATTGCCACAGGGAGAACCCCCGAATCATTTGGCTTGGTCTTATCAGGCGGGGGAATGCCGGCACAACGCCTTGCCCAAAGTCAGGCGGGAGGCGTCTCGGCGTCGCGCTTGACGCGGCGGCGGCGCTCGGCGGCTTTTTTCTGGACGATCCGCACCTTGCGCACCCGGCGCGGGTCGGCTTCCATGACGTGGAACTCATAGCCCTCGACCGCCTGCACCACTTCGCCGCGCGGCGGCACCCGGCCAATGACGGCGGTGATGAGGCCGCCCAGCGTGTCCACTTCCCCGCCCATCTCGCCGACGACAAAATCCTCGCCGACGACGCGCGCGACCTCTTCCAGCTCGGCGCGCGCATCGACGATGAACACGCCGTCGCCGGCGCTGGTGATCATGACTTCCTCGTCGTCATGTTCGTCCTCGATATTGCCGACGACCATTTCAACAAGATCCTCAAGCGACACCAGCCCATCGGTGCCGCCATATTCGTCGATGACCAAAGCCATCTGGATGCGTGCGTCGCGCATGCGGGTCATGAGTTCGGCAACCGGCATGGAATGCGGCACGAACAGCACTTTTCGCATCAGATTCAGTTCGGCGATGGTCTTTTTAAGATCAACTTTTGACAGGTCCAAGCCAGCCAGAGCATCCGCCTTCCTGTCTGCACCACGCTTGCCTGACTTCTTCGCCCGCGCGGTCTGGGTAACGTATGAGATAACATCCTTGATATGGACCATGCCGCGCGGGTCATCGAGGTTTTCGGCATAGACCGGCATGCGGGAATGGCCGGTGGTTTCGAACAGTTCGAGGAGGTCGCCCAAATTCGTGTTAATCTCGACCGGAATGATGTCTGAGCGCGGAATCAACACATCCTCGACCCGCACTTCGCGCAGCCGCAGGATATTGTTGAGCATGGCGCGCTCGGAATCGGAAAACCCTTCGTCCGCACTGTCTGTCTCAGACAGAGCGTCCGTCAGATCCTCGCGCAGCTTGGCCGTGCTGCGGTTGCGCAGACGCACTGCCAGCCGCTTGAACAGGCTTGCGCGTTCGGGGACGGAGGCGGTTTCGGGCGTAAGCTCGGACGACGGCGCATCAGACATCATGATGGCATATCAGTTACCGCATAGGGGTCCGGTATGGCAAGCTTGGCGAGAATTTTGCGCTCCAGAGCCTCCATTTCCTCCGCCTGCGCATCGGTTTCATGGTCATGGCCGAGCAGATGCAGGAAGCCGTGCAGGACAAGATGGCTGATATGGTGGTCCAGCGGCTTGCCTTCATCCGCCGCCTCCCGCGCGACTGTTTCGAACGCCAGAATGACATCGCCCAAAAGAGGCTGAAGCTTGTCACCGGGTTTGAGAGGAAAAGCCGGGAAGGAAAGGACATTTGTCGGCTTGTCCTTGCCGCGCCATTCGGCATTCAGGGCTTTGACCGTCGCGTCATCGGCGAAAACGAGGCTGAGTTCGCACGGACCGGCCGGTTTGAGCTTCAGAAGCACGGACGCCGCCGTGACGACCCGCTCCGCCAGCGCGAAGAGCGCCGCATCGTTCGGCCAATCGCCGCTTTCCCGCGCAACAGCGATGTTTATCAAGCGCCGCCGCCCTCAGGAGCGGCTTTCGATTTGCCGCGCACATCGATCGGGCGGCGCTCTGTGCCGGCGCGGTCATAGGCGTTGACGATTTCGGCCACCAAGGGATGGCGCACCACGTCTTTCTGGGTGAAGCGGACGATTTCGATGCCG
This sequence comes from uncultured Alphaproteobacteria bacterium, assembly GCA_963802455.1. Lineage (GTDB taxonomy): Bacteria > Pseudomonadota > Alphaproteobacteria > Rhizobiales > Rhizobiaceae > JANOYJ01. The sequence goes on along the minus strand of CAWDIY010000039.1, from coordinate 17,112 downwards.
GGGACATCGGTCAGATATGTCCAGGGCTTCGACAAGGCCGGACTTCTGCCCCGGCAAAAGATCGATCTGGCTTGGATCGCCTGTGACGATCATGCGCGAATTTTCGCCCAGACGCGTCAGGAACATTTTCATCTGCATGGCGGTGGTGTTCTGCGCTTCGTCAAGGATCACCGCGCTGTGCGCCAAGGTGCGGCCGCGCATGAAGGCGAGCGGGGCGATTTCGATGACGCCTGCAGCGATGGCGCGTTCGACCTTGTCGCCGGGCATCATGTCATAGAGCGCGTCGTACAATGGGCGCAGGTACGGATCGACCTTTTCCTTCATGTCGCCGGGCAGGAAGCCGAGCCGCTCGCCCGCCTCCACCGCCGGACGCGACAGGATGATGCGCTCGACCGCGCCGCGCTCCAAGAGCATGGCGGCGTGGGCCACCGCAAGATAGGTCTTGCCGGTGCCGGCCGGGCCGACGCCCATGACGAGTTCAGCCTTGTCGAGCGCGCGCATATAGACATTCTGCGTTGGGGTGCGGGCGTGGATGGTGCGCTTGCGGGTGGTGATCTGGCTGAGGGACATGCGGGACTTGGTCTCCATGGTCGGCAGCGACGGCTGGTCGAACGAGGCTGTCGCCATGCGCACCGCGCCATCGACATCGGAGCCGGCAATGGCATGGCCGCCCGCCACCATCGCGTAGAGCGCATCCAGCGCGCGGCGGGCTTTCTCGGTCGAGGACGGCTCGCCGCTGATAGTCAGCTGGTTGCCCTTGGAGCGGATGTCGACGCCGAGCTTCTTTTCGATCTGGGCGAGATTTTCCTCAAACTGGCCGAACAGCGCGCTGGCGTGCCGGTTATTGTCGAAGGTCAGGGTGATCTGGGCCGCGTTTGATGGTGTCGCCTTGGATGCAAGCTTCACATTTCCGGTCAAACGCGTCTCCTTCTTGTTTTCGAGGTTCAAATCAGTTCGCCGAACAGACTGTTCTGGCCTGACCTTGTGATTCGCACATTGACAATGTCACCGATTTCGCAGTCATTTTCATCTAAAATAACCGGCTGAAGCCAGGGAGATTTCGAAATTTTCTGACCGGGTTTTCTTCCGGGCTTTTCGACCAGAACGGCCATTTCCCTGCCGATAAACGAGTCAACGAAGGATTTTTGCTGCTCGGAAAGCAGCTTTTTCAAGGCGTTGAGCCGCGCATCCTTGACGTTTTCGGGAATCTGGTCCGGCTCTGTGGCGGCAGGCGTGCCGGGGCGCGGGGAGTATTTGAACGAATAGGTCTGGGCGAAACCGACTTTGCGCACCAAGTCCATGGTCGCTTCGTGGTCTTCGTCCGTCTCGCCGGGATAGCCCACGATGAAGTCGCCGGACATGGCAATGTCAGGGCCGGCGGCGCGGATGCGGTCGATGAGATTCAGATAATCCTGCGCTGTGTGGCGGCGGTTCATGGCTTTGAGGATGCGGTCGGAGCCGGACTGCACCGGCAGATGCAGGAAGGGCATGACTGTGGGATTGTCGCGGTGCGCCGCAATCAGCGCATCGTCCATGTCGCGCGGATGCGAAGTCGTGTAGCGCAGGCGGGCGACGCCGGGAACTTCGGAGAGCCGGTTTAACAGCTGGGCGAAGCTCCAGTCAGCGCCGTTCTCCGCCCTGCCCCGCCATGCATTGACGTTCTGTCCCAAGAGTGTGACTTCGCGCACGCCCATCGAGGCGAGGCGCTCGACTTCGGCCAGAACCTGCGCCACGGACCGCGAGACTTCCGCGCCGCGTGTGTAGGGCACCACGCAGAAGGAGCAGAATTTGTCGCAGCCTTCCTGAATGGTGACGAAGGCCGTGACGCCGCGCGCCTGCACAGCTTTCCTGTCCGGATTGGCGAGATGGTCGAACTTGTCTTCAACGGCATGGTCATTGTCGATGACCCGCTCGCCTTGCTCGACCCGGCGCAGGATCGACGGCAGGCGGTGGTAGGTCTGCGGGCCGATCACCATGTCGACGGCTTTCTCGCGGCGCAGAATTTCCGTCGCCTTCCGCCTGCGCCACGCAGCCGGTGACGCCGAGCAGCATGTCGCGGCCTTCGAGCTTCTTCGCCTTCTTGATCTCGCGGATGCGGCCAAGTTCGGAATAAACTTTCTCGGCGGCCTTCTCACGGATGTGGCAGGTGTTGATCAGGACGAGGTCGGCGTCTTCCAGAATCTCCGTCCCGGCATAGCCTTCGGCGGTCAGCTGGTCGGCCATGCGCTGCGAATCGTAGACATTCATCTGGCAGCCATAGGTCTTGATGAAGACCTTGCGGCTTGCGGCAGGCTCAGTGGCGGGGGCGGCGTTTTGTTCCATGCGCGGCCTCTTAGACCGTTTCCGTGACATTGAAAACAACAGGATCAATCTGACGCCCCATCAGTGAGGTCTGCATCATGGCGCGCACCTGGCGCTCCATGGCGGCGGCGACCGATTTGCGGCTGGACTTTGGTGTGAACTCGACGGGCGCGCCGATGCGCACCTCCACATCAAAGGCCCCCGCGCGCACAATCGATAAAAGGCTGGGAATGATGGCCACACTGCCCGGCCACGAAGAAACCGGGCGCATGTAGCGGCCCATGGGCAGGCCCTGCACCTTTGTGTAGGCGATCGAGACGGGCTGAATGAGAACTGTGTGCGCCTCAGTATCGCGCAGCGCCACCTGAGCCGCACCGAAAAGCGCGGATTTGAATGGCAGGACGCGGTTGCCGTCCGAAGTGGTTCCCTCGGCAAAAAGCACCATAGCATCGCCCTGCGCCAGACGGCCAGCGATCGTGTCCGCCTGACGGCCTGTTGACTGCCTGCGCTCGCGCTCGACGAACACCGAGCGCTGCAGGACGGCGAACAGGCCAAAGAGCGGCCAGGCTTTCACTTCGGATTTGGCGATGAAAGAGACTTCGGCGACGGTGCTGAGCACGACAATGTCGGCCCAGGACGAATGGTTGGAGACAATCAGCAGCGGACGCTCCAGCGACAGTTCGCCGGTCACATGGATGCGCATGCCGAGCAGCTTGGCAATCACCCGGTGCCAGAAGCGCGGCAGCGATTTATGCACGAAGCGCTCCAGTCTCATCGACACATACTGCACCGGCAGGAGCGGCAGGGTGAGAAGCGCGAAAATAAGGAAGACGAAGGCGATCCTGACGGCGCCGGTCATGCCTTGCCGCCGGGCTTCTTCGGATTGATGGGGATCGCGTAGAGCTCCAGCCGGTGGTCCACCAGCTTGAAGCCCAGTTCGCGGGCGATTTCCTCCTGAAGCTTTTCGATGCGCGCGTCGGCAAACTCGATGACCTTGCCGGACTTCAGATCAATCAGATGGTCATGATGCGCGTCGGGCATCGCCTCGTAGCGCGAGCGGCCATCCTTGAAATCGTGGCGCTCGATGATTTCGAGATCCTCAAACAGTTTCACTGTGCGGTAGACTGTCGAAATGGAAATGCCCGCATCGACGGCAGCGGCGCGGCGGTGCAGCTCTTCGACATCCGGATGATCAGCGGCATTTTCGAGCACGCGCGCGATGACGCGGCGCTGCTCGGTCATGCGCATGCCTTTTTCCTCGCACTGCGCTTCCAGATGGGAAGTCATATCCGCCACTCACTCACTCATCTTGGACTAGCCAAGATCGAGCCGCATGACAAGCGCGGCGGTTTTTCCCTCCGGGCCTTCATAATAGGCGGGCCGCTCGCCGACCTTTTTGAAGCCGGCGCGTTTGTAGAGCTTCACTGCAGCGACATTGCCGCCATCCACTTCAAGAAACAGGCTCTGCGCGCGCTCGGCATGCAGCTTGCGCAAGGTCTCCTCAACGAGGCGCTGGCCGATGCCGTGGCGGCGGACGGATTTGGCGACCGCGACGGTGAGTATCTCCGCCTCCCCCGCCGCCAGCCGCGCCAGGATGAAACCGGCCGGCGGGGCCTTCGGCCTGCCTTCGACCAGCGCGACAAAGCCGAAGACGTTTTCCTGGGCAAGCAGCGAGCGGAACTCGCCATCGTTCCACGGCCGGTGAAAGCTTTCGACATGGATCGCGGCGACGGCGGCGCTGTGGGTTGAATTCAACGGCACGAGCGCATGGTGTTTTTGCCAGAAGGATTCAAATGGCAGGCGCATCACGGGCCCGCCCGCGCAATGGCGAAACCAGCCTGCGGCTTGGCGTCCGGGGCGCGCAGATAGAGGGGCTTCGGGGCGACGCGCATGGCCGGATTCAGCGAGGCGCAGGCGACTGAGACCGCTGTTGCGATAATGGGGGTTTGTGAGATTTCAGCGCCGCTCTGACTGGCAAGCAGATGCGCGCCGGAGCCGCAGACGAACAATTGGGTATCCGGCAAGCGCTGAAGCACCGTCTGTAAAGACATCGCCTCAGGCGCGCCAAGCGGCGTGGCCTGCGCGCTGAAAGACTGCACATACAGTTCGTCCCTTCCCGCATCCTGCACAGCCAGAATGTCCTTGCCGCTGGCATGCGTTCTGGCTTCGAGCGCGATGGCTTGCAGGCTCGTGACGCCATGCACCGGGATTTTCAGCGCCAAACCAAACCCGCGCGCGGCGGCGACGCCGACGCGGATGCCGGTGAAGGATCCGGGGCCGACGCCAGCTGCGATGGAGGTCAGAGCGGCATAGCCAATGCCGGCCTGCTTCAGCGCCTCAGTCACATCGTCCATCAGCCGCTCGGCGTGGCCGCGGCCGATGTCGTTGGAAATTTCCCCAACGACTTGCCCCGCCGCCGGGTCAAGAACGCAGGCGGCGCAAAGGCTGGACGAGGTTTCAAGCGCGAGGATCATGCCAATGCGCGTAAACAAAACCGCGCCTCCCGGCAAGGAGGCGCGGGCGATGTGGCGCGCTTGTCGTTAAGCCGCAAACATCGCCTTGTTCTCCTTGAACCAGTCCCTCAGCGACTGCGGCGCCGTTCCGGTCAGATCCTTAATATCATTTGTGACGGTTTCCATCCGCCCCTGCGCCGTGTTTAAGTCGAATGAGACCATCAGCGGAATGAACATGTCCGGCACGCCCGCCGCCTTCATGCCGCCGGCCAGTTGCTCCGGCGTGACGTGAACGACCTCAATGGGCTTGCCCAAAACCTCGCTGGCGATTTTGGCGGTTTCCTGTGTGGTCAACGCCTCCGGGCCGGTGAGCGTGTACGTCCTGTTCTGCGTTGAGCCGGAAGCGAGCGCGGCGGCGGCGGCGCGGGCCTGATCATTCCTTGCGGTGTTGGCGAGCCTGCCATCGCCTGTGGCGGAATACCATTTGCCGGAGGCGAGCGCGGACGGGAGCGATCCGATCAGGTTCTCCATATACCAGCTGTTGCGAAGGATCGTGTGGGTCATGCCGCTGGCGGCGATGGCTTCCTCGGTGCCTCTGTGGTCACCGGCGAAGATGATTGGTGAATCGGCGGATGGGTTCGGCATGGACGTGTAGACAAGATGCTGAACACCCGCCTCCTTTGCCGCCGAGATAGCCTTCAGGTGCTGCTCCAAGCGGCGGCCCGGACGGTCCACCGCGTCGGTGGAGACGAGCAGAAGACGCTTGGCGCCTGCGAAGCTCTTGGCCAGATCGGCGCTGTCAAAATCCGCGGCGCGCACCTGCACGCCCTGTTTGGCGAGATCGGCGAGGCCTTCGGGCTTGCGCGTGGCGGCGATGATCTGTCCGGCGGGGACTTTGTATGTGCCGATGAGATGGGCGATGACCGCGCGGCCAAGATGGCCGGATGCGCCGGTGACGAGGATTGTGTCCTTGGTCGGGGTGCTCATGTGAAATGTCCTTGAATTGATTCTTGATGCAACTTTGAAAGTCAGTTACTATATGGAACCGAATAGAACCTTCCGCAAGACGGGATGAATTCATTACCGGGTTACCAGCCGGTAACCGCATTGGAACAGAAATGACGCTGCATAAACAGGATTCCGGCCTTTCCGACCGCTGCCCGATCCGCGACGTGCTCGACCGGCTCGGCGACCGCTGGACGCTGCTGGTGCTGATGGAGCTGCAGACCGGCACGCTGCGCTTCAGCGTCCTCAAGAAACGCATCGAAGACATCTCGCAGCGCATGCTGGCGCAGACTTTGCGGCAGTTGGAGAAGGACGGGCTGGTAAGCCGGAAAGTCTATCCGACGATCCCGCCCAAGGTCGAATATGCGCTGACGGAGCTGGGCCGCTCCATGTTGAAGCCCGTGGGCGGGCTGATTGAATGGGCAAGCGAGAACCATCAGGCCGTCCGCGATGCAAGGGCGCAGTATGTGGCGCCGGAAAAGCAGACTGCATTTTAAGACGGCAGCTTAATTTTGGGTATTTGCGGGTCATTTTCCGGGTATTATGGTTCGAAAGTTGCTTTTATGGATATTTATGGGTATCTATATGGGCATGACGATCAATGCCGCCAGTCTTGTCATCACGCCGGAAATTCTGACTCTCGTTTCCGGGATTGACGAGTTCAAGGGGGCTTGGCGGGCGCTTGGACGTTTGGCGCCCGAACGCCTGTCAGCGCTTCGCCGGGTGGCGACGATTGAGAGCATCGGCTCCTCCACCCGAATTGAAGGAAGCAGGCTGACAGACACCGAAGTTGAGCGGCTGCTTTTGAATCTTGAAATCCAGAGCTTTCAATCCCGGGACGAGCAGGAGGTCGCTGGGTATGCGCAAGTTATGGAGACAGTCTTTTCGCATTTCGACGCCGTTGGTCTCACTGAAAATCACATCAAGCAGCTGCACCGTGACCTATTGGCCCACAGCCACAAGGACGAGCGGCATCGGGGCGGCTACAAGACACTCGACAATCATGTCAGCGCGTTCGACGCGGACGGAAAAGAGATCGGCGTCATTTTCGAAACAGCCTCGCCGTTTGAGACACCGGCGAGAATGCAGGAACTCATCGGTTGGACGAAAAGCGCCCTTCAAGAACGCTCACTTCATCCTCTGCTCGCCATCGCGGTTTTCACCGTGGTGTTTCTGGAGATTCATCCGTTTCAGGACGGAAACGGAAGGCTGTCGCGCATTTTGACAACGCTCCTGCTGCTACGCGAAGGCTACACCTATGTTGCCTATTCGTCTCTCGAAAGCGTCATCGAAAACAGCAAGGAGGGCTATTATCTTGCGCTGCGCCGAACGCAGAAAACCATTCGAAACGCCAAGCCTGACTGGCAGCCATGGACGCTGTATTTCTTGCGCGCGCTCGACCAGCAATGCCGCCGGCTTGAGAAAAAAATTTCGAGGGAGCGTCTCATTGCGGACGCTTTGCCGGAAATCTCCTTGCAGATCGTGGACGCCGTCAAAGAGCGCGGGCGGATCACGATCAGCGAGATCGTCAGTCTGACCGGAGCAAACCGGAACACGGTGAAAAAGCACTTGGCCAAGCTGACGCAGGCAAGGCATCTGACTGCGCATGGCAGCGGAAAAGGGGCTTGGTATGCGAGAGGGTGAGACGGGCCGCTAAATGGGACGCGTCGACGACTCAGGCCGGCTTGATCCTCACCCCCGTCTTGTCCGCAAAAGCCGCCAGCCGTTCCCGCGCCGCAGGCTGCGTGTTGACGATACCCGCCACCACCGCTTCCGCATATGCGGCATCGAAGCTGGACATGTTCTGCATGTGGCTGATGGCCGAACAGATGGCGAAGTTGGTGAGGGGCAGGTTGGCGGCGGCGCGGCGGGCGAGTTCGAGGGCCTTGTCGAAGCTTGAGCCTTCTGTGAGATATTGCGCAAGGCCGACATCGACCGCTTCCTGGCCTTTATAGATCCGGCCGGTCAGCATCATGTCGATCATGCGCGCTTTGCCGACGAGATCAGCGACGCGGATTGTCGCGCCGCCGCCGGTGAAGAGGCCGCGCTGGCCTTCGGGCAGTGCGAAATAGGCGGTCTGATCGGCGACACGGATATGGGCGGCGGACGCCAGCTCCAGCCCGCCGCCGACCACCGCGCCCTGCAGGGCGGCGATAATTGGCACGCCGCCATATTCCATTTTGTTGAACGCCTCATGCCAGCGCAGGCAGATGTGCATGAACTCAGCCGGGCTGCGGTCCTGTTTGTGGTGCTCCACCAGATCAAGCCCGGCGCAGAAATGCTCGCCCTTGGCCGCCAGCACCACGGCGCGCACGCCGGATTGCGGGATCGCGGAGAACAGCGTCACCAGTTCCTCGATCGTCTGCGCGTTCAGCGCGTTGCGCTTTGTCGGGCCGGTTGAGCGTGGCGACCAGAACGCCGTCTTCATGCAGGTCGAGCGCCAGGTTTTCGATGCCGAGTTTGGTCACGTCTTTCATTGGATTTCCGATCAAGTTCAAAGAAACGGCAGTTCGGCGAGCGTCGCCGGTTCCGCCTTGCCATCGCGCATTACGGTCACTCGGTCGCCCGCTTTCGCAGAAACCGACACCAGCGCAAAACCGATGTTCCTCTTCATCCGGTAGGACCAGATGATGTTGGTCATCGAGCCGATCTTCGCGCCGTCGGCCAGAATGTCAAACCAGACGAAGGATGCCCCGGCGGGTGATTCATTGTCCAAAATGACACCCAGCTGATGCCGCTTGACGCCCTCGGATTTAATCCGCCGCAGCGCCTGAATGCCGACCGTGTCGTCCGGCACAGTCAAGGTCGATATATTTGCCCATGCGCACTTCGAACGGGTTGGTGAAATCATCCGTGTCGCCGCCGTAGGAGACGAGGCCGCTTTCGATCCGCTCGTGCGCGTTCGGGTTGCCGGGGCCGATGTCCCATCGCCGCCCCGCCTCTTTGACGATGTTCCAAAGGCCCGTTCCACGCGAACCGTCCATCAGATAGATTTCAAACCCGCCCTGCTTGGACCAGCCCGAGCGGGCCACGGCGACGGGAATTCCGGCGATTTCCGTTTCCTTGAACCAGAAATACTTCAGTGCCCGCACCCAATCGCCGAAGATTGAGGCGACGACATCTTCCGCCTTCGGACCTTGAATGGCGAGCGGCGAGACATCGGGTTCAACAATCTGAACATTCAATCCGCGTTCAGCACAAATCGCCCTCGCCCAGAACAGGATGTTACTATCGGCGATCGACAGCCAGAACAGGTCATCGGCGCGCTTCAAGATTATCGGGTCGTTGATCAGCGTGCCCGCATGGTTGCACAGGGCGACATATTTGCCCTGCCCCTCGACGCATTTGGTCAAATCACGCGTGCACAATATCTGCGCCAGCTGAGCGGCGTCCGGACCTTTCAGCTCAACCTGCCGCTCGACCGCCACATCCCACATCGAGACGCCGTTGATGATGCGCCAATATTCCTCTTCAGCTTTGCCGAATCCGGTCGGCATCAGCATGTTGTTGTAGGTGGTGAAGGAGGTGACGCCCTCGGCCACCGTCGCCTCGAAAAAGGGCGACGGACGCAAGCGCGCGGATGGGTAAATTGAGAACATCATGTGCCTCCCGAAAGCGCTTTCAGTGCCGCCGGATGACAGGGCGGTCAAATGATGATTATCTGGCCTATGACTACAAAATAGTTATGGCTTGATCATGCATGAACTCCCGCCACTGCCCTGGCTGCGCGCCTTTGAAGTTTCGGCCCGGCACCTCAGCTTTACCTCTGCGGCGCGGGAACTGGGCTTGAGCCAAGCGGCTGTCTCCAAGCAGATCAAGCTCCTCGAGCTGAAACTCGGCGAGCCGCTGTTCTTCCGCTTTCCGCGCAGTCTTGGTCTGACCAAGGCAGGCGAGGCTTTTCTGCCGAAAGTGCAGGATGCGTTTGAGCGGCTCGCCGCCGGGGCCAGTGAAGTGTTCGGCCCGCGCCGAAGCGATGTGCTCACCATCCGCTGCACAGTGGGTTTTGCCGTCAACTGGCTCGCGCCAAGGCTGCCGGATTTCATCGCCAAGCATCCGGGCATCGCACTGCGGCTGATTTCGAGCGCGTGGAATGAGGACGGCGGGAGCGAGGCGTTTGATCTAGATATCTGTTACGGCGAGGGCAATTGGCCGGGCGTGAGGTCTGAACGGCTGACACGCGAGGCGCTGCGGCCGGTATGCAGTCCGAAGCTGCTTAAAGGCGGACACTTGAACACGCCCGCCGAACTTGTCAGGCACAGGCTAATCCATGTGCTGGGTTACAAGGAAGGCTGGGCGCAATGGCTGAAGAAGGCGGGCGTGAAACAAATCCCCGCGAATCCCGGCGTGCAATGCGACACGTCACTCATGGCATTTGAGCTTGCCGCGCAAGGGGCAGGGGTGGCGCTGGGACGGACATCGATGGTCGGCCCGGAACTGAAAAGCGGACGGCTGGTTGCGCCGTTTGATTTGGTGGTTCCGGTGAACGAAGGATTTTATCTGGTGTCGGGTAATGTCCGACAGAACAGTGCGCACGCGGCTGTCTTTCGGGAATGGGTGCTGGGGGCGGCGGAGCGAGGTCTGGGTCGCCGCACCCCGCCGCCTGAGTAGCCATCGAACCTCCAAGCGTTGACATTGCGAATTTGCGCGGCATCTCACCGGACAAACATCAAAAGGCACAAAGTCAACTCATGTCCCCTGCACACAACCCCACCCGCGCGCAGGGATTGGCGCTTCTGGAACGTTTCGTCCCGGCCATGGGGCAGCGCTATGCGAAAAGCCGCAATTTCGATCATGGTCCGGGCAGGCACAGCGCAGTCTCCATGCTCTCGCCCTATGTGCGGCGGCGGCTGGTGCTGGAAGAGGAATTGGTGGCCGGGGCGGTGCGGGCGCACGGCTTTGACGGCGCGGAAAAGTTCATTGAGGAGGTGTGCTGGCGCGGCTATTTCAAAGGCTGGCTGGAGCGCCGTCCGCAGGTTTGGGCCAGCTATGTTGAAGGGCTCGCTGGCGATTTGGCGGAGCTGGAGCAGAATCGGCGTTTGCGCAAAGCTGTGGCGGCGGCGGAAACGGGCGGGACGGGCATTGCGTGTTTTGACGCATGGGTGGAGGAGCTCGTGACGACGGGATATGTGCACAATCACGCCCGGATGTGGTTCGCCTCGATCTGGATATTCACGCTCAATCTGCCGTGGCGCCTCGGCGCGGATTTCTTTTACCGGCATCTTCTGGATGGCGATCCGGCATCCAACACGCTGGGCTGGCGCTGGGTGGCGGGGCTGCACACACGGGGAAAACCGTATGAGGCCAAGGCTTGGAACATCGCCACCTTCACCGCAAACCGCTTTCAGCCCGATGAAGGAGACTTTGCCAGCGGTGTGCAAGGCCTCCAGGATGAAGAGCCGGAGGGCCTGCCGCCATTCATGGCGCTGCGGCCAGTGAACATTCCAAAAACCGGTGTGCCGTCTGTACTGCTGTTGACCGAGGAGGACTGCATGCTGGAGAGTTTTGATCTCGCCGCTTACGACATCCGGGCATCCGCCATGCTCACCGTCAGCCACCTGCGCTCGCCACACGCGGTTCCGGAAAATGTGGCTGCCTTTGAAGCGGGGGCCATGCAAGACGCCGCCGCACGCATTGGCGCTGACGCCATCGCAATGCGGGCGGGATTGCCGGAGGATTTGGCGCTCTGGGCGGCCCGGGCGGGCGCGGCGCAGATTATCACGCCCTATGCCACGCAGGGTCCGCTCTGCGACTGGCTCCGCGCCGCCGCCCCCGCATTGGCCGCCAAAGGCATCACGCTTGCCGAGCTGCGGCGCGATTGGGATGCGCTGATCTGGCCACATGCAACGGCGGGATTTTTCAAGGTGAAGCAGCAAATTCCGCGCATTCTTGAAAGAGTTCTTGCGTGAAACCAATAACCAGAACCGCAGCGGATCTGTCGCTGCCGGCAATCAGCGACATCATTGAAATGGCGCTGAGCGATCATATTGCGTTCCGAATGATTCTCGATCAGCACGGCCTCACCCCCGATCAGGTCAAAGCGCTGATGCTGACGAAATCTGTCCTCGGTTCACTTTGCCTTCGCGCCGTGATCTCCGCCTCTGGAAAAGGGCAGGCGCGCGCTTATCCAGCGCATCGAGTGTTCAAAATACATTGGGATTCTGCCCAAGCAGATTATTGACGCAGCAACAGTGGAGGACACGACCAAGCCCGCCAACATGAGCGCGCCTTGCACGACGAACGCAATGCCCAGCGGAAGGAAAATGATCATCCACGCTATGATCTCTGAACGCAGCTGATGTTTCCAATGGCCAAGCCCGATGAGGCAATAGCCGAAGGTAAGAATAGCTGCGATGCCGATCAGCAGCGTCGGCAGGCTGATCGACCGAATGATCGCGTGCCTCCCGAGGACGTACCGCCACACGATAATAGATAAAAGCACGATTACCATATCTTGAATGGCGAAGCGGGGTTCGATCTCGCCTCTCCATCCGGTGATGGAATCCACATACTGACTGACGCACCAGATGTTTCCAGCCAGAGACGCCAAAGTCATGCCAATACTCTGCCATCGTGGCGGCAGGTCAGTATTTTTTTGATTGAGCGCCCAGAAAAGCGCATATGAAGCAAGCGCGACAGTAAGAACCGCGAGTACAGCAGCGATCCCGATTATGGCGGCCAATTCTGCAATCTGCATCGGGCTGTGTGACCAAGGCTGCGAGAGACCTGAGCAGCCGCCTTCATAGCAGGTCAATACCGGCTTTGGTCTCCAGCCCTTTGTGTGGGCGAGCAGCATAGCAGGAATGTCGAATAGATGAAGAAGCTGTATCGCGATGCAAGTCGAGAGTGCGGTCAGACGAAAGCGCAAATTGTTAATGGCATAGAAAATTGCCAGTGGCAGATAGACCAGCGGCAGAGCGACAATTTGACCTGTCTCGGCGAAGAACGAAGCGCCCACGACAAAGCTTAGATAGTAGGTGAAATTGACAATGATGGTCAAAAATACGCCCCAATGATAACAAGCAACTATCATTCTTTAAGTGAAATACAACCTTAAAATGTCCGCTTCGATACATACTATAGATTTGGTACATGATCAGCGCCTGCCCAGCTCAGGCAATTGCGGAAGCCGCTCACCCTCGCGCCTTCAGCTCCAGCCGCCGCCTGTGCAGCACCGGCTCCGTATACCCGTTCGGCTGCTCCAGCCCTTTGAACACCAGATCGCACGCCGCCTGAAACGCGATGGATGCGCCGAAATCCGGAGCCATGGGCCTGTAGAGCGGGTCGCCCGCGTTCTGCCCGTCCACGACCTTCGCCATGCGCTCCATCACGCCAAGCACCTGCGCTTCGTTCGTCACGCCGTGGTGCAGCCAGTTGGCGATGTGCTGGGAGGAGATGCGCAGCGTGGCGCGGTCTTCCATCAGGGCGATGTTGTTGATGTCCGGCACCTTTGAGCAGCCGATGCCCTGATCGACCCAGCGCACGACATAGCCGAGAATGCCCTTGCGCATTGTTCTCCAGTTCGTTCAGCACTTCGTCCGGCGGCCAGTTGGTGTTTTCGGCGACGGGGACGGTGAGGATGTCGTCGAGGCTCGCCTTGGGGCGGGACTTGAGCTGCGCCTGCACGGCGTGGACATCGACGCTGTGATAATGCGTGGCGTGCAATGTCGCGGCCGTGGGCGACGGAACCCAGGCGGTATTGGCGCCTGCATTCGGGTGGCCGATCTTCTGCTCGAGCATGGCGGCCATCAGGTCGGGCATGGCCCACATGCCCTTGCCGATCTGGGCGTGGCCGTCGAGGCCGCACTGCAGGCCGGTGTCGACATTCCAGTTTTCGTAAGCGGCGATCCATTTCGACGATTTCATCGCCGCCTTGCGCACCATCGGCCCGGCCTGCATGCTCGTGTGCATCTCATCGCCGGTGCGGTCGAGGAAGCCGGTGTTGATGAAGGCGATGCGCTGCGAGGCGGCGCGGATGCATTCCTTGAGGTTGACCGTCGTGCGGCGCTCCTCGTCCATAATGCCCATTTTGATCGTGTTCTTGGCCATGCCGAGCGCGGCTTCGACGCGGGTGAAAATCTCGACGGCGAAGGCGACTTCCTCGGGGCCGTGCATTTTCGGTTTGACGAAATAGCAGGAGCCCGCGCGCGAGTTCTGTCTGCGGCCTTTCGGGCCAATGTCATGAAGCGCGATCAGCGCCGTGACCATCGCATCCAGAATGCCTTCGGGAATTTCACTGCCGTCAGGCAGCAGGATTGCCGGATTGGTCATCAGGTGGCCGACATTGCGCACCAGCATCAAGGAGCGCGAGCGCATCAGCTTTTCCGCGCCGTCCGCGCCGGTGTAGGGATGGTCTGGATTGAGCGCGCGGGTGATGGTTTTGTCGCCCTTCTGCACTTCCTCCGTCAGATCGCCTTTCATCAGCCCGAGCCAGTTGCGGTAGGCTTCGACCTTATCCTGCGCATCGACAGCGGCGATGGAGTCTTCGAGGTCCATGATGGTGGTCAGGGCGGATTCGAGGACCACGTCGGCGATGTTGGCCGCGTCGGTTGATCCGATGGGATGGTCCTTGTTGATCGTCACGCCGATATGCAGGCCGTTATTGACAAACATCAGCGCGCGCGGCGACGCGGCCTCGCCTTTGAAACCGTCGAACTGGGCGGGCGTGGAGAGGCCGGTCACGGAACCATCGAGAAGGGTGATGAGAAGGATGCCGTTTTGAACGGCGAAGCTCTTCACCTTCGTCCAGCCGCCCGCCGCAAGCGGCAGGGCGCGGTCAAGGAAATCGCGCGCCCAAGCGATGACTTTCGCGCCGCGCGCTGCATCGAAGCCGCCTGATTTGGGCGCTTCGCCAATCGCATCGGTCCCATACAGCGCGTCATAAAGCGAGCCCCAGCGCGCGTTCGCGGCGTTCAGCGCATAGCGGGCGTTCATCACCGGCACGACCAGCTGCGGCCCGGCGATAGTGGCGATTTCAGCATCGACATTTTCGGTGGTGACTTTGAAATCCGGACCTTCCGGATACGAGATAGCCGATGTCGGTCAGGAATGATTTGTATTCGGGCATGGCATAGCCGGTCGGGCGTTTGGCGATGTGCCATGCGTCGATCTTGGCCTGCAGCTCGTCGCGCTTTTTCAAGAGCGCGGCGTTTTTCGGGGCGAGGTCTTTGAGGATGGCGGCGAGGCCGGACCAGAAATTGTCCGCCGTCACGCCCGTGCCGGGAAGGGCTTGGCTGAGAATAAAATCGTGCAGCGCCTTGTCGATTTTCAGTCCGGCGATTTCTATGCGTGCGCTCATCAGGCAGGTACCTCTCAAAAAACTTGCCGCGTTTCACCATAGGCGGCACGAAGGGTCAATTGGAGAAAAGGCGCATCAGGGCTTGCCGAGCCTCGGCCGGCCCGTGGCAATGGCGGTGACGCCGGCGTCGATGAATTTGCGCAGGCCCTCGATGAAGGCCTCGTTCACCGACACTGCGGCCTCCACATGCGCGTCCTCAGCGCCCGCCTCTTCGGCCTTTGCCAGAGCCAGTTTTTCGGCCTCTTCCCGGGCGAAGGCGATGGCGGCGCTTTCAGCTACGAAGTCCTGAACCGTTTCGCCGACCGTCACGCGGAAGCGGTCTTCGCTTGGCGCTTCGATGCTGGCGCTGACCGTGACGCGCACTTCGCCGACGACCGCGCCAACGGCGTTGGCGACATCAGCGTGTGGCAGGATGACGGCCTTTGTGGAGAGCAGCGTGCCGACGGCCGGGTATATCAGGCCTGCGGATGCGCCAAGGCCGATGACCGAGCGGTCTAGCGAAACCGTGAGCCGGGCGACGCCGTGGCTGCCGTCGAGGGCTGACTGGATTGTGGCGTGAGCGACGGTTTCGGGGCCTTCAAGGCCGGATTCGGCGAAAGCGGTTTCAAGCACCAGCTCTGCGGAGCGGCGCTCAAGCTGGGTGATGACGCGTTCGGCGATATCCGCGCCGGAGGCGGCGATGGGTCGGCCTCTGCCGTCGCGCTTGCGGGCGAAGAGTTCAGCGCCCTTCTGCGCGGCCTCCAGGTCGCCATTGGACTGGCGGCCCAAGACATGCTGCGCGTCGGTCGGCGTGAAGCCGGAGACGAGCACAAGGCCCCTCGCGACGAGCCGCGCCAGCGCGGCGCTCTGCGATGCCGAGACGAGGACGCGGTCGAGCGGCTGAGGGATGGATGTCAGTTTGCCGTAGAGCGCGGCTTCGCCTTCAGAAAGACCGGCGGCGAAGCGGTCGGAAAGGCCGGTGCGGTGGGCGAATTTTCCGTCGAGCCGGTTGGGGTTTTCCTGCTTCAGCTGGCGGTCGAGCGCGCCCAGCACCTCGTCCCTGTGCAGCGATGCGGCAAGCGCCAGCGGCAGCAGGCGGCGGGGGCCGAGCATAAGCAAAGGTTCCAGCCCGCCCTCGGCGAGCGAAACTTCAGAATCACCGCCAAGCCCGTGCGTGCGCATCGCGACGGCCTCGACCATGGTGCGGAAGCCGCCGACCGTTGCGCCGTCGGGATCAAGACGCGGATGACCGTCCATCAGCAGCGCCACGTCGGTCGTCGTGCCGCCAATGTCGGAGACGATAGCGTCTTTGAGGCCCGACAGAAATCCTGCGCCGACAAGGCTTGCGGCGGGGCCGGAGAGAATGGTTTCAATCGGGCGGCGGGCGGCGAAGGCTGCGGATACAAGCGCGCCGTCGCCGCGCACCAGCATCAGCGGGGCTTCGATATTATTGGCGGCGAGGAAGCTCTTCGTGGCTTCGATGAGGCGGCCGATCATACCGACGAGGCGCGCATTCAGAAGTGTCGTCAAGGCGCGGCGCGGACCGCCGAGCTTGGAGGACAGCTCGTGCGAGACGGTAACGGGCAAATCGCATTTCGATTGGATAAGGTCGCGCGCGGCGATTTCATGGGCGGGGTTGCGGACAGCGAACATGGAGGCGATTGCGATGCCCGAGACACTTTGTGCCAGCTCGGGAAGGGCAGCTTCCAGCGCTGACAGGTCGAGCGCTGCGGCGTTGCCGTGCGCGTCATGTCCGCCGGGGCACAGGATCAGCGGGTCCTTGCCGAGCGCCTCAGCGAGGCCGTCGCGCTTCAGGTCGCGCTCGTGAAAGCCGATTGATATCAGCGCGACGCGGCCGCCCTGCCCCTCCACAAGAGCATTTGTGGCCAGCGTTGTGGACATGGAGACGAGGGCGATGTCCTTGGGGTCGGCCTTCGCGGCGGCGAGGACTTTGCCGGCGGCTTCGGAAATGCCGATGCTCAGATCATGGCGCGTAGTCAGCGCTTTTGCCGAGGCGACAACGCCGCGCGCCGGGCAGAAAAGCACAGCGTCCGTATAGGTGCCGCCGGTGTCGAGGCC
>CAWDIY010000038.1:0-61668 GCA_963802455.1 uncultured Alphaproteobacteria bacterium | reverse complement strand
GCCTTGCCGGCCGCAATGAGGCGGAAACCGAAAATGCCGTCTCGCTCAAGAAAGGCGTCAACCCGCTCCCAGCCGAGGCGATCCGGATCGTCGCAGGCCATGAAACGGCCCGCCTGACACGCGCCGGGCGTCGCATTGACGAACTCAGCGGCCGCCTCCGCCTGAGCCTGCAGACGCTGCTGGATCTGCGTGCCGAAGTAGCCCGGCATGGGAAGGCCTCCGAATGCAGGAAGCATAGTCGGCCTAAGGGATATTGCCAACGCGCCTTCGCCCGCCAGCGCCCCGAATGCCGCCGCCATTCTCCCTCCGGCCAGTATTGACTACTTCATCGACAGGACGACAGGTCCCGAGACGGGGTCCGTGACGCCCAGCCCGCCGCCCAGGTTTTCCAGGGTGTGACGGAAGCTGTCGAGCGTGGCGATCATCTGCGGCCGGGCGGCGGCCATTGAATCCATGCTCTCCCATTCCGCGATAATGCAGTAGCCTCCTTCACCAGTCCGGATGATGTTGGCGTGGCGCAGACCCGCCCAGCTTCCGGAAACGTTCCGGTGAGCGTCTAGAAAGGTCTCCTCCATTCCGGGCTTTACCTTGAAACGCACGACATTGAACACGTTCATGAATGCCTCCTGCGTGTGAGATAATGACGGTCGCGCTATTGACCGGCATGTCTTGGGGCGGGGCCAATGAATAAGCGTTTCCGAATTGCCGTTCCGTCTCCTTTGCCATCATAGCACGGAACTTGGGTCCGCAGAAGTGTCGGTTCCGGCATGGGTTATTGAATTCTGGCGCACCCGACAGGATTCGAACCTGTGACCTCTGCCTTCGGAGGGCAGCACTCTATCCAGCTGAGCTACGGGTGCTTCGCATGAGGCGCTTCTAGCTGATAGGCTGGGGCGCATCAATGGAAAACTCCTTGTGCCGGTTGACCCAGACGCAGCATGGCCTATCAATGGGCGTTTTCGTGTTCAGCGGAGACACAACATGGCCAAGCGCATCGCATTCACCGGCGGCTCGGGCAAGGCGGGACGGCATGTGCTGCCCTGGCTTGTGAACAAGGGCTATGAGGTGCTGAACCTTGATCTTGTGCCGCTCGACCGGGCGGGCATTCGCAATCTCAATGTGGACATCGCCGATTCCGGCCAGGTATTCAACGCGCTTTCGATGCACACGGATTTCCCCGATCTTGATGTGCCCGGCGGGCCGAAGAAATTCGACGCCGTGGTGCATTTCGCCGCCGTGCCGCGCATCATGCTGAAGCCCGACAATGAGACGTTCCGCGTCAACGTCATGGGTACGTATAATGTGATTGAAGCCGCCGCCAAGCTTGGCATCAAAAAGGTCATCGTCGCCTCCAGCGAGACGACATACGGTGTGTGTTTCGCCGAGGGGCTGCGCGACTTCCACCAGTTTCCGCTGGAGGAGGATTATGACGTTGATCCGATGGACAGTTACGGGCTGTCGAAAGTGGTCAACGAAAAAACTGCGCGCACGTTCGCTGAGCGCTTCGGCATCGACGTCTACGCCCTGCGCATCGGCAATGTGATCGAGCCGCATGAATATGAGAAATTCCCCGAATTCTTTGCCCATCCAGAAACCCGGCGGCGCAACGCCTGGTGCTACATCGACGCGCGCGACCTGGGGCAGATCGTGCATCTGTGCATTGAGAAAGACGGGCTCGGCTATCAGGTGTTCAATGCCGGCAATGACAATGCGACTGCGAACGTCCCGACAATGGAGCTTGCTAAGAAGTTCTTTCCAAATGTGCCGTTCAAACGCGAAATAGGCGAGTTTGAGGCCCTGTTCTCCAACCGCAAAATCCGCGAGGTGCTGGGCTTCAAGGAAGAGCATAACTGGCGGCTCTATGTGGAGTGAGCCATGAGCGCCGTTAAACTTGATGACAGCTGGCAGGCGGCGCTGGAGCCGGAGTTCGCCAGCCCACACATGCAGGCGCTGCGGTCATTCCTTGTGAGCGAAAAGGCGCTTGGGAAGGAGATTTTTCCGAAAGGCGCAGAATATTTCAGAGCGCTTGACCTGACGCCGCTCGGCGGTGTGCGCGTGGTGATACTTGGACAAGACCCCTATCATGGCGACGGACAGGCGCATGGTCTGTGCTTTTCGGTTCGCCCCGGCGTGCGGATTCCGCCGTCGCTGATCAATATTTACAAGGAGCTTGAGCGCGACCTTAGCATTGTCCCTGCCCGGCATGGCTTTCTCGAACACTGGGCCAAGCAGGGAGTTCTCCTGCTCAACAGCGTGCTGACGGTCGAGCGCGGCCTGGCCGCCTCGCATCAGGGACAGGGCTGGGAACGCTTCACCGACGCCGTCATCCGCGCGGTCAACGCGCAGCGGCCGCCGGTGGTGTTTATGCTCTGGGGCGCGTACGCGCAGCGCAAAGCGGCTTTCGTGGACACATCAAAGCATCTTGTCCTCAAGGCGCCGCACCCCTCGCCGCTGTCGGCGCATCAGGGGTTCATCGGCTGCGGACATTTTTCCAAAGCGAACGCGTTTCTGGCTGAGCGCGGTCTCGCGCAAGTTGACTGGCGGCTGCCTGATTTTCGCTGAAGCCAGCAGATATTCTTGCCATCCATGCGCTTTTGCCGAATAGTATGTCTGGGGCATTCGGAGCGGTGACACATGGCGAATGCTGAATTACCCGAACTGGACCGCGACGCGTTTCTCGAACTTGCGCTGACCTTCGGCGTCGAGCGGCGGTTCACGCAGGACACGCCTATTATGGCCGAGGTCTGGACGAAGTACGCCTGCGAGACGGGCGGAGACGGGCGCGAAGACCTGATCATCACGGCGCACAACAGAAGCTCGTCCTTTGAAGTGGCGAGCGCCATTGCCGGCAGCCTTGGAACGGATGGCGCGGTCAGAGCCGCGAAAATTGCGGCGCTGCGCAACGACATCGCAGCCTCGCTGACATTTGAGCAGCTTATTTTGCATGTGCTGCCACTGACAGCCTGGTGGCAGGACAGGTTTGCGCCGCCGCGCCGCACAAAGGGGCTGATTGAGGGCAGCACGGCACAGTCCGTCGCGGAGCTGCTGAGCATTTATGAAAGCCTCGGGGTTAAGACGCAGGACAAGAGCGGCGGGACCAATCTTTACGAGGTTTTGAAGAGCGAGCCGGGACGCGACAAATGGCAAGTGCTGATCCTGATCGTCATTGTCAGCGCCGCGAGCTCGCTCAGTGAGCTTTCCGGCGCCAAGCAGAAAGCGGCGGCCGCGAAGATTGACGCGCTGATCGCCAAAATCAACCGGCGCGAGGCGAGCGTCAGCGACTGCGCCATGCTTTGGACGGAAAAGGCGCGGGCGCTGCTTGAGGCGCTTTCGGCAAAAAGGCTAGAGTCGGCAAAGGATGGAAACGAGCCGCCGTCGATTTTCAACATCAATCTCAACCGGCCGTTTTCCGTGTCCACCCATGTGTCGCGCATGACGATCAAGGCTGACGCCGCGGAGCGGCTGTTTGAGCAGGACACGTCGAAGATCACATGGGCAATCATCGACAGCGGCATTGACGCAGCGCACCGCGCATTTTCCAACCGGGAGCCGGGGGGCGGTTCGCGGGTGCTCAAGGCCTATGATTTCCGGCGGCTGCGCGAGCTGATTTCGATCGGCGGGCCAAGCGAGGCAATTGAGGCGGCACTAGGCAAGGCTCCCGGCGTCACAATGAGACTCGGCCAGCTGAAACAGGACATCACACTGGGGCGGCAGCTGGACTGGAACCTCCTGGCGCCGCTTTTGGAAATTGATCCGGCCACGGCACCGCCGCATCCGCACGGCACACATGTGGCGGGAATACTGGGCGGCAGCCTGAGGGCGGGAGAGGCCGCAAATTTCGACAAGGGAGAACTCAAGGGCATCTGTCCGAGTATCCGGTTTTACGATCTTCGTGTGTGCGACGAGACCGGCGGCGGCGAAGAGTTTGTCATCATCGCCGCGCTGCAGTTTCTGTCACATGTCAACCGGCACAAGGACGAGCAAAAAGTGCACGGGGCCAATCTGAGCCTGTCGATCCGCCATGAAGTCGCCAATTATGCCTGCGGCCAGACCCCTGTCTGCGTTCAGGCGAACCAACTCGCCGCCGACGGCGTGGTGGTGGTCGCGGCGGCGGGCAATCAGGGCTACCAGAAATTTGCCACGGAAAAGGGCGTTTTTGAAACCTATTCGGCTATGAACATCACCGATCCGGGCAATGCCGACGGCGTCATCACCGTCGGCTCGACCCACCGGGAGAAGCCGCACGCCTATGGCGTGAGCTATTTTTCGAGCAGGGGACCGACGGGCGACGGGCGTATGAAGCCCGACATCCTGGCGCCGGGCGAGCGGATCAGCGCGCCGGTGCCGGGCGGCGGCGTGGAGAAAATGGACGGGACCTCAATGGCGGCGCCGCATGTCAGCGGCGCGGCGGCCATGCTGATCGCCCGGCACAAGGAGCTGCGGCGCAGTCCGCAGCGGATCAAGCAGATCCTCTGCGCCACCGCCACGGACCTTGGCCGCGAGCGCAGCTTTCAGGGCGCTGGGCTTGTCGATATTTTGAGGGCGATGCAATCAGTGTGAGGGGGATTAGTCATGGCACGGCTTGAATGTCTCGGCGCAAAACACGGCGACTGCATGGTGCTGCACCATGGGACAACGAAAATCCTGTTCGACGGCGGCCCAAGCGGCGTTTACGGCAAGTTCCTGAAGCCATGGATAGAGGCGAACAAGCCGGATGACGGGCCGCTTGAGTTTGACCTGGGCATGGTCACGCATATTGACGACGACCATATTAACGGGCTGCTCGCACTGACGGACGACATGGCGGCGGCGCTCGACGACGGCGAGGCGCAGAGCGTGCGCTTCGGCCAGTTCTGGTTCAACAGTTTCTCCGGGCTGACCGGCAAGGATTTTCAGTCGGCTTCGGTGGCGGCAGTTGTGGCTGCGGCGTCCGGCCCCGCCTTTGACCCTCACTCCGCAAGCTTCAATGACGCGCGGACGGGTGAGATCATCGCCAGCGTCGGACAGGGCCACAGGCTCTCCAACAATCTCGGCAAACTCGGGCTTGGCGGCAATGGCGGGTTCAACGGGCTGGTCCAGGGGCGGAAAAACGTCACTGTCGCGGATGGACTCGAGTTTGACGTGATGGGCCCCGGAAAACAGCGGTTGACAGAGCTGCGGGCGGAATGGAGCAAGAAAATACCGGTTGGGACCATCGCCGCCTTCACCGATGGCTCTGTGCCCAATCTCTCCAGCATCGTGATTCTTGTCAAAGCGGGCGGCAAGACGCTGCTGATGACGGGCGACGCGCGCGGCGATGACATTCTTGGATATTTGAAGGCGGCGGGACATGCTGTTGACGGGTCGCAGACGCTCGATGTCTTGAAAGTGCCGCATCACGGCAGCGAGCGCAATGTCTCGCTCGAGTTTTTCAAGGCGCTTCCGGCGCGGACTTATGTGATTTCCGCCGATGGCAAGCATGGCAACCCGGATGCGCCAACAATTCAGTGGATCGCCGAAGCGCGCGGCGCTGAGCCGTTTGAGTTTGTGTTCACCTCGCCAATGAATTCAAATGCAAAACAGAAGGCGCTGGACGAGCAGCTGACGGAACTGGCAGCCGGCCGGAACTTCACCGTGCTGTTCCGCAAGGAGGGAGAATTGTCGATTTCGGTTGAGCTGTAGAATCGGCCGCCTAAGACAAGCGGAGTCTGACCGGATAAGCCCGACTTCGTTGCTCCGCACTTCGGCGCGGCAGCCTTCGCTAGAGCGCCGCCATGTCGCGCCACCGGCTCGCCGAGCCGCAGCCCAAAAGGCTGGTGGAGCCAGGCGGAATCGAACCGCCGACCTCTTGCATGCCATGCAAGCGCTCTACCAATTGAGCTATGGCCCCATTTCCGGGTGGTCCCCGTGACCTTTCGGGTCATAAGCGAAGGCCCTGGGGCCTTCGACCGAGCGGGTTCATAAAGCGCGGACCCGGCAATATCAAGCGCAAAAACTAGACTTCGTCTTCGCCCTCGGCGCGCCCGCCGAGCATGTCGGAGACATCGCCCTCTTCTTCTTCCTCTTCGAGGAATGTGTCTTCAGCATCCTCGCCGATATCAACCTCGTCGTCGCCGAGATCAGGAATCTCCTCAGCATCACCCTTGTCGTCGCCGTCGGCCTCTTCAAGCGCCACAAATTCCGGCGATTCCAGCGCGACATCGACTTCCGCCACTTCTTCCTCATCCTCTTCGGCGCGGATTTCGCGCTTGACCTGCTCAAAGGCCGAAAGCGGGTAGGCGATGCCTGAATAGGGCGAAACGATCGGGTCCTTGTTCAGGTCATAAAATTTCTTGCCGGTCTCCGGGCAAGTGCGTTTGGTGCCGAGTGCGGCTTTGGACAATTTACACCTCGTGAATATTCTATGCCGGCGGCGCCGGGGCCAATGGCCGAAACAAAATCGCGCGTGCATAGCCGCAAAGCGGCGGGCTTGTCAAAGCCAAAGAAAAATCGGCCCGGCGCCACATTGAAAATCCATATTGGGGCGGGCTCCGGCGGCTAAATCAGTGATTTGCCGGCTTCATGTTTGCAGAGCCCTGTGGCCGCTGATTTCATCAATCGACACGCGAAAGTAGACAGGCTCCAAGGATCGCGGCGCGCCGCGCAGGATTGTCCTGGCGTAGCCGGGTTCCCACCACAATTCGTGTTTCATCAGCAGCTTGTGAGCAAATTCGCGGCCTGACTGACCGCCATCCATTCCAGACAGCTCTTCATATCTCCCCGAGACGATGACGCTCGTCCATTTCCAAGCGCTCTCGATCTCATCCACTTCAACACAGGCGAGGGGATTGGTCCGCAACCATTCCACCTTCCGGCCAACGGTCGAGAAGCTGTAAATGAAACGATCATGATAGGCGAAGTTGATCGGCGTTATGTAGGGCTGAGAATCGCGCGCGCAGCCCAGCCTGCCAAACCGGTGGCTTGCCAAGAAGTGTAAACTTACTTCCTCGGTGACTTCCTCAATATGCATGGTTCACCTCTCTTTCCGGGCCTGAGGTCATAAGTCTTGGAGCATTCCCAAGCGCGGGAGCCGGGAAACCAAGAGCGACATTGCAGCCAAGCGCCAGCGCATTTCTGATTAGTTCATGCGGCTGATCAGGCAGCCAGCAGGCCGAGGCCCTCACGCGCTCAGGCGGCTGATATATCAAAAAATTCCCAGGCAACCGCGCATAAATCTAAACATGGATTGGTTCGCAAGAGCAAGCGCGATTCAACGCCGGCCAGTTCATCTTGGGTCAGCCGCATAGATTCATGATGATATGCTGCCGAAGAATCAAAGCTGCGCCATGGTGACCCTTTGAAACACTTGTGTTAGAGCCGCGCGCTAACCGAAATCCCAATCAAAGCCCAATGCCCATGAGCAATCACCCATCCGCCAAACCGGCGACCGCGCGCCGTTCCGAAAATCTTGCCGGAACCGTCAACATTCCCGGCGACAAGTCGATCTCGCACCGCTCCTTCATGTTCGGCGGCCTCGCCTCGGGCGAAACCCGCATCAGCGGGCTGCTGGAGGGTGAGGATGTCATCAACACCGGCAAAGCCATGTCCGCCATGGGCGCGGATATCCGCAAGGACGGCAAGGTCTGGATAATTGAGGGCGTCGGCAATGGCGGGCTTAAAGAGCCGACGGGGCCGCTGGATTTCGGCAATGCCGGCACGGGCTCGCGGCTGACAATGGGGCTGACCGGCGTCTACGATATGGCCACAACTTTCATCGGCGACGCCTCGCTGCAGAGCCGGCCGATGAGGCGCGTGCTCGATCCGCTGCGGCAGATGGGCGTGACGGTCACAGCCGCCGAAGGCGACCGGATGCCGCTGACGCTGCATGGGCCGAAGACAGCGACGGCGATTTCCTACCGCGTGCCGATGGCGTCGGCTCAGGTGAAATCCGCCGTGCTGCTCGCCGGTCTGAACACGCCGGGCGTAACCACGGTGATCGAGCCGGTGATGACGCGCGACCATACGGAAAAGATGCTGCGCGGCTTCGGCGCAAATCTTGAAGTGACGACAGACAAGGACAATGTCCGCTACATCCGCATCGAAGGCATGGGCAAACTCATTGGCCAGACCATTGACGTGCCGGGCGACCCATCCTCGACGGCCTTTCCGCTGGTGGCGGCGCTGATTGTGCCGGGTTCGGACATCACGATCAAAAACGTCCTGATGAACCCGACCCGCACAGGTCTCATTTTGACGCTTCAGGAAATGGGCGGGAAGATCGACATTCTCAATCCGCGTCTGGCGGGCGGCGAGGACGTGGCGGACCTGAGGGTGCGCGCCTCGGACCTCAAGGGCGTCAGCGTCCCGGCTGAGCGCGCGCCGTCAATGATTGATGAATATCCGGTCCTCGCCGTCGCCGCCTCGTTCGCCGAGGGCGAGACAGTGATGAACGGCCTCGAAGAGCTGCGCGTCAAGGAAAGCGACCGCCTCGCCGCAGTGGCGCGCGGGCTTGAGGCCAATGGCGTTGACTGCGCGGAGGGCAGGGAGACGCTCTCCGTGCGCGGCGTTCCCGGCGGCAAAGGAATCGGCGGCGGGACGGTTGCGACACATCTCGACCACCGGATCGCGATGGCATTTCTGGTCATGGGGCTGGCGGCGGAAAAGCCGGTGACAGTGGATGATTCCACCATGATCGCGACGAGCTTTCCCGAGTTTATGGGGCTGATGACGGGGCTGGGGGCGAGGATTACATGACAGACATCAAAACAGCCCTCATAATCGGCGGCGGCTCGGGCATTGCGGCGGGGGCAGCGCGCAAGCTGGCGGAGAATGGCTTTGAAGTCGCCATCATGTCCTCATCGGGGCGCGGCGAGGCTCTGGCCATGGAGTTGGGCGGTCTCGGCTTCACCGGCTCGAATTTGAACCCGGACGATCTGAAGAAATTTGTTGATCTCGCCATGGACCGCTGGGGCCGCATTGACGCTGTGGTGAACGGGGCGGGGCATGGGCCGAAGGGCGCGATCCTGTCGATTTCCGACGCCGACTGGCAGCTTGGCATGGAGTTTTACCTGCTCAACGTCATCCGAATGACCCGCCTCGTCGCGCCCATCATGCAGGCGCAGAAGTCGGGCTCCATCGTCAACATTTCAACGGCGGTGGCGTTCGAGCCTGAGGAAAACTTTCCGGTCTCCGCCGTGTTCCGCACCGGCCTTGCCGCCTTCACCAAGCTCTTCTGCGACCAATATGCCAAAGACAATCTGCGCATGAACAATGTCATGCCAGGCTTCATCGACTCACTGCCGGAGAAGGAAGACCGCCGCGCGCGCATTCCGATGGGGCGCTATGGAACGGTGGACGAGGCGGCGGAGCTGATCCTGTTTTTAGCCTCGGAGAAGTCGGGCTATATCACCGGCCAGAGCATCAGAATCGACGGTGGGCTGACGCGGAGCGTTTGAACAAATTGCAGTCTAATGACCTCATCATCGCAATAGACGGCCCCGCCGCATCAGGCAAAGGCACGCTGGCGCGGCGGCTTGCTGACAAATACCGCCTGCCGCATCTCGACACCGGGCTGACGTATCGGGCTTTGGCCAAAGCTCTGATCGACAACGGACTTCCGCTCGGCGAAGAAGCCGTCGCCGTTGAAACGGCAAAAGCCATTGATCTTGCCAAGCTGGACCGGGATTTGCTGGCAGCACATGATATTGGCGAAGGCGCATCGAAGGTGGCGGTTATTCCTGCCGTGCGGCGCATTCTTGTTGAAAAGCAGCGGGCCTTTGCAAATCAGCCGGGCGGCGCGGTTTTAGACGGGCGGGACATCGGGACGGTCGTTTGCCCGGACGCCGCAGTGAAGCTCTATGTCACGGCCTCAGCCGAAGTGCGCGCCAAGCGGCGGTTTGACGAAGAGCTGATGCGCGCAGGCGATGCGGATTATGAGGCCATCCTCGACGACATTGAACGGCGCGACGCGCGGGACATGGGGCGCACGGATTCGCCTCTGAAACCGGCGGCAGATGCGCACTTGCTTGATACGAGCAAGATGGATATAGAAACCGCGTTCCGCGCAGCCGTTTCTATCATAGACGAGAAACTGGCCTCGCAGGACCAATAACCGTTTCTCCGCCAGCCTCACCGCGCCGGACGCTCCACTTGCGGGCACCATCAGTCTTTCCATTGAAAAGACGGGATGGCGAGAGAAGCATAATGTAACGCTAACCCACCGGCGCCCAGCCCGAAAATCCGGGCTTTTCAGGAGAAACTATGGCTAAAGCTGCACCGATGAAGGAAGATTTCGCTTCGCTTCTCGAAGAATCATACCTCACCAATGACCTTGCCGAAGGCACCGTGGTCAAAGGCGTCATCATCGCCATCGAAAAAGACATGGTCGTCATCGACGCCGGTCTGAAAGTTGAAGGGCGCGTCGCGCTCAAGGAATTTGGGGTCAAAGGCAGAGACGGCGGTCTCAAGCCTGGCGACACTGTCGATATTTACGTCGAGCGCATCGAAAACGCACTGGGCGAAGCCGTCTTGTCGCGCGACAAGGCGCGGCGCGAGGAGAGCTGGGTCAAGCTCGAAGAGAAGTTCGCCAAGGCCGAGCGCGTTGACGGCATCATCTTCGCCGTGGTCAAGGGCGGCTTCACCGTCGATCTCGACGGCGCGACCGCGTTCCTGCCGCGCAGCCAGGTGGACATCCGCCCGATCCGCGACGTGTCGCCGCTCATGCATGTGTCGCAGCCGTTTGAAATCCTCAAAATGGACAAGCGCCGCGGCAATATCGTTGTCTCGCGCCGCTCCGTGCTTGAAGAGTCCCGCGCCGAGCAGCGTTCGGAAATCGTGCAGAATCTTGAAGAGGGCCAAATCGTTGACGGCACCGTCAAGAACATCACCGATTACGGCGCGTTCGTTGACCTCGGCGGCATTGACGGTCTTCTGCATGTCACCGACATGGCTTGGCGCCGCGTCAACCACCCGTCGGAGCTTTTGACAATCGGCCAGACGATCAAGGTTCAGATCGTGCGCATCAACCAGGAAACGCATCGCATTTCCTTGGGCATGAAGCAGCTTGAGTCCGATCCTTGGGCGGCGATCGGCGACAAATATCCGCTCGGCACCAAGATCAAGGGCAAGGTCACCAACATTACCGATTACGGCGCATTCGTTGAAATCGAGGACGGGATCGAAGGTCTTATCCACGTTTCGGAAATGTCCTGGACCAAGAAGAACGTCCATCCGGGCAAAATCCTCTCCACCACGCAGGAAGTTGACGTGCTGGTGCTGGAAGTCGATCCGGTCAAGCGCCGCATCTCGCTCGGACTTAAGCAAACCTTGGACAATCCGTGGGGCGCGTTCGCCCAGACCTTCCCGGTCGGCACGGTCGTTGAGGGCGAGGTCAAGAACAAGACCGAGTTCGGCCTGTTCATCGGCCTTGAAGGCGATGTGGACGGCATGGTGCATCTGTCGGACCTCGACTGGAACCGTCCGGGCGAGCAGGTGATCGAGGAGTTCCAGAAGGGTGAGATGGTCAAGGCCATCGTGCTCGACGTGGACGTCGAGAAAGAGCGCATCTCGCTCGGCATCAAGCAGCTCACCAAGGGCGGCGAGTCCGGCGGCGCTGCCGCACATGCGTCCGCAGCCTCGTCCGCGCCGTCCTCTTCGGGCGAACTGCGCAAGAACGCCATCGTCACCTGCGCCGTCACTGGCGTCACCGACGGCGGCCTCGATGTGAAGCTGGTCGATCACGACCTGACCTCGTTCATCCGCCGCGGCGACCTGTCGCGCGACCGCGACGAACAGCGCCCCGAGCGCTTCTCGGTCGGCCAGAAGGTCGATGCGCGCGTGCTGACCTTTGACAAGAAGAGCGGCAAGGTGACGGTCTCGATCAAGGCGCTGGAAATCGCCGAAGAGAAGGAAGCGGTCGCCCAATACGGCTCCACCGATTCCGGCGCGTCGCTTGGCGACATTTTGGGCGCGGCGCTGAAGGCTAAGAAGTAAGCGCTGGCCTCTGGTCACAATATCAAACCCGCCGGAGCGATCCGGCGGGTTTTTGTTTGCCCTTAAGATTTACGCTGGAGCAAACTTCGGTCAGACTGACGGGATGATAAACGCCGTTCTTTACAGCGACCAAACCTATCCGTTGACTGCCGCAATTGATGAGCGGCTGGTTCAGATGATGCATGGGCGGGGCAGCCGCGTTGGATATGTCGCATCAGGTCCGGAGCCTGACTTTCACTACTTCAATGCAAGCAAATCCTACTATGCCCGTCTTGGACTGGAACTGGCTGTCTTCCATGATTTGGACGCGCCTTCAGCTGAGACTGAAACGGACCGGCTCTTGGCCTGTGATGCAATCCACCTCTCTGGCGGCGATACTTTTGCCTTTCTTTCAAGACTTCGCCGAGGCGGCATGTTGAATGTCTTGCGGGACTGGGCGCTCAGTCGCGGGATTCTCATCGGCGTAAGCGCTGGCTCAATTTTGATGACCCCTACAATTGCCCTCGATGCGCTGTTCTCCGGAGGCAGGCCGCAAGATGCGCTGGATGGTCACGCGCTTGATGTTGTGCCGTTCGAGTATTTTCCGCACGCCATGTCAAAGCCAAATTATCTGGAGGATCTGCGCCTTTACAGCTTGCAGACGTCAAGACCAATAATCGCTTGTGGAGATGGCGATGGCGTGGTGGTCTCACACGGTTTTGTGGAATGCGTCGGCGAGCCTGTCTGGATTCGAAAAGGCCACTTTGAAACAGTGAAAGATATGCCTCTTGACGCCATTTAAGCTGCGATGGCACAGGTCCCTCCTTCTTGCCGCCAAGGCAGGAGCCTGCGGCATATTCCGCCTTTGCCTTCCTGCAAAAAACTTCTAATAACGTCCAATAACTCACCCGCCCGCCGGAGCTGCCCTATGGCCGAAAACTCAAAACTCGTCACCGTCTTCGGCGGCTCCGGCTTTGTCGGGCGCCATGTGGTGCGGGCGCTTGCGAAGCGCGGCTATAGGGTGCGGGTGGCGGTGCGGCGGCCGGATCTGGCCTTTCATTTACAGCCGCTCGGCGGCGTCGGGCAGATACAGGCGGTGCAGGCGAATTTGCGCTTCCGCTGGTCGGTGGACCGGGCGGTCGAGGGGGCGGATCATGTGGTCAATCTTGTCGGCGTCCTGTTTGAGGGCGGCGGGCAGAGCTTTGACGCGCTGCAGGATTTCGGCGCGCGGGCGGTGGCCGAGGCGGCGCGGGCTGTCGGCGCGGGGCTGACGCATGTTTCCGCCATTGGCGCGGATGTGAATTCGGCCAGCGCCTATGGTGCGAGCAAGGGACGCGGCGAGGCGGCGGTTCTGGAGACGGTGAAGGACGCGGTCGTTTATCGTCCGTCAATTGTTTTCGGGCCCGAAGACGGTTTCTTCAACAAATTCGCCGCCATGGCGCGGATGCTGCCCTTCCTGCCGCTCATCGGCGGCGGGCATACGAAGTTTCAGCCAGTCTATGTCGGCGATGTGGCGGAAGCCATTGCGCGTTCGGTGGACGGCGAGGTCACAGGCGGCAAAATCTATGAGCTGGGCGGCGCGGAAGTATTGAGCTTCAAGGCGCTGTTGGAGCGGACACTGGAAGTGATCGGCCGCAAGCGCATCCTGCTGCCGATTCCGTTTTGGGCGGCGCGCATTCAAGGCAAGGTTCTGGGCCTCTTGCCGAACCCAATTCTCACCGCCGATCAGGTGACGCTGCTCGAAAACGACAATGTCGTTTCAGACAAGGCCGTGAAGGATGGCCGCACGCTGCAGGGCATCGGCATCAGCCCAGCCGGCATGGCCGCCATCCTGCCGACCTATCTGTGGCAATACCGCAAGTCCGGGCAGTTTCAGCTTGGCAAGGCGAGCTGAGCGGGTCCTGCCGCCATCGATCTCCTGCCTGACGCCATAAGCCCCGCGCTTGCCGCTTTGTTCATCGTGGCGAGCTTTTTCACATCGGCGCTGACCGCCGCCATCGGCATCGGCGGCGGCGTCGCGCTCATGGCGCTGATGAGCGCGGTCCTGCCTGTGGCCAGCCTTATTCCGGTGCATGGTCTGGTGCAGCTTGGTTCCAACTCCGGCCGCGCTTGGCATCAGCGGGCACATGTGATCTGGCCAAAATTGCTTCCGTTCATAACCGGCGCGGTTTTCGGCGCGATCATTGGCACGACTGTGGCCGTTCAATTGCCGGACCGGCCCATGAAGTTTGCCCTTGGTATTTTTGTCTTGGCGGTGACATGGCTGAAACTACCCGCGCTCAGCTCAATGGGAAAAAATTGGGTCGCTCTTGGCGGTGCAATCGTGGCGTTTCTCTCGATGATATTCGGCGCCACAGGGCCATTATTGGCAAGTTTTTTTGAAAAGGCATTTCCGGATCGAAAAGAACTGGTCGCAACAGTGGCGGTGGGCAATGTCGTGGTTCACGGGTTGAAAGTCCTGGCCTTCGCATTCGCAGGCTTTGCCTTCGCACCCTGGCTGCCGCTGATCGCTGCGATGATCGCCAGTGGCTATTTCGGGACTGTGCTGGGCACAAAGCTGCTGCACAGAATCCCGGAGGCGCGGTTCCGGTTGGGGTTCAAGATTGTGCTGAGCGTGCTGGCGGTTGATTTGATGCGGCGGGGTATTTGGGCGGGGTAATCAACCTCATCTGTTGCCGGCGTCAGGGTCCATTCGGAAAGCGCACACTTGGAACCTCACTCCAAGACCAAGAAAGAACTTTCTGCGTCCTCGAGAAAAACCCTGATTTCCGGGGCATTGCGGATAATGCAGCTCGCAATGTCAGCCGTCGAGCAGTTCCCCAAACGGAGCCAGATCGCCTTCGGCGGCGCACCGTAGACAAAACTCATTTGGTGAAAGTCCGCATCCTTGGAAACGATGCAGAAATTGTTCAGACGCGCATATTCCCAAACCGCTTTGTCAGATGCCGAGGCCAGCTTCAACGTGTTGACATGTTTGGCATCCGGGTATTCAGCTGCGACGCGCTCGAGAACACGCCAGGATATATTCTGATCAAAGAGCAGTGACGCCGTCACGCCGCGCCAAGCAGCCTGCGTTCGCGGTCAGCGGCAAATGCGAGACATGCCCGCAAATCCGCGATGGTCAGTTCTGGAAAATCCGAAAGGATGGCGGCTTCACTCATTCCCGAAGCAAGGTAGTCCAACACATCATAGACCGTGATCCTTGTGTCGCGGACGCAAGGTTTGCCTGACCGCCGGGCCGGGTCGATTGTGATGATATTGGCGTAATCCATGAGTCACTTTCATCCAGTGTGCGCCATCGGTCAAGCTTCTACATGCTCCCGCATCCGCCTTGATCCGGGAGAGGTCGGCGGACGCGCGCCAAGCGCGCCCTTTTCAGCGGCGCGAGCCTTGCGTTCAGCGCTTCAACAATTGCGATTTTCTCGGCGAAAGTTCGTTTCGACGCGGCCTCCCGCCCCTTTGCCTTACGCGCAAGGATGTCAGAGATATCAGGGTATTTGGGAGATTCGACCACTTATTCCCGCCTCTCCTCAAGCGCAGTCATTCCTCAGTCCAAGCCGCAGGCAGCATTCCGACCATTTGCTCCGCAGTCCATGGCGATCAAGAATATCACAAAAGCCTCTCATCGAGAAAGCGTTCTCGCTGACAAATTGAGAAATCCGGATCAGATCTTTGGGCCTGCCGACTCTCAAGGCGATTGCCATGACATGTTCGGCGGAGAGGAGACGGGTGGCGACCGAGGGTTCGCCGGGCGTCACTTCCAAGTCAACAGCCGGAGCTTCCTTTAGCGCTTCGGCATCCAGGCCGTCGGCGACAGGCAGGAATTGGACCGGCCATCCGGAGATGACGATCCCTTTGTGCCGCCATTCCGTGAAGCCCCGCGCGCTCAGATAATCGACAATCGGTCCCAGCGTGACCAACCCGGCCGTGCCGCCGCCGCTGCGATTGTCTAACGAGATCAATATGTCCAGATCGTCGGTGGAGGATGCTTCAATGAAATAGAAGGCCGCGACTGCGCCGCCTATGGCATAGCTTTCAATGACGCCCGCTGCCGCCATGTCGTTGAGAACGTCAATCGTCTGTTTCAGAGCCATCTTGACCCAGTTTCATTCAAACTTGCAGAAGTGCCTGCACGGTGGGCGATTGCGCCTTTCTTGCATCAAGGCTAAACCCCGAGCAACGAATTTGACCCGACGGACCCATCCATGACCGCCAAACTCCGGGAGGAAGTCTCCCGCCGCCGCACTTTCGCGATCATCGCGCATCCGGATGCGGGCAAGACGACGCTGACGGAAAAGCTGCTTTTGTTTGGCGGCGCGATCCAGCTTGCGGGCGAGGTCAAGGCGAAGAAGGACCGGATCAACACGCGCTCCGACTGGATGGCGATTGAGCGCGAGCGCGGCATTTCCGTGGTCACCTCAGTTATGACGTTCGAATATGATGATGCGGTCTTCAACTTGCTCGACACGCCCGGCCACGAGGATTTCGCCGACGACACTTACAGAACGCTGTCGGCGGTCGACTCGGCGGTCATGGTGATCGACGGCGCAAAGGGCATCGAGCCGCGCACGCTGAAACTGTTCGAAGTGTGCCGGATGCGCGATATTCCCATTGTCACCTTCATCAACAAGATGGACCGCGAGGCGCGCGATCCGTTCGAGATACTCGATGAAATCGAGCAGAAGCTTGCGCTCGACACTGCGCCGGTCAACTGGCCCATCGGCATGGGCAAGAATTTTTCCGGCACTTATAATCTCGCCGAAAACACCGTCCGCCAGCGCGACGCCGATCAGGACGCGGTGAAGGTCAACGGACCGGAAAGTGAACATGCCGCTGGTCTTTTGCCGGCCAATGAGCGTGACGCCTTCATCGAAAGCTGCTCGCTGGCGCGTGAGCTGTGCAAGCCGTTCGACAAAAAGAGTTTCATGGAAGGCCATCTGACGCCGGTCTATTTCGGCTCGGCGCTGAAGAATTTTGGCGTGCGGGACCTCATCAACGCGCTGGCGGATTTTGGCCCGCAGCCGCGCGACCAGGAGGCGGACACGCGGATCATCCATGCGACCGAAGAGAAGATGAGCGCCTTTGTCTTCAAAATCCAAGCCAATATGGACCCGAACCACCGCGACCGCATCGCCTTTGTCCGCGTCTGCTCCGGCACGCTTGAGCGCGGCATGAAAGCCAAACTCGTGCGCACCGGCAAGCCGATGGGCCTGTCCGCGCCGCAGTTCTTCTTCGCCCGCTCCCGCCAGATCGCCGATGAGGCCTATGCCGGCGATGTTGTGGGCATTCCGAACCATGGCACGCTGCGCATCGGCGACACGCTGACGGAGGGCGAGGATTTCCTGTTCAGGGGCGTGCCGAACTTCGCCCCGGAAATCCTGCGCCGTGTGCGGCTGGACGATGCGATGAAGGCGAAAAAGCTGAAAGAGGCGCTGGCGCAGATGGCCGAGGAGGGCGTGGTTCAGCTGTTCTCGCCGGAGGACGGTTCGCCGGCCATTGTCGGCGTGGTGGGCGCGCTGCAGCTCGACGTTCTGCAGCAGCGATTATTGCTCGAATACACGCTGCCGACCGGCTTTGAAATGTCGCGCTTCTCCATCTGCCGCTGGATTTCAGCGGATGACAAGGCGGAACTGTATCGCTTCATGGAAGCCCATCGCGGCGACATGGCCCGCGACTTGGACGGCGATCCGGTGTTTCTGGCGCAGAACACTTTTTCTCTGAACTACGAGGCGGAGCGCTGGAAGGCGATCAGCTTTGAGGCTGTCAAGGATTATCAGGTGCGCGGGGCGAAGGCGGCGTGAAGTCCGATCCCTATGATGTCATTGTTGTCGGCGCAGGCGCAGCGGGCATGTTCTGCGCCGCCCAAGCGGGCAAGCGCGGGCGGCGGGTTTTGCTGATTGACCATGCGCAGACGGCGGGTGAGAAAATCCGCATTTCGGGCGGCGGGCGCTGCAATTTCACCAATGCGCATGCGGGTCCCAAGCAGTTTCTGTCGGAAAATCCGCACTTCTGCATTTCGGCGATGAAGCGGTTTTCAGCGCGGGACTTCATCAAGCGCGTCGAGGCGCGCAATATTGCCTATCATGAGAAGACGCTGGGCCAGTTGTTCTGCGACGGGTCCTCGCAGCAGATCATTGACATGCTGCTCGATGATTTGGCGGCAGCCAATGTGCGGCTTCGGCTTGAAACCAGCGTTGATGAAATAAGCAAGACCGAATCCGGCTTTGATCTGCGCCTCTCCACCGGCCCCGTCGAATGCGCCTCACTGGTGATCGCCACCGGCGGCAAATCGATCCCGAAAATGGGCGCGACCTCGTTTGGCTATCGTGTTGCGGAACAGTTTGGGTTGAAGGTGACGGAGACGCGCCCAGCCCTCGTGCCGCTGACCTTCGAGCCGATGATGCTGGAGAGGCTGAAGGGCCTGTCGGGTGTCAGCGCCGAGGCGGTCGTCAGTCATGGCAAAACAAAGTTCCGCGAAGCGCTGCTGTTCACGCATCGCGGCCTGTCCGGACCTGCTATCTTGCAGATATCCAGTTTTTGGCGCGAGGGCGATGAGATCGAAATCAACCTTGCGCCGGATGTGAATGCCTTCGATAAACTGCGTGCGGCGCGGCAGGCGGGCGGAAAACAGGAGCCTCAGACAGTTTTGGCGCAGTTCCTGCCCAAGGCCTTGGCGCAGTTCATCGCCGCCAGCTCCGGCGTCACCGGACCTCTCGCCGACTGCTCTGACAAAAAGCTTGCGGCCATTGGCGAGTCCGTGAACGCATGGCGGATCAAGCCCTCCGGCTCGGAAGGCTACCGCACGGCCGAGGTGACATTGGGCGGCGTTTCGACGGACGGGCTGGACCAGAAGACCATGCAGGCGAAGGCGGTTCCTGGCCTCTATTTCATCGGCGAATGCGTTGATGTCACGGGCTGGCTCGGCGGGTACAATTTTCAGTGGGCCTGGTCGTCAGGCTGGGCGGCGGGGCAGGCGGTTTAGGTCCCGTTCCGCGCTTCATCCAACGCCTGTCTCACCCTGCGCAAATGCGGGATCAGCGATTGGAGGAACTCCGGATCAAGCTTTTCCATAATGGGCTGAAAGGCGGGGCGCACGCTTTGGATCGCCGCCTCGCGGAAGGCACGGCCTTCGGGCGTGAGGTAGGCCAGTTTGGAGCGGCCATCGTCCGGATTTGGCTGAAGTCGGATGAAGCCGGCCCTTTCCAGAACGCCGAGCGAATGGGTCATCGTCGCCTTGCTGAGCTGGAAGGCGCTGGCGAGCTGGACCGGAGTGCGCCCGTCGCCGAGGCGCACCATGTGGTTGAGTATCGAAAAATGCGCGACGTGCACGCCATGCGGCATAGTGCGGCTGAACAGCGTCGATGAAAGCTGGGAAATGATCCCAATTTCATTGAAGAACTCAAACACCGGCGCTGGGTTCATGTCATTCACAGATGTTCAAACCTTGATGATCTTCGCTTCCAGAGGCCAGCGCGGGCTGACCGGAACGGAAGGACCATAACCCAGCCGCGACAGCATTTGAACAGTGCCGCCTTCGGGCGCAAACCGCGAATGAACAGATTTGTATATCTCCGCCATTTCCGGATATTCCTGCAAGGCTTGGCTGAGCGGCTGAAATCCGACGCCCTGCGCGGTGGCGGCGAGATTAACCCGCACCCAGTCGCGGCCTGAGGCGATTTGCTCCTCGCGTGAGTTGCCTTTCGTCACCATCCATATATGGCCCATCGCCGTCTGGGCGTTTTCCATGACAGCGGCGACGCCTTGGACATAAGACGCGGAGTTTCTGTCCATCACGACGCCGCGGTCAAACTGGCCGATCAGCGCGAGGGATTCAAACAATGCTCCAGAAAAGTCGACGCCGTCTGGATTGGCCTCGATCTCGGACTTGCCAATGCGGAACAGGTCGACGCTTTCCTTATAGGTGCGCGGCGTGTCGATTTCGATCTTCAGCGCCTCGGCTGTCAGCGCCCGCAGCCCGGCGACGGACTTTTCGTCTAAAGCGCCTGCGAGACTGGTTCCATTCCGGCCGGAGGCAAGCAGGGCATCGAGAGCGGCCTGCGGCACAGGCTTAGTCAAATCAAACGGCTCTTTAAGCGTGCGCCGCTGCATGACATGGGCAAAAAGCGGATCGGGCTGCACAGAACCGTCTTTAATGAAAGTTGCAACAGCGACCGGCGCCTTGGTCAGTCCGGCTGGATCGCTGCCTTGCGGGAAGAGCTGGAGATCGACACGGTAGCCCTGCTCGGCGGCGGCCATTGTCATGACTTCAAGAAAGCAGCCTAGACCGACGGTGATCTGCCGGTTGAGCGGGTCGGTGTGCGGCAAGAGCTTTGCCGTATCCACATAGAGAATGACCCGATTTTCAACGGAGAGATCGACCAGCCAGGGCTGACGGTTATGCGGGTTGGGCGCAAGGATTGCGTAGGACAGCGCGCGCTGGCGCGGCTCTTGATAAAGCGGCCCTGCCCGCTCCCATGGCTGCAGCGCTTTTGATGGCGTGCGTGTCACTGCGAATGCGCCAAAGGAAGCGCCTGCGGCAAGGATGATTCCGCCGCTCATGAGCGTGATGAATTGGCGCCGTCTCACGAAAATTCCCTTCTTCATGTAATTCGATATCTAACTATATAATTAGATATCGAACTAGTCAAATGGAATTTTGGTAGCTTCCTGGTGTGTGTCCGGGCGCGTTATCCAATGAATTTGGGCGGCGGGGCAGGCGGTTTAGGAAAATGCAACTCACAAAACGGCGCGCCGCGCAAAAGACTGCATTCTGAGAATTGAGCCGGGACGGTTTGCCACCGTGCCGTTGACCAGCTCAATTACGCGGTCAGACGCGCGGATGGTTTCGGGCCGGTGCGCGATGATAATGCGGGTCATGTCGGTGAGTTTCAGCGAGGCATTCACCGCCTTTTCGCGCTCGACATCCAGATGGCTGGTCGCCTCGTCCAAAAGCAGAAGCGCCGGCCATCTGTACAGCGCCCTTGCTATGAGAATGCGCTGTTTCTGGCCGCCGGAGAGCACTGTGCCCATGTCGCCTATCAAGGTGCTGTAGCCCATCGGCATGGCGGCGACATCGTCATGCACCGCCGCCAGAACCGCGCAGTCTTCGATCAGATCCTGATTGGGGCGCTCGGAAAAGAAGCAGATATTGTCGGCGATCGATCCGGCGAACAAATTATCGTCCTGCATCACCACGCCCAGCATCGAACGGTAGCGCGCCAGGCCGATCTGCGACAACGGCACATCGTTAATGAAAATCTCACCCTTTGTTGGCTTCAACAGGCCAGCCAACAGCTTCAGAAGCGTCGTCTTGCCACCGCCCGATGGTCCGACAATCGCGACAAATTCATGGGCGAGTATTTTGAAGCTCACATCGTCAAGAATCCACGGCTCCTGCTCGCCATAGCGGAAGCTGACATGGCGAAGCTCGATTTTGATCGACGAGGGATTGGGTTCATTTTCTTTCAGCTCCGACTGGCTCTCTCCCTCGGTCAGCGCGATATCGGCCAGCCTTTCAGCGTGCAGGCGCAGCATTGTCAGGTCGACCAGCTTGTTGATTAGCTCGGTCAGCCGCCCGAGAAACTGGTCCTTGTAAGCGATGAAGGCGATGAGCAGCCCGGTGGACATGGCGCCGTCGAGCACTTTTGAGGCGCCGAGCCAAATGATCAGAATGGCCATCAGGCCGAACAGAAGACTGTTGACGGTGCGGAAAATCAACCGCAGCTTGTCGGCGGTCAGCTGCCGGTTCACCGTCTCGACCAATAGGTTCAGCCATTGGGCGCGCCGCTCTCCCTGCGCGTTGAACAGTTTGATCGTGCGGATGCCGCGCATGGTTTCGAGGAAATGGGTGTCGCGGCGCCCGCCCCAGACAATCGCCTCGCCGGTTGCCCTGCGCAGCGGCGTGTAGGTTGCCCATCGCAAGGCGGCATAGACCGACGCGCCCGCCAAAACAATGCCCGTCAGCGACGGCGCAAGCATCAGCATGATGATGAGCGTGACAATGGCCATGATTCCGTCCAGCACCGACTCGACCAGATCGCTGGTCACCGCCTGCAGGATCACCTCCTGCGAGCCGAAGCGCGACATGACATCGCCGAGATGGCGGCTTTCGAAATAGGTGACCGGCAGGTTTTGCAGGTGCGACAGGAGGTTGGCGCGCGACTGGACTTTCAAAGAAGCGTTCAGCCCCATCAGCATCCAGCGGCGCATGGTTTCAATCGCTGTCCGAAGGAACAGGAGCAGCACGAACCCGGCGGCCAGCGTGACCAGCAGATCGCGGTCGGCGCTGACCAGCGCGCGATCGATGACCAGCCCCAGAAACAGCGGTGAGATGATCGCAAAGACTTCGATCGCGCCGGCCATGCCGAACAGGTAGGAGAGTGATCGCTTCAGGCCGCTGATATGGCCGATCAGCTGCGCGCCGCGCACCCTTGGCGCAGCAGCGGCGGTCTCAAACTTGCCCGTCGGAATAAGTTCCAGCGCGATGCCGGTGAAATGCCGCCCGGCGGATTCAACGGACATGGTCCGGACGCCAGTGGCAGGATCGTAGAGGGTAACATTCTTTGCGTCCGCGCTCTCAAGCACGACAAAATGATTGAGGTCCCAGTGCAGGATGCACGGCGTGCGCAGCTGCGCAAGCTCCTCAAGCTCAAGCCGCAGCGGACGGGTGGCAAAACCCATCTGATCGGCGATGCGGATCAATTCGCGCATCGTCGCACCCTTCAGCGACATGCCGAACCGCCGCCGCAGCGAGGCGAGGTCCGCCTGATGGCCAAAATGGTTGGCGATCATGCAGATGCTCGCGAGGCCGCACTCTGAGGCTTCCGTCTGCAGTATCAGTGGCAGTTTGCGCCGCCAGCCCGTGTTGAGCCTGCCGAGAATGCTCATCCCGTCCATGCGGATGTCCTTGCAAACAGCGGATAGAGGATCCATTCGATCAGCCGGTGCCGCTCAACGAGCACGTCGGCCTCCACCTGCATCCCGGGCTGCAGCGCTACGCTCTGCCCGTAGGCGGTGACGTCCTGCCGGGCGAGATCGACCGTGATGCGGTAGAACGGCTCGTTCGGCGCGGCGTACAGCGCCGAAAGTCCCGCAAGCTGCTGCGGCAGCTCCGATGGGCTGATCGCGGTCAGCGAAACGCTGGCGACATTGCCCTTGTAAAAGCCGAAATTCTGATAGGGAAACGGCTGATAGCGCATCAGGACGGCCTGCTGCTTCTTGATGAAACCCATGGCGCGGCTCGGTGAAAACAGCTGTGCCTGCAGGACTGTGTCCTTCGGGACGATGCTCATCAGCGGCACGCCCGTTGTCGCGCTGCCGCCCGGCTCGGTCTGTATTCCTGTGACGGTGCCGTCCTGCGGCGCCGTGATGACGGATCCCCGTCTCGCCTCGGCCTCGGCGATCTGCTGTTCCAGCTCGCCGACTTCACGGCTGATCGCAGCGGTTTTGATATCCAACTGGTCTGGAAGCGTGCGCTGCAAGGTCTGCGCCGCCGAGATTTCCCGGCGCAGCTGCGACAGCGCGCGCTCCAGCGACTGCTGCTTGGCGGTCTGGTCCAGATTTTCGGCTTCTATCGTTCCGCGCCCCGCCTTGGTGATGATGCCGCGTTTGAGCAGCGTGTTGGCACGCACAAGCGCTTCGCCCGAAAGGCTCATGCGGCGGCGCTGCAGCTCAACTTCGTCAGCCAGAAGCGCGTTCTCCGAATTCAGCGCCAAGAGACGCATTTCCAGCTCATTCGACTGCTGCCCCGACAAGCGCTCTTCGGTCTGTTTCTGCAGAATAAGATTGTCGCGCCGTCCCACCAGCTGCCGCACCACTTCCTGCACCGTCGCGCCCAGCGCCTCGCTCTGCACATCAGATGAAAGCACCAGCAGCGGATCGCCCTTGGAGACTTTCTCGCCCTCTTTCACCTTGATGCTTTGCACGACGCCCGCCTGAGGCGGCAGCACCCGGACGATGCCTTTTTCAGGCATCAGCCAGCCGCTGATCCGCTCTTTGCGCGTGTAAGAGCCGAAGAACAGGATGCCGATGATGGCCGCGGCCGCACAGACCGAAACGATCATCGAAATCTTGTGCGAAATGCGCGGCTCCAAGAGCACTGCGCCGAGCCATTGCGTTTTGCGCTCGGCCAGAACTTCGTGGCGGAACAAGGCCGCCGCATTGGCAGGCGTCAGTTCGCGGCTGCGCTCCCTGTCAACATTGACCGGAACGTTCAACCCGCGACCTCGTATTCCTTGATGTCAAAACTCAGTTCCACCACTCTTCGTATCGGCGGCAGATGGAACAGCTTTCGTATCTTTGGATCAAAGAAGTCCTTCAAGAGGGGCGGGCGCGCCGCTTTGAAATAGTGGCTCGGCGAGTCAACCACATCGTGGGAGGCGACAATGTTAAGCTCGTCGAGCCGTGTCACGGTCTGCACGATGCAGGGCGCATGCGTGTATCCAAGTTCGCGCAGCGCATAGGCCCGGTGATGGCCATTGTGCAGCACAAAGCGGTTGTCAGACTGGATGACGCTGAGAAAATTCGAGCTGTAGCCAACCAGGAGTCCGAGCATGCCGCTGTTGGGGCGGACCGCGCCGGTTCCGTTCAGCTGCTCCGGTCCAAGCAGCGCCGCCTCGTGAAAGCGGAAGTCCGAGGAATCGGACCAGAAACTGTAGCGGTTCTTCCCGGTGCGCCGCACGGTGAAAGGCGCTTCACTCCTGTCGAGCGGCTGGCAGAAACGCAAGAGCGCCGCGTCATCGGCGTCCGCGCCGACGCGGGCTTTGAGCCGGTCGCCATGGGTGATGTCGATGTGAAGCTGTGAGACAATGAGCTTGTCGAGCTCTATCATCTCAAACCGCGCCGGCAGGGAGTCAAACGTGTGCTGGAAGCGCTGGTCCGCAATAATCTCATCCATGATGGGCTGCAGTGCCGGATCGGGCGCACGCGTGTCGATCTCGTCGGCCAGACCCGCTTCGCCTTGCTCCAGTTCGTAGTAGTAGTCGTTGGCCTCGCGCCACTCATTGACCAAATCAATGCGCTTCGCGTGCTGGCCGTCCACGGTCTGGTCGCGCACGAAACGCAGGTAACGCTCAAGCGACGGCTGTCCGAGGAGCCAGACCGTCTGGCTGAGCTGCGCGGCCGTCAATGCGGAGAAATCATTTGCCAGCATCTTCATCCGTCAACTCCATCTGCGCGTTTGTCTTTTGTCATTACACCCCGGCGAACGCCGCCGGGGTGTAATTGCAGCTGTCATTCAGCGCGCCGCAAAGCGCGCGTCATGTTCTATCAGCAGCGGCTGCCGCCACGGGATCCGCTGCCACCGCGCTTCGAGCCGCTGCCATGCTTCTTGGAGCCGGAGCCACGCTTCTTCGAGCCGGAGCCATGCTTCTTGGAGCCGCTGCCGCCATTTCCGCCGCCGCCACAGCCGCGGCCCTTGCCGCCAGCGCCATAAACATGGGTAAGTTCTTCTGTTTTGAGATCACGCATGTTGATAGTCCCTCTTGAAAATCCCCGAGGCCAACCCTCCGGGGTCCGCAAAAGTTATGCGGCTTCCTATAGGGCAGTCCAGTTAAAGCAATGTTAAGCATTAATATTAGGGAAAATTTTAAGTATTAACTTTCCACTAAATGTGTAAAATTTGATAAAATTAGTATTAAAATTGAGATGTGCTGTTTATACTGAATCGTCATATGTTGCGCTTTGATCGTGCGAACCCACTGAATTTATTGCGGGATTGCGTCATATCCGCGGGACAGCGCCCTTGGGTGAACTACGCGCAGACGGCGCGGCATGGCTAATTCATTAATCTGAAAGCAACCAATCTTCTATACGGTTTGCTAATCATGTTGACCAGTCATTCACCCGTTTAGGACGAGTATGGAGATGCGT
Source organism: uncultured Alphaproteobacteria bacterium (assembly GCA_963802455.1). Lineage (GTDB taxonomy): Bacteria > Pseudomonadota > Alphaproteobacteria > Rhizobiales > Rhizobiaceae > JANOYJ01. Next base: position 35,871 of record CAWDIY010000038.1, on the reverse strand, counting down.
TCCAGTCTGCGTCTGGCAGGATGGGCGGGCTTGGCCTGTCTCAGCGGCCTGCTGATTGCGGCGGCGAGCATTGTCCCCGATCCGCAGAGCGTGGCTGCGCTGGAGGAATTTCTGGGAAGGCGAAGCGCCGCCCCTGCGCCGGGGCCGCCGCGATTGCGGCCCGCTCTGCGGAAAGCCATTGACGCTGAATTGTCGGGACCGGGAGCAGTGGATTTTCTGGCAACCGCCGCCATTCCCGTCAATGAACCTGTGGATGAGCGGTTGCTGCCGACAGCGGACAGCGGCGATTGGACAGCTGATCTGCGGCCGAGCCGCGCAGATGAAATCCACAGCCCGGCGCCGGCGCGGAAGCAGCCTGAGCGGCTTAAACCCGAAGCGCAGATCGAAACTGCGGCGGTATCAAAAGAACCGGACGATCACACATTTTTGAAAACCGCCAAACGCGGATCGGGCCCAGCGTCCTTCCATGGCATTCTTGCCGGCGCAAAGGGATCGCCAGACTCCGCCAAAGGCACGTCGCTGCCGCAGGCGCTTGCATTGGCCTACAATGACAATCCGGAAATCAACGCCGCCCGCGCTGAGCTTCGGGCGCTCGGAGAGACCGTGCCGCAGGCGAAGGCGTCAATGCGGCCTTTTGTTTCCGCCACTGTCAAAACGGGATCCGCGTTCACGGGCGCGAGCCTGAACGACAGTCTGAGCCGGGCCGACACACTCGGCCTTGGGCTTGAGGTGAACCAGAAGCTTTTCGACGGTTTTCAGGGCTACAACAATGTTTCGGCGGCGAGGGCGCAGGTCGCGGCGGCGCGCAATAACCTTGCGAACCAGGAGCAGAACGTCCTCTTCAGCGCGGCCACTGCCCATATGGACGTGCTGCGCGACCGGCGGATCGCCACCCTGCGGCGGCAGAATATGTCATTCCTGGACGAGCAGGTCCGCGCCGCCGAGGGACGGTTTGAACTCGGCGAGGCGACCCGCACCGATGTCGCCCAAGCCAAGTCGCAGCGCGCGCTGGCGTCGGCGCTGTTAAGCTCGGCGCTGGCGGATTTGGAGGCCAGCGAGGCCCTGTTTGAAAGGATCACCGGCGCTGCTCCAAAGGAGCTGAGGCCGGCCAGTGTCCCGAGTGCGCTTCTCCCGGCCTCACTGAAGGAGGCGCAAAACACCGCGCAGCGCGAACATCCCTCGATCCTGGCAAACCGCTACACCGCAGACGCCGCCGCCGCACTCGCCAGATCGGCGCAGGGCGCGCTCTTGCCGTCCGTCAATCTGACAGCCTCGCTCAACGACACTTTCGCGCTGAACGCTCCCGCCTCCGCCGCGCTTCCCTCCGCGGCGGACCCGAGCCGCGAAAAGTTTGAGGCAACCGTCGGCGTCAAGCTCACCATACCCCTGTATCAGGGCGGCGGGGCGAGTTCCCGCGTCAGGCAGGCCAAAGAAGTCATGGGCCAGCGGCGCATTGAAGCTGACGGCGCGCGCCTCAAAGTCCGCGCCGCCGTTTCCACCGCGTGGGCGCAGCTGCAGGCGGCCAAAGCCAATGTCTCCGGCTTTCAGGCGCGCGTGACGGCGGCGCAACTGGCGCTTGACGGCGTCATTGAAGAGCAAAGCGTCGGACAGCGCACCACGCTGGATGTGCTGAACGCCAACGATCAGGTGGTTTCCGGCAAGATTCTGCTTCTGGGAGCGCAGCGCAATCTCATCGTGGCAAGCTATGCGCTCGTTTCGGCGGTTGGGCGCCTGTCCGTCAACCAATCCGCCCCATCTCTCTCCAAAGCTCACAGCCGCAAGAAAAATACAAGGGATGACTGGCAAACCATGCGGGCGCCAAAGTCTTTGAAGATGGCGGCGCAGAATTAACCATCCGGCCGGTTGCGTAAGGCCGGGAGAATGAAACTTTCAGCAGGCGGGAGTTCAAATGCGGATTGTCCGGGTCCTCTATTCAACGTCACTGCTCATGGTGCTGGTATTGTTTGGCTGCATCTATTACGTGTTTGTGACCCCAGTCACTGAAGCAAATGCGGAGGCGCAGGCGGCGCGGCTCTGCGGGATCGGCAATGCCGCGGTGCAGCTGAACCAAACATTTGCACTGACCGCGCTTGCGCCCAAACCGGTTGACTGCGGCTGCGTATCGGCCAAGCTCCGCCGCCAATACGAACCCGCCGACGCCGCGCGGCTCACGGTAATCACGCGTCAGCTGTTCCTTAATTCCATGCGCAGCCGCCTGACGGGACACGAAGGCAACGCCGGCGAAATCAGCCGGAGCGATCGTTCGAAAATCCAACAGTTTTTCACAGCAATTCGTGAAGAATGCGCAGCCGGACCCAGTGAAACGGCGGGCTGAGCGGCAGCGTCACTGGCCGGAGAACCGCAGCCTGTCCAGCTCCTTCTGGCTGCCTTTCTCGAAATAGCCGGCAGACCAGCTGTCGTCCCGCGTCAGCATAGGCGGACGCGCCTTGTTAGCGCCTTTCTGGGTCTTGAAGTTGAACCTGAACCGGTAGTGATCATAAATGCGCATGATTTCGCAGCCGTATATATCAGCGAGATCTGTGTTGCCCCGGATGATCAGATAGTTTTCGTCATTTTTCTCCGACGCGTTGCTGGAGAGATTGTGCGATCCGGAAAGTATGGAGGGGGCGTCGCTGGTGAAGTCAGCGACAATGGCCTTGGTATGGACGCGGATCGTGCCTTTCTGTTTGGCGGTTGTTTCTTTGATCCAGCCCTCAAGTCCCCCGTCCAACAAAGCCGTGGCGGTGAAGTGGGCGGTGCGGTCTCGGTGAATGCCGGTGATCATGCTGGCCTTGTTTTGCACGCCGAGGCGCAGAATCCTGTCATTCTTCTTACCAAGCAATGCGTCCAGAATGGTCTTGTGCAAATCGAAGGCGGTTGAAAACATCAGATCCCGCCCGGACTTGTTGATGAACTGCACAAAGGCGGCAAGGTCACCCATGCCCGCGCGCGGTGAAAAGCCGGCGAACATTGCGCCGCCGGCGGGAAGGGGATTGTTAGCGGTGATCCATTTGCGCGTCCCGCCAGAATCCGTAAAGGTTTCGGCCAGCTTGTCGAACATGGCCTGATAAGATGCGCAGATGGCGGGATTATCGCTCATGTGGATGACATTGGCCTGGCGGTAGATGCCGTTATGGGTCCAGTTGGTCGAGCCGCACAAGACGCGCTGCGGCGTCAGGGCCACGCCGACTTTGCGCCGCAGCACCACGAACTTGTCGTGCATGAGGGCGCTGGTTTTCCGCGCAAAGACATTTTCCGGCGGCAGTCCTGTCTCGCCAACATGATGCTTGTTTTCAACAGACGTCTTGTCGCCCTTCGAATGATAGAGGAGGCGCACATTGACGCCGCGCGCGTGGGCCGCCTTCACTTCACTCACCAGGGCGGGGAGGTGATACTCATAGATCGCTATGTCCAGCCCGTCGCCCTTCTTGGCGCTTTGCAGGAAATCCCGCATCGCTTCGAACAGGCCGCGCGACAGCCAGTCGAGCGCCGGCTGGGGCATGGCGAACTCCGAGACATCCTTGACGCCGCGCTTGCGGGCGGCTTCAAGGTCCTTTTCTATGTCGGGGAATTTGCGGGCAAAGGCCTGCGACGACACGACGGCCCGGTTGAAAATCGCCGCCTCATGCCCGTCCAGCGCATGGGTCTTAACTTTTACCAGCAAGGGCTCGTCCCGCGTCAGCTTGGCTGGCGTTCCACGCACCGGGAACACGCGGTACACATAGCGGCTGTCCGGGTAGACCGTATAGTCCGACCATCGGAATTTCTGGATTGGGCACCTGTCGGAAAGCACGGGGTCTTTTTCTGCGTCACCGCCTTTTGGCTTTGGCATGTCTGGAAAACGAAGGGCGGCAGGGAGGAATTTTTCCGCGCGCTTTTGCTGATCGGGGGCGTCTGGGCTCTCGCGGCTGACGGCAAAGCCGAGCAGGCCCGGCCGCTGCTTTTCCGCAATGTCAAAGGCAAGCAGCACGCCTGTCGTTCCGGCATAGGCTTTGACGCGGAGCCCGTCATTTACCCTCGGTCCAGCTGAACTGCGCATTCGCTCCTCCTTGAGTTGACGTTGGGGGAAGATAGCACGCGAAGGCAGCCGCGCCAAGCGCGGGAGGCGATTGATCCCGGCGCGCCTTCACGCTAGTTTTGCGGCTGCCCTGCCCGGGCACCCGGTCAAAGGAGATGCGCCGTGCGGCTCTTGAAGACAATCACAATCCTGGCTCTTGCCGCAGCCCTGGCCATTGGCGCCTATCTCTATTGGCTCCTCATGACACCGGTCACCGCCGGGAACGTGCAGCTCCGCCTGACCAATTACTGCTATCTCGGCACCAAGGCGCTACAATTGAACGAGAATGCACAGCTTTTGCTTGAGAAGCTGGAGCGCGGCAGCTGCTCTTGCCTCGCGGACAAGCTGGTTAGCGAGTCCGGGCTCGTCCCTGCCACAGCGCTCACCGAAGGCGCACGGCGGCTGGGACTGTTCGGGTTCAGGCACAGGCCCGGCACGTCCAGGAGCGATGGCGGGCTATTGCCAAAAGCCGCCATAAAGGACCGTCTGATTACCGAGTTTGCCGACCGCTATGTGACGGCCGCAAACGCGTGTATCGCGGCGGCGGGGTCTTGAGGCCCGCCGCCGCGACAATTTCAGATCGTGCCGCTCGCCATTGCGAAGGTCGCAGGCCTCTTCGCGGCCCTTGTTGACCGTCAGCTCCAGCTCGAAATCATTTTCTTCATTGCTCATGTGGACGAGGGTGAATGTCTCAAAAATCAACGCGCTCGGCGACTTTGGGGGCAAAGGCGTTTTGGTAGAAGGCGACGGAACGCGCTTCATCAATCACGCGGATCATGGAATGGATGGCTTTGGCCATTTATCACCCTCACTTGCGCAGTTCAGACAAAGATTGAGGTGAAGTTGTGCAATGCTGCGCAATAGAGCTGGTGGCAATTGGCTGCCACAGGCGGGATTTTCCTCTCGGACGAGGCCAGAACGAAAGTCGGTCTTGCGCTCGTCATAAAGCCCGGCAAGAATGCTGCCGCTGGGTCAAGCGGGGGCTGGACATGCGGCGGCGTGTGGGAGCGCGGCCCTTAGGGAGCAGCAAATGTGTAAAGTCTATGCGGGGCAGAACCCCGGAGGCTATAAGAGCATTAACAGGTCCATCCGCATCGGCGGTCATTCCACCAGCATCCAGCTTGAAGCCGTGTTCTGGGAGCTGCTCGACGAGATCGCGCAGTCGCAACATCTGTCGACGCCGAAATTTATTTCAACGCTCTACTCCGAGGCGATTGAGATCAACGGCGAAATCCACAATTTCGCGTCGATGCTGCGCTCGACCTGCGCCCTGTATTTAACTGGGCACAGACCGGCGGCGGAAGAAATCTATTTTGTGGGAGCAGACGGATCAGGCGCGGTAAGCCCATCCGCACGCCTTCCTTGAGAAACGAGGCCGTCCACTGAGAATTCTTCTAAACACTGAGCTCAAAAAAAGCAGCGCCCGTCTCGAAAGAGGTGGGCGTTTTGCTGTGTTGCCGCCCTTGTTGGGTTGGATTGCTGTGTGGCCGTTCCTAGATAAGAGCGTAACGCAGCACTGATGAGAGGCAATGACAGCAGATCCGAGCAAAATGAAACTCCGAGCGGAGAGCGCTCCTGCGGCTAATGTCTTGGATTCCGGCAAACGGCGCAGGATGTTGCTTGTCTCCAATCCAAACAGCCGCCGGGGCAGCACTGTTCTTGACCCTGCAATGGAGGCGCTCGCTGCGGCAGAGGTTGAAGTGGTGCCCGTCATGGCGAAATCCGCCAGCGGTCTGACATCATCCATTCTTGCTGAGGCGCATAAGGCAGACGGCATTGTTGTCGCAGGCGGTGATGGCACGATGAACGCGGCGGCCGCAGCGCTAGTGAAGACAGGTCTGCCGCTCGGGCTTTTGCCGTCCGGCACGGCAAATGATCTCGCGCGCACGCTTGCCGTCCCCGAAGACCCGCGCAAAGCGGCGGCAATCATTGCCGCTGGCCATACAAGGCGCATCGACCTTGGCGAGGTCAATGGCAATTACTTCTTCAACGTGGCGAGCATCGGCCTTGCGGCGGACCTTGCCGGAAAACTCACTAAAGAGGGCAAGAGGCGTTTCGGAAGGCTGAGCTATGCCGTTGCGGCTTTCAAGGTCCTTCTGGAGGCGCGGCCCTTCACGGCTGAAATCATCAACAAGGGCGAGCGCCAGCGCGTCAGGACGCTTCAGATCGCAATTGGCAATGGACGATTTTATGGCGGGGGAATGACAGTCGAAAGCTCAGCGCTTATCAATGACGGCCATCTCGACCTTTACTCGCTGGAGCTTGACGAGGTCTGGAAACTGGCGCTGATGCTGCGCTCATTCCGCTCTGGGCGGCACGGGCTTTGGGAGGCTGTGCGCACAGCGCGGTGCACGAAATTCGAAATCCTGACACGCCGCCCACAGCCGGTCAATCTGGACGGCGAACTTAAGACATACACGCCAGCCGCATTTGCAATTCACCCCAAGGCGGTGACTGTTTTTGTGCCAGAAGCTGAAGCCGGTCAAGCGCCCGCCCCAGGCCTTACGCCCGCCAAGCTCACCCCATCCGCACACCTTCCTTGATGAAGGTGCCGGCGCGCAACTCGTTGACCGCCGTCACGAGCTCTTCGCGGGTGTTCATGACAATTGGCCCGTGCCAGGCGACAGGCTCTTTCAGCGGCGCGCCTGAAATGAGCAGGAAGCGCACGCCTTTTTCGCCGGCCTGAACAACGACCTCATCGCCCGTGTCAAACACGACGAGGGTGCGGTTGCCCGACATGTCGCGCAGATGCACTTCCTCGCCGTTGACTTCCTTTTCGACGAGAACGCCGAATGGCTTGGACGCATCGCGGAAAGTCGCCGAGCCTTCGAAAATGTAAGCGAAGGCTGACCTATATGTGTCGACCGGAAACACCTTGCGCTTGCCGGGCGGCACCCAGATATCGAGATATTGCGGGTCTGCCGCGATGCCGTCCACCGGCCCCTTGTGATCACGGAATGAGCCGACCACGACGCGCACCCGCGTGCCGTCATCCTCGTGGATTTCCGGAATCTCTTTCGAGGTCACATCCTGATAGCGCGGCGTGGTCATTTTCAGGTTTGACGGCAGGTTGGCCCAGAGCTGAAAGCCGTGCATGCGCCCGGCGAAATCGCCCTTCGGCATTTCCTGATGCATGATGCCCGAGCCCGCCGTCATCCACTGCACATCGCCTGCGCCCAGCGTGCCGCGGTTGCCGAGACTAGTCGCCATGCTCGACCGAGCCGGCCAGCACATAGGTGATGGTCTCGATGCCGCGGTGCGGATGCCAGGGGAAGCCTTTGAGATAGTCGCGCGGATCATCGTTGCGGAAATCATCCATCATCAGGAACGGGTCGGTGAGCGAGGGATCGCCGAAGCCGAAAACGCGCTGCAGATTGACGCCTGCGCCCTCGACATGGGGCGAGGTGCCGGAGATTTGTTTGACGGGGCGGATGGACATGGGAGTGAGTCCTTTGGGCTGGTTCTGTTGGGGCATATTTAGGCGCTATGGGGTGGGTTGGACAGGGGTGAACAATGGTGACGGATTGTTCGATGAATGGTGAGAGTCAAGCGACAGTGAGAGTCAAGTGATACTTGACACAGGATTGTAAAGTGTTATTTTACAGAAGCGCCATTGCGGCGCGCCGACATCGCGATGCGTCGCGCCAAGGAGACAGGACACATGATTTTTGATAATCGAACCAATCTCCTTGGAGAAAAGCATGATTGCCACGTTTCGCAGCAAAGCTCTCAAACGCGTTTGGGAAAAGGACGACATCCGATTTCTTAATCCGCAGCATGTCAAAAAGATTGAGGTCATTCTGGACGCGCTGAACATTGCGTCAACTGTGGAGATGATGAACACAGCAGGCTCAGATTTTCACAAACTCTCGGGATTTAACCCGGTGCGTTGGTCAGTTCACGTGAATGGAAACTGGTGCATCACTTTTTCATTTGAGGACGGCGAAGCGTTCGCGGTCGACTATGAAGATTATCACTGACAGGTGAGGCATGGAAAAACTGGAACGAACAAAACGCAGTCCAAACAGGTGTCCTTCGCATCCTGGCGCTTTTTTTCGCGAGGTCAGCTTCCCGGCGCTGAAAATCACAAAGTCGGAATTCGCCGCAGCCCTCGGCATTTCCCGGCAGATGCTGCACGGTATCATGGCGGAGAAATATCCCGTCACTGCGGAAATGGCAGTGCGCTTCGGTTATGTTCTTGGCAACGGGCCGGTTCTGTGGATTGAAATGCAGCGTGCGCACGACCTCTGGCATGCCGAGCGCAAAATCGACCTCTCCAAGCTCAAGCCCCTGCCAAAGCGCGACATCGCCGCCTGAGCGTCACTTCGCCCTCCCCTCCACCTTCCCGTCCCTGATCTCCTCCAGCATCTCGATCTGCAGTTCCTGCAGCTTGGCGAGGCGCTGCCATTGGCTGTTGAGGAGGTGGTCGACCTTTTCGTGGAGGTGGCGGATTTCCAGCTCGGCCTTCAGGTTGATCTGGTAATCGTTGCGGGCGCGCAGGCGGTCTTTGGTCTCCTGCCGGTGCTGGCTCATCATGATGACGGGCGCCTGCACGGCGGCCAGGCACGAGAGGATGAGATTGAGCAGGATAAACGGAAACGGATCGAACGCGCCGCCATCGCCGCGCGCGGCGTTCCAAGTGATCCAAAGCGCCAGCATGACGGCGAATGCGATGAGGAACTTCCACGAGCCGCCGAAATAGGCGAGATTGTCGGAGAGTTTTTCGCCAAATGTGCGCCTGCCTTCAAACTCATCGTCGGTGTTGGCGGCGATCAGCTCGGAGCGGGCGAGGCTGGCGGCCACCGCCTTGTCGAGCTTGGTCAGCTCGCCGCGCTCGGCCTGCAGCAGCTCGGTGACATAGCGGGTGCGGTATTCGGCCAGCTGTTCGGCGCTGATGTTTGAATCATGCTCAAGATGCGGATTTTCGGCGCGGATACGCTTGGCGAGCGCGGGGCGGATGGCTTGCAGCGATGTCATGTTTTCCGGCGCTGCGGCGGAAGCGGGCTTTGGCGACTTCGACATTCTCTTCACCATTCGCTGCTTCGGAAAATGAAGCGCGCAAGGCGGATACGCCCGGAGCGCCTAAACTGAAGTGAGGCGGGAGGCGATCATGGCCGCAAGCCGTCCAGCCACCGCATCTTTGCTCATTTCCGGCCAGTCTTCAACGCCGCCAGCCGAAACGATCCGCACCCGGTTCCTGTCGCCGCCCATCACACCTTTTTCGCCAATGCCCGTCTCCGATGACACGTCGTTTGCGACAATCAAGTCCGCGCCTTTGCGCGCCAGCTTCGCCTTGGCGTTGCCGATCAGGTTCTGCGTTTCGGCGGCAAAGCCGATGACGAGTTTCGGACGCTGCGCATGGTGGCCGACAGTCTTGAGGATGTCGGGATTTTCGGTCATCGAAAGAGTTGGCGCACCCTTGCCGGGCTCTTTCTTGATCTTCTCGCCTGCTTCATTTTCCGTGCGCCAGTCGGCGACAGCGGCCACCATCACAGCGGCGTCGGCAGGCAGAAGCTGTTCGACGGCGGCGAGCATCTGCCGCGCAGTTTCCACGCGCGTGACGCTGACGCCAACCGGATCGGAGATCGTCACCGGACCGGAAACCAGCCGCACATCCGCGCCGAGTGCGGCCAAAGCGGCAGCGATGGCATGGCCCTGTTTGCCGGAGGAGCGGTTGGCGATGTAGCGCACCGGGTCGATCGGCTCATGCGTAGGACCGGAAGTGACGATGATTTTTTTGCCCGCCAGCGGTTTCGGCTTGGCGTCAAGCAGCGCTTCGATTGCCGCGACAATCTCCAGCGGCTCCGCCATGCGCCCTTCGCCCGCCTCGCCGCTCTCGGCCATTTCGCCTTTGTTGGGGCCGATGAAATGAATGCCGTCCTTTGCGAGCGTCGCGCGGTTGCGCTTTGTGGCGGCGTGGCTCCACATGGCCGGGTTCATGGCGGGCGCGATCAGCACCGGCTTGTTGGTGGCGAGCAGCACGGCGCTGGCGAGGTCATTGGCGAGGCCATTCGCCATCTTCGCCATAAGGTCCGCCGTGGCGGGGGCCACGACGATCAGATCGCAGTCGCGCGCCAGCCGGATATGGCCGACATCCTGCTCGTCCTCGCGCGAGAAAAGTTCGGTGAAAACCTTGTCCGCCGTCAGCGCTCCCACTGACAGGGGGGTGATGAATTCCTGCGCGGACCTGGTCATGACGGCGCGTACCGAATACCCGCGCTCGCGCAGGCGGCGGATCAGGTCGAGTGATTTGTAAGCCGCGATGCCGCCGGAGATGATGAGCAGGATCCGCCGTCTGGCTTCGCCGGCAGGGCTGAGCGACACCAAAGCGGCTGAAAGCTTTGAGATGGTTCGTTCCGTGATCGAGGCCGGGTTTTGCCGCCATTTGGAATAGGCCTGCGGTGTCAGACCAGCAGCAGTGCAAAGTTCCTTCTGCGAAATGCCGAGGCGTTCCCTTTCAACATCGATTTCATCAAATCGGGACATATGCGGCTCACCACTGCGCGTCTCGCTCATAAATAAGCATTATTGCTGATTTTAAGCAATATCAGACTGAGGTGGCAGCAATAATGTCTGTATGAATAAAATCATTTCCTTTGTATAGCAGCGGCAGATCGAGCGCCTTTGCCAAGGCAAAGGAATAACAGTCCGCCATGTTGAGGCCTGCCGGGTGTCCGGTGCCGCGACCGTAAAGCACATAGGCCGCGCGGGCGATTTCCAATTGCGCCAGATCAAAAGAGATAAATTCGGGCTCAAGGCTTTCGAGCAGTCCGTCAAGCAGCCTTTGACCGTCTTCGTGACGATAGCGCTGCATCACACAGTTCAACTCGTGGGCGGTTGCCACACTCATGCAGACGCGGCCTGCCGATATCAAAATCTTTAAAAACTCCGGCGCTTCTGCTTCGCCATTGATTATGGCGACCAACGCCGACGTGTCGACCACCAACTCCACCACTAAAAACCTTCTTCCGACAATTCGTCGGAGACTTTCTTCAAATCGAACGGGACTGCAGGTTTCACCGAAAATTTCAGCAGTTCTTCAACCGTCAGCTTCTTTCTAGAAGACTCGGGATGATTGAGACTGTCTTTCAGCCGCCGCCTCGCCTCCTCCTCCATAGAGATGCCTTTGGCGGCAGCGGAAAGCCTCAATTTGCTCTTAGTGTCGTCATCCAGTTTTCGGATTGTCAGGCTGCCCATGTCGCGCCTCCATCATTCAACGTGCATGCATTGTAGGCAATGCATGCAATGCTGTCAAATGACCCGGAACGCAATCGCCGCCAGAGAAATGGCGATCACCCACAGCGCCCAGCGCCCGGACCGCCCATGCCGCGCCTCGGCCTTGCCGATGGCGTTGGCGGTCTCCGCGTCAAAGCGCAGGCCGTTTGCAGCCATCTTGTCGATCTCCAGAGACAGGCGCTCGGTGCGGGCGGCGAAGTCGGGGGCTTGGCGGGCAAGGCTTGCCAGCGCCTTCAGCCCGTCGCCCACGTCCTCGATCATGCCGCGCGGCCCCAGATTGCCGGCGATCCAGGACGCGACGACCGGTTCGGCGGTTTTCCACATGTTAAAGGCCGGATCGAGCGTGCGGGCGACACCCTCGACCACGACCATGGTCTTTTGCAGCAGCAGCAGCTCGGGCCGCGTTTCCATGTCAAAGACCTGCGTCACCTCAAACAGCAGCGTCAGGAGCTTGGCCATCGAGATCGTGTCGGCGGATTGTCCATGGATCGGCTCGCCTATGGCGCGGATGGCTTGGGCGAAACTGGCGACAGAGTGTTTGCGCGGAACATAGCCGGCTTCGAAATGCACTTCGGCGACACGCAGATAGTCGCGCTTGATAAAGCCGTAGAGGATTTCGGCTAGGAAGCGCCGCTCCTTTTTGCCAAGCCGTCCGGCAATGCCGAGATCGACGGCGACGATGCCGCCATCGGGATCAACGAAGAGATTGCCGGGGTGCATGTCGGCGTGGAAGAAGCCGTCGCGCAGCGTGTGGCGCAGGAAGGACTGGATGAGCAGCGCACCAATGGCTGGCAGGTCGTAGCCTGCGGCGGCGAGGCCCTCGAGATCATTCATCTTGACGCCGTCGATCCATTCCATCGTCAGCACATCGCGGCCCGTGCGCTCCCAATCGACCGAGGGCACGCGGAAGCCCGGATCATTCTTGGTGTTATCCCGCAGCTCCGACAATGCCGCCGCTTCAAGCCGCAGGTCCATTTCTATGCGGGTGGTCTGGGCCAGCGTCTCCGTGACCTCCACCGGCTTCAGGCGGCGCGCGTCGGCGATCCATTTTTCCTGCAGGCGGGCAACGAGGAAATAGCTTTCAAGGTCGTTGGCGAAGCGCTGGCGCACACCCGGGCGGATGACTTTGACCGCCACCTTCTTCGGCGCGCCGTTCTCCATGACTTCCGCCGGATGCACCTGCGCGATGGAGGCGGCGGCGATGGCGTCGTCAAAGGAAACGTACAGATCATTGACGCTGCGGCCAATGGAATCCTCGATCATCCGGCGGGCCTGTGCTTTTGGAAACGAATCCATCTTGTCCTGCAGCCGCGACAGATCCTGCGCCAGCTGTTTGCCGACAATGTCCGGGCGGGTGGCGAGGAACTGGCCGAGTTTGACATAGGATGGCCCAAGACGGTTGATGGCACGGGCGAGTCGCAGCTCGCGCGTCTCCGACCTGCCGCCGCGTTTGGCCAGCAGCTTGACGACGCGCTGCCCAAAGGCGGCGACGCCGGTCAGGCCTTCGACCGGAATTGATGCAAAGACACCTTCCCGCGCGAGAACCCATCCGGCGCGCATCAGGCGCAAGGAGGCGGCAAGGCTGCTCATGCGCTCAAAGCTTCCAGCCCGAATGCGCCGCGGCGATGCCGCCGGAATAGTTGCGGTAAGACACGCGCTCGAAGCCCGCCTTGCGGATCATGGCGGCGAAGTTTTCCTGGTTCGGGAACTTGCGGATCGACTCGACCAGATATTGGTAAGAGTCCGCATCGCCCGTCACAGCTTTGCCGATGCGCGGAATGGCGTTGAACGACCATGCATCATAGAAACGGTCGAGCAGCGGCATATCGACTTCGGAGAACTCCAGGCACATGAAGCGCCCGCCAGGTTTCAACACGCGGAACGCCTCCGCCAGAGCAACATCAATGCGCGGCACATTGCGGATGCCGAAGGCGATTGTGAAGGCGTCGAAGCTCTTGTCCGGAAAAGGCAACTCTTCGGCGTTGGCTTCGACGAAATCTGCGGCATCTGCAAGCTTGCGCTTCTCCGCCCGGTCGCGGCCGACTTCGAGCATCGAGCCATTGATATCCAGCACGGTCGCATGCGCCTTGCCGCCGGACGCTTCGATGATCTTGAAGGCGATGTCGCCGGTGCCTCCTGCGACATCAAGCACTTTCCAACCGTCGCGCTTTGGCGGGCCGAGCCAGGCGACAAATGCGTCTTTCCACAGGCGGTGCATGCCGGCGGACATGAGGTCGTTCATCACGTCATAGCGCTTGGCGACCTTATGGAAGACTTCGTTGACCCTGTCCTGTTTCTCGCCGGGGTCAACCGGCGTGAATCCGAACGAGCTCTCCATGCCGCCCCGTTCCGTCACGCGCTCCACACTCATGAACTTGTCCGCATCTGAAATTGCTGTCGTCTGGACAATAGCCTATCGCCGGTTTGAACGCTATTGTCGCGCGGCGCGGTATAGGGTCACGGTAAACGGATGTGCAAATGGTTTTGAAAGCGGAACTGCACTGCCATATCGAAGGCGCGGCCTCGACCGCTTTGGTGGCGCGTCAGGCGGAGAAATACGGCGTCAATATTGACGGACATATCAAGGGCGATGATTTCGTCTGGCGCGATTTCACCTCTTTCCTCGCCGCTTATGATCTGTCGGCCAGCCTGTTCCGCACCGTGGAGGATTACGCGCTGCTGTCGCAGACCTATTTTGAAAGCGTAGCGGCGGACGGCGCTATTTACGGCGAGATTTTCATTTCGACCAACCACGCGCAGAGCATAGGCCTCGACCCCAAGGAATATGTGGAAGGGCTGGCCGAAGGCATGCGCCGCGCCAAAGCCAGCACCGGCATTGAGAGCCGCATGATCGCCACCGGCTTGCGGCATCTTGGGCCTGAAGGCGTTGAGGAAGCTGCGCGCTGGCTTGTCGCCAACCCGCATCCGTTAATCACCGGCTGGGGCATGGCGGGCGAGGAGCGGATGCATCACCCGAAAGATTTCGTCCGCGCATTCGACATGGCGCGCGACGCGGGGCTTGGAATGACCGTTCATGCAGGCGAGCTGGTCGGCTGGCAGAGCGTCGCCGACGCGCTGGATTATCTGAAACCCACCCGTATCGGCCACGGCGTGCGGGCGATTGAAAACCCAGAACTGGTCAAACGGCTGGCGGACGAGAAGATCGTGCTGGAATGCTGCCCCGGTTCCAACATCTCGCTCAGCGTGTTTCCCAGCTTTGCCGCACATCCGTTCATGAAGCTGCGGGCCGCGGGCGTGCCGGTGACGCTGAACTCCGACGATCCGCCCTATTTCGCCACCAGCCTCAAACGGGAATATGAGATCGGCGCGGATGAGTTTGGGCTCAGCGACGCAGAGCTCTCAGACATCACCCGCACGGCCCTCAATGCTGCGTTTGTCGATGAGAAGACCCGGGCCAGGCTTTTGGCAAGGCTGGACGCGGGCGCGTAATTCTGTGGCTTCCGCCGCATTGGTCTTTGCATCGACGGCACCTGCGCCCTAGTGTTTTCCCACCGCGCAATTCAGGAGTCCGCCATGACCGTCACCGTCGTCAACCACCCGCTGGTTCAGCACAAGCTCTCGATCATGCGCGACCGGAACACTTCAACGGCAAGCTTCCGGCAGCTGCTCAAGGAAATCTCGCTGCTGCTCTGCTACGAGGTGACGCGCGAGCTGCCGATGACCGTCAAGCGCATCGAGACGCCCTTGCAGGCGATGGACGCGCCGGTGCTGGAGGGTAAGAAGATGGTCTTCGCCTCGATCCTGCGCTCCGGCAACGGGCTTTTGGAAGGCATGCTGGAGCTGGTGCCCTCCGCCCGCGTCGCCCATATCGGCCTCTACCGCGACCATGACACGCTGCAGGCCGTGGAATATTATTTCAAGGCCCCCGAGGATATTGCCGACCGGCTGATCGTCGTGGTGGACCCGATGCTGGCGACGGCCAATTCCGCGATTGCGGCCATTGAAAAACTGAAAGGACGCGGCGCGACGCATCTGCGCTTCGTCTGCCTGCTCGCCGCGCCGGAAGGCATTAAGCGGTTCACGGAGGCGCATCCCGATGTGCCCGTGTTCACCGCCTCGATCGACAGCCATTTGAACGAGAAGGGCTACATCGTCCCCGGGCTCGGTGACGCGGGCGACAGGATGTACGGGACGAAGTGACTTTTGACAAAGTTTGCCAAATTTGGTATCTTCAGACAAAGGAGATTCCCAGATGGCAACGATGAACATTTCCCTTCCCGAGCAGATGAAGGCCTGGGTCGAGGCGCAGAGCGAAGATGGAAAATACAGCAACAGCAGCGATTTTGTGCGTGATCTGATCCGGCGGGAGCAGGTGCGGAAGGAGAAGATCGCCAATATTCAGGAAAAATGGACTGAGGGTTTGGAGAGCGGCATTGAGGAGCGGTCGATTGAGGAAATTTTCCGCGAAGTCGAAGCCAAAATGGCTGTGAACGCCGATGGGCTTTAGAGTCTCCAAAGCCGCTGGACGCGACCTGGAAGGCATTTTCGAATTTGGCATCCGGACGTTTGGGCGCAGGCGCGCGCTGACATACGCAAAAGACATGCGGCTGGCTTTTCGTTATGTAGCAGCAAACCCGCTCCTCAATCGCGAACGGCCGGAAGCGGACCCGCCCCTGCGTATTCATGTGTTTCATTCACATCTGATACTGTACCGGATTGAGGAGGGAGATATTCTAATTGCGCGCGTGCTGCATGGCCGCGAAGACTGGCAAAGCGGCATAGAGTTTTGAACCACCTTTCGCGCGTCGGGGCAGCTGTCACCCCCGCTGGAACGGCCACACCAGCTGCCGCCCAAACTCGCCCGGCACCGGGTCGCCCGCAATGCCGGTCTCCGGCGGCCACTCGCCTTTGGGCATGTGAAACGTGCCGAACAGCCGGTCGATCCAAGGGAAATGCACGGCGAAATTCTTGTCGATTGGCGTGACTGCATGATGCCAGTGGTGGAAACGCGGCAGGACGATGAGCTGGTTCAGGACAGGAATGTCGAAGCGCATGTTGACATGGTTGAGTGTCGCCTGCACCGCGACGATGACCAGCCAGACATAGAGCGCCCCTTGCGAGAACCCGAGCGCAAACAGCGGCACGAGGATCAGCGCGCGGGTGACGATGATGTCAACCACGTGCAGGCGCGAACCGGCCAGCCAGTCCATGTCCCGCGAGGAATGGTGGATGGCGTGGAACGGCCAGAGCCACGAAGTGCGGTGGAACCCGCGGTGCACGGCATATTGTGTCAGATCCGCCACCAGCATGATCGCCAGCACTTCAACGGCCAGCGGCAGCGCTCCCGGATTGAGGCCGGAGACGCGCGCGTGAAACGCCTGAGCGACGAGCGTCGCGGGCAAGAGAGTGAAGAAAGTCATCAGCTCGACGGCGACATGGCTCACCAGAAAATAGATGCTGTCCGTCGTCCAGCCGGGACGGAAAATGCCTTGCTCGGCGTTGAGTGGAAAGATGCGCTCAAGCGGCACGAAGACAAGCGCGAGAAGGACGACATTCAAGATGAACCAGTCGAGCCCGATACGGAAAGCCGCCGCGCCGGTTCCAACCTCAACATTGCTGCCGCCCGCCAGCACCGCCGCCATGCAGAAGAACAGGCCTGTCAGGCCAAGCCGCTTGGAGGGACGCAAGAGGACGTTGAGTGCGGAGAACAGGAAGCCCATAATGATGGCGAGCGCGAGCAGCAGACGCATTGTCTCGACCGGGTAGCGCGGCGCGGTTTCCGACATGGTCAGCCATTGCGGATAGCGGAAGACAAGCACGGCGAGGAAACTGCCGAACGCGAGCAAAAGTCCGAGAAGGCCGGAGAACCAGCCAGTGCCGAAATGTTTGGGCAAATTATCACCGAGCAGCCGCTCCATCTGATCGTCGAGCGCGGTCTGCCCGGGGGGCCGGGAGTCGGCGGCGCGGGCCTCTTCGCTCACGCTGAGCGTCCTTCCCAGTCCCGCCGGAACTTCCAGTGAACCGGCGTCGCCAGAAATCGGCGCACAGTTTCAGGATCAAGGTCCTTGTCGTTCCAGGTCTCGTTCATTTCAATCACCGAGACCTTTTCGCCTTCGAACGGAACAAGCGTCAGCACATCGCCCGCCGCGACCGGCCCCTCCGAAAGCACCCGGCAATAGATGCCCGGGCGGTTGGCAGCGAGGAATTTCTTGGCAAAATATTTGTCGTCCATGCGCGCCGCGAAGGTGCGGCAGGGGATGCGCGGCGAGTTCACTTCCAAAATCAGGGTTCCGAGCGTGAAGCAGTCGCCGAGATTGATTTTGGCGCTTTCGAGATTTGCCATTGTCAGGTTTTCGCCAAATGTCCCCGGTTCCAGTTCGCGGCCAATTTCGCGAGACCAGAAATCATAGTCCGGCTGGCCATAGAGATAGACCGCCTGATCCAAGCCGCCATGATGAGCGAGATCGCAGATTGCATCGCCTTCGAGACCGTAAGCGCCTATATGCACCGGACCCGTCTGCGGCTTCTTGAAAATGCCTGTCACTTTCGGCGTCGTGTGTTCGAACGGCTCGGCCTTGCCGACATTGACGCTCAAGATTTTCAGCATGGGTTCACTTCCTGTTTACCATCCGAATCGGCATTGAGCACAGTTTAACACTCCAATCAGCCTCCTGTGGGAAAACGTCACTCTCGCAGGCGGAGTAGGAAAATGGGACGGCTAATCGGCTTGATGGTATTTTTCGCGGTCGCGGCGATGACCGTGCCCGCTTTCATCACAAGAAATCCAGAGATTGTCGAGGACGCGGCGAAGGCGACGGAAGGTCTGACGGAAGTCCTGCCCGTGGCGAAAAAAGTGGCGCTTTCGGGCGAGGAGCGCATCGACATGAACCGCCAAGGCCATTTCATCGCGCAGTTCCGCATGAACGGGCGGCCGGTTGAGGCGATGGTGGACACCGGCGCGACGATGGTGGCGATCAACAGGTCCACGGCGCGGCGGCTGGGCATCAACGTTGTTCCGGCGGACTTCAAATATCTGGTGTCCACAGCGAACGGCCAGATTAAGGTGGCCCGTGCCGTCATTCAGTCCATAGAAATCGGCGGCGTGCGGGTGCGCGACGTCGAGGCGGCGGTGCTGGACGATAAGGCGCTCGGCGGCACGCTCTTGGGCATGAGCTTTCTGCGGGAGCTGAAAAGCTTCCGCGTCGAAGACAGCGAGCTTATCCTGAAGCAGTAGGCTTGGCTTCGATCCGGCGGATGACAGGTTTAGCCCGCGGCGGTTTTGACGCGCCAAGCCGGTAACATTCTGCAAGGCTTTTTGCAGCGGCATCGGCAGCATCCTGCGTCCTTGCGTGGACGAAGGCCAGCGGCTCACCTTTTCTGACTTCCGCGCCGACCGGCAGCAGCCGCGTCAGGCCGACGGCGTGATCGACCGGGTCCTGCGGCCGCGTGCGGCCGCCGCCGAGCGCGACGACAGCCAGTCCGATTTCGCGCGTGGCGATGGCGCTGATGAAGCTGTCGCGCTCAGCTTTGACCGGGGCAATGATGGGCGCGGCAGGAAGATAGTGCGCGGCGCGTTCGACGAAATCTCCCGGCCCGCCGAGCGCCGACACCATGCGCGCAAAAACCTCCACCGCCTTGCCTGAGTCCAATGCGAGCTTTGCCGCATCAAATCCTTGCCGCGCGGTTTTCACGATTCCCGCTTGCGCCAGCATTTCGGCGGCCAATTCCAGCGTCACCTCCTCCAGCCGCGCGTCGCGTTTGCCAGTGAGGAACTCGACGGCGTTCATCACCTCAACCGCATTGCCGGCGGCACTTGCGAGCGGCTCGTTCATGTCGGTGATGAGCGCCACGGTTTTCAGCCCGGCACCGTTGGCGACCCCCACCAAGGATGTTGCCAGCCTCACCGCATCCTTCATCTTGTCCATGAAAGCGCCATTGCCCGCCTTCACATCCAGCACCAGCGCCTGCAGCCCGGCGGCAAGCTTCTTGGAGAGGATCGACGCCGTGATGAGCGGCACTGACTCGACGGTCGCCGTCACATCGCGGATTGCGTAGAAGCGCTTGTCGGCGGGAGCCAGATCGGATGTCTGGCCGATGATGGCGCAGCCGACTTCACGCACGGTTTTGCGGAAGAGTGCATTGTCGGGCTGGGCGGTGTAGCCGGGGATTGAATCCATCTTGTCGAGCGTGCCGCCGGTATGGCCTAGGCCGCGCCCGGAAATCATCGGCACAAACGCGCCGCATGCCGCGACGATGGGTGCGAGCATCAGGGAGACGTTGTCGCCGACGCCGCCGGTTGAATGCTTGTCAACGACCGGACCCGGCAGGTCCGACCAGTCGAGCACGGTTCCGGAATCGCGCATCGCCAATGTCAGCGCCACCGCCTCATCGCGCTCCATGCCGTTGAGCACCGTCGCCATGGCGAGCGCCGCGATCTGGCCTTCGCTGACTGCGCCGGAGGTGATGCCCGAGACGAAGAAGGCGATCTCTTCGGCGGAGAGCTTCCCGCCATCGCGCTTCTTTCTAATAACTTCCTGAGCCAGCATTGGGCAGCACTCCAAACGGCGTCCAGATATTCTTCACGCGGGTCGCCTTGAACAGGAATTCCCCGCCCTGCCCCTGCGCCGGATCATGCCAGTCGCGGGCGAGGCCATTGTTGACCCAAGTCAGTTTCAGATTCCCCGCCGACGCCGCCTCAACTTTCTTCGATCCGTCCGCCGAGCCGAAATACCAGTGCGCGCCGACATCGTCATGTTTGGCGAGCGTGTCCGCAAGCGTGTCGCGGTCGCCCGTCACGATGTTGATCACGCCGCCGGGAACATCGCTGGTGTCGACCGCCTGATAGAAGTCACAGGCGCTGAGCGGCTGGTTCGGCGAGGGGGTGACGACGACACGGTTGCCCATGGCGATGGCGGGCATGACGAGCGAGATGAAACCGAGTAGCGGCGCTTCGTTGGGGCAGGAAATCGCCAGCACTTCGTATGGCTCCTTCAAGGCGAGCGCCAGCATCCGGCTCGCAGGCCCGCGCACCGCGCCGTCATATTTGTCGGCCCATGCGGCGTAAAACATTATGCGGGCGACGGAGGCTGCGAACTCGCACTTGGCATTGGCACTGGATGCGCCACACTGGACGAGGCGGCTTGTGAATTCCTCAGCGCGCAGTTCGAGATTTTCGGCGAGGAAATACAGAACCTGCGCCCGCTGATGGCCAGTCATGTTTGCCCAGCCTTCCGCCTTGTGCGCGGCCTCCACCGCGTTGCGGATGTCCTTGCGGTTTCCAAGCCCGGCTTCGATGATCACGCGGCCTTTGGGGTCCAGCACAGGATAGGAATAACCTGAATCGGGCCGCACCTGTTTGCCGCCTACATAGAGCTTGACGGTGCGGTCGAACGCCGCGCCTGCGCCCATTTCCGCGACCGGAACCGGTGCCGCAATTGCCTTGGCCGCAGGCAAGGCCTTCGCCCTTTTCTGCCAGGCGGGGACGAGATATTCCATCATCCCCTCGCGACCGCCCTCGCGCCCAAAGCCGGACTCTTTGTAACCGCCGAAACCTGCCGAGGCGTCGAACAGGTTGGTGGAATTGATCCAGACAATGCCCGCCTTCACATTGCGCGCCGCCTCAAACGCCGTGTCGAGATTCTGCGACCAGATCGAGGTGGCGAGGCCGTAGCGGGAATTGTTGGCAAGCTGGACCGCTTCACCGGGCGTGCGGAAAGTCGTCGCGGCAAGCACGGGGCCGAAGATTTCCTCCTGCGCCAAGATTCGACGAAGGCGAGACGCCGGTGAAAAGCGTCGGCGGGAAGAAGCAGCCCTTGGCTTTGATGACAGAGTCGGCCCAGCTTGGCTGGAACATCGACGCGCCCTCGGCGATTCCTGCCGCGACTTTCGCCTTGATGCTGTCGATTTGAATGGGCGCGACGACGGCGCCCATGTCAACGGCCTTGTCGAGCGGGTTGCCGACGCGCAGAGTCTCCATGCGCGCCTTCAGTTTCTCATAAAAGCGCGGCGCAATGCCTTCCTGCACCAGCGCCCGCGAACCGGCGCAGCAGACCTCGCCCTGATTGAACCAGATGGCGTCCACGACGCCTTCAATCGCCGCGTCAATGTCGGCATTGTCGAAGACGATGAAGGGCGACTTGCCGCCCAGCTCCAGCGACAGTTTCTTGCCTGACCCTGCGGTCTGTTTTCGAAGAATGCGGCCGACTTCCGTTGATCCGGTGAAGGCGAGTTTCTGCACGCCCTCGTGGCCTGCGATCAGCGCGCCGGTCGAGCCGTCGCCATTGACGAGATTGAATACGCCTGCGGGAAGCCCTGCCTCATTGCAGATTTCGGCGAAAGCGTAGGCGGTGAGCGGCGTGTGCTCGGCGGGTTTCAGAACCACTGTGCAGCCAGCTGCAAGCGCCGGCGCGACTTTCCAGGACAGCATCAGCAGCGGGAAATTCCACGGGATGATCTGGCCGCACACGCCCGCCGGGACATGTCCGGGAAACTCGCTGTCGCGCAGCTCGGCCCATCCGGCATGGTGGTAGAAATGGCGCGCCACGAGCGGGATGTCGAGGTCGCGGGTCTCGCGGATCGACTTGCCATTGTCGATAGTCTCCAGAACCGACAGGAAACGCGCGTGTTTCTGCACCAGCCGCGCCAGCGCATAGAGATGGCGGGCGCGCTGGTTGCCGGACAGGGCCGACCATTTTTTGAAAGCGGCGGCGGCGGCGGAGACAGCGGCGTCCACATCCTTGGCCGATCCGATGGCGGCCTCGCCGAGCGCCTCGCCGTTCGCGGGATTTGAAATCTTGAAAGACTTGGACTTTCCAAGCTCTGTGAACTTGCCGTTGATGAAATGGCCGAAGCCGGACTTGTGGCTGGCGATCCAGGCGCGGACATGGCCGTCCTCTTCTGGCGCGGGGCCGTATTCCATGGTTTTGAGGATGTTGGCGATCTCGTTCATGGGCGGGCGATCCTTGGAAGTTCGGTGGGCTTGGCGCCCCCACCCCCGCCCCTCCCCACAGGGGGGAGGGGTAAGAACAGTGCCTGAGAGTCCCCCTCCCCCTTGTGGGGAGGGGCTAGGGGTGGGGGCGCGGAGCCCACTGACATGTCCGAAGAAGCCATAAATTCACCCCAGCCCATGCCGGTCGGCGGAAGAATAGCGCCCCGTCACATAATGCTCGATCTGCCGTTCAATGTCTGTCAAAAGCCCGCTCGCGCCCATGCGGAACAGGTCCGGCTTTGTGTGCTCCGCGCCGAGCTCTTCCTTCACCAGTGTCAGCCAGGCCAGCGCGTCCTTCGCCGCGCGGATGCCGCCGGCGGGTTTGAAGGCAACAGTAAATCCTGAGCGCGCCTGATAGTCGCGGATGGCGCGCAGCATGATGAGGCCCACGGGCAGCGTCGCGTTGACAGCCTCCATGCCGGTCGAGGTTTTGATGAAATCCGACCCCGCCATCATCGCGACCATCGAGGCGCGGTAGACATTGGTCAGCGTTTTCAAATCGCCGGTGGCGAGGATCGACTTTTCATGCGCGCCGCGCCGCACGCTTCCCGCATCTGACGCGTCTCGTCATAAAGCGCCTGCCAATTGCCGGTCAGCACATGGGCGCGGGTGATGACGATGTCGATCTCGTCCGCGCCTTCGCCCACGGCATATTTGATTTCCGCCATCCGCTGCGCCATCGGCGTTTGTCCCGCGGGGAAGCCAGTGGCGACGGAGGCGACCGGCACATCGGTCCCGCGCAGGGCTTTGACGGCAGTCGCGACCATTGAGGGATAGACGCAGACCGCGCCGGTATGCAGATCATAACCCGACAATCCAAGCGCGGTCTTCAAGTCGTCGCGCAGCGGATGTTTCGCCTTGTCGCAAAGCCGCTCAACGCGGCCCGGCGTGTCATCGCCCGCAAGCGTGGTCAGGTCGATGCACTCGATGGCGCGGATCAGCCATGCGGCCTGCCATTGCTTTTTCACCGTGCGGCGCGTTGTGATCGTCGCAGCGCGTCGCTCGGCGGCGGAGAGGTTGATGTCGATTGCGTCGAACCAGTCTGGCTGAAGTTCGACGCCATCGTTGCGGGCGCGCAGAGGCCGGGTGACGACCAGCGCGTGCGCATGGTCCACCGCCATTTTCACCGCTGTTCTTTCAACGCTCATTTCACTCAGCCAATATTTTTCACAGCGCCCCGGATAATCGACGCAAGCCGCTTGCCGCCGATGGGGGCCATGTCCTTGGTTTCCTGATGCGACAATTCCCCGCCGGTCATGCCTGCGGCGAGATTGGTGATGACCGAGCAGGCCGCGACTTTCATATCAAGAAAGCGGGCGAGGATGACTTCCGGCACAGTGGACATGCCGACCGCGTCCGCGCCCATCACCCGCGCCATGCGGATTTCGGCGGGCGTCTCAAAGCTCGGGCCGGAGAACCACATATAGACACCCTTGGAGAATTCGATCTTCGCCGCCCGCGCCGCATCCTCAAGCGCCCTGCGCATGTCCGCATCGTAGGCGTTTGTGAGGCCGACGAACCGTTTGTCGGTCGGTTCACCGAACAGCGGATTGGAGCCGGAGAAATTGATATGGTCCTCAATCAGCATGACGGAACCCGGCGGCATATCGGCGCGCACCGAACCGGCGGCATTGGTCAAGAGCAGATGCGTGATGCCGAGGCCGGACATGGCTTCAAGGATTGGGCGCATCGCGCCCGCGTCGCCCTTTTCGTAATAGTGCACCCGGCCCGCGATCATCAGCACCGGCACGCCTGAGAGATAGCCTGCGATGACTTCGCCCGCATGCCCGGAAACGCCGCGCGCGGGAAATCCGGGCAGCTCTGTGAAGGGGATGCGGACAGGCTTTGTAAGCTCCCCGCTCAGGCCGCCGAGGCCCGAACCCAGCACCATGGCCAGGCGCGGGGCCATGCCGCCGAGGCGCTGCACAAGGATGTCAGTTGCGGGATTCATTTCAGCATCTCTCCGTCAAAGCCGCGCGGGAAAATATCGCCCAAAGTCATGGCTTCGATAATGCCAGTTTCGTCGCATAGATAAAGCTTTGTCTGCGACCCGGCAAATTCCGCCAGCCGCTGACGGCAGCCGCCGCAGGGGGTGCAGCTTGCCATCTTTTCGGCGACGACGCAGATTTCCGCGATCCTGCCGCCACCGCCCATGATGTAATGTCCGAGCATGGTCGTCTCGGCGCACCAGCCTTCCGGGTAGGAGGCGACCTCGATGTTGCATCCGGAATAGATGCGCCCGTCCTCGGTGCGCAGCGACGCGCCGACGGGGAACTTCGAATAGGGCGAATGCGTCTTTTGCATCGCGCTCCAAGCGGCGTTGAACAGGTCGCGCGGGCCGAGTTCTGACATCTCAGCGCTCCTTCACATAGGCGACGCCGCCCGCCTTGGGCGGGATCGCCTTGCCGATGAAACCGGCGAGCAGGATGACGGTGAGAATGTAGGGCGAGGCGGTGATCAGCTGCACCGGCACTTTCCAGCCAATGCCCGGAATGCTCGCGCCCTGCAGAGGAATCGCCAAGGCTTCGAGGAAGCCGAAAAGCAGACATGCGCCGAGCGCGCCAACGGGGTTCCATTTGGCGAAGATCAAAGCGGCGAGCGCGATAAAGCCGCGCCCCGCCGACATGTTGGGCGAGAAGTTGGCGGATTGCGCAATTGCGAGATAGGCGCCGGCGATGCCTGCGAACACGCCGCAGATCAGCACGCCGGAATAACGCAGCTTTGTGACGCTGATGCCCGCCGTGTCCACCGCCGCCGGGTTCTCGCCGACCGCGCGCAGGCGCAGGCCGAAGCGCGTGCGGTAGACAACCCACCAGGTCAGCGGCACGGCGAGGAAAGCCACATAGACGAGGAGATTGTGGCCAGACAGCAGCCCTTCATAGATAGGACCGAGAATAGGCACATCCTTGACCGCCGCCGCGCCCGGAAGATTGATCGGCTGGAAGCGGGTCATGTTTTCGAGCTGCGGTGTCTTGCCGCCCTGTTGATACCAGGCCTTGCCCAGCAGCGCCGTCATGCCCGCCGCGAGGAAGTTGATGGCCACGCCGGAGATGATCTGGTTGCCGCGCTGCGTGATGCAGGCAAAGCCGTGCAGCGCCGAGAACAGCATGCCTGCGCCTATCGCCGCCAAAAGGCCGATATAGGCGGAGCCGGTGGAGGCGGCGGCGACGCCGGCGGCGAAGGCGGCGAACAGCATCTTGCCCTCAATGCCGATGTCGAAGACGCCGGAGCGCTCGGAATAAAGCCCGCCGAGGCAGCAGAGCAGGATCGGCGTGGTGAGCCGGACGGTGGAATCAAGCACTGAGAGGAGGATTGTCCAGTCCATCACGCAACCCCGGCCGCTGTGGTTTCACGCCGCCCAAACAGCTGGCCAAACAGGGGCCGAAACATGTTTTCCAGCGCCCCGGCAAACAGGATGACCAGCGCCTGTATGATGAGGATCATGTCGCGCGAAATGGCCGGGACTTGAAACGACAGTTCCGCGCCGCCCTGATAGAGCACGCCGAACAGCAGCGCAGCGAGCACCACACCCAGCGGATGCGAGCGGCCCATCAGCGCCACGGCGATGCCGACAAAGCCCGCGCCCGAAACGAAGTCCAGCTCCAGCTTGTGCACATTGCCCATGATCGTGTTGACCGCCATCATGCCCGACAGCGCGCCGGAGAACAGCATTGCGACGACAATGATTTTTGTCGAGCGGATGCCGGCGTAAGCGGCGGCGGAAGGGTTCAGGCCGAAGGTGCGCATCTCATAGCCGAGCTTGGTGCGCCAGATCAAAAGCCAGACCAGCCAGGCCGCGATGAGCGCGACGAGCAGCGCGAGATTGGCGGGCGATGTTCCGGCATTGACGCCGAAATAGCCGAGTATCTGGCCCAAGCGCGGAATGTAGCCGCCCGCCTCGAACGGCCGCGTCGAGGGACCCATCGCCGCCAGAGGCTTGAGCACCTTCACAAGAACATAGGCCATCAGCGAGGCGGCGATGAAATTGAACATGATGGTGGTGATGACCACATGGCTGCCGCGCTTGGCCTGGAGCCAGGCCGGAATGAAGGCCCAGGCGGCGCCGAAAATCCCGGCGGCGGCGATGGCGAGCGGCATGGTCACATACCAAGGAACATATCTGTCAAGCGCCAGACAGACGAGCGCAGTGCCAAGGCCGCCAATATAGGCCTGCCCCTCGCCGCCGATGTTGAACAGGCCCGCATGAAACGCGACGGCGACACCGAGGCCGGTGAAGATGAAACTTGTCGCGTAAAACAGCGTGTAGCCGAAATTGTTCAGCGACCCGAACGCGCCGTCGAACAGGATGGAGACGGCATTCAGAGGGTTCTCACCGATGAACAGCACGACCAGCCCGGCGACAAGAAACCCGACCGCGACATTAACGGCGGGCATCAGGCCGTAATCGACCCAGGCGGGGAGTTTGGCGAAGGGGGAACTCATTCGGCGGCCTCCTTGCGCTCAATGCCCGCCATCAGCAAGCCGATCTCGCCCTCATCCGTCTCCGGCGACACTTCGCCGACGATGCGCCCGGCGAACATGACCAGCACACGGTCCGACAGCGAGCGGATTTCGTCGAGCTCGACGGAGACAAGCAGGATCGCCTTTCCCGCGTCGCGCATTGATATGAGCTGTTTATGGATGAACTCGATCGCGCCGATGTCGACGCCGCGCGTCGGCTGGCCGACGAGCAGTACTTTCGGGTCGCGCTCCATTTCGCGGGCGAGGACGATTTTCTGTTGGTTGCCGCCGGAGAAGTTTGCGGTCTTCAGGCGGACATTGTCGGGCCTGATGTCGAACTTGCGCACTTTGATGGCGGCGTCGGCGCGCACGGCTTCGGGGTCTAGCATGGCGCCGAAGCCATATGCGTTGGATTCATGGTAGCCGAGGATCGAGTTCTCGCTTTCTTCAAACGGCAGGACGAGGCCCATATGCTGACGGTCCTCCGGCACGTGCGCGACGCCGCGTTCACGCATCTTCGCCGGGTCCGCCTCATGCACGGGATCGACAGGTTCGCCGTCTATGAAAATCTTTCCGGACACGGCCTTCTTGATGCCCGCGAGCGTGGCGAGCAGCTCGGACTGGCCATTGCCTGATACCCCGGCGATGCCGACGATCTCGCCGGCGCGCACATTGAAGGAGACATTGTCAACACGGGCAACCTTCCATTCATCGCGCACGGTGAGGTTTTCGACGCGCAGCATTTCCTTGCCGGGTTTGGCCGGACCCTTGTCCACTTCCAGTAGCACGCGGCGGCCGACCATCAGCTCGGCCAGCTCCTGCGGGATGGTCTTGGCGGTTTCGCGCGTTGCCACCATTTCGCCGCGCCGCATGACCGAGACATTGTCGGTGATTGCCATGATTTCGCGCAGCTTGTGCGTGATGAGCATGATGGTTTTGCCCTGGTCTTTCAGGATGTGCAGGATGCGGAACAGATGGTCGGCCTCGGCCGGGGTGAGCACGCCGGTCGGCTCGTCAAGGATCAGCGTCTCCGCGCCGCGCGTCAGCGCCTTCAATATCTCCACCCGCTGCTGCAGGCCGACCGGGAGATCCTCAATCAGCTGGTCGGGATCAACATCCAGCTCATATTCGTCCGCCAGCTGCTTCAGCCGCGCCCGCGCCCTGTCCTCGCCGCCTTGCAGGAGAGCGCCGCCTTCAACGCCGAGGATGATGTTTTCCAGCACGGAAAAGTTTTCAACCAGCATGAAATGCTGGTGCACCATGCCGATGCCCGCCGCGATGGCGTCCTGGCTGGTGCGGATATGGGCCGCCTTGCCATTGACTTTGATCTCTCCTGAGTCGGCGTGATAAAAGCCGTAAAGTATCGACATCAGAGTTGATTTGCCCGCGCCGTTTTCGCCGATGATGCCGTGGATCGTGCCTTTGGCGACCGACAGATTGATGTCCTTGTTGGCGTGCACCGCGCCGAACTTCTTGTCGATATGGATCAGCTCAATGGCTGGCGGATGCGCTGCTGCCAATTTATCGCCCCCAATCCGTCTTCATCACCGGCTGATGTTCCATTATCTTTGACCATGCAGTCAAATTATTTCTCGCAGCCCCAAGCTAGCACGGGATTATCCGGGAGCAATGCATATTCATGCGTTCTCGACATACACGGATTCAGCCCATAGGAAGAGCCATGAGCGAGACCCGCATCACCGAACTTGAAATGATTGTGGCCGATCAGGCGCGCACGATTGAAGACCTGTCCTCCATGATCGCCGAGCAGTGGAAGGTCATCGACGCGATGCGCAAGAAGCTTGATGAGATGTCGGAGCGGTTTCACGCGGTCGAGGAGACTGCGCTGGGCCGGCCGGAAAATGTGAAGCCGCCGCATTGGTGATGGAAAACCGCCGGAGCTTCCCCCGGCGGCTCTTTATCGATTTGTCAAATCTCAATACGGGCAGGCATTGTCCGACATGAAATCATGCACCTGCACGGTGCCGGCGATGATGTCGGCTTTGGCCTTTTCGACCGCCGCCTTCATCTCGTCGGTGACCAGCGCCTTGTTATTGTCGTCGAGCGCATAGTCGACGCCGCCTTCTTTCAGGCCGAGCACGTTGAAGCCGGCGGAGAATTTTCCGCCCTGCGCATCGTTGAAGGCGTTGAACACGGCGACATCGACGCGCTTGAGCATCGAGGTCAGCACCGAACCCGGCTGGATGCCGTTCTGGTTTGAATCAACGCCAATGGACAGTTTTCCAGCGTCTTTAGCCGCCTGCAGAACGCCGAGGCCGGTCTGGCCCGCCGCCGCGTAGACAACGTCCGCGCCGCGGTCGATCTGGGACTTGGCGAGCTCGCCGCCCTTGACGGGATCATTCCATGCGGCCGGCGTGTCGCCCGTCATGTTCATGAACACTTCGCCGTCCTTTTTGACGCTCTTAAAGCCGCCGGCATAACCGCAGGCGAACTTTGAAATCAGCGGAATGTCCATGCCGCCGACAAAGCCGGCCTTGCCTGTCTTGGAGGCCATGGCCGCCAGAACACCAACGAGATAGGAGCCTTCCTGTTCCTTGAACACGACCGAACGGACATTTGGCTTCTCAACAACCATGTCGACGATGACGAAGTTGGTCTTTGGGAATTCGTCGGCCAGCTTGGCGATGGCGTCGGCGTTCATGAAGCCGACGGCGACGACGGGATTTGCGCCGCCTTCAGCAAATTTGCGCAGCGCCTGCTCGCGCTGGTCGCCGTTCTGGATTTCAAACTCCATGTAGGTCTTGCCCGATTCCTTCTTCCACTGCTCGGCGCCGTTGAATGCGGCTTCATTGAAGGACTTGTCGAACTTGCCGCCAAGATCAAACAGAACCGCCGGCTCGCCCTCGGCCGATGCGATTGTCACGCCGGAGAAAGAGATCGCGGTTGCGGCCATGAGGCCAAGGAAAAGATTTTTCATATTGTTCTACCCTGTTGGTTTTGCCTTGTGATCCGGAGCGCTTCGGCCCGGGCGTGAAGGGGCATCCTTCCCGTCTGAGTTCAAGTCTTGCACGGGCAAAAACAAAATTCACGCGGAATCTTTGACCTTGCGGACAAAATTATCCGGTCAAACCGCGGCGCGCTGCGGAATTGGGCAGGACACGCCGGTGCCGCGCAGATTGCAGTAGCCGTTCGGGTTTTTCGCCAGATATTGCTGATGCTCGGTTTCGGCGAAATAAAACGTCTGGTCCGGCACGATTTCGGTTGTGATCTTTTCGCGTCCCGCTTTCGTCAGCGCGGACTGGAATGCGTCTTTCGACGCTTTAGCCTGCGCAAGCTGTGCATCCGAGACTGGATAAATGCCCGGACCGGTAGGCGGTGCCGACATCATTGCCCTGGCGCATTCCCTGCGTCGGATCATGATTTTCCCAGAACAGCGTCAAGAGTTCTTGGTAAGTCACCACTTTCGGATCATACACGACCAGAACCGCCTCGGCGTGGCCGGTGTGGCCGGTGCAGGATTCCTGATAGGTCGGGTTCTTGGTGAAGCCGCCGGCAAAGCCTGCCGCAGTGACCCATACGCCCGGGACCTCCCAGAACATGCGCTCGGCTCCCCAATAGCAGCCAAGGGCGAAAATGGCGGTTTCAAAGCCTGCCGGATAGGGGCCTTTCAGCGGATTGCCGCTGACATAGTGGTTTTTGGCGGTTGGGACCGGCGCATCACGGCCCGGCAGAGCGCCCGCGGCGTCCGGCATCTGCATTTTCCGGTTGAACATGTCGAAGACAAACATGGTTTTCTCCTGTTAATTCAGTTTGAGGCAAAGCGTCCGTAACGGCTCTGGCGCTTGTAGCCGATGGCGTAGAACAACAGGGCGAGCGCCATGAGGATGGCAACGGCCGGCATCGCCAGAATAAAGTTTGACACAGCGCTCCAGAATGAAGCGCCCAGATATTGCGGGCCGAGCTCCTGCATTTTGCCCAGACTGTCCGGCGCAAAGCCGCTCCAGATTTCGCCGAATGATGTCAGGCTGAGCGCCGACGCGGCGATGGAGCGCGATGAGTCAACGACAGCGGCGACCACCGCGCCCGCAAGCAGCAGAAGGGCGAGGGTTCGGAAGAAAAGGCGGATCATGTCAACATGCCGGAAGCTGGTTTGCCGAATGGGCTTTACATAGGCGCTCTGACCGCGCGCGGCAACCGGCATCACCGATTGTTGCGCCCGCAAGGTGTTTTCGTGATTAACGCCGCCTGTTGATTTCGAGGTTGAACGCGCCGCCGTTCCCGCTATAAGGAGCGCGCTTCCCGCCGCCCGCCGGAGGAAAGCGTCTGCGGACAGGTGGCCGAGTGGTCGAAGGCGCACGCCTGGAAAGTGTGTATACGTCAAAAGCGTATCGTGGGTTCTGTTTGCCGAACACGCTTAACATAGGAGCTCCAGCGCACAGCGGCAACCGGCATCACCTTTCATTGCGCCATTTGACTGTTTTCGTGATTAACGCCGGCTGTCGATTTCGAGGTTGAACACTCTGCCGTTCCCGCTATAAGGAGCGCGCTTCCCGCCCCCGGCGGAGATGAGCTTCTGCGGACAGGTGGCCGAGTGGTCGAAGGCGCACGCCTGGAAAGTGTGTGTACGCCAAAAGCGTACCGTGGGTTCGAATCCCACCCTGTCCGCCATTCTCACCTAATTTCATCATATTTTCCAATGTGTTACCCGCCTTTTTGTCTAACTTTTTTGGGAAGGTTGGACAGAATTTGTTCTTTTTCTGTCCCGGCGATTGCGCAGAATGCCCTTGTCGGCAAGCTCGGCTTGATTGGCTGCGCTTGTGTAGATGCTCACGGTTCGCAGATTCGAATGGCCGGTCACGGCCTTGATAATGTCAGCGCTCATTCCGCCCTCGGCCATGCGCCGCGCCGCCGCTTTGCGCAGCCCGTGCGCGGAGCAGTTGGTCAATCCGGCCTCATTGCAGCGGTCGCGGAACCAGTTGCCAAATCCCGCCGCCGTGAAGGGTTTGCCGTATTCCGTTGTCAGGAATGTCGGCTTGTCGCGCGGCAATCCCCTGATCGCATCGGTGACCGCAGGGAGCATCAGCAGCTCAAGAGGCATTCCGGTTTTTGACTGCACAAGATCAAGCCGCTTGCCCTTGATATGCGCCCAGCCCATGCGCACAACGTCGCCCCGGCGCTGCGCCGTGTAGAGCAGCAGCGTGAGCGCCAGCCGCGCTGTGGAGCCTTCCTTGTGGCGCGCCTCGAAAGCGGAAATCTCGGCATCGGTCCAAGAGTGGAAGCCAGCCGTCTTTTTCGGAAACCCCTTGACGCCCTTTGCCGGATTGGCGGCAATCCAGCCATTGTCAAGCGCCAGGTCGAGCATGAGCCGAATGAGCGACAAGAGCCGGTTCGCCGCCGCTGGCGTGTCGGCCATGCCGCCGATGATGGTTCTCACATGATCGCGGCGCAGATCCTTTATCAAGCCCGTGCCATATTGCAGCCGGAATTTTTCGATGATGCGCCGGTAAGTCGCCTGTGTCGCGGCGCGCTGCCCGGTGAAGCCGGGTGAGCGGTAATAGGCGACGGCCAAGGCGTTGATTGTCCCCGGCTTGGTTCGTGACGCCCCGATGTTGGCGCGCCATTCCTTGACCCCGCCAAGCGCCGCCTGATAGGCATTTTCAAAGTCCGGCCCGGTTGGCGGGAAGGGCAGATAGGTGTCAAAGCCCTTGGCGCGGAATCGTATGCGCCGCTTGCCGTGCCGGTCCTTGGCGATTGTGCAGTATGGCGGCAAGCCGTTGCGGCGCTTCATTCGGCGGTCCTATCCAAGGTTCTTTTTGACAAGCGCGTCAAACGTGTTGGCGTTGGCCGGATTGGCCGCCGATTCCTCAATTGAAGCCAAAGCCTCAATCCGCCCGTCCGGATAGCTTGTGACTTTGCAGCTCGGAAAGCCCGCTTGCAGCGCCGCCTTAAACATGCGCTTCGCCTCATTCTGTGTGATCGCCGCCACCCGGTTTGCCATGGTCAGGCCACTCCCGAATTGTCCGGCGCTTGCCGGTCCTGCACCGTTGTCATGTTCAAGGGCGAAAGATATTCCTCCCCGCCGTCAAACTCCTCGAGATTTTCCCAAGAGCGGATTTCGTTCGGGCTTAGCCAGCCCCATTCGCGGCCTATGCGGTAGCTTTCATAGCGGGCTTTCATATCGCCCCTCAGAAGCCCCGCAAGGTCATGTTCGATAAACAGCGTCTTGCGGCTTTCGGCGGTCGAGCAGCGCGGCATTCATCGCCTGTTCTATGCGCTTTGCCATCGGCGCCAGACAGCGCACCACCAGCGCCCTGCTTTCCTGATCGCTGTTGGAATAGGTGGCGTTGTCGGTTATCCCCGCCACCGTTGGCGGCACGCCCCAAATCCGGCAAATGTCCAGATTGGTGAGTTTGCGGCTTTCAAGAAATTCGGCGTCCTTTGACGAAAACGAGAACGATTTCCATTCCGTCCCGCCGTCCAGAACCAGCGTGCCGCCGGTCGCCAGATTGGAGTTTATCTTGGCTTCGAGCTTGGCGAGAACTTGCTCCCGCTTGTCATGGGCGATTGGATTGGGGAACACAAGCGCCCCTTCCGGCCTGAAACTTTTGCCCGCCTGTTTGCCCGCCGTGTCCGCCTGCGTGAGCGCCAGGCTGAATGTCTCACGCGCCAGCTGGATAGGCGACAAGCCCATGACGCCATCGCGCGCAAGCCGGTAGCGCAGGTGAAGCATTTCCTCTTGCAGATAGATATGGACGCCGCCAAGCCGCCCGGAAACCCGGTAGCGCAGCCGCCCGCTTTCGAGCCGCTCGACCGAAACCAATCCGGGATCGAGCGGATAGAGCGCCGTCACCTGCCCCTTGCCGTTCCATTCGAGCCGCGCATAGGCATTGCCGTCCACCATGAGTGAGGCAATGAGAAATTCGCGGGCTTCAAAGGCGGTCTGTGTCGGGTTCGCCATATCATGCAGCACGGCATAAAGCGGGTGATCCTTTTCCTTGACCTGCCCGCCCTTCTCGCTGCGCCTTTGCAGGTGCAGCGGCATGGACGCCATGGTTTGCGCGCCGACGCTGATACAGGCATGGGCGACGGCGATTCCCGACGCGCGGCTTGTGTCGACATAGCCGCCAATGCCGCCGCCCCTCATGCCGAAAAACTCGGCAAGATAGGGATCGCTGGTTTTCACACTGTCGCGGATTTCCCGCCCGAAAAGTCTGTCGAATAATTTCATCTGGACAGCTCCAAAATCCGCAGCGCCCGTTCGGCGTAAAGCCGGAACGGCGGCGGGTTGAATTGCGACCTTGCTTGAATCACTGTCCCGTCATAGGCGGGCCATGCCAGCACAACGCTGATTTCGTGCAGCTGCACGGCGCGCAGTTCGCGCCTGTCCCCGTCGCGGCGTTCATCCAAGGCGGTGAAGCCGAAAGACATGCCGCCAAGATCGCCGCGCTCGGCCAGCGCCAGCACGTCGCGCCCCGCCTGTGTGTCGGGAAGGTCAAGATCAAAGGCAAGGCCCTTGGCATCCTCTGTGAGGCGCAGGGTCTTGGACCGCGTGCGGCCCAGCACGGCGCTTGGATCATGATCGACAAGCGCCAGAATGTCGGGGCTAGTGCGCAGGGAACCGGCAAAGGCCCCCGGCGCGATTGTCTCAGTGAAGCGCCCGCCAATATCGGCAAGCGCTCCAAACGTTGCGGCATAGCCTTCGAGCCGCCGCCCGCGCGCCCGGATTTCAACCGGGAGCGCCCGCCTTTCGAAAGTCTCTGCCGCTTGCATCATGCCGCCACCGCGTCTTTCACCACGGAGAAGCTTTCCGCGTGGCGAAGCGCCACGTCCGCGTCAAGGAAGGCGTGAATCAGCGCCCCGCCTTTGATGGCACATCCGAATGGTAGGGGTTGATGACGATATCGACCGCGCTCCAATAGGCAATCACAAGGTCCGCCCAATTGCCGTAGACAATGGCGCTCAGATTTGTGCCGCTCCCCTTTGTGAGATTTGACGGAACCTGATTTGAGAAGGCCACCGGCTGATTCTGGAAAACGGCGGGAACGCCGAACGGGCGCAGCTGACTGTCTTTCAGCTTCATCGCCGCCTTCTGCACTTTGGAGTTTGTCAGGAAGCCGGACCCGACCGCGTTTGCGTCAAACACCGAACCAATCATATCGGCGGCGGTGTCAATGGTGATCGCCGCGCCGTTCGCGCCAAGCGGAACGACGGGAACGCCAGCCGTGCCGATAATGCCGACCGGCTCATTCGCCCCGCCGCCCTTGACCGCCGCGCCGTCCAAGGCTTGCGCCAACAGATAGCCCAGGTCGCCCCGCAGGATCGCTTCAAGCTGTGTCGCCTGCAGCATCATGCGGCGGGAGATTTCATATTCCGCCGTCACGGTTTTCGGCGCGAGCGAAACCTTGTCGAGCTGCGCATCGGAGCGTGTCGCGGCGGCATGTTCCGCCACCCACCCGGCAGTGCCGGACGCCTTGACGCGGGGAAGGTCCAGATTGCCGGTGAGGCCGCGCAAGACGGTCGCGCCAAGCCCCTCGACCGTCAAACCGGGCGCAGCCGGTCTATCAGCGGCCCCTGATTTGTGGCGACAAGATTGGAGCCGGGCCCGCCCGCCGGTGTCGTGGTTGTCAGGGCGCGGGCCTCGCCGCCAAGCAGGATCGAGACGGGAACCGAAAGCGCGTCCTTGCGCCCGGTGCGGTTTTCCGCCGCCCATTCGGCTTCAACGCCGCTCAGCTTGCCGTCAAGATGCTCGGCGAACGCCTTGCCGACGCGGAACCGGCTTTCAAGGTCCGCCCGGTCGCGCCGCTCGCCGCCGCCCATGGTTTCCGCCGCGCTTTCGACGCGCTCATAGGCGTCAAGCTTTTCGGCCCGCCCGATTTGGTCGTTGAGGCCGCGCACTTCCGTGTCAAGCGCCTCGAACCGCGTCCGCTCCTCGCCGGAAAAGTCGCGCTTGTCATTCATCGCCTTGTCATTGATCGCCCGCAGTTCGGCGACCTTTCCGGCGCGGGTTTCCTGTAGTTCTCGCATTCTGGACATTCCATTTTCCTTCTTTGGGTTACGCCGCTTCCCAGCGGTGTTTAGGGTCCATCAGGCCGGTCACCCGGCGCGGGGAATTGCCGCCTCACGGCGGAATAAGTTGCCAGCTCGCTGCCCTTGACCGACACACTCAATACAATTCGCCGCGCCACGGAGGGCAACTTGTCGTTTTTGG
>CAWDIY010000037.1:0-34033 GCA_963802455.1 uncultured Alphaproteobacteria bacterium | reverse complement strand
CTATGTTTTGACGATGGAGAAACTGGGCTTTGAGCCAAGGTTCGCCAAACTTGCGCCGACGGACGACTGGGATTTCGAAAAAGTCTTTTCGATGAGACAGCGAGAATCCTGGGGGATGGCGCTTTTCCGACGCGGACGCTGTTGTGCGCCAATGACCGCGTGGCGTTCGGCGTGCTGGCTTCCATGTATCAAGCCGGACTGAAGGTCGGCTTTGGCCCTGACTGCCATTACAGAGTGGCTGGACACGACAATCAGCGCCTCAGCGCGTTCACCTGTCCGCCTCTGACCACCGTCTCACAGGATTGCGACGAGATGGGGCGGCTTGCGCTTAACCTGCTTTTTGCCAGGATCGACCATGACCGGGCCGACAGCGGCGGCACACTTGCGGGAGACCGGATTCTTCTCAATGGCGAGCTTGTGCTTCGCAAGTCGGCCTAGGTGACCAACTTATATGTTCGCAACCAAATTCGCATCGATGCGATTGCACGGATGGCAGAAAGTTGTCGTCGCGCTTGTCATATCGGGTGGCAACTGCACGGAAGTGCTTGAGTTTGCTGAAGAACCTCTCAACCTGATTTCTGTCGGTAGAGGATCGGATCGAAGTCCGGCCAACGTTTTCGGGTTGGCATCAGCCGATGCAAGCAATCGCACCTCGTGCGGCCAAAGCTGTCGCGCAGCCCGTCGCTGTCATAACCACGGTCGGCCAGCAAGGCCTGGCCTGCACCGATGCTTTCATCCATGTCCGCCCCCGACCCCCGTCATGGGCCTGACCTTCAGTCAGTTTCAGTCTGATCGGGCGGCCCACGGCATCAACCAGTGCATGGATTTTCGTGGTCAACCCGCCGCGTGAGCGACCCATGCAATCGGATCGCCCCCCTTTTTCGGCCCGTTGGCTCCATGCTGGTGGACCCGGATCGAAGAACTGTTGATCATCTGCATTTCACCTTGGTAAGCCTCTGATACCGCTTGAAGAATACGCGCCCAGTGCCCAGCCCTGCGCCAGCGGTTGAAGCGGTTCACACAGGTCGTATGCGGACCATAGCGCGCAGGAATTCCGCCCAGGGCGCACCCGTGCGCAGCCGCCAGATAATCCCGTTCAAAACACGACGGTCATCAACCCGCTTCACTCCGCGCAACTTCTGTGGAAGCAAAGGCTCGATCACATTCCATTCGAAATCTGTCAGATCAAAGCGAGCCATGTCCACCTCCTTGCCAAGGCCAGAGTGAATCACAACAATGTCAAATTGGGAATCCCGTTTATCATGGCTATTTGCCGACCATCATGCGGACGATTTCGTCACCCGACGTTTCTTTCGGCTTGCGCTCGCCAGCGTTCTCGCCGCGGCGGAAAACCACGATGCGGTCCGCCACTTCAAATATGTCACCCAGATTGTGAGAGATGAAGATAATGCCTTTGCCCTGTTGCTTCAGCGACTGGATGAGGGAAATGACCTTGCGCTGCTCAGGCACGCCGAGCGCCGCGGTCGGCTCATCCATGATGACCAGCCGCGCGTTCCAATACATGGCGCGGCCAATGGCCACTGCCTGACGCTGGCCGCCCGAAAACGCCGCCACAGGGGCGTCGAGCCGCTCCACATGGAAATCAAGCCGCTGCATCGTCTCTTTCGCCACCTCAGCCATTTTCTGGCGGTCAATAACCGGCAGGAAGCCAAACAGCTTTTTCATTGGCTCGCGGCCCAGGAAAATGTTTGCGCCAATGGAGAGATTGTCGGCGAGCGCCAGATCCTGATAGATCGTCTCTATGCCGTTGTCGCGCGCCTCCTGCGGAGTGGAAAACGCGATGCGCTTGCCGTCAAGCTCAATGTCGCCGTCTTCATAGCCGAACACGCCCGAGATGGCTTTAATCACGGTGGATTTGCCGGCGCCATTGTCGCCCGCCAGCGCCACGACTTCGCCCGGAAACACATTGAGTGAAACCTTGTTCAGCGCCTGGACGGCGCCGAAATGCTTCGACACGTCCCGGACGGCAAGAATGGGGGCGCTGTCACTCAACCTGGCGTCCTCCTGTGAAGCGGCGCTGCGCCTGATCGACAAGCACCGAAATGATGATGACGAGACCGACGGCGATGAACTGCCAAAAGGGCTCGACATCGACAAACACAAGCCCGTAGTCGATCACGGCGATGACCAGCGCGCCGGCGACTGTTCCCCATATCGTGCCTGAGCCGCCGAACAGGCTGGCGCCGCCGATGACGACTGCGGCGATCGACAAGAGCAGCAATGGCTCGCCCGCCTGCGGCGCGCCTGCCGAGAAACGCCCGGTGTAGAGCACGCCCGCAATGCCGGCCATCACCGCCGACAGGACATAGATCTTAACCGTGAGCCGCTTGATGTTGATGCCCGCCCGGCTTGCCGCCGCCTTGCTGGCGCCCATCGCATAGGTGTGCTGGCCAAAACGCGTCTGCGACAAGAGGTAATGCAGGATGATGCAGCAGATAACCGCCAGAATGACGATCACCGGAACGCCCAGCACACGGTCATTGCCGACGGACGAATACCATTTATTGCTGATGGCGATCGTCATGCCGCCCGCGAACAGATAGGCCGAGCCGCGCGCCACGCCATACATGCCAAGCGTGCCGATAAACGGCGGAACCTTGAGCTGCGCGATGAGCCAGCCATTCACCAGGCCCGGAATGACAGATACCAAAACACCTGAAAAAACGCCGAAAAGCATGGCGGGAAAAGGCGGCAGACCCAGCTGTGCGGCGGCGTAGTTCGCCATATGCGCGGCGACGACGGATGCGAGGCCCATCACAAATCCCAGCGACAGGTCGATGCCGGCCGAAATGATGACAAACGTCTGGCCAAGCGCCAGCACCAAAGGCGCTGTCGCGGCTACCGCGATGGCCTTCAAATTGTACGTGTTGAAAACGAAGCTCACTCCGTAGGCGGTCCGCGCCCAGATTTCAAAAACAATGATCAGAAAAAATAGAAACACCCATGCGCGCAATTCTGCGACACGCATGAGA
Organism: uncultured Alphaproteobacteria bacterium; assembly: GCA_963802455.1. Classification (GTDB taxonomy): domain Bacteria; phylum Pseudomonadota; class Alphaproteobacteria; order Rhizobiales; family Rhizobiaceae; genus JANOYJ01. The sequence continues at coordinate 31,040 of CAWDIY010000037.1, read as the reverse complement.
AACGACTTGTCAGGAGCTCTGGCCGCCGGCTTCGCCGTCATCGCTGCAATCCACGAAAAGAGAGACAAGGGCCGCCGACACAAAACGTTCGGCGGCCCGGATCACGTGTGCTTTTGGTTATTCGCTCTTGTAGAGGTAGCGGTTGACCGCAGGGTCATCAATGTTTGCGGCGGTCATGACGGTGAAGCCCGTGCCGATGGCCGTCGGCACTGGATTGCCGGTGACGAAGGCATGGGCGGCGGCAAGTCCGAAATAGCCGATTTCGGCGGGATGCTGCGCAATGGTGAGCTCAAACGTGCCATCCTTGAGCTGTGCGACGATTGATTCCGGCGCGTCGAAACCAGCCATCTTCACCTTGCCCGCGACGCCCGCCTGCTTGGCGCCATTGGCGGCGCCGGCGGCTGAGAACAGGTTGGCGCCGAACACGCCGGCAAGATCCGGCACACGGCCGAGAACCGCTTGAAACTGCGAAGCGGCCTTGTTGGCGTCGTCGTCGTTGAACTGGGTTTCAAGGACTTCAATGTCTTTCCAAGTGGCGATTTCCAGCTTGAAGCCTTCTTCGCGCTGGTCGGTCGTGGAGATGCCGGGCTTGACGTTGGAAACGTAGACTTTGCCCTTTTCGCCGATTGCCTTGGCGAGCGCGCGCGCCGCCATGCGTCCGCCAAGAACATTGTCTGACGCCACGTAGGAAATCGGGAAGTCGGCATCGCCGGCCCCTGTCTGGAAAACGCCAGAGCCTATGAATGTGTCGACACAGACGACCTGTATGCCGGCGTCAAACGCCTTGCGCAGCGGCTCGACCATCTGCACTTTGTCATTTGGCGCAATCAGGATGGCCGCCGGCTTCTTGGCGATGATCGCCTCAAGCACGGGAACCTGCAGCGACACGTTCCATTCCGCCGCGCCCTGATACAGAAGATTGACACCGAGCGCCTTGGCGGCGGCTTCCGCACCCTTGTGCATGGTGACATAGAACCCGTCGGCGGTCAGGCCGGGGATGAGTGCGATAGTGACGGCGTCAGCGGCTTTGGCGCCACCGGTGATAAGTCCGGTGCCTGCCGCAGCGGTTGCCGCGCCCATCATCTTCATAAATGAACGACGCTCCATTGTTTCCTCCCTGAGTGAGCATGTGAGGCACCGGCCTGTTTCTTCAGCCTGTCCTAAGGTCAAGCATCGCAATGTTATTGCTATCCGTCAACTATAATTTTTACGCGCGTTAAAATATGAGACGCTGCCGCTTTGACTCAGCCTGGCGGTCTGGAAGACCCATGTCCAGGGAGCAGACTGCCGATGTGCGGGTTCAACCGCCGTCAGTTTTGGGTTTCCGAACTCCGGCTATGGCCGGCAAACAAAACCAAGACCTTCGCTGCCACAATTACCTGCGGCGCAAGATGCCCGCGGCACACAAGTGTTTTCGAGAGTTGGCCGGGCGAAGAAGCGCTGCCGACCTCTGCGCCCGTAACCCTCCAGAAGGCGCGGCATGCACCGCTGGCTTCTTCATGCCCGGAAGGGTTCCGTTGACAACCCCCGCAAATCCGTACCACGCAGCCTGCGGAAAACACGGCGTAATTCACCAAGTCTCGGGAGAGATACAAAACTGCAAGAAAGTCAGGAGAGGCTGGCTGGGGAACCTGGATTCGAACCAGGACTAACGGAGTCAGAGTCCGTGGGTCTACCGTTAACCTATTCCCCAGCAGGGAGCTGCCTGAATCCGGAGGCAGATCTTGGCGGCTGTATATGCTAAACGCGCCGCTGTTGAAACCCCCAATTTTCCAAAGCTGGCGCACCGGATTCAGCGCCCTTGTAATCCGCCAAGCCGCTGATACACTCGCCTCAACGAAAAATATCAGCACCCCGCTGCGTCCATAAGGTTCGCGCGGTGCGGAAGGAAATAAAGTGGAAGACCCCCGAGGCGGTGCCAGCGCGCCGCAAACCGGGGCTGCCGGGCAGGACGGGGAATCTCATTCCCGCCAGCGCCGATTCGCATCAGAGGCGAATGGCGCGCCAAATCCGCCAGAGACCCGGACCGGGTCCGAGGCAGGGCAGTCTCAGCAGGATTCAACGAAAAAGTCGCGCCGCAGGCGCAGGCGCAAACGCGGTCAGTCGCGCGACGCCGCAACCCTGCCCGCCGCACCGCCCTTGGACCAATCGGCCAAGCCAAAACGCCACAGGCGGCGGCGTGGCGCGCGACGCTCGGGGGCAAAACCATCGCCCACCGATGCGGGACCGAGGCAGAACGAAGCGCCGATTACTCATCTGCCGCAGGCCGCTCCAGCGCCCGTTTCCCGGCCGGACCTTTACGCCGCGCTCGATCTTGGCACAAACAATTGCCGCCTCCTGATCGCCGCGCCGACACGGCCCGGACAGTTCCGCGTCGTGGACGCGTTTTCGCGCATTGTGCGGCTTGGCGAAGGACTGACGGCGACCGGGCGGCTCTCGGAGGCGGCGATGGACCGGGCGCTGGAAGCGCTGAAAATCTGCTCTGACAAGCTGGCAGGACGCAAGCTATTCAACTCCCGGCTCATCGCCACCGAGGCCTGCCGCGCGGCGGCGAACGGCGAAGAATTTTTGGCGCGCGTCAAATCGGAGACCGGGCTTTCGCTGGAGATCGTTGACCGCGAGACCGAGGCGCGGCTGGCTGTGTCCGGATGCGGGCCGCTGGTCGGGCGCGAGGTCGAGGCGATTGTTTTGTTCGACATTGGCGGCGGCTCATCCGAAGTTGCGCTGATCGACATCAAGCACCGCAAATCGCCGCATCTGTCGGACCATATCATCGCCTGGACCTCGCTGCCCGTCGGCGTCGTGTCGCTGGCCGAGCGCTATGGCGGGCGGCATGTCAGCGCCGAGACCTATCAGGCGATGGTCGATGATGTGTCATCGATGATCTCGGCTTTTCCGGCGCGGGAGATTCTCGGCGTGCGCGCCAAGAGCGAGAATTTCCATTTGCTCGGCACGTCCGGCACCGTCACGACGCTGGCAGGGATTCATCTCGGGCTGGAGCGCTATGACCGGCGGCAGGTGGACGGGCTTTGGATGAGTTCCGAAGAGGTCAGCGCCATGACGGAAAAGCTCCAGTCGTGGAGCTTTGAAGAGCGCGTCGCCAACGCCTGCATCGGAGCGGAGCGGGCCGATCTTGTTTTAGGCGGCTGCGCCATTCTGGACGCGATCCGGCTGATGTGGCCGGCGAAAAACCTGCGCGTCGCCGACCGGGGCCTGCGCGAGGGGCTGCTCACCGAAATGATGTCGTCGGCGGGCGCGTGGAACCGGCGCGCATACAGCGAGGCAAGGCCATGAAGAAAGCCGGGAAAAGGCTCCGGCGTGCGGGCGCTGCATGTGCGGGTCAAAAAGACCGGCTCGATCAAAGAGAGTTCGCGCCGCTGGCTGGAGCGGCATTTGAACGATCCCTATGTGCACCGTTCCAAGGCCGAGGGCTACAAGTCGCGCGCCGCTTACAAACTTCTGGAAATTGACGAGCGCTACAAGATTTTGAAACCGGGCCAGAAGGTCATTGATCTTGGCGCGGCCCCCGGCGGCTGGTGCCAGGTGGCGGCGCAGATATGCGGGTCGGACAATGACCGTCCGAGCGTTGTCGGCATCGACTATCTGGAGATGGACCATCTTCCGGGCGTGGCGCTCCTGAAAATGGACTTTCTCGACGATGCCGCGCCGCAGCTGCTGCTGGACACGCTCGGCGCTGCGCCGGACCTCGTCCTCTCCGACATGGCCGCGCCGACCACCGGCCACCGCCAGACCGACCATATCCGCACGATGCACCTCTGCGAAGTGGCGGCGGACTTTGCCGTGAAAGTCCTGAAGCCGGACGGGCATTTTCTGTCGAAGACGTTTCAAGGCGGCACGGAGAATGAGCTGCTCAATCTCTTGAAGCGGAACTTCAAGAGCGTGCACCATGTGAAGCCGCCGGCCTGCGGGATGAATCGGTGGAGCTGTATATTCTTGGCAAAGGGGTTCAAGGGGCGGATGATTGCAGAAGGCGGCGCGCCATGAAAAAAACCCGCACATTGGCGAAAGCTTTGAAAGCTTTCTGCGTGATGAAGGCATCCACGACGGGGTTGTCGCAACGGCGATCAAACGCACGCTGGCGCTCCAAAGCTGGTCGGACCAAAGTTTCACCGACCAATCTGCAGTCCCCCGTGTGCCGTCATCCCGGACGGCGAAGCCGATCCGGGACCCATTCCGGAATGGTGGGGGTTAGTACCCCGTGCGAACTCTCGCTCTTCGCCGGCATGGGTCCCGGATCGGCTTCGCCGTCCGGGATGACGGCAACCGTGGGATACCGCTGAAAATCCGGCTTTGGCGCAATTGGTAAACAGTAACATAGTGGACAATGGCGGAGCATTTCATGACTTTCTCAAACATAGCCGTCCTCGGCCTCGGCAAAATCGGCCTGCTCGCCGCCAACCTGCTGCATGAAGAGAGCTTCGCCGTCACCGGCTGCGACAAACGTCCGCCGGCGGAGCCGCAGCCGTTTGCCTTTCGGCCCACAGATGTCTCCTCGCAAAGCGAACTTTCGGCCGAGCTTGGAAAACACGAAGCCGTGCTCTCCTGCCTTCCATACCACTTAAACAAAAAGGTCGCCGAAACCGCCCATGCGCTAGGCATTCACTATTTCGACCTCACCGAAGACGTGCCGACAACCGACGCAATCCAAGAGCTGGCCAAGACCTCCAAGGGCGTCATGGCGCCGCAATGCGGCCTCGCGCCGGGCTTTGTCGGCATCGTCGCGGCCTCGCAGATGCGCGAGTTTGACAAGTGCCGCTCGATCCGGATGCGGGTCGGGGCGCTGCCGCAGCACCCGACTGGCCATCTCGGCTATGCGTTCAACTGGTCGCCGGAGGGCGTTGTGAATGAATATCTCAACGACTGCGAAGTGATCGAGGGCGGGCAGCGCAAATGGGTTTCGGCGATGGAATGGCTGGAGACCATCTATGTCAAGGGCACGCATCTGGAGGCCTTCACCACGTCTGGCGGGCTGGGCACGATGTGCGAGACCATGCATGGCAAGGTGGAAAACCTCGACTACAAAACCATGCGATATCCCGGCCATATGCGGCTGATGAATTTCTTCTTCCACGAGCTTTTAATGCGCGAGCGGCGCGAAGAGGCGGGGCTGATCCTGACCCACGCCAAGCCGCCGGTCGATGAGGACGTGGTCTATGTGCATGTGGCTTCGGAAGGCGAGATCAACGGCAAGCTTGCAGCGCAAGGAATTTGTGCGGGCGTATTATCCGATAGAGGTCGGTGGCAAGCGCAATACAGCGATTGCCTGGACGACATCGGCATCAGTGGTATCGGTGATTTGCATGGTAAGGGACGGCGCATTGCCGCAGACCGGGTTTATTCGGCAAGAGGAAATACCGTTTGCGGAGTATTTGAAAACAGGGACAGGCAAGCTGTTCTCTTGAACAATTCCACTGGCCTTGCCCTACAAGGCTAGTATTGTCTGCGCTATGGACAATTCCGCAATTCTTTTTGGTTCCTTCCAGCTTGAGCCAGACAGCGGCAGGCTGCTGCGCGGCGGCGCGCCGATTCAGGTCGGCCATCGCGGGCTGACGCTGCTTCAGGCGCTGGCGGAGGCGCAGGGAAAGACTGTGGGCAAATCCGAATTGATGGACAAAGTCTGGCCGGGTCAAATTGTCGAGGAAGGCAATCTGACAGTTCAGGTCGCGGCGCTGCGCAAGGCGATGGGGACCGACGCGGACGGACGCGACTGGATACTCACTGTGCCGCGCGAGGGATACCGGCTGATCGGCGGCAATGGCACGCGGGCCTCCTTGCCCCCGCATCCCGTCGTCCCTTCCCTCGCCGTTCTGCCGTTCGTCAATCTCGGCGGCGACGCCGAGCAGGACTATTTCGCCGAAGGAATTGCCGAAGACATCATCACGGCGCTTGGCCGGTTCAAAAGTTTCGCCGTGATCGCCCGTAATTCGTCCTTCGTCTACAAAGGCCGCGCGGTCGATGCGCGGCAGGCGGCGAAGGAGCTTGGGGTGCGCTATGTGCTGGAGGGAAGCGTGCGGCGGGCGGGCGCGGCGCTGCGCATCACCGCGCAGCTGAATGACGCCGAGCGGGGAGCCCATTTGTGGGCGGAGAAATATCAAGGCGCGCCGGAGGATTTGTTCGCCTTCCAGGACCAGATCACCGAGAGCGTGGCGTGCCTTGTCGAGCCGCAGATCCAGCTGGCCGAAATCGAGCGGTCGCGGCGCGAGCGGCCGGAAAGCATTGAGGCTTACGATCTTTATCTGCAGACGCTGAGTGGATTCCTCAATGAAACAGCAGAGGAGAACTCCGCGTCCTACGGCAAACTGCGCAAGGCAATAGAGATCGAGCCTAGCAATGCCCGGTATCTGGCGCGCGCCGCCCTGCTGCTCATGGCGCGTCATGCGGATGGGTACGAGCCGTTCGGACCTGACGACGTGGCGGAATGCGCCGCCTTGGCGCGGCGCGGGATCGCGCACGCGGCAGGCGACGGCTCGGTGATGGCGAGCTGCGCGCTGGCGCTGATCCAGACGGCGAAGGAGTATGACTTTGGCATGGCCGTCATGCGCGCGGCCGCTGAGGCCAATCCAAACGGCTTTTTTGTGATGTGCGAAATGGGTGTCGCATGCCTCCATTGCGGCGACATTCAGGAAGCGCTTGCCTGCTTTCACCGGTCAATAAGGCTGAGTCCGGGTGATCCGTACGCCTGCGTTTCCCTGACCGGGGTCGCACACGCCTATATGGTGATGGGCGACTTTGAAGAAGCGCTGCAATGGGCCAACCGCTCGCGGGCGGCCAGCTTCGCCTTCAATCCCGCTTATTGGATGTTGATCGCCGCCAATGCGCAGCTTGGCCGCATCGACGCAGCAAAACGAATTCTCAAAGAGTTCCAGAGCCGCTCTCCGGGGGTCACAATCTCCGGCATCAATGCCGGACAGCCCGCCAAGGACCCGAGCCGTATGGCTGCGATATTGCAAGGGCTGCGGCTCGCGGGAATGCCGGAGCGTTGATGATTTCCCTCGGCGCTTTTAGCAAGATTTTGGAACTTTTAATGCCGAGCTAAAGGACCAAATCGTCCCCTTGGTCCATTCTCTCCTCAGACGCCAACACGGCGACCTGAAGGAGAGACAAAAATGACCACCCCGATCAACATCATTTCGCTCGACCAAGGCAAGGGACTTTACAACGACTGGACGCTGGAAACCGTGGATGAAGAGGCTTCACGCTGGGCGGCGGTCATTGACATGCTCGCTTTGGTCTGGTCCCGCCTGCCAGCCCGCTCATCCCCATCCGGCGCGGGCGCCACGATCATGGTCCCCGGCGAATGATGCGCCAAGGCCCTTGCATTCGCGGCCATTCAGGCAAACTATCGAGCAAACGGCCCATGCCAAAACGGGAGCGGGAACATGGTTTCAACGCGCGGAATTTTGACATTGCTGGGCGCGGCGGCTTTTCTGGCTGCTGCGCTCTCGAGCCAAATACCGGCCGCCTCCGCCGAAACCAAATTCAAACAGGTCCCAACCCAATATATCGCCGCCCTCGCCGACCCCTCCGCCAACAGCGGAACCGGGGCGGAATCATGGGGCATCTGGCGGCTTGATCCGGGGCCGCGCGGGGTGCGGCTTGGGTCTTATGAGGCGTTGAAGGCGCATGGCGGCATGGCGCCCTCGGACTGGCAGTTTGACGCTTCCGACTGGTGGCTGGAGGAGAATGGCCTGATCATGGAGAAGCCCGATTTTCCCATGCCGCCCGGCAAATATCTGGTCACAGGAAACCGCGAAGCCAAAACCACGCTGACCGTCTTTCCAAAAGACGCAGACGGGAAGCAGCGCTGGGAGCTCGCGGACGGTGTGACGGTCTATGACGTCACGCATCTGCGCTGCCGATCGGCCCGCTACACGCCGGAGGCGGACAACAAAATGTGTTCGCCGGCCGCTGTGAGGGAAAGCGCATTTCCAGTGGAGCCGGGCGCCGCCATGCCGCCGGTGGAGAATTGCAGCAAGCAGGACTATGCGGTGCTGTTTATCGTCGGTGTGGAGGAGTGAGCGGCAACAGCCTGCCATTGACCGGGCAACGCGCCCTTGGCATTCCTAACGCATGACAACAGGCCGCAAAATCGCAACCGTGCTGCTCGCCCCTCTCGCCGGCGGTCTTCTCGGCTTTCTTGGCGGGCTGGCATGGACGGGATTTGCCGCCACATCCGGATTTGAGGGCTATTCGGGGTTTGTGGTGGTCTACTGGCTTCTCGGCGGCGTCATTGCGGGGTTCATTGCCGGGCTGGTTGCTGTGTTGCGCGCGTGATGAAAAAGACGCCGATCCGGCTTCACTTGACCAACTGCTTGACCAAGCAACCCGGCGGGATTATCCTTTCCCAGCTGATTCATGCGGACGGAGAATCCGGAATGACAATTAATGTGAAAGTTGGAGAGGCCAAGACGCATTTGTCAGAGCTTTTGACCAAGGTCGAAGCGGGCGAGGACGTCATCATCTCACGCGGCAGCGAGCCCATCGCCCGGCTGACAAGGCTGGCTGGGAAAATCACCGTGCAGGAGGCTATCGACGGGCTTATGGCCATGCGGGAGAAAAACGGGAAATCCAGCATGGAGGAAATCCTGGCTTGGAAACACGAAGGGCACCGCTATTGAGCGAACTCGTCATTGATGCTTCCTATGCCGCAGCCTGGATATTCAAGGACGAGGCGACCGCCGAATCAATTGCCCTGCTTGCAAGTTTGGCGGCGATTGATGCGAGAGTGCCCACAATATTCTGGTACGAAGTCAGAAACCTCCTGATTGTCGGATCACGCCGGTCCAGAATCGACAGCGCCGATATCCACCCGACAATTGGCCTTTATGCGGGGCTTGCCAATAACCGATTGCGGAACGGGCGACGACGGCAGAATATTGAACCTTGCCCTGACGCATAATTTGACCGGCTATGATGCGGCCTTTCTGGCACTCGCGATTGACCGGCGCGCGCCCCTCGCTTCATTTGACCAGCGGCTGCGCGCGGCAGCTGAACGAGAAGGCGTCGCGCTTTACAAGCCGAATTCGTGACAAAAATCTCTCCACACGCATGAAATTCCCCCGCCCTTCCCCTGCCCGCCTTTCCATGTTAGCTGCCGCCGTCAATCCGCAATGGAACCTGTTCCCAAGGCGCTGCCCGCCGCAGCGCCGCTTTGCATTTTAAGGATCGGCAATGAGCAAAATCATCGAAACGGCCACCGGCGCGACGGCGCTGACTTTTGACGACGTGCTGCTTGCAGCCCGGCCATTCGGAAGTCATGCCGAGCCAGACGGACATCCGCACGAAGATCGCCAAGGACATCGAGCTGACGCTGCCGATCATCTCGTCCGCCATGGACACGGTGACCGAATCGCGGCTCGCCATCGCCATGGCGCAGGCGGGCGGGCTGGGCGTCATCCACCGCAACCTGACGCCGGAGCTGCAGGCCGAGGAAGTGCGGCAGGTGAAGAAGTTTGAATCGGGCATGGTGGTCAATCCGGTCACCATCGGGCCGGACGCGACGCTGGCCGACGCGCAGAAGCTGATGAGCGGCTCACCATATTTCCGGCATTCCAGTTGTTGAACTGAAGCCGGGAGAAAAGACCGGCAAGCTGGTCGGCATTCTCACCAACCGCGACGTGCGCTTCGCCGAAAATCCGAACCAGAAAATCCGCGAGCTGATGACGCATGAAAATCTCGTCACCGTGCGCGACAATGTCGATCAGGCGGAGGCCAAGCATCTTCTGCATCAGCACCGGATCGAAAAGCTGCTGGTGGTGGATGAGCGCGGCCATTGCGTCGGGCTCATCACGGTCAAGGACATTGAAAAGTCGCAGCTCAACCCGAACGCGGCGAAAGATGCGCAGGGGCGGCTGCGCGCGGCGGCGGCGACCAGCGTCGGCGATGACGGGTTTGAGCGGGCGGAGCGGCTGATCGACGCGGGCGTCGATGTGCTGGTCATCGACACGGCGCATGGCCATTCGCAGCGCGTGCTGGACGCCGTGACGCGGGCCAAGCGGCTGTCCAATTCGGTGCGGATTCTGGCGGGCAATGTGGCGACCGCCGACGGCACGCGGGCGCTGATCGACGCGGGCGCGGATGCGGTGAAAGTCGGCATCGGCCCCGGCTCAATCTGCACGACGCGCATTGTCGCGGGCGTCGGCGTGCCGCAGCTTTCCGCCATTCTCGACGCGGTGGAGGCCGCGCACAAACACGACATTCCGGTGATCGCCGACGGCGGCATCAAATATTCCGGCGACCTCGCCAAGGCGCTCGCCGCCGGCGCTTCGGCGGCGATGATCGGCTCGCTGCTGGCGGGCACCGAGGAGAGCCCCGGCGAAGTCTATCTGCACCATGGCCGCTCGTTCAAAGCCTACCGCGGCATGGGTTCGGTCGGCGCCATGGCGCGCGGCTCGGCGGACCGGTATTTTCAGGCCGAAATCAGCGACGCGCTGAAACTTGTGCCGGAAGGCATTGAGGGGCAGGTGCCGTTCAAGGGTCCGGTCGCGGCGGTGCTGCATCAGCTGGCAGGCGGATTGCGCGCCTCGATGGGCTATGTCGGCGGGCGGGACCTTGCCGATTTCCGCGCCAAAGCTACTTTTGTGCGGATATCGTCAGCGGGCCTGCGCGAAAGCCATGCCCATGACGTGACGATCACGCGCGAAAGCCCGAACTACGCCGGCGGCATGGGCTGATTTTTCAAACAGGAGTTCCCATGCAGGGCGAAGCGATTTTCTGGCCGATGCTCTTACAGGCGGGGCTGACTTATGGCGTTTATGCGCTCGGTTCGCGGCGCCGCATGGCGGCGATCTACGCCGGCGAGGCGAAGCCCGGACAGTTTAAAATTCCCGGACCGCAGAACGAACCGGAGCGCAGCGCTACGGCAATGCGCAATCTTGACAACCAATTCCAATTGCCGGTGCTGTTTTACGCCTGCTGTCTGACACTTTTTGTGCTCAACGCCGCCGGAACCGCCGCCGTTCTGCTCGCATGGGGTTTCGCGCTGTCGCGTCTTGCGCATGCCTATGTCCATGTCACATCAAACCGGCTGAAATTCCGCCGCCCAGCCTTTATCCTCGGCTTCTTTTTCCAGGGCGCGATGTGGGCGCTCCTGGCGTGGCGGCTTGCGGCGGGCGGTTGACCGCCAAAATCTCCGGCGCTTTCGCCTAAATTCAATTTCCCTTATGAAACTCCTGCGCTCAAAGCGCGTGATTCGGGAGTGAAATCATGATGAATAAACTCAGCGCCGAGTTCTTCGGCACATTCTGGCTCGTGTTCGGCGGCTGCGGCAGCGCGGTTCTGGCGGCGGCGTTTCCTGAAGTCGGCATCGGCCTTATGGGCGTGTCGCTTGCGTTTGGTCTGACGGTTCTGACCATGGCCTACACTGTTGGCGGCATTTCCGGCGGGCACTTTAATCCTGCTGTCACGCTTGGCCTCGCCGTCGGCGGACGGTTCGAATATAAGGACATGATCGGTTACTGGATTGCGCAGGTCGCGGGCGGCATAGTCGGCGCGGCTGTGCTCTACTTCATCGCCTCGGGCAAGGCTGGCTTTGTCGCAGGAGGTTTCGCCTCCAACGGCTATGACGCGCTGTCGCCCGGCGGCTATTCGATGATCGCGGTGCTGGTGATGGAAGTGGTGATGACGGCCATGTTCCTCATCATCATCCTCGGCTCGACCTCCAAGCTCGCGCCCGCCGGTTTTGCGCCGATTTCCATCGGCCTTGGCCTGACGCTGATCCATCTTGTGTCAATTCCGGTCTCCAACACATCGGTCAATCCGGCCCGTTCGCTCGGCGCGGCGATCTTCGCCGACACGGGCGCGCTGGGCCAGGTCTGGCTGTTCTGGGTGGCCCCGCTCGCGGGCGCGGCGCTTGGCGCGGTCATCTGGAAGTCGCTGCTCGGCCGCGACTGAACGCATTGCCATGCTATGAAAATGCACCCGGCGGATCACTTCGCCGGGTGTTTTTGTTTCAAGGCCAGAGACGTATCAAGTGACCCGGACAGCAATGGCTGTGCCGCCAGGCTGACGATTTGCGCGAGCTCTGCATGATTTTCGGCATTAGCCGCCCGCAACGGGTAAAACAGGGTAATCTGGCGCGACGGCGCCGGGTCGCCGAAAGGCGCGATGCTGAGGTCGCGGTGACGGCATTCAGCTTCGAGCGCAATCTCAGGCACCAGCGTGATGCCCATGCCGTGCTCGACCATCTGCAGCAGCGTCGTCAGGGATGTCGCGCCAAAATTGACCAGCCGCCGCCCGGGACCGTATCCGCACACGTCCAGCGCCTGATTGCGGAGGCAATGGCCTTCCTCCAAAAGCAGGAGCCGCTCGACGGGAAACCCGCCATGTTCCGATGAGGCGAGAATATCCTGCTCGTTGCTGGCGCTGGCGACGAAGAAGCGGTCTTGGAACAAGGGCATGGCGAAAAGTCCCGGCTCATCAATCGGCGCGGCGGCAATGAAAGCGTCGATCTCGTTTGCGGCGAGCGCGGCGACCAATTGGGCAGTCGTGGTCTCCTTGATTTCCAGCCGCAGCGCCGGGTGGCCGGCGCGGAGCGCGGGAACAAGATTGGGCAGCAGATAGGGCGCGATGGTGGGTATGATTCCGAGCCGCAGAACGCCGTTGAAAAACCCGGCCTCAATGCGCGCTTCCCGATCAATCAGCCGCAGCTCCTGCAGGACGCTGCGCACCCGATGCAGCACTTCCGCCCCGCGCGGCGTCACAATGGCGCCGCTGGCGCGCCGCTCAATGAGGGCGAAGCCCAGACTGCGCTCCATCTCGGCGATCTGCGCCGACAAAGCCGGCTGCGAGACGTGGACACGCTCAGCCGCCCGGCCAAAATGGCCGGTTTCGGCAAGTGCTTCGAAATAGAGCATCTGGCGCGTTGTGAGCATGATAGGAAAAACAGATTGCGTTCATCGAAAGAGACAATTTGATATTATCACAAACTTTGACACAATGTCATGGCGGCGCCGTCAATTGTGATGCTCTGTGCCCTGCGAAGGCGTGGTGAAACACGTGTCGGCGCACATGATTTGCCGCCTTATTTTATGTGATTTCAAAACAAACGGGAGATTGGAATGGACGCGAAAGTTGGATCATCGGGCGGATGCCCCGTCATGCACGGAACCGCCAGCAACACGATATCGGCAGGCCGCTCGAACCGGGACTGGTGGCCGAACCAGCTGAACCTGAGAATTCTGCATCAGCACACCGCGCTTTCCAACCCGATGGGCGCAGCCTTCAGCTATGCGGATGAGTTCAAGAAGCTCGATCTGAAGGCGCTGAAGAACGATTTGTATGCGCTGATGACAGATTCGCAGGATTGGTGGCCGGCCGACTGGGGCCATTACGGACCGCTGTTTATCCGCATGGCATGGCACAGCGCCGGCACTTACCGCACAGGCGACGGCCGCGGCGGCGCAGGTTCGGGCACGCAGCGCTTCGCGCCGCTCAACAGCTGGCCGGACAATGGCAATCTCGACAAGGCCCGTCGCCTGCTCTGGCCGGTCAAGCAGAAATACGGCAATAAGATTTCTTGGGCCGACCTGATGATTTTGGCGGGCAACTGCGCGCTGGAATTGATGGGCTTCAAGACGTTCGGCTTCGGCGGCGGCCGCGCCGATGTGTTTGAGCCCGAAGAGGACATTTACTGGGGCAGCGAGGACACCTGGCTCGGCGACACGCGCTATGAGGGCGACCGGCAGCTGGAAAACCCGCTGGCTGCCGTGCAGATGGGCCTGATTTATGTGAACCCGGAAGGGCCGAACGGCAATCCGGACCCGGTAGCCTCGGGACGCGACATCCGCGAGACTTTCGCACGCATGGCTATGGATGATGAGGAGACGGTGGCCCTGACCGCAGGCGGCCACACATTCGGCAAGGCGCATGGCGCGGGCGATCCGGCGCTGGTCGGACGCGAGCCGGAAGGCTCCGCCATCGAAGAGATGGGCCTTGGCTGGAAGAACGCATTTGGCAGTGGCAAAGGTATACACACCACCACCAGCGGCCTGGAGGGTGCGTGGAAACCGAACCCGACCAAGTGGGACAATGGATATTTCGACATGCTGTTCGGTTATGAGTGGGAGCTGCTCAAAAGCCCGGCGGGCGCGCAGCAGTGGCACGCCAAAAACGTCGCCGACAAGGACATGATCCCGGATGCGCATGATCCGTCGATCAAGCACCGCCCGATGATGACCACCGCCGACATGGCGATGCGGATGGACCCGATCTACGAGCCGATCTCGCGCCGTTTCCACCAGAACCCGGCGCAGTTCGCCGACGCGTTCGCCCGCGCATGGTTCAAGCTGACCCACCGCGACATGGGGCCGAAGGTGCGCTATCTGGGCAGCGAGGTTCCGGCTGAGGATCTGATCTGGCAGGACCCCGTTCCGGCGGTTGACCATGCGCTGATCGACGCCCAAGACATCGCCGACCTCAAGTCGAAAATTCTCGGCTCCGGCCTGTCCATTTCTGAACTGGTATCGACAGCATGGGCATCGGCTTCCACCTTCCGGGGGTCCGACAAGCGCGGCGGCGCCAATGGCGCGCGCATACGGCTTGCGCCGCAGAAGGACTGGGCGGTAAACCAGCCTGCGCAGCTGGCGAAGGTTCTGGCCGCGCTTCAGAATATCCAGAGCGCCTTCAACGCACAGGCTTCCGGCGACAGAAAGGTTTCGCTGGCGGACCTGATTGTCCTCGGCGGCTCAGCCGCTGTCGAGAAAGCGGCGAAGGCGGCGGGACATGATGTGACGGTGCCGTTCACGCCGGGCCGCACCGATGCTTCCCAGGCGCAGACCGATGTGGAGAGCTTTGCCGCGCTGGAGCCGGAGGCGGACGGGTTCCGCAACTATTCCAAGGCGGAATATTCCGTGCCGGCCGAGCAGATGCTGATCGACCGCGCGCAGCTTCTGGGGCTGACCGCGCCGGAGATGACCGTTCTTGTCGGTGGCCTTCGCGTCCTCGGGGCCAATGCCGGAGGAGCGCCGCACGGCGTCTTCACCGACCGGTCCGGACAGCTGACCACGGACTTCTTTGCGGGCCTCACTGATATCGGCACCATCTGGAAGCCGGCGACGGGCGGCGCTTTATGAGGGGCATGACCGCGCAAGCGGCACGCTGAAATGGACCGCCACGCGCGCCGATCTGGTCTTCGGTTCAAACTCGCAGCTGCGGGCGCTGGCCGAAGTCTATGCGCAGGCGGACGCGAAGGAGAAGTTTGTCCGCGACTTCGCGGCGGCTTGGGTAAAGGTGATGGACGCCGACCGGTTTGACCTCGCCTGAGCGCAAGGTCTTCAAAACAATTCGTGCCCGGGGCGCAGGCTCCGGGCATTTCCATGTTTGGCATGGTCATTTGTGCTGAGGGGCGCTAGACGCCATTCTTCAAGAGGCATGACGGGAAAGGACCGAATATGCGCCTGGGCGGAAGAATTGCGGCAGCTGTGGAAGTGCTGCAGGACATGGAATCGCGGCACCGGCCGGCATCCGAAGCGCTGAAGGACTGGGGCCTTTCGCACCGGTTTGCCGGCTCCGGCGACCGCGCGGCCATCGGCAATCTCGTTTATGACGGATTGCGCAAAAAGCTGTCGCTTGGCTGGCGGATGGGGAGTGATGAATTCTCATCACTGGTTTTCGCCGCGCTTTTAGACGGCTGGGGAGAAACAGCGAATTCACTTGCGGCCAAGCTGGAGGGCGACAAGTTCGCCCCGGACCTGCCCGACGCGGCTGCATTCGAGCGCTTTCTTGCCGTTGAACTTTCCGATGCGCCGCTGCATGTGCAAGCCGATATGCCGGAATGGGCGGCAAACCTGCTCTCAACCATTTTTCATGAGCATCTTGCAGCCGAAGGCCGCGCCCTCGTCGAGCCGCCCGCCAGTCGATCTTCGGGTCAACCGCCTGCTTTCCAGCCGCGACAAAGTCCTTGCCGAGCTGCCAAAAGCCATAGGCGCCGCGCCCTGCCGCTTCGCGCCTGACGGCATCCGCATTCCCGCCGGCCCCGGCGACTACCGGCAGCCGAATGTGCAGGTGGAACCCGCCTTCCAGAAAGGCTGGTTCGAAATTCAGGATGAGGGCTCGCAGCTTGTGGCGCTGATGGCGGGCGCTACGGGTTCTGAATCCGTGCTGGACTATTGCGCGGGCGGCGGCGGCAAGACGCTGGAGCTGGCCTCGCTGATGGGAAACAAGGGGCAAATCCATGCCACGGATTCCGACAAAAGCCGCCTCGCGCCGATCTTCGAGCGGCTGAAGCGCGCCGAGACACGCAATGTGCAGGTGCACCCGGCCAAGTCCGACCTTTCGGCGCTCGAAGGCAGGATGGACTGCGTATTGATCGACGCGCCCTGCACGGGCGCCGGCACATGGCGCAGGCGGCCCGACGCCAAGTGGCGGCTGAGCGCGGCGCAGCTGGCGCAAAGATGCAATGAGCAGGCGGGAATTCTTGAGGCGGCGAAGAAATATGTGAAGCCGGGCGGGCGGCTGGTCTATGTCACCTGTTCGCTGTTCCCTGAGGAAAATGCCGCGCAGGTCGAAAGCTTCCGCGCCGCCAATCCGGAGTTTGCCTTTGCCGACCATCAGGCGCGGGTCGAAGCGCTCATTCCTGGACTTGGCCCGGACGAACACTATCTGTCCAAAGAGGGCGTGACGCTGACGCCGCGCCTGACCGGCACGGATGGGTTCTTTGTTTCGGTCATGGAAAAGCAGGCCGGATAAGAGAAGGAAAACGCGCATGACAGGAAACATGAAGTCTCTGCTTGGCTTTCTCATCCTCACAGTCGGCGGCGGCCTTGCCATCGGCCTCTTCACGCTTCCCGGCGAATGGTATGCGGGCCTTGTCAAACCATCCTTCAATCCGCCGAACTGGATTTTCGGCCCGGTCTGGACCGCGCTCTACATCATGATCGCCATCGCGGGCTGGCGGATTTATCTGCGTGATCCTTCGGGGGTTGCGATGAAAATCTGGTGGGTGGCGCTGGCGCTGAATTTCATCTGGTCCCCCACATTCTTCGGCGCGCAGCAGCTTGGCATTGCCCTTGTCATTATCCTTGCGCTGCTTGCTGCCATTCTGGCCTTTATCGTGACGTCGCGCGCCGCTGACAGGCCGGCCTCGCATCTGTTCATCCCCTATGCGGCCTGGGTCGGGTTCGCCACGTTATTGAACGGCTCGCTTTTTGTGCTGAATTGACTCCCAATGCCGATTGCGCGGGCATTCACGCTCGCATCACGGTTGATATGAGACGCTCCTGCGCGAACCCATACGGGAGGGCAATATGCCAAGCGCGACAGACAAATCAAACGGCAAGCTCCGCGGGAGTGACGGCTCGGGCGGATCGCGACCGCCGCCGCCGACTTGGCGCAAGCTTCGCATTTATTCGTATGATCCCTCGCTTGCCAGCCAGCACGGCTCCGTTGCCGACGCCATCACGACGCTGCAGGTCCCTTGGGAGGCGGTCGGTCCAGGCCCGGCGGGCGAGTATGTGCAGGTTGTTGACATCGATCCGCCTTCCGGCTGCGCCTATGCCCCGGTTGACCTGAACGACGCCTATTGCCTTGCCGCTGACGGCCATGATCCGTCGGAATCCAATCCGCTGTTCCACCAGCAGATGGTCTATGCGGTGGCAATGTCGACAATCGGCCATTTTGAACGCGCGCTGGGCCGGGTTGCCCTCTGGTCAGATTACGATGACAGAAGCCCGGAGAAGAAAAAGGCGCCAGAGCGCGCCGAAAAACTATAGTTTCGTCCGGCGGCTGCGGATATATCCGCACGCGCTCCGGGATCAGAACGCCTATTACAGCTCCGCCAAAAATGCGGTTCTGTTCGGCTACTTTCCGGCGGAAAAGACCTCGGCCAAGAATGTGCCCGGCACGCTGGTTTTCACATGCCTTTCGCATGACATCGTCGCTCACGAAGTGACACATGCGCTGCTTGACGGTGTGCATCATTACTTCTCCGAACCTGTCAACGGCGATGTGTTGGCCTTTCACGAGGCGTTTGCCGACATCGTGGCAATTTTTCAGCACTTTTCCTATCCCGGCATTCTGCGCAGTCAGGTCGCAAGAACCCGCGGGGACCTGGAGCGCGAGAGTTTTCTGGGCCAGCTGGCGCAGCAGTTCGGCGATGCGACGGGCCGGGGTGACGCGCTCCGCAGCTATCTTGGCGAGCGCGATCCCAAATCAGGCAAATGGCAGTCGAAACAGCCCGATCCGGCGCTGCTTCAGTCGGCGCATGAGCCGCATCTGCGCGGGGCTATCCTCGTCGCCGCCGTTTTTGGCGCGTTTGTGAAAGTCTACAACAAGCGGTCGGCCGATCTGTACCGTATTGCAACGGAAGGCTCCGGCGTGCTGCGGCCCGGGGAAATCCATCCCGATCTTGTCGACCGCCTGTCGGATGAGGCCCAGAAAGTCGCCGAATACATGCTGCAAATGTGCGTGCGGGCCCTGGACTACTGCCCGCCCGCCGGCGTCACTTTTGGCGACTTTCTGCGCGGGGCGATCACGGGCGATTATGACTATTATCCAGATGACCGGTTTGGATACCGGGTCGCTTTGATCGAGAGCTTCCGTGAATGGGGCATCTTCCCAAAAGGCATTCGCTCAATGTCGGTGGAAAGCCTTTTGTGGCCAAGCGGCGAAGACGCGGTCCTGGAGGCGGCGATCAGTTCGCAGAACGGAGCCGGCACTTTCAAAGATGCGGGACGCCTTGCCGCACAGGCCGGAGAAAGGCTGCAAGGTCTTCTCAAACTCATGTTCGACAATGACGTTTTCATGGGCGGCGTCAATCAGCCCGGCGGCGCTGAAATCGACGAAGAAGTCTTACGCGATGAAATTTCTTTAGACGGCGAAAATGGCGGCGTCTCCTTGGGGCCAGGAAGTGCCAGCGGGGATTCTGCGGACAGGAAGGATGACAGGTTCAACGTCTGGCAGAATGCAAGAAAAAAGGGCGGGATGATCAACAACTGGATTTACCGGACTGCGAAGGGAGACCCCAATGACCCCTTGATCAGACTGATCGGGAAGGGACTGGGTTTCATTGTGAGCCCAGAGCAGGACCAAACGGCGGCGCTTGGCCCGCGCAGATCAATTCGCCGCGAGAGCAGGGGCGGCGAGCAGCTGGACCTCTACCGTCTCAAGATCAATTCCGTCAGGACAGCCACCCGGCGCGACAGGGTGCGCGCATGGCCGCGCACGGACCTGGTGTTCGAGATCGTGCAGACCCGTGACGGCTATTTTGACGAAAATATCCAGAAGAAGGTGGACCTTGGCTCAATGGAACCGCCGGCGCCGGACTTCAAATACCGCGCGGGATGCACATTGCTGATTGATCCGGAGCTGCTGAAAATCCGCCGTGTGATAAAGACCGAGGCCCGCGTCGATGATGAGGAGGGGTTCAAGAATCTTCGAAAATTCATCGAGCAGGGGATGAACCGGGCGAACGCATTTGCGCTGGGGCGCGGCTCGATCGGCCAAAAAGAGCCCTTTGCCGTGCTTCACAGCCACGAAAGGAGTGATACCCATGGCTGGTGAATTCAAAATGCTGCCTCCGGAAAACGGCGCGATTGTCCGCTTCTACCGGATCGGGCATGGCGACTGCTTTCTGGTCGCATTCGGACGCTCCGCAGGCGAGCGCCCGCTGTTCACGCTGATTGACTGCGGCTGCAAGAACGGCTCGGATAAAATGCTCAGCCCCGCCCGCGACCGCAGCGATATCGCAGCCCACATCATGGAAACAACCGGCGGCGAAGTCGATGTCGCCATTCTCACCCATGAGCATGATGATCACCTGAACGGAATTAATGAAGACAATTTCGGCAACTTGAAAATTGGAGAGCTCTGGCTGGCCTGGACGGAGAGCGAGACGGACGAAGTCGCCAGCGCTTTGCGGCAAAAGAAGAAGAAGCAATTGACCGCGCTTGCCAATGCCAGTCAGCGCCTGAACGCATCGGGCGGTCCGGACGACAAGCTGCGCTCCGCTTTCATCAGCGAGCTTTTTGAAATGGAAGCTGGGGAGACGGTTGGGCAGTTCATCACCGGCAGCAGGCTTCAGGCGGCGGGCGGGGCCAAGAAGGAGGGAGTGAACGCAAGGGCGCTCAGAGTGTTCCGCGAGCGCGCAAAAGCCGTCAAATATCTGTACCCGCACGAAAAGCCGCGTGGCATTTTCGGCTCCAGCACGCTCAAGGCCTTTGTCTTGGGACCGCCGCGCGATGCGAAAATGCTGCGCGACGAAGATCCGGACGCCGAACACGGATTTCCGACGGGCGGGGACGCCGCGCATGGACTGAGCTTTGAGGCCGCCGCCGGCCAAAATGGCGGACAGTCCGGCACGCCATTTGCCGCGGCGCTGTCCGTTCCGCTTGGCGAGGCTTTGTCCCGTTCCTTTTATGGCGGACACTATCTGGACCGTTATGGCGGACCAAGCAGCGCACGGGCCAAGCCGGCCCTTGATTGGCGGCGGATAGATTCGGAGTGGCTGGAAACAGCCGGCAATCTTGCTCTGCAATTGAATACCGGCACGAATAACACAAGCATTGTGATTGCATTTGAACTGACGCCGGGCGGCAAGGTTCTGCTCTTTGCGGCTGACGCGCAGGCCGGCAACTGGCTGAGCTGGAACGACAGGCGGTTTCCGTCCGGCGGAAAAGACGACAAACCTGTCTGGCCAAAGGAAATTCTGGGCCGGACGGTTCTGTACAAGACAGGACACCATGGCAGCCACAATGCGACGCTCAACGGAAAACCTGACGACGACTGGCCCAACCTTTCATGGCTGGGAAACGGCAGGCATGATGACGAATTCACGGCGATGATAACGGCTGTCCGCAAATGGGCGGTGGAGAAGGCCGGATGGGACCATCCCCTGCAGGCGATCCGGGACGCGCTGCTGAAGAAGGCGGGGGGCCGGGTTTTTCAGACGGACACGCCGCCGGCAAACGACGCCAAAGCCGATACCCATGCATGGAAAGAATTCATGTCGCGCGTCCGGT
Source organism: uncultured Alphaproteobacteria bacterium (assembly GCA_963802455.1). Classification (GTDB taxonomy): domain Bacteria; phylum Pseudomonadota; class Alphaproteobacteria; order Rhizobiales; family Rhizobiaceae; genus JANOYJ01. The sequence continues at coordinate 10,065 of CAWDIY010000037.1, read as the reverse complement.
CGGAGGATCTTTACTTTGACCTGACTATCAATCCTGACTAGTCCGGCGGGTCTGACGAAAAAGCGGAAGGAACCGGCCGGACTTTGAGTGCGAAACGCAAATCCCTCCTCGTCGCCATGGCTGCCGAAGCCGAATACGGCCCGCATCTTGCGCGCGCGTTTCACTCCGCTGATGACGGGAGTCGGGCCGGTGGAGGCCGCTGTTTCGCTGACGGCGGCGCTTTCGGCCATGAAAGAAAAAGGGACGCTGCCGGACTTTGTCGTCTCGCTCGGCTCGGCGGGCTCCAGCCGTCTGGAACAGTGCGGCGTCTATCAGGTCTCTTCCGTCTCCTACCGCGACATGGACGCTTCGCCGCTCGGCTTTGAAAAGGGGCGCACGCCGTTTCTGGATTTGCCCAAGACGCTCGCCCTGCCGCACATCATTCCAGGCATTCCTCCGCCACGCTTTCGACCGGCGCGAACATCATCTCGGGCGCGGCCTATGAGAACATCGAAGAAGACATGGTGGACATGGAGACCTTCGCCCTCCTGCGCGCCTGTCAGAGGTTTGGCGTGGAGCTGATCGGCCTGCGCGGCATATCAGACGGCAAGGCGCCGCTGTCCGGTTTCGCCGACTGGACGAAATATCTGCATGTGATCGACGAGCGGCTGGCGGAGGCTGTGGACCTTGTCACCGCATGGGCCGGAAATTGACGCGGGGCGGTGCCTCCTGAAAATTATTCATCCAAACGGTTGACAATCTCAAATGCAAGGATATATTCACCCATATGGTTGAACGAAAGTTTGATGAAGCAAGGCTTTCAGAAGTTCTGAAAGCGGCGAGCGACCCGACGCGGAGGGCGATCCTGACCAGTCTGGCTCAGGAGGGGCCGACGCGGGTCACGGATCTGGCGGCCTATTACCGCATGAGCCTCAACTCCGTTTCCAAGCACATCAAGGTGCTGGAGGCGGCGGGGCTGGTGTCGCGCCGGACTCAAGGCCGGGTGCACTGGATCAGCGCTGAAATGGGGCCGACGGCGCTCATCGATGGCTGGTTTTCACGGCTCCGCTCAATCTGGGACATGCGTCTCGATAAACTGGAAACCGCCCTGTTGGAGGATGAGAAATGACCGAACTTAGTCTCACCGTGAACCGCCGCATCAACGCGCCCGCGCAAAAAGTGTTTGACGCGTGGCTCGACCCGAAAATGCTCGCCCGCTTTCATGATCCCCGGCGAAGGCGGCAGCGTGCCAAAGGCCGAAACCGACGCAAAGGTCGGCGGGCGGTTTCATATTGTCATGACGTCCGGCGGCGAGGAAATCCCGCATTCCGGCACCTATAAGACGATTGATCCGCACAGGCAGATCGTCTTCTCGTGGGAATCGCCGTTTTCCGCCGATGGCAGCATGGTGACGCTGAACTTCAAACCGGCCGGCGCCGGCGCCACGGACCTTGAGCTGGTGCATGAGAAATTTGCCAGCGAGCAAAGCCGCGACGGCCACAAAGGCGGCTGGACCGCCATTCTCGCCAAGCTTGCCGAAACGTTCGCATAAGCGGCTCAGCCTCACTCAAATCCGAGCGCCGCGCGGACCTCGCGCGGGCTCATGCCGCTCTCCCGCAGGTCCCGCAGCGACGGGTCGCCATGCGACTTGGACAGCTTACGCTGCGCATCGCGCATGATGAGGTCGTGGTGGTGGTAATGCGGTTGGGGAAAGCCAAACAGCTTTTGAAGCAGCAGATGGATGGATGTTGCCGCCTCCACATCGCGCCCGCGCACGACATGCGTCACGCCCTGCAGCGCATCGTCAACCACCACGGCCAGATGGTAGCTCGCGCCCGTGTCCTTGCGCGCCAGAATCACATCGCCCCAGACGGACGGGTCGGACCTGACGCCGTTCAGCTCAAGCGGTTCTGAAAGCCGCGCGGCGGCCTCGTCCATTTTCAAGCGCAGGGAAGATGGGATTCTTTCCAGGACGCCGTGAACGCGGCAGGTCTGGGGATAAAGCGGCGAACCTTCTGGGTCAGTCCTCCCTCCTTGAGCGCCGGCGAGCTGCGAGCGGGTGCAGGTGCATTTGTAGAGAAGGCCCATCGCATCAAGCCTGCCCAGCGCGGCGCGGTAGTCGTCCATACGTTCGCTCTGGATGCGCACCGGCGTCTCAAACTTAATGCCGAGCCATTCCATATCCTCGAAAATACCCTGCACAAACTCCGGTCGCGCCCGCGTCTGATCCGTGTCCTCAATGCGCAGCAGCAGCCGTCCGCCCGCCGCGCGCGCCATTTGTTCATTGAGGAGCGCCGAAAAAGCGTGCCCAAGATGCAGCCTGCCGTTTGGGCTGGGGGCAAAGCGGAAGACGGGCTGGGGCACGGTCGGCTCATGAAAAGATGAATTCCCGGACAGGAAAGCTAAGCCCGGCGCGCGGGTCAACACAAATCGCCGGTGACCGTGATGCATGTGGCTAACCCGTCCCCAGCCGTTGCGCCGCGCCGATCTTTTCTCTAAACGCCCGCCATGAGCGCACACCAATCCATCCTCATCATCGATTTCGGCAGCCAGGTCACGCAGCTGATCGCGCGCCGCGTGCGCGAGACGGGGGTCTACTGCGAAATCCACCCGTTCCAGTCCGCCGCCGCCGCGTTTGAGAAACTTGCGCCGAAGGGCGTCATCTTCTCCGGCGGGCCTGCCTCTGTGCTGGATGAGAATTCGCCCCGCGCGCCGCAATCCGTTTTTGACTCAGGCGTGCCGATCCTCGGCATCTGTTACGGCCAGCAGACGCTTTGTCTTCAGCAGGGCGGCGCGGTCGAAGGCGGACACGCACGGGAGTTCGGGCGGGCGGAGGTGACAATCAAGAAGGCGAGCCCGCTGTTTGACGGGCTTTGGGAAGTTGGGAAACATTACACCGTCTGGATGAGCCATGGCGACCGGGTGACTAAACTTCCTCAAGGCTTCGAGGTGATCGGCACTTCCGAAAACGCGCCTTTCGCCATCGCGGCGGACGAGAGACGCAAATATTACACGACCATGTTCCACCCCGAAGTGGTGCACACGCCGGACGGCGGCAGGCTGCTGGCGAATTTCGTGCACAAGATTGTCGGTCTCAAATCCGACTGGTCGATGGCTGCCTACAAAAAGGAAATGATCGCCAAAATCCGCGATCAAGTTGGGTCAGGAAAAGTCATCTGCGGCCTGTCCGGCGGCGTCGATTCCTCCGTTGCGGCGGTGCTCATCCACGAAGCCATCGGCGACCAGCTGACCTGCATTTTTGTCGACCACGGGCTGATGCGCAAGAACGAGGCGGCGGAGGTGCTCGACATGTTCCGGGGCCATTACAACATCCCGCTCGTGCATGTGGACGCGTCGGACATGTTCATCTCGGCGCTCGAGGGCGAGGCGGACCCGGAGGTGAAGCGCAAGACGATCGGGCGGCTGTTCATTGAAGTGTTCGAGGCTGAAGCCAAGAAAATCGGCGGCGCGCAGTTTCTGGCGCAGGGCACGCTTTATCCCGACGTGATCGAAAGCGTCAGCTTCTCCGGCGGCCCTTCCGTGACGATCAAGAGCCACCACAATGTCGGCGGCCTGCCGGAGCGGATGGACATGCAGCTCGTGGAACCGCTGCGCGAACTGTTCAAGGACGAGGTGCGGGCGCTTGGCCGCGAGCTTGGCCTGCCGGCGCATTTCATCGGCCGCCACCCGTTCCCCGGCCCCGGCCTCGGCATCCGCCTGCCCGGCGGCGTGACGCGTGAGAAGCTGCGCATTTTGCAGGAGGCGGACGCGGTCTATCTCGACGAAATCCGCAAGGCCGGGCTTTACGATAAGATCTGGCAGGCCTTCGCCGTGCTCACCGAAGTGCAGACCGTTGGCGTAATGGGGGACGGGCGCACCTACGAATATGTCTGCGCGCTGAGGGCCGTGACCTCCGTGGACGGGATGACGGCGGATTTTTATCCGTTCGAGATGGGATTTCTCGGACGGGTGGCGACGCGGATCATCAATGAGGTGCGCGGGATCAACCGGGTCGTGTATGATGTGACCAGCAAGCCGCCGGGGACGATTGAGTGGGAGTGAGGCCCGCCTCCGGCTGGATCAACGGCTTCATCGGCGTTCTCATCTTCAGCGCCTCGCTGCCAGCCACGCGCGCGGCGGTGATGGACCTTGACCCGATGTTCGTCACCTTCGCGCGCGCCACAATTGCGGGGACGCTGGCCATTGTTCTTCTGGCCGCGTTCCGCGAGGCGCGGCCGAAGCGGGAGGATTTGGCTTCGCTGTTGATTGTGGCGCTCGGCGTCGTTGTCGGCTTTCCGCTGCTGACGGCGCTGGCGCTGAAGACACATCACGTTCGGCGCATTCGGTGGTGTTCATCGGTCTTTTGCCGCTTTCGACCGCCATTTTCGGCGTCATCCGCGGCGGTGAGCGTCCGCGTCCGGCGTTCTGGATTTTCTCCTGCCTCGGCAGCGCGCTTGTCGCGGGCTTCGCCTTGACGCAGAACGCCGATGTCTCGCTGACCGGCGACGCGCTGATGCTGGCGGCGATCATTGTCTGCGGGCTTGGCTATGCCGAGGGCGCGGCGCTGTCGCGCAGGCTCGGCGGCTGGCAGGTCATTTCATGGGCGCTGGTCCTTTCGCTGCCCGTCATGGCCGCTCTGATGTTCGCCACGCTGCCTTCCTCATTTGCCGCCGTCGGCTGGCCCGCGTGGACTGGCCTTGCCTATGTGTCGGTGTTCTCGATGCTGATCGGCTTCATCTTCTGGTACCGCGGCTTGGCGCAGGGCGGCATTGCGGGCGTCGGGCAGCTGCAATTGCTGCAGCCGTTCTTTGGGCTGACGCTGTCGGCGGCGCTGCTGCGGGAAACTGTCGGATGGCAGATGATCGCGGTGACCGGGGCTGTGGTTCTGTGTGTCGCGGGGGCGAAGAAGTTCGCCAAGTGAACCGACCCTGCCCTGCCGTCGCCCAGACCTTGTCTTTCCCCAATCCGCCAACTTGCGCTACGCTGCCTTCAAAGCGAAGACTCGGAGAGCGCATCATGGATTTCACAGGCAAAACCGCCCTTGTCACTGGCACAACCGGAATTGGCCGCGCCGCTGCGATCCGGCTGGCGGCGGGCGGCGCGAAGGTGATTGCGCTTGGCATTGATGAGGCGGGTAATGCGGCGTTCGGCAAAGGACGCCCGGGCATTCATGTGCGGCGCACCGATGTCAGCGCGCCGGATGAGGTCAAGGCCGCTTTTGAGGAATTGAAGGACAGGTTCGGTGGCCTTGATATCATCGTCAACTCCGCCGCCATCCATCCCTATGGCGACGCCGTGAGCACCTCCCCTGAGACCTTTGCCAAATGCCTCGCCGTCAACGCCGGCTCCATCCATCTCACCGCGCATTTCGGCGTTCCGCTGATGCGGGCGCGGGGCGGCGGGGCGATTGTCAATGTGTGCAGCGTGCAGGGCCATGCCTGCCAGGCGGGCGTCATGGCCTATGTGGCTTCCAAAGGCGCGATCCATGCGATGACGCGGGCGATGGCGCTGGACTTTGCGCCCGATAAAATCCGCGTCGTCTCGGTCAGCCCCGGCTCGGTGCGCACGCCGATCCTGGAAATGGCGGCGCAGAAAGTTTGACGGGCCGGACGCGGACATTGACGCGGTGTTTGCCCGCTTCGGCGCGGCGCATCCGCTGGGGCGCATCGGCGAGCCGGAGGAAGTGGCGGAATTGATTGCCTTTCTCGCTTCGGACAAAGCCGGGTTCATTTCCGGGTCGGATCATTTGATCGACGGCGCGCTCCTCGCCGGGATCGGGGTGCGGTAGAGTTCCCTCTCTTCCTCTTCCCCATCTTGCGATGGGGGAGAGGAAAAGCGCCTTCGCACTTGCAGCAACGAATTTGTTTGACAACGTTGTCATTTCGGTATTTTCTCCAAATTCAGAAATGACAACGTTGTCAAAGATGCTTTGGGAGGAGCGGTCTTGGTCACTTTGCGGCAGGTTGCGGAACGGGCGGGGGTCTCTATCAAGACCGTGTCGCGGATCGTCAATGACGATCCGGCGGTCAAGTCCGAGACGCGCGACGCGGTGCTCTCCCATCTTAAAGACATGAATTACGTCCCCGATCAGGCCGCCCGCCTGATGCGCTCCGGCGCGTCGAATGTTGTCGGGCTGATGACCGACGCCGTGGCGACCACGCCCTATTCCGTTGACATTGTGCGCGGCGCGCAGGCGGAACTGAAGCGCGACCACAAGACACTGCTGATTGCCAGCAGCGACGGCGATCCGGAGCTTGAAGGCGAATATTGGCGCATGTTCCGCGCCCACAAAGTCTCCGGCGTCATTTACGCCGCCATGTTCCACCGCTCGCAGTCCATGGGCAGGCCGGATTTCAACGAGGCGGTGATCCTCGCCAACTGTTTCTCCAAAGAGGGCGACCGCGCTTCCGTGATTCCCGATGACGAGGGCGGCGGATATGCCCAGGCCGATTATCTGTTGAAACTCGGTCACCGGCGCATCGGACTCATCACGCTCAATCCCACAATTGCGGCGACCGTGCTGCGCGGCCGGGGCATCAGGCGCGCGTTCCGCGAGCATGGCGTGACCTTTGACTATGATCTGGAGAAAGTCGGCTCCGTTGGCCCGCTGATGGGAGAGACTGTCGTCGCCTATGACATGGCCATGTCGATGCTGACCAAGAAGAACCGTCCGACAGCCTTGATCTGCGGCAATGACATGCTGGCTTTGCAGGTGTTTTCCGCCGCCGCGCAGCTTGGCCTGTCGGTGCCGCAGGATTTGTCCATTATGGGCTTTGACAATTTGACGGTGATTTCGCAGACTTTGAGGCCATCCCTGACAACCGTCGCCCTGCCCTATTTCGAGATCGGGCGCATGGCGGTGGAAATGGTCAAGCTGGCCCGTGACGAGCCGGAAGGCTGGGCGCCGAAAGTGCTCGTCCCCTGCCCGCTGGTCATCAGAGAATCCTGCCGCGCGCTGGTTTGAGCGTGGCAGGGCAATGCCCGAATTTCGGGAACCAAGGCGCAGGAGCGCGCCAAAGGCCGCAAGGCTAAAACTGGGAGAGAACGCGGACTCGAAAATGGCTGCTCCAAAGGCTCAAAACGGGCCGAAGCCGGATTTGTCTCCGTTTGTAACGAGAGGAACAGAAATGACCAAGAAACTTATACTGGGCGGCGCGTTCATCGCCAGCCTTATGTCGTCGGCGGCGTTCGCCGCGACGGACCTGACCATGTGGTACCATGGCGCGGGCAATGAAGTTGAGAAGAAAATCATCGAGCAGATCATCGGCGACTTCAACGGCTCACAGGCCGACTTCGTCGTCAAGCTGGAGCAGTTCCCGCAGGCCGCCTACAATGATTCTGTGACGGCGGCGGCGCTGTCCGGCAAGCTGCCGGACATTCTCGACGTGGACGGACCTGTCATGCCGAACTGGGCATGGGCAGGCTATCTCGCGCCGCTGGAGGTTCCAGCTGACGCCTATGCGAAATTCCTGCCCGGCACGATCGGCGCATGGAATGGCAAAGTCTATTCGGTCGGACTCTGGGACGCCGCGGTCGCCATGGTGGCCCGCAAAACTGTGCTGGACGAAAATGGCATCCGCATTCCGACCGTTGACACGCCTTGGACAGGCGAGGAATTCGAGGCGGCCCTGTTGAAACTGCAAGCGACCGGCAAGTTCGAATATGCGCTTGATGTTGGCATGGCATGGAAAGGCGAATGGTATCCATATGCATTCAGCCCGTTCCTGCAGAGCTTCGGCGGCGACATTGTTGACCGCTCAACCTACAAAACCGCAGAGGGCGCGCTGAACGGCGAAGCCGCTGTCAAATTCGGAAACTGGTGGCAAAGCCTGTTCACGCGCAAGCTCGCCCCCGGCACTTCGCAGGACGGCGCGGACCGCGACACCGGTTTCGTCAACGGCAAATATGCCATTTCGTGGAATGGCAATTGGGCGGCGCTGAATGCTCTTGAAAAACTCAAGGGCGATGTGGTCTTCCTGCCCGCACCTGATTTCGGCAAGGGTCCGAAGATCGGGGCGGCTTCCTGGCAGTTCGGCGTCGCAGCCACCAGCAAGAACCAAGCGGGCGCGAACGCCTTTATCAAGCACGCGCTGCAGGACAAGTACCTGACCGCCTTCTCCGATGGCATCGGCCTCATTCCGCCGACGCCTGAAGCGGCCGCCGCCTCGAAGAACTACAAAGCTGGCGGACCAATGGAAGCATTCTACGCGCTTTCCGCCAAACAGGCTTTGGTGCGTCCGGTGACCCCGGGCTATCCGGTTGCGGCGAAAGTGTTTGAAAAGGCGCTTTCTGACATTGCCAATGGCGCGGAAGTCGCCGCCACGCTTGACGCGGCGGCGGACGAAATCAACGCCGACATCGAGAAGAACAAAGGCTACGGCAACTAAGCCAAGCCTTTCAAATCCAGTTAAAAAACGGTTCCGCCTGCGGGCGGGACCGATCCCCCGGAATTTTTAAAAACATGCGGATGGGACTGTTATGGACGCGAAACCTGTTACGTCAAAACTTCAAACCTCAACGCTGGCCGGATGGCTGATGGCGGCTCCCGTCTTCGTCCTGATCAGCCTGTTTGTCGTCATTCCATTTCTCTTCGCCTTCGGGCTTTCCTTTACCAATCAGCGGCTGATCTCGCCAAATCCGACCGAATATGTCGGCGCGAGCAACTACAAACAGCTGCTCGGACTTGGCGTTCTCAACCTCGCCCCGATTGTTGACGAAGCGACCAAGGCTCCCGTGCTCGACGCTTCGGGCAACAAGACCTATCCGGCGGTGCGCACGATCACGCGCAAGAATCCTGCGTTCCCGCAATATGACGGGATGCGCGAATGGTTTTCGTTCAGCTGGGGCGACAATCAAATGACGGTAATCGCCAAGGACGTCATCTTCATGAAGGCGCTGGTCAACACATTCATCTTCGTGGTCGTCGTTGCGCCGCTGCAGGGCGGGCTGGCTTTACTGCTTGCCTTGATGATCAATCAAAAGCTGGCGGGCATCAATTTTTACCGGGCGATTTATTTCATGCCGGTCGTTGTCTCCATCGTCGTCGTCGCACTTCTCTGGCGGTTTATCTATGACGGCAACAATGGCCTCTTAAACACGCTGCTGAATTTTCTCTCATTTGGCCTTTTCAAACCGGTAGACTGGCTCGGACAATCCTCCACTGCACTCGGCTCCATCATCGCCATGTCGATCTGGCAGGCGGTTGGATTTCACATGGTCATCTGGCTTTCCGGCCTGCAGACAATACCCGCAACACTCTATGAGGCGGCGGATATTGAAGGCGCCACCTCATGGCAGAAATTCAGCTACATCACTTGGCCGGGTCTTAGAAACACGGCGGTGCTGGTGCTGATCGTCATCACCATGCAGGCGTTCGGACTGTTCTCGCAGGTTGACGTCATGACTTCCGGCGGGCCGGTCGATTCAACGCAGACCGTCGTCTATCAGGCGGTGCAGCGCGGCTATGCCAAACAGGATATCGCCATAGGATCGACCATCTCGGTCATCCTGTTCTTCATCGTCCTTTCGATTTCACTCCTTCAACGCTTCCTCACACGGGAGAAAAAATAATGTCCGCAACAGCAACCACACGCGCCCCGACCGGCCTTTTCTGGCGCTATGCGCTTTTGACAATCGTCGCGCTGATCTTCTGCTTTCCGCTGGTCTTCATGGTGGTCTCCTCCTTGAAGCCCGACTTGCAGCTTCTGACCGACACGGGCTCAATCCGCGCCTTCCTGCCGGTCGGCGATATTTCGCTCGACAATTACTACGCCGCGTTCAAACGCGCGCCGGTGGCGCTGTTTGTCTTCAACTCGGTGCTGATCACCGGCCTGACCGTTGCGCTCTGCTCTGTTTGTCTGCTCCATGGGCGCGTTTGCCTTCGTGTTCATGAACTGGCGCGGGCGCGACATTGTCTTCGCCATGATCGTCGCCACGCTGATCGTGCCGTTTGAGACCATCGCCATTCCGATGCTTCTCATCGTCAACAATCTGCCCTGGATCAGCTCGGAAGGCTTCACCATTGGCTGGCTTAATTCGTATCAGGTGCAGATCGTGCCGTTCATCGCGGACGGGCTGACCATCTTT
>CAWDIY010000036.1:0-86091 GCA_963802455.1 uncultured Alphaproteobacteria bacterium | reverse complement strand
GGCGGCACGGCGATCGGCGTGGACAATGCAGGCGCGCTGCGCGGCAAGACCGGCGCGTTTGAACTCGGCGTTCGGCCGGAATTCACCACCTTCGCCAAGACCGGCCTTCCCGTGCAGATCTCGAAAGTCACCGACACAGGCCGCAGCCGCATTGTCGATGCGCGCCATGACGGGCGCTCGATCAAGCTTCTGGTCGAAGAGGGGCAGCCGATCCCGGACGGATCGGCTTTCCTCGCATTCGACAGAGCGCATTCGCAGGTTTACGCCGACGGCTGGCTGGTGGAGTAGAACATGAACAAGACCGTCAATCAAAAAGCCTGGTTCCTCGTCCTGCCCGTCATCGTGCTGGTCGCCTTTAACGCGATCATTCCGCTGATGACGGTGGTCAATTATTCGCTGCAGGAGACGTTCGGCGACAACACATTCTTCTGGTCCGGCGTGCGCTGGTATGAGGATATCCTGCATTCCGACCGCTTCTGGGCCTCGCTCGGCCGCCAGCTGTTTTTCACCTTCACCATCCTGCTGATCGAAGTGCCGCTCGGCGTCGCCATCGCGCTCACCATGCCGAAGAAGGGACCTTGGGTTTCCGTCTGCCTCGTGCTGATGTCGCTGCCGCTGCTAATTCCGTGGAATGTCGTTGGCGCGATGTGGAATATTTTCGCCCTGCCGGACATCGGCCTGATGGGCAATTGGCTCAACGCGCTTGGCTTTGACTTCAACTATACGCGCCAGACTGGCGACGCCTGGTTTACGCTGATCACCATGGATGTCTGGCACTGGACGTCGCTCGTCGTCCTCCTCGCCTATGCCGGCCTCGTGTCGATCCCGGACGCCTATTATCAGGCGGCCTTGATTGACGGCGCGTCGAAGTGGAAAATCTTCCGCTTTATTCAGCTGCCGAAAATGAAACGGGTGTTGACCATCGCCATCCTGCTGCGCTTCATGGATAGTTTCAATATCTACACCGAGCCGAAAGTGCTGACGGGCGGCGGGCCGGGCAATGCGACGACGCTGCTGTCGATTGATCTCGACAAGATCGCGCTCGGCCAATTCGACCTTGGCCCGGCCGGTGCCATGTCATTGATCTACTTCCTCATCATTTTGCTCACCAGCTGGATTTTCTACACGCTGATGATGCGCGGCGAAGAACAATAGGAGGGGCCGGTGCGTATTTCGAAATGGCTGGTGCCGACCCTCTACATTCTGTTTCTGATGCTGCCGATTTATTGGCTCGTCTCGATGTCGTTCAAAACCACCAATGAAATCCTGCGCGGCTTCTCGCTGTTTCCGCAGGAGTTCACGCTGGAAAACTACGCCAAGATTTTCTCCGATCCGACCTGGTATTGGGGCTATCTCAACTCGCTTGCCTATGTGTCGATCAACACGGTTCTTTCGGTGGCGGTCGCGCTGCCTGCGGCCTACGCCTTCTCGCGCTACCGGTTCCTTGGCGACAAGCATCTGTTCTTCTGGCTCCTCACTAACCGCATGGCCCCCGCCGCCGTCTTCGCGCTGCCATTCCTGCAGCTCTATTCCTCCATCGGCCTGTTTGACACTTACCTTGCGGTGGCGCTCGCCCACACCCTGTTCAACGTGCCGCTCGCCGTCTGGATTCTGGAAGGCTTCATGTCGGGCGTGCCGAAGGAGCTGGACGAGACCGCCTATGTCGACGGCCATTCGTTCCCGAGCTTCTTCTTCAAAATTTTCCTGCCGACCATCGCGGCGGGCATCGGCGTCGCCATCTTCTTCTGCTTCATGTTCTCTTGGGTGGAGCTGCTTTTGGCCAAGACCCTTACCTCGGTCGAAGCCAAGCCGATCGCCGCCGTTATGACGCGCACATCGTCGACGTCCGGCTATGAGCTTGGTCTTCTTGCGGCGGCGGGTTCGCTCACCATCATCCCCGGCGCCATCGTCATCTGGTTCGTCCGCAACTATATCGCCAAGGGCTTTGCCCTCGGGCGGGTTTAGGAGACTATCATGGGTCTGTCATGGATGGCCTGGACCTGGCCGACCGCCGCCTTCTTTATTTTCGTGGCGCTCGCCATCGCCTCGATGGGACTCTGGGAGTATAAAGAGCCCCGGCGGCGGCCCGCGCCATGGCGTGTTCGGCCTCGACACAACGCGCGGCGATCGCCTGTTCATCTCGCTGCTCGGCTCGGCCTTCATCTTCCTCGCCTGGCTCGGCCTCTACGGCACGCCGCTCTGGGGCGGGCTGGCCGTCGCCATTGCCTGGCTGGTGTTTGTTTTCAAAAAGGTTTGAGCGAAGACCAGTCTCCTCCGTCACCACGCCCCGTTTCCGGTCTGGTCATTGATTCCAAGGGACGTACAGGGCGTGTGGTCCTGCCGTTTGGAAACGATTGAGAGTGTGGCTCGCCACACGCCCTGTCACGGCTTTTTGCCCGGGCTGGCGCAAGGGGCGCACTGGTAATGCGCGGCAAGGCCAGGAGGGACATGGCTGAGGGACTCCGCCCGCCGGGATAACCACACCCGGCTGCCATAGGCCGCCCGCTCCCCCGAATGCCGGTTGATCACCCGGTCCCCATGAGAGCAGCGGGGCAAGTATGCCGCCAAAGCCAGGGAGGGGGATAAAAAAACTTAAAATTCGTATAACATATTGTTATTTATGTAATTTTCGTAACATTAAAAGTCCTGAAACACGCGTCGGGCCCGACTTTTCTTGGGAAATTGCGTCAGTCTTCCGCAATATCCTCGGACCAAAGCTCCGGCTTTTCCTTGATAAACCGCGTCATCAAGGCGATGCAGTCCGGATCATCGGCGATAATCACTTCAACGCCGCGGGAGCGCAGGAATTCCTCATTGCCGCCAAAGTTCGTGTTCTCTGCGATGACGACGCGGGGAATGCCGAACTGCACGATGGTGCCCGAACACATCATGCAAGGGCTGAGCGAGGTGTAGAGCGTCGTGTCGCGATAGGTTTTCTGGCGCCCGGCCTTGCGCAGCGCGTCCATTTCGCCATGGGCAATAGGGTCGCCGCCTTGCACCCGCTGGTTACGGCCCTGCGAGACCAGAGTTTCACCGCGCGCCAGAACCGAGCCGATAGGGCAGCCGCCCTCGTCAAATCCGGCTCTCGCCTCGTCATAAGCGATGCGCAGAAACTTCCGGTCTGTGTCTGTGAGCATTTCTTTTGTCCTGTTCGGCAAGATGTTGCGCAGGCAGGGATGTTGGCGCGGCCGCGCTGCGATTGCAACAGCAAGAAGCTGCGCGGAGGATTCTCAGCAGGCGAAATTTTTACCATATGGACAAGAACCGCGCTGGGTGTAGTATTCCAGAAAGGTGCAGTGACTCTAATTTGAGGGGACGATTATGAGCAACAACATTCTCCGCATCAGCCGCCGCGAACTGTTGAAATATTCCGCCGCAGGCACTGTTCTGCCGTTCCTCCCGCAGTTCGCCCAAGCAGCCGGCCCGATCAAAACCGCCGCCATCTACACTGTGCCGGTCGAGCAGCAATGGGTCAGCCGCATCCACAAGGCCGCCAATGCGGCGAAGGAGCGCGGCGACATTGAATATGTGTTTTCCGAGAAAGTCTCGAACACCGACTATGAGCGCGTCATGCGCGAATATTGTGAGGCAGGGCATCAGCTGATCGTCGGCGAGGCCTTTGCAGTGGAGGATGCCGCACGCGCCGTCGCCAAAGACTATCCGGACCGGGCCTTCCTGATCGGCTCGTCCTTCAAGCCGGACGCCGCAGCCGCGCCGAATTTCGCCGTGTTCGACAATTATATTCAGGACGCGTCATACCTTTCCGGCCTTGTCGCCGGCGCGCTGACAAAATCCGGCAATATCGGCATGGTCGGCGGCTATCCGATCCCGGAAGTCAACCGGCTGATGAACGCATTCATGGCAGGCGTGCGCGAAGTGCGGGCCGACGCCAAATTCCAGGTCGCCTTCATCGGCTCATGGTTTGATCCGCCAAAAGCCAAGGAGACGGCGCTCGCCCAGATCGACGCGGGGGCGGACCTGCTCTATGCCGAGCGTTTCGGCGTGTCGGACGCCGCCAAGGAAAAAGGCGTCCTGTCTGTTGGCAATGTCATCGACACGCAGGCGGACTATCCGGAAACTGTCGCCGCCTCGGCGCTCTGGCATTTCGAGCCGACGCTTGACGCCGCCATCGCCGCCATCAAAGGCGGCGCCTTCAAGGCTGAGGATTACGGGCAATATTCCCTCATGAAAGCAGGCGGATGCTCGCTGGCGCCGCTCGGCACTTTTGACGGGAAGGTACCGGCGGAGATCAAGGCGAAAATCGCCGAGAAAGAGGCTGCCATCAAGGCGGGCACATTCGCGGCGGTGATTGACGACAACGAACCAAAGTCCTCCTGACACGATGACGGTGAAAGGGACTGCCGGGCAGGAGGAAGTGCTCCGGCTTTCCGGCGTCACCAAGCGCTTCGGCGCTCTCTTGGCCAATGACAATATTTCGCTGCAGCTTGCGCGCGGCGAGATAATCGGGCTGCTCGGCGAGAATGGCGCGGGCAAAACCACATTGATGAACATACTCTTCGGCCACTATGTCGCCGACGGGGGTTCCATTGAAGTCAATGGCGAGCCGCTGACGCCGGGCTCTCCCGGCGCGGCGCTGAAGGCGGGCATCGGCATGGTGCATCAGCATTTCACCCTGGCGGACAATCTGACGGTGCTCGACAATATCGTCCTTGGAACCGAAAGCCTGTTCGCGCTGCGCTCCGACCGGCGCGGCGCGCGCGCCCGCATCGCAAAACTGGGCGTGGATTTCGGCCTTGCCATCAATCCGGACGCCGCCGTTTCCGTCTTTCAGTCGGCGAGCGGCAGCGTGTGGAAATCCTCAAGGCGCTGTACCGCAACGCGCGCATCCTCATTCTCGACGAGCCGACCGCCGTCCTGACGCCACAGGAAAGCGCGGGGCTTTTTGACACGCTCAAACGGCTCTCCCAAACGGGCCTGTCGATCATTTTCATTTCCCACAAGCTTGGGGAAATCATGGCGGCGTGCAGCAGGGTGGCGATCCTGCGCTCCGGGAAACTCGTGGCTGACCGCAGTGTTGAGAGCTCGACGCGCGGGGAACTCGCTGAACTGATGGTCGGACACAAGGTCGCGTCCGCAAAGGCGGAGCCACAGGAAGCCGGCCCGGTTCTGCTCTCGCTTGGGAATGTCTCGGCGCGGCGCGGAAGTCTTGCGCTGGAGGACGTTTCACTTGATCTGAGAGCTGGACAGATTTTCGGCGTCGCAGGGGTTTCCGGCAATGGCCAGAGCCTGCTTGCGGACATGGTTTCCGGACTTCTGCCGCCAATGTCTGGAACGCTGAACCTCAACGGCGCGGCGTTAGGGAGCTTGAGCCCGGGAAAGATGGTGGCGCTCGGAATTGCCCGCATTCCGGAGGACCGGCACGCTGAAGGCCTGATCGGCGACATGAGCGTGACGGAGAATGTGGTGCTTGAAGCTTACCGCTCAGGCCGCATTGCAAGGCGTGGATTCATTGACTGGGCCAAAGCACGCCGTTTCGCTGCGGACATTATCGAAAGCTATGATGTCAAATGCCCGGGCCCAGAGGCGAAGGTTCGGCTGCTTTCGGGCGGCAATATGCAGAAGCTGATCCTTGGGCGCGTCATGTCCAACGAGCCGTCGGTCATCCTGGCCAACCAGCCGACGCGCGGGCTGGATATAGGCGCGGTGAATTATGTGCATGAGCGGCTGATTGCCGCGCGGCGCCGCGGAGCGGCCATCCTGCTTATTTCGGAAGACCTGGATGAGCTTCTCGCCCTGTCCGATGCGGTCAGTGTCATGTTCCGCGGGCAGCTGTCCGCGCCTGTGACGCGGGCCGAGACGACCATTGCCGCACTTGGTCTGATGATGGCGGGGCAGGGATTTGGCGGAGAGATGCGCCATGCGTCTTGAGAGCCGCGACACGCGCCCGCTTGCTTTGCTGGTCGGCTATCCGTTGATAGCCTTGCTCTTCGCCGGTCTGTTCTGCGCCTTGCTGGTCATGCTCGCAGGCGCTTCGCCCTTCTCGGTGTTTGGCCTGATGGCCAAGGGGGCGGCAGGGTCACAGTTTGCATTCTTCGAAACCCTGACCCGCGCCACGCCGCTGATATTCACCGGCCTCGCCGCCGCAGTGGCATTCCGCGCCAGGCTATGGAACATTGGCGGCGAGGCGCAGCTATATGCGGGGGCGGTGATGACGGCAGCGCTGGGCGCAGGCGCGCTGCAGCTTCCCGCGCCGCTGCTGCTTCCAATTCTCGTCATTGCGTCCATGTTGGCGGGAGCGGTGATGCTGTCTGTGCCGGCTTTTCTCAAAACACGCTTTGGAGTGGACGAGGTGGTCACGACACTCCTGATCAATTTCATCATGATCCTGTTCGTCAGCTTGCTGCTGGAAGGCGCGTTGAAAGATCCGGCAGGGCTGGGCTGGCCGCAGTCGAAGAAGGTGATCGCAGACGCCGCGCTGCCAAAGCTGATCGCCGGCAAGCGGCTCCATTTCGGCTTTGTCATCGGTTTGGCGGCGGCGGTGGCAGTCTGGATCATCGACTGGAAGACAGCGCTGGGATATGAGATGCGGGCCGTGGGTTCCAATGCCAAAGCGGCGCGCTTCGCCGGCATTCCGGTCAACCGCGTCCTGGCAAAGACTGCGCTGCTCTCGGGTGGCCTTGCAGGACTGGCCGGCTTCTCCGAAGTTGCCGGCTTGAAGGGCAATCTGACGCTCGATCTGTCGCCCGGCTTTGGCTACACCGGCATTGTCGTCGCCATGCTCGCCATGCTGCATCCGCTCGGCGTCGTCGCTGCGGCGATCTTCGTCGCCGCAGTCTTTGTCGGGGCGGATGCGATGAGCCGCAGCGCCGGAGTGCCGAGCTACATTGCGCAGGTCATGGTCGCCGCCTCGCTTCTCTCCATGGTCACAGCCATGATGCTGACGCGCTTCCGCATAAGGTGGAGGTGAGCCATGCAGGCGATTGAAATCCTTTTCACCGCATCGCTCTGGGCCGCCGCCATCCGCATCGCCTCGCCGTTGATTTTTGCCACTCTGGGCGAGCTGATCTGCGAGCGGGCGGGGGTGCTCAATCTCGGCATAGAAGGCATCATGACGGCCGGCGCCTTCTCTGGCTGGCTTACAGTCTATCTGGGCGGCGACCTGTGGCTGGGCGTCGCCGTTGCCGCGCTGACGGGCGCGCTGTTCGGCCTCCTGCACGCTGTGCTCGTTGTGCCGCTCGGCCTGTCGCAGCACGTGACCGGAATTGGCATCACGCTGCTCGCCTCCTCGCTGTCCTACTACACCTACAGGCTCGCCCTGCCCGAGGTGACATCGCCGCCAAAGATCGAGCCGTTTCAAAGCTGGAGCGTGCCGTATCTCTCCGATATTCCAATCATTGGCGAAGCGCTGTTCCGCCAGACGCCGCTGACCTATCTGGCCTTCGCCGCCGTCGCTGCTGGCCGCATGGTTTCTCTACCGCACGCCGCTGGGCCTCGCCGTGCGCACCGCTGGCGAAAACCCGATGGCGGTCGAGGCGCAGGGCATTGATGTCAACCGGATCCGGATCGGCGCGGTGATAGCGGGCAGCGCCCTGATGGGTGTTGGCGGGTCTTTCCTCACCCTTTCCGCCTTCAATTCCTTCTTTTTCGAAATGGTCAATGGCCGCGGCTGGATTTGCATTGCGCTGGTCGTCTTTGGCTCGTGGCGTCCGGGCAAAGCGCTGTCTGGGCGCGGTATTGTTCGGCGCGTTCGACGCCTATCAGCTTCGGCTGCAGCAATTGGCGGGCGGTTATGTTCCCTATCAGCTTTTCCTGATGCTGCCATTTGTCCTGTCCATCATCGCGCTCGTCATCATGTCACGCCGCGCCGCATATCCGCAGGCTCTGATGACGCCATACAGAAGGGGCGAGCGGTAATGGCGGCGAATTGGCGGCAGGGCCCAGGCTTGGAAGACGGTCAGGCGGCCCGCGCCAAACGTTCGCCAGGCATCCGGTAGGATATCGCCTCGGCCAGATGAATGCGCCCAACCTGCTCCGCCTCGTCAAGATCGGCCAGCGTGCGCGCGACTTTCAAAATCCTGTGGTAGGCGCGGGCCGAAAATCTGAGCTGCGCGCTCGCATCCGCCAGAAGCGCCGCCCCGCCCGCGTCCGGCGCAGCGATTTCCTCGATCATCGCCGCCGAACACTGTGTGTTGGTGGAGACGCTTGGCAGCCCGCGCCTTTCAAACCGCTCCCTTTGTATTTGCCGCGCCCGCGCCACGCGCTTGGCCACGACCGCGCTGGTTTCCGGCTTGTTCGGACGGATCAAATCACTCGGCGTCAGCGCCGGAACCTCCACCCGCAGATCGATCCGATCCATCATCGGCCCTGAAATGCGCGCCTGATAATCGCTCTGGCAGCGCGGGCCGCGCGCGCAGGTCATGCCCGGCTCGCCCGCCATGCCGCAGCGGCACGGGTTCATCGCCGCAATCAGCTGAAACCGCGCCGGATAAGAGACCCGGTGATTGACCCGCGCGATCATGCAGTCGCCGGTCTCCAGCGGCTGACGCAGCGAATCAAGCACCTGCGGCGTGAATTCCGGAAACTCATCAAGAAAAAGCACACCATTATGCGCCAGCGACACCTCGCCGGGCCGCGCCCGGGTGCCGCCACCGACCATCGCCGCCATCGACGCCGAATGGTGCGGCGCGCGGAAGGGGCGGCGCAGCGAAAGTTTGCCGTCCGACAGTTCCCCCGCCACCGAGGCGATCATCGAGGCTTCCAGCAATTCTTTCGGCGACAAAGGCGGCAATATGGAAGGCAGCCGCTGCGCCAGCATCGATTTGCCGGAACCGGGGGGCCCGATCATCAAAAGGTTATGTCCGCCCGCCGCCGCGACTTCCAGCGCCCGCTTGGCGGTTTCCTGCCCCTTGCAGTCGGCGAGATCGAGCAGGTCCTCGCTCTGCGGCCGCACCGCCGGCTCCGGCCGCCGCAAAACCTGCGTGCCGCGGAAATGGTTGGCGAGCGCGATCAGGCTGCGCGGCGCGACAATCTCCATGTCATCGCCCGCCCAAGCCGCCTCCGGCCCGCATTCGTGCGGGCAGATAAGGCCCTTGCCCAAAGCGTTGGCCCCGATGGCGGCGGGCAGAACCCCCGCGACGGGCGCGATGGTCCCGTCAAGCGACAATTCGCCGAGCACGACAAACCCTTGCAGCGAATCGCCCGGTATAGCCCCCAGAGCCGCCATCAGGCCAAGCGCGATCGGCAAGTCATAATGGCTGCCCTCTTTGGGCAGATCAGCGGGCGCGAGATTAACGGTGATTTTCTTCGGCGGCAAAGAAAGACCTGACGCATGCAGCGCCGCCTGCACCCGCTCCCGGCTCTCGGCCACAGCCTTGTCGCCAAGCCCGACGATGTGCATATTTTGCTTGCCCGGTCCGAACATGACCTGCACATCAACCGGCACCGCCTCGATCCCCTCAAACGCAATCGTACTCACGCGCGCAACCATCATCCGTCCCCGCATTGCCCGCAACCAGAGCCGCACTTGGTTGCAAAAATTCAGTGCCGGAATGAAATAAGCACACTTTAACGCGCATGAAAAGAACAAAAATAGAACTTATTAACGGTTAAGCTGTAAGCGGATTGCAACCCGTTGAAAAACAAGAACAAACGTTCCGTTTCGCCTCAAGCCGCCCGGCGCTTCTCCACCGCGTCCCAGAACAGCGCCGCCACATCGGCTCCGCCGAAGCGCTTGATCTCGCGGATGCCGGTCGGCGAGGTCACATTGATCTCGGTCATGTAATCGCCGATCACGTCAATGCCGACGAGAATGAAGCCCCGCTCGCGCAAGGAAGGCCCGATCCGCTCGCAGATTTCCAGCTCGCGCTCTGTCAGCGCCGTCTTCTCCGGGCGCCCGCCCGCGTGCATGTTCGAGCGCGCGTCATGTTCCGCCGGCACGCGGTTAATCGCGCCGACCGGCTCGCCGTCGATCAGGATGATGCGCTTGTCGCCGGCCCGCACGTCTTTCAGATAGCGCTGCGCGATGATCGGCTCGCGGGTCAGCGCGTTGAACATTTCCAGCAAAGAAGAGAGGTTTCGGTCGTCCTCACGCAGATGAAACACGCCCGCGCCGCCATTGCCGTAGAGCGGTTTCAGGATAATGTCGCCAAACTCGCGGCGGAAGGCGAGGATTTCCTCATTGTCGCGCGTGATCAGCGTTTCCGGCATCAGGTCGGCAAACTCGGTGACGAAAATTTTCTCCGGCGAGTTGCGCACCCATTTCGGATCATTGACCACCAGCGTCTGCGGATGCACCCGCTCCAGCAGATGCGTGTTGGTGATGTAATGCATGTCGAACGGCGGGTCCTGCCTAAGGAGAACAACGTCCATCTCCGAAAGATCGGTCCGCACTGGGCTTCCCAGCACATAATGCGCCCCCGCCTCGTCTTTGACGCTCAAAGTCTCAAGCTTAACCGTCACCGCGCTTCCGCGCAGCGATAATTGATCCGGCACATAATGAAACAATGCATGGCCCCGGTTTTGCGCCTCAAGACACAGCGCAAACGTGGTGTCGCCCGCGATATTTATCCTGCTGATATGGTCCATCTGGACCGCGATCTTCAGCGCCATGGCACAGCCCGCATTTTGAGAAACAATGTGGCGTGTGTGAGGCTTTGGCCGGCCGAAATCAAGGTCGGAGGAATCGGCCCCGACCGCTTGACAATGGCCCGCGCCGGCACTTGATAAGGCGGGCCAACCGCCTTGAAACACCCACGGGGAGAGCTTCAGATGAAATCAGCCCATTGGCCGCCATTCAAGCGCAATCTGGTCGCCATTCTGCGCGGAGTAAAGCCGGAGGAGATCATCCCCATTGGCGAGGCGTTGATGGAGGCCGGGTTCGAGGCCATCGAAGTCCCGCTGAATTCGCCGCATCCGTTTGATTCAATCCATGCCTTGGCCGAGCGCGCGCCGGATAATGTCTGGATCGGCGCCGGCACCGTTCTGATCGCCGGAAAATGTTGACCGGCTGCACGATGCGGGCGGGCGGCTGCTGGTGACGCCCAATGTCGATCCGCTGGTTCTCGCCCGCGCCGCGCACCATGGCATGGTGTCGATGCCGGGCGTCCTGTCGCCGACGGAGGCGCTCTTGGCATTGAAATGCGGGGCGTCGGCGTTGAAATTCTTCCCGGCCTCAATTCCCGGCCCCGCCGGCATTTCCGCCATCAAGGCCATCCTGCCTGCCGACTGCATAGTCGGCGCGGTCGGCGGCGTGTCGGAGGCGAACTTCGCCGACTATATGAAAGTCGGTGTGCGCACGTTCGGCCTTGGCTCCAGTCTCTATAAGCCGGGCTTCTCCGCAGCCGAAGTCGCCAAGCGCGCCGCCATCGCAGTCGCCGCTTATGACGAGGCGGACAAGTGAGCGACGCGCCTACTATCCGCATTCTGGATGAAACGCGTTGCCGCCTCGGCGAAGGGCCGTCTTATGAGCCGGAGACGGACACCCTGTTTTGGTTCGACATTCTGGACAGGAAGCTGCTGGAGCACGGTTTCGACACCGGCCAAACCAAGATCCATGACCTGCCCTTCATGGCCAGCGCAATATTCTCCGTCGATGCATGCCGCCAGCTGATCCTGTCCGAACAGGGCCTGCACATGCGCAACCGCGCCACAGGCGCGCTGTCGCCGCACACCGGCGTGGAAGCGGACAACAGGATCACCCGTTCCAACGACGCCCGCGCCCATCCATGCGGCGCGATCTGGTTCGGCACGATGGGTATTGATGAGGAGGCAGAAGCCGGGGCCATTTATCACTTTCTTCAAAGGCGGCGTCCGGAAGCTTTTTGCAAACATCACCATCCCGAATTCCATCTGCTTTTCCCCGGACGCCGCAACCGCCTACTTCGTCGATACGCCGACGCATCAGCTGATGCGCGTCGCCATCGATCCCGGCACGGCGCTGCCCATCGGCGCGCCGCAGCTGTTTTATGAACACAAGGGCGCAGGCTGGATTGACGGCTCGGTATGCGACGCGGACGGCAATGTCTGGAACGCGCGCTGGGGGGCGGGGGAGGTTGTCTGCCACGCGCCCGATGGACGCGAAATCTCAAGGTTCGCCGTACCGATGTCGCCGCAGACCTCCTGCCCCGCTTTCGCCGGGAAGGACGCTGACAGGATTATTGTGACGTCGGCTTACAAGCTAATGAGTGAACAAGCCCTCGCCGCCGCGCCGGATGCCGGGAAGACCTTCATCGCCGATATCCGCTTGAACGGGCGGCACGAGCCCAAGGTTCTGCTCTAGATGCGCGTGTAACAGACCTTGGCATGGCCGGAATGGATCATGCCGATAGACCTTGCCGCAGCTTTGGAGAGGTCAACAATGCGACCGCGGATGAACGGGCCGCGGTCATTGATGCGCACTACGACACTCTTGCCGTTGGCCTTGTTGATGACCTTGATGCGCGTGCCAAAAGGCAGACTCTTGTGCGCAGCCGTCATGGCTGACGGGTTCATCCGCTCGCCGTTGGCGGTCATTGAATGAAGCGCATACCAAGATGCGCGGCCGCATTCGGCGGCATTGGCGCCGGTCAACCCAAGAAATGACACGGCAAGCGCGCCCAGAATTGCTGTTTTGACTTTCAAGTGAATCGCCCCGCAAACGTTAAGAATTGCGGCCAGAAAACGATGAAATGCGGCGGGAAAGCGGCAAGGCGGCTTCACTAATTGAGACGAGGCGTAACAAAAGCGCGTCCGGTCACAGACTCTTCAGGTATTCCACGAGGTTCTGACGGTCAGTTTCTGAAAGCTTTGCATTGCCGTAATCGTGGCCGGAATTGTAATTTCCCGGAATTGGCTCTTTTGTTTGTTTGTTAATTGCGCTGAACAGGAACTTATTGCCCGGCGCGCTTTTGTCTGTTGCAAAACCCACTTTCACCGGATCGAAAACGCGCGAGCCCACATAGAATTCAACGGGGCGCGTCTCGCCCGCAATGACCGGAGCGGCATCGTTAATCCGCGCGGTCAGCCGCATGCTGCTGGGAAGCAGGAGGTCGTAGAGCGTCGGCACCGAACCATTGTGCAGATAGGGGGCGGTCGCCCAAATTCCGTTGAGCGAGCGTGACTTGTACTGCAGGATATTTTCGTCTTGCTTGTCTTTGGGATAGCGCTTGCTCAGGCAGGTTTCAGCGGCCTTCTTCTTGGCAGGGTCTTTGACTCCCGGCAGATAGTCGATGCCAATCTCGCGGGCGTCTTTTGCGCCCCGGCCCGTTGCCAGAACGTCGGTGAACATGCCTTCGATCAGCTCGTCGCTCTTTCCGAGGATTGTGCCCACAGTGGTGTTCACAAGCATGTTGCGGGTGAATTCCACCGGCAGGAGACGTTGGCCGACAAATCCAAAAGTCTTCTGCCCGGCAAATTTGCCGGCATTTGATTCGTGGAGGAAAGTGTTGCAGGCCAGAAATATGTCAGTGCCCTGCGCCGTGATCGGGTCCATGCGCTCCTTCATCGGAGTGGATGTGTCCTGTGGATTGAGATGGTCATGGCATTCGCTGCACTTCTTGATGAACAGGCTCTTGCCGGCCTCAACTTTTGCAGCATCAAGGGCCCCCAGCAAATCTGTCGGCCATTGCGGCGATTGAAGGCTCGCCAATTGCCGCTCAAGCCCGATCAGCTCCTTGACGCGCACGCTCGAATTGTAACCGCGCCAGGCTTTGCGGTCCTTTGTGTCAATGTGGCCGAAGACGCCGATGACTTCGGAGACATTTCGGATCAGCGCGCCCAAATCAGTGTCCAGGCCAAAGAATGGTATGCGCGCCTTGTTCGTCGCGATGCCGTTCCACTGAATTTTTTTCTGCTGCGATGTGTTCCATACGAACGGATAGCTGGCGGGCGCGTCGGCGAGCACTGTTGGGAGCAGCTTTTCGCCGGTCGTCAGCGTCACCTTGTTCAGGATATGACCTTGCGCGTCCAAACGGCCGTGGCCGTAACGCACCGGGGCGGCGTTCTTGTCGTGCAGTTTCTGTTGCCATTCGATCTGTTCTTTCAGTTCGTCCTGCAGCGACACCCTGTCCTCGGGATTTGCATCTGCGCCGAGGACGGCTAGGGCGAACCGGTCGAACTTCACCGTATTGGCGGAAGTTTCCTTGATGGAAGCCAGAAGGTCCTCTTCAAGACCCTGAAAATCCGCCAGCGTCGGAGCGCCCTCCACCCGCAATTTTTTGTCGCCGATTTGGATATCATTTGTGTGGCAGGCAGAGCAGTTCATGCCTATCCATGCGCGGCGCATTGCGCCGTTCTCGCACATTTTGGGGAAAACGTCGCACATCAGATCGGCGCCGCTGGACCGGTCCTGATCCACGGTGAAGCCGACAGGAAGGCCCTGCTCATTCGCGCCAGACGCGTTTTCGGGCAAATAGCCGAGCCGCGCCATATTGGCGTCGGACATGAACTTTTCCTGCGACCCGGCCAGTTCCAGCGCCATCATCCAGTCGAGCGGCAGAAGCCGCGAACCCTGCGTCGTCCGATACCAGACATTGCGCTCGGCATTGGTCCAGCCCTGATCCAGGCATGTCAGGCCGCCCAGACAAGTGATGCTGTCTTTCGCCATAGCCGGAACAGCAGCCAGCGCCAGCAGGAACATCGAAAGCAGCAATTGACGGAAGCGTGTTTCGCGCATGGCAAATCCCCACTTTTTTGCCGAGTCGCGCCAGCGCCCGGCCTTACCCAACGTTAGCGCATTTTACGCAAGCCGCCAGTCCTTTCATCCCCCATTTGGGTGATGGGCGTCCAAAATGAAGGAGGAACTGATATTGGTGGCGAGGCGTATCGCCTGGGTCCGGTTCGCGGTGCCGGTCTTGACCAGAACCGACTTGACCTGGCTGTTCACGGTTTCGATGGATTTCGACCGACGCTCGGAAATTTGACTGTTTGTCAGCCCGTCGGCCATCAGCTCAAGCACGGCGGATTCAGCATGGGTCAGCGAGAACATTTCAGAGAGAACATCGCCGCTGATCTTGTAGGAATTGCCGGTGTCCATGCTGTAGATGATATGGCCGTCCAAATCGCTCTCGCCCATCTCGCGGGAAGAATGCAGCGGCACCACCTCGACGCACAGCGTGTGCGGCTCGCCGCCGACGGTGGAGACAATCGCCTCCTTGCGCGGCCGCGCGCCGAACCTGCCATGATTTGCCACATCCTTGCGCAGATGTGTCAGTGTCTGCTGCGCCTGATCGGTGCGCATCAGGAGCTTGCCGGACGGGTCGGCGCGGAACACAGTGTGCCAGTCCATCTGCCGCCGGAATTCCTGATTGGCCAGAATGATCGACCCATTGGAATCCAGAATGCAGATGCCTATCACCAACTGGTCGAGGCAGTCGGCGACCGAGCGGAACTTCAATGCCAGCTGCGTTGTGGGGCGGCTGACATTGAGCGCCTTGGCGATGTGCGGCAGGATCAGCTCGGCCTTGCGCGCCGTCTCAGCGGTGATCGGCCCGCCGCGCTTGGAAAACTGCAGGGCAAACCGGTCTTGGTTGAGCTGGTCCTTGTTGAGCAGCGCTCCGGCGCGGTAGCGCAGGCCGTTGCGCATCATCTCCTGCACATTTGCCCTGGAGACCAGCTCCTCCTCCGTCTCGGTCAGCACATCGTCGCCGATCAGCTGAATTCGGTCGGTGCGCCTCGAAAGGCGGGCGAAAATCTCTTGGTCGGCGAGCTCTTGCTGATTATGCACCTGCAGATATTTGGTGACGATTGCAGGGTCATAGGAGCTTGAAAAAAACGGAGCGAAAATCTTCTGCGCGGCGCCGACGCCCTGCAATTCAAAGATAAACGCCCCGCGCGCGCCGACATAGTGCGAGACTTTTTCGAGCACATCAGGCCAGCGCCCAGGATCGAGCGCCGTGTCATAAATTTCCAGAACCAGATCGCTGAGTTCCTCCAATTCTGCCACGAAGCATGCCCTTTTTGTTCCCTTGCGTCTGCAGTGTAGCCTTGTTTTGGAGAATTTGAAGCAACTTGGCGTGTTTCCCCGGCTGCAACCCGGAGTATTGCCGGTTTTGAATTTTGTGCCTTAACGATTGATGTTTCCCTTTCGCGCCGCTAGGGCAGGGCGCATGAAACCCGCGCTGCGCGTCAAGCGCCTTTCCCATGCCGAGGACTTGCCGCTGCCTGCCTATGAAACCGCAGGCGCGGCGGGTTTGGACCTGCGCGCCGCCGTGCCTGAAAGCGCTCCGCTGACGCTTGCGCCCGGTGCGCGGCTGGCGGTTCCAACTGGGCTTGTCCTCGAAGTCCCCGAAGGCTTCGAAGGCCAGGTCCGCCCGCGCTCAGGGCTGGCGCTGAACCATGGCGTCACCTGCCTGAACTCGCCGGGCACAATTGACTGCGACTATCGCGGCGAAGTGAAAGTCATCCTCGCCAATCTCGGAGCGGAGCCGTTCATCGTGACGAGGGGAATGCGTATCGCGCAGCTCGTCATCGCGCCTGTGGCGACTGCGCAAATAGTTGAAGTCAGAGAACTGTCAGAGTCAGCGCGAGGCGCGGGTGGATTTGGCTCGACGGGAACGAAATGAAAAATTTGGACACGGGCGGCCTCACGTTCCGCCAGAACTATTTCGCCGACCCCGCCGGCTGGAAGGCGCTGGCGGACCTGCTGCGGGACACATTCCACATCGACATCAGCGTGCTCGACGATCTCGGCGGCATGGAGCCGTCCTCCATGCCGTTCGCATGGTTTGACGAGGCTAGGCGTCTGCGCCGCCAATTTCTCCGCCTTCTCCATGCCGATGATGGTCAATGGCCATGCGCCGGAAAGTCGCCGCGCTGCAGTCCGGCGCGGTGCGGCCGGAGCATCGCGGCAAGGGCCTGTACCGCGATCTGATGCAGCGCGCCTTTGCGTGGATTGACGCGGAGGAATATGATCTTTCCATCCTCTACACCGACAAGCCCGCAATGTATGAGCCGTATGGCTTCAAGACCGTGCCGCTGCAGAAATTCACCGGTCCTGCTCCATTGGCGGGCAGGCTAGTCCGGCCCGTCTCCTGAGCATGGACGATCAAGACGATGTCGCGCTGCTCACCGGATACATCAATAACCGGGCGCCAGCCTCGGCGCTGTTTTCCCCGCTGAGCCACCCCGCCATGTTTCTGGTCAACGCCTTCTGGGACCGCAGCATCAGTCTGTCGCTGCTCGAAAGCCATGATGCCGTCATCGCATGGCGCGTGAGCAGATGGCGGCGTGTTTCAGCTGCTGGACATTGCCGCTGAAAACATCCCGCCAATGCAGCGCCATTACTTCGGCGCTGCTCAAAGCCAGCGGCGCATCGGTTGAGTGCTTCTTTTCTCCCGACCTGCTTGGATTGGCAAGCAGAAGGCCGTCATCGACGAAAACCGCCTGCCTTTCATGGCGCGCGGCGATCTTTCCCTGCTGCCGTCCCGGCCTTTCGCCTTGACGCCGATGGCGGATTTCTGAACACTCGGCTTATGGAAAAACTCACCGTCACCGACATGCACACCGGCGGTGAGCCGCTGCGGATCGTCACTTCCGGCTACCCGCCGCTGCCCAAGGGCACGATCCTTCAAAAGCGCGCTTATGTCCGCGACAATCTCGACCATCTGCGCAAAATTCTGATGTTCGAGCCGCGCGGCCATCATGACATGTATGGCGCGCTGCTGGTCGAGCCGGACCTGTCCGGCGCGGACCTTGCGGTGCTGTTCATGCACAATGAGGGCTATTCCACCATGTGCGGTCACGCTGTCATCGCGCTTGGCCGCTATGCGGTGGAGAGGGGGCTGGTGGCCGTGCGGGAGCCGGTGACGCGGGTTAATATTGAATGTCCTTGCGGCATGGTCATTGCCGATGTTGAGGTGAAGGACGGCAAGGCGGGCAATGTCAGCTTCGAGAGCGTCCCGGCCTTTCTGTTCGCCAGGGACATCGAGCTCGACCTCGGCGATTTCGGCCCCGTCATCTTCGACATTGCTTACGGCGGGGCGTTCTACTGCCTGATTGAAGCGGCGCAATTCGGCCTTGAGTTTGGCGTCTCCGCCATCCGCGATTTCACCGATGCGGCGGACGCCCTGACGCTGGCGGCCAAGGGCATCGCGCTTTCACACCCGGATTCAGCGGACCTCGCCTTTCTCTACGGCACAATCATCACCGACGGCGGCAATGGCAAGGTTTCACCGAACACGCAATGTCTGCGTCTTTGCCGACCGCGAGGTGGACCGCTCACCCACCGGCTCGGGCGTCACCGCAAGGCTCGCCGCCATGCATGCCAAGGGCGGAGTCGGCATTGGCGAACAGCGCATCTTCGAGAGTGTCACTGGCGCGCGCTTCACGGGCGAAGTTGCGCGGACGGTACGGCGCGGCCCGCATGACGCCATCATTGCCCGCGTCGGCGGCAGAGCCTATTATTCAGGAGAGGCCAGCTACATTGTTGAGCACGACGACCCGCTCGGCGGCGGATTCCTCTTGCGCTAAAAACCGGCCGCCAGCGCTGCGAGGCCCGCCGCGCCCACGATAATCCGCCACCAGGCAAACAGCGCAAAGCCGGAGCGGCTGACATAGTCGAGCACATGGCGCACCACAAACACCGCCGTGAGAAACGCCGCAACAAAGCCCAGCGCGATGATGCCGAAATCGTCGAAGCTCAGAATATCGCGGTTCTTGTAGAGGTCATAAGCGAACGCCCCGGCCATGGTCGGCATGGCGAGGAAGAACGAGAATTCGGCGGCCGCCCGCTTGTCGGTTCCCATCAAAAGCGCGCCGACGATGGTGGCCCCGGAGCGGGACGTGCCGGGGATCATGGCGAGGCACTGAAACAGCCCGATCTTCAGGCAGAGCGAAAGAGGGAAATCCATAATGTTGGTGAAGCGCGGCTTGAAGTTCATCCGGTCCACGGCAAGCAGGACCACGCCACCGATCAAGAGCATCATACAGATCAGCCTTGGCGATTCAAACAAAACCGTCTTGATGAAATCATGCGCGAAAGCCCCGATCAGTGCCGCTGGAGAGAAGGCGATGAGAATGCCGAAGACGAACTGCCGCGTGCGCGCATCCTTCGGAAAATCAATGAGCAGCCGCCAGAGCTTGGCGAAATAAACCGACAGGATCGCCAAGATCGCGCCGAGCTGAATGACAATTTCGAAAACTTTGCCGGTCGATTTAAAGCCGAGAAAGTGCCCCGCCAACAGGATATGCCCGGTGGAGGAAACCGGGATAAACTCGGTGAGGCCCTCCAGGAGACCAAGGAACAGCGCTTGCGCGCCCGTGATAAAATCCATGAAATCCCCCGCAGGTTGGCGGCATTTCGGATTGCTTGTCACCCGCGCCTTATGTGCCTATAGCTGATTCACTTTTGGCGGGGAATCCCTTATCAAGAGCGCCTCGCACACGGATCGCACCCAAGAAAAAATGTTGACACTGTTCCACAACATCATGTCCACACCTTCGCGCTTCGTGCGTCTGGCGCTGACTGAATATGAGGTGGAGACGACGCTGATCGAAGAACGGCCTTGGGCCAAGCGGCGCGAATTCCTGGCGATTAACCCGGCGGGCACACTGCCGGTCCTGCTTGCCGAGCATAACCGCGTCGTGCCGGGCGGCATGGTGATCGCCGAGTATCTGGATGAGACGCGCGGCGTCTTAAAACGTGATAAGCGTCTGTTTGCGGAAGATCCGTTTGAGCGCGCGGAAATCCGCCGCCTGTGCGACTGGTTCCTGACCAAGCTCGAAAGCGAGGTCACCCGCCACTTTGTGCGCGAGCGTGTTTTCAAGATTCAGATGACCGTCGAAGAGGGCGGCGGCGCGCCGGATTCATCTGCGCTGCGCGCGGCGCGCGGCAATATCAAGCAGCACATGAAATATCTGAACTGGCTCGCGGGCACGCGCAATTGGCTGGCGGGATCTAGGCTCTCCTATGCCGACCTGACGGCGGCCGCCGCCATATCAATTCTCGACTATCTCGGCGAGATCGACTGGAAAGACGCGCCGGCGGCCCGCGACTGGTATGTGCGGATGAAGTCGCGCCCCTCGTTCCGGCCATTGCTGGCCGACCGGATACGTGGCCTCAATCCGGTCTCGCACTATGCAGACCTCGACTTCTAAATCCGCGCGCCAAGACCCGGTTGAGTTTCTGAAACGGGAAGCCGAAACCCACGGGTTTGACGCTGTCGGCGTGACCGGCCCTGATCGGCTTGCAGAAGCCGGTGCAAGGGTGCGGGACTTCGTGGCGTTGGGCCGCCATGGTGGCATGGCATGGATGGAATCCGAACTCGACCGCCGCGCCGATCCAAGAACGTTGTGGCCGGACGTCAGAAGCATTGCCATGTTCGCAATGAACTACGGCCCCGACACGGACCCGCTCGACAAGTCTGTCGAAACAAGTCCGCCGCCTCCATCTCCGTCTACGCCCGGAACCGCGACTACCACCAGCTCATCAAAGGCCGCCTGAAAACCATCGCCGGACGGCTGAAGCGGCTTACCCGCGCTGAAGTAAAGGTCTTCGTTGACACCGCCCCCGTCATGGAAAAACCGCTCGCCGCCGCCGCAGGTCTCGGCTGGCAGGGCAAGCACACCAATCTGGTCAGCCGGCAAAATGGCTCTTGGCTGTTTCTCGGCAGCATTTTCAGCGCGGCGGAAATAGAGCCAAACGAACCCGAACCTGACAATTGCGGCTCCTGCCGCGCCTGCCTTGACATCTGCCCGACCAACGCGTTTCCCGCGCCCTACCAGCTAGATGCGCGCCGCTGCATCTCGTATCTTACCATTGAGCATGAGGGCCCTATTCCGCACGAGTTCCGCGCCGCCATGGGTAACCGCATCTACGGCTGCGACGACTGTCTCGCCGTGTGCCCGTGGAACAAATTTGCGGAGACAGCGCGCGAAGCAAAGCTTCAGGCACGCGATGACCTAAGGTCGCCGCCGCTCGCCTTCCTGCTGACGCTGGATGACGCTTCTTTCCGCAGCTTCTTTTCCGGCTCCGCCATCAAGCGCATTGGCCGTGAGCGCTTCATCCGCAATGTGCTTGTTGCGGCGGGCAACAGCGGCGACTCATCCCTGATTGCACCGGTCACAGAATTCCTCAGCGCCGAAAGTGCTCTTCTGCGCGGCGCGGCGGTCTGGGCGTTTTCCCGGCTTGCCAGTGGCGCGAATTTCGCCGAAAAGTCCGCCGCGCAGCAGGCTTTTGAACGGGATGAGAGCGTGCTGGCGGAATGGGCGCTTGGAAGGACGGGCGGGTGAATCTCTTCATTTTCGGCATCGGCTTTTCCGGCATCGCGATCGCCAAGTCGGCGCTCGCACAAGGCGCACAAGTGGCGGGAACGACACGCTCTGAAGTGAAGGCCGTCAAGCTTGCGGAGCTTGGCATCGAACCATACCTGTTTGATGGATCTGCGCCGGGCGGCGCGCTCGCGAAGCGCCTGGAAACGGTTTCGCATCTCGTCATTTCAATCGGCCCGGACGCAGCCGGCGATCCGGTTCTGAACGCGCTCAGCGGCCAGCTCTCAGCAATAATGCCCGCGCTTGAATGGATCGGTTACCTCTCCACCGTCGGCGTCTATGGCGACCATGAGGGCGGATGGGTGGACGAGGAGACCGAGTGCAGGCCCGTGTCAAACCGCTCCATCGAGCGCCTCAAGGCCGAAGCGTCATGGCGCGCTGTTGCGGACGAAGCTGCCAAGCCGCTCGCCATAATGCGCCTCTCCGGCATTTACGGGCCGGGACGCAACACATTCGTTAATCTGGAAGACGGCTCGGCCAAACGCATCATCAAAAAGGGACAATATTTCAACCGCATTCATGTCGCCGACATAGCGGGCGCGGCAATGCTGCTTGCCCGCCACAAGGCGGATGGTCTGTTCAATGTCACGGACAACGAGCCCGCGCCGCCGCAGGATGTGGTCACCTATGCCGCAGAATTGATGGGCATGGAGCCGCCGCCGGAAGTGGCTTATGAAGACGCGGAATTGTCGCCGATGGCGCGCTCCTTCTATGGCGAGGTCAAGCGCGTTTCGAATGCCAAAATCCACAAAATGGATTATAATTTTCAATATCAAAACTACCGCGCGGCGCTCGATGACATGTGGCAAAATGGCCGCTGGCGCTAGGCTGCCGCAATTTGTTCAGATTTCGGTAACCATATTACCGTCAGGGTGAATGAGATCTAATGCGCCGGAGGCGGGAATGAATATCAGGCAGACGGGCCGTGCAGTATTGGCGGCATTGGCGCTCGCGGCGTCACCCGCTTTCGCTGAACCGCCGGCGAAAGAGCTGTTCGGCGCGCAGAAGCTGCCGGCTCAGCTTGAGCCGCAGTCATATGGATTTTATTCGAAAGGCTGTCTTGCCGGTGGCGCGGCCATCTCCATCGACGGTCCGAACTGGCAGGTCATGCGCCTGTCGCGCAACCGCAACTGGGGCCATCCGAACCTGATCGCCATCCTCAAAAGGCTTGCCGCCGACGGTGCCAAGGTCGGCTGGCCGGGCCTGATGGTCGGCGACATTTCGCAGCCGCGCGGCGGGCCGATGCTGACCGGCCACGCCTCGCACCAGATCGGCCTTGACGCCGACATCTGGATGAACCCGATGCCGAACCGCCGCCTTTCCGCCAAAGAGCGCGAGGATATCAGCGCCCTCTCCATGCTGAAGGGCAACGGGCTCTACGTTGACCCGGACATATGGACGCCGGCGCACGCCGCCATTTTGCAGACGGCGGCCAGCTATCCCGAAGTCGAGCGCATTCTGGTGCATCCCGGCATCAAGAAGAAGTTGTGTGACACAGTGAAAGGCGACCGGGCATGGCTTTCCAAGGTCCGCCCGAACTGGGGCCACAATTACCATTTCCACATGCGCATCAAATGCCAGGCCGGTTCGCCCGGCTGCAAGGGGCAGGAAAAAGTCGCGACCGGCGAGGGATGCGACAAGTCCCTGGCCTGGTGGTTCACCGATGAGCCTTGGAAGCCCGCGCCGAAGGACAAGCCGGTGAAGAAAAAGCCGCCGCTGACGCTTGCCGACCTGCCGCCTGCCTGCGTGCAGGTTCTTGAAGCGCCGGCGGTGCAAAACTAGACACTTTCCAGCCGCGCCGGTATAGCCGTTCAACCGATTAGAACGGAACGATTGAATGCGGCCTTCCTTGACTGCGCGCGACCAGAAAAGGCCGGAACGGGCGGTGCCTGCCGCCGGACCCTTGCCAGCAAAAACGCTTTCGTCCATGACTGTCGCAGAGCAGGGGCGGGGCGCGTGATGGCGGGCGGAAACATATTGGAAAGCGTGAAATACCCCGTGCTTGTCGGCGATATTGGCGGCACCAATGGCCGCTTTGCCCTGTTGACCAGCAAGGATGCCGAGCTGATCTCGTTTCCGAATGTGCGCACTGCCGATTACAAGAACATTGACGATGCCATCCGCCAGGCCATCCTGCCCGAAGCACCGCAGCCGCCTAAGACCACGATCCTCGCCATTGCCGGTCCGATCAACAGCGATGAGATCGAGCTGACCAACTGCCCCTGGGTCGTGCGCCCCAAAGTGATGATGCAAACGCTCGGCTTTGAGGAAGTCTTCGTGCTCAATGACTTCGAGGCGCAGGCGCTCGCTGTCGTGGCACTGGACAAGGAGCACCTCGAACAGATCGGCGGCGGAGATATTGACCCGACTGCAGGCCGCGTCGTTCTGGGGCCCGGCACCGGATTGGGTGTTGCGGGCCTCATCAATGCGCGCGGGATCTGGCAGCCGATACCCGGCGAGGGCGGCCATGTTGATGTCGGTCCACGATCAGCGCGCGACTTTGAAATATTCCCGCATCTGGAGCCGATTGAGGGCCGCATCTCCGCCGAGCAGATCCTGTGCGGGCGCGGCATGGTTTATCTTTACCGCGCGATCTGCATGGCGGATGGCGCGGCGCCGAAATTCGCGGAACCCAAGGAAGTGACCGAGGCCGCCTCGCAGGGCGATGCCGCCGCTGTTGAGACACTGACCCTGTTTGCCACCTACCTCGGACGGCTGGCCGGAGACCTTGCGCTGGTGTTCATGGCCAAGGGCGGCGTCTATCTGTCCGGCGGCATCGCGCAAAAAATCCTGCCCGTTCTGAAACAGGGCGCGTTCCGCGCCGCGTTCAGCGACAAGGCCCCGCACAGTGAGATCATGTCAAAAATGCCCGTCTTTGTGATGACGCATCCGCTGGCGGCGGTGATTGGCCTTGCGGCCTTCGCGCGCAATCCTTTCAATTTCGGCGTCAACATGAGCGGGCGGCATTGGCGGACATGAGCAAGATGAAACTGGTGGTCACCGGCGCGGCCGGCCGCATGGGACAGGCGCTGATCCGCGCCGTTTCGCAGACAGAGGGCGTGATCCTTCACGCCGCTGTCGAGCGCCAGGGCGCGCCGCAGCTCGGCGCGGATGCGGGCGAACTGGCGGGCGTCGGCAGGCTCGGCGTTCCCATCACCGACGACCCGCTGCGCGCCTTTGCCCATGCCGACGGCGTGCTGGATTTCACCATTCCCGCCGCAACGGTCGAGTTTGCCGGTTACGCCGCGCAGGCGCGCATCGTGCATGTGATCGGCACGACGGGATTGAACGCGGAGGACGAGGCGAAAATCTCCGCCGCCGCGCGCCATGCCACCATCGTCAAGTCCGGCAATTACAGCCTCGGCGTGAACATCCTGTCCGTCCTCATCGAGAAGGCAGCCAAGGCGCTTGGGCCGAAGGACTTCGACATTGAAGTTCTGGAAATGCACCACAAGCACAAGATCGATGCGCCCTCCGGCACGGCGCTTCTCCTCGGCGGCGCGGCGGCCAAAGGACGCGGGATTGACCTCAAAGACAATTCCGTGCGCGTGCGCGACGGCCATACCGGCGCGCGGCCCGAAGGCGCCATCGGTTTCGCCACTTTGCGCGGCGGCTCGGTGGCGGGCGACCATTCGGTGATCTTCGCCGGCGAAGACGAGCAGATCACCTTCACCCACCACGCCGTCAACCGCGACATGTTCGCCGCCGGCGCCATCCGCGCCGCACTGTGGGCGCAGGGCAAAAAACCCGGCATCTTATTCGATGCGCGATGTTCTCGACCTCAACGATTAAAAGGAAAAACCACATGTCCGGCACCCTTGTCCTTGTCCGCCACGGCCAGAGCGAATGGAACCTGAAAAACCTCTTCACCGGCTGGCGCGATCCGGACCTGTCGCCGCTCGGCCATGAGGAGGCGAAAGCGGCGGGCGCGAAAATCAATGCCAAAGGCTTCAAGTTCGACATCGCCTACACGTCCGTGCTGATCCGGGCGCAGCGCACCTGCCAGTACATTCTCGACGGCGTCGGCCAGCCCTCGCTGACAACCATCAAAAACATGGCGCTGAACGAGCGCGACTATGGCGAGCTGTCCGGCCTCAACAAGGACGACGCAAGAGCCAAATGGGGCGAGGAGCAGGTGCACATCTGGCGCCGCTCCTACGACGTGCCCCCGCCCGGCGGCGAGAGCCTGAAAGACACTGGCGCGCGCGTCTGGCCCTATTACCTGCACGAGATCCAGCCGCATGTCCTGCGCGGCGAAACGGTCCTCGTTGCCGCCCACGGCAATTCCCTGCGCGCCCTCATCATGGCGCTGGACGGGCTGACCGGGGAACAGATCGTCAAACAGGAGCTCGCGACCGGCGTGCCGGTGATTTACAAGCTGAACGCGGATTCGACGGTGGCTTCGAAAGAAGTGCTGGAAGGCTAGCTCCAGCCTTCCCCCTTGCGGGGAAGGTGTCGCGTGAGCCGCGGATGGGGGTGGTGAGGAAGATGCAGTGGCGCAGAACATGGCCGCAGCGCTTCATCCTGCGCCTTCAGCATCTTTCGCACCACCCCCATCCGTCCGCTCCGCGTCCACCTTCCCCGCAAGGGGGAAGGCTGCCACCCCCGTTGACACCATCCCCCGCCCTGCCTAAAGGAACCCCCGTTGCCCTGATGGCGGAACTGGTAGACGCGCACGGTTCAGGTCCGTGTGCCGCAAGGCGTGGAGGTTCGAGTCCTCTTCAGGGCACCATTTGATTTTTGCAAAACCCCGCGCAAGCGGGTTTTTTTGTGCCCGTTCCACCGGTGGCAAGACGCAGCGAACGATGTTACCCATGCGCGAATCGCGGGAAATTTCCGCCCGCTTCGGAAAGACATCATTCATGCCCACACTCGACTGGATCGGCAAAAAGGCGGTGGTCAACCATCACCGCGATGTGCCCTACCGGCTGATCCACTGCGACAGGGACAAGAGCGCCGGCGATCCGGACGCAGGCAATCTCTTGGTGCAGGGCGACAATCTGGAAGCCCTCAAAGCGCTGCTGCCCTATTACGCCGGCAAGGTGAAATGCATCTATATTGATCCGCCCTACAATACCGGCAATGAGGGCTGGGTCTACAATGACAATGTCAACTCGCCGGAGATCAAAGCCTGGCTCGGCGCGGTCGTCGGCCGCGAGGCGGAGGACCTGTCGCGCCACGATAAATGGCTGTGCATGATGTATCCGCGCCTGAGGCTGCTGAAGGAGTTTTTGAGCGAGGATGGATCGATTTGGATTTCCATTGATGACAATGAAGTTCACGGGCTGAAGCTCATCCTTGATGAAATCTTTGGCCGTCGGAACTTCATTTCGAATGTGATTTGGCAGAAAAAATACGCACCGGCGAACGATGCTCTATGGCTGTCAGAAAGTCACGATCACATCGTAGTATATGCGCTTTCCAAGGAGACGTTGGCGGCTCCAACAAGCTTGTGCGCACCGAAAAAGCCGACGCTGCCTACAAAAATCCAGATGGCGATCGAACGCGGCGTTTGGAAGGCTGGCGATTACACTTGCAATAAGCAATGCCGATGAAAGACCAAACCTATACTATCCGATTGTGAACGCCAAACACTGGTCAAGAGATATGGCCCAAGCGGACGGGCGTGTTGGCGGTTTAACCGCGAAGCTCACGAATCTAATGTCGCGAACGATTTAATTTGGTGGGGGAAGGAAGGCCGCAACAGCGTGCCCGCGCTTAAGCGCTTTCGCGACAAACTTCGTTCCGAAGGCACCAACGCACAAACGATTTGGCTTTGCGGATGAAGTCAGCCATACGCAAGATGGGCGAAAGGAACAGCTATCTCTTATTCCCGATGATCCATTTCCGACGCCGAAGCCTGAAAAACTCATTCGGCGCATCGTCGAATTGGCGTCTGAACCCGGCGAACTGGTCCTTGATTCTTTTGCTGGTTCCGGAACGACGGGGGCTGTTGCCCACAAATTGGGGCGAAAGCACATCGGCGTTGAAATGGGCGCACACGCCGCATCTCATATTGTGCCGCGATATCAAAAAGTGGTCGAAGGCGAACAAGGCGGCATTTCCGCCGAGGTCAGCTGGAAGGGCGGCTCCGGCTTCCGCTTCTGCACTCTCGGCGAACCGCTGTTCGATGCCGACGGCAATGTCAGCCCCGCCGTCACCTTCCCGGACCTTGCCGCCCATGTGTTCTTCTGCGAGACGGGTTCGCCCATTCCGCGCCGCGCCGATGGCGCGACGCCGCTGATCGGCGCGTTTCAGGGAAGGGCAATCTATCTGCTGCACAATGCGAAGGCGGTCGGCGTCGCCAGCGCCAAGGCCGGCAATGTGCTCACATCAGCCGCGCTCGAAAAGCTGCCCTTGCCCGAGCCCGGCTTTTCCGGCGCGCGCATCGTCTATGGCGAAGGCTGCACCGTGCCCGAAGACCGCCTCTCCCGCCTCGGCGTCACCTTCAAGCAGGTGCCCTATCAGATTGAGGGGCTTTGAGCATGGCGGACAAAACAGTGCCGCGCGAAGGCGAAATCCTGCTCTACACCGGCCCCTCCGGCGCGGTCCGCGTTGAGGTTCTGTTCGAAGATGAAAGCTTCTGGCTGACGCAGAAGCGCATGTCGGAACTGTTCGACGTGGATGTGCGCACCATCAGCGAGCACCTGCAAAACCTGTTCAAGACTGGCGAGCTGATGGAGGATTCAGTTATCCGGAAATTCCGGATAACTGCCAGCGACGGCAAAAGCTATCTGACAAGCTTCTACGATCTGGATGCGATCATCGCTGTCGGCTACCGCGTCAACAGCCGCCAGGCGACGCAGTTCCGCAAGTGGTCCACTTCGGTGCTGCGCGAATTTATCATCAAGGGCTTCGCCATGGATGATGAGCGGCTGAAACAGGGCAAAATGTTCGGCACGGACTATTTCGACGAGCTGCTTGAGCGCATCCGCGAAATCCGCGCCAGTGAACGGCGCTTCTATCTCAAAATCACCGATATCTATGAGCAATGCAGCATCGACTACCGCAAGGACGACGAAATCACTGACACGTTCTTCAAAACGGTGCAGAACAAGCTGCACTGGGCCATAACCGGCAAGACCGCTGCCGAAATCATCGCTTCCCGCGCCGACGCAGCCAAGCCGAATATGGGGCTGACAACATGGAAGAACGCGCCCTACCGGCAAGATCGTCAAATCCGATGTTCCGATCGCCAAGAACTATCTTGAAGAGGACGAAATCAAGGCGCTCGAACGCATCGTGTCCATGTATCTCGACTTCGCGGAAAATCAGGCGGCGCGCCAAATTCCCATGAAAATGAAAGACTGGATCGCCAAGCTCGACGCATTTCTGACATTCAATGAATACGAAATCCTGGCTGACGCGGGCAAGGTTTCGCACGCTGTGGCCAAGGCATTAGTGGAAAGGGAATACGAAGCTTACCGGGTGTCGCAGGACCGCGCGTTTGAAAGCGATTTTGAGCGCGATGCGTCGCGGATGATCGCCGCAGCAGAACCAGCGTCACTGAAAAAGAAGGGCAAGTCCTGAATGAGCCTGCCCGTTTTCAGCCTGAAGATCCTATCAAGTCCAGACGCTCGCCGCGCTGCGCAAATATCTTGAAAAGACAGTGGAGTTGAACGACGCCGACACGGCCTTTTATGCGCTCACCCACCGCACCTTATGAGCATGTGCCAAGCCTGCCCGGCCTGCCCTATGTCTGCCTGCGCATCCCCACGGGCGGCGGCAAGACCATTCTTGCGCGCATTCGCTCGCCATCGCCGCCGACAGTTTCCTGCGCACTGACGCGCCCACCGCGCTTTGGCTGGTGCCGTCGCAGACGATCCGCGAGCAGACATTGGCGAGCCTGCAGGACCGGGCGCACCCGAACCGCCGCGCTCTTGCCGAGCGCTTCGGCGAAAATGTCCGGGTGATGACGCGTCGCCGACGCGCTCTACGCCAAACGCGCCGATTATGACGGCGGCGCGGTGGTGATCGTTGCGACCATCCAGGCCTTCCGCGTCGAGGAGACCGAAGGCCGCAAAGTCTATGAAGAAAATGGCGAGCTGATGGACCATTTCACCGGGCTTGACGGCGCTTTGCGCGGCGCGCTGGAGTGCTGGCCGTCCGGTCGCTCCAGTGCGCTCGCTGGCCAATGAGCTGCGCCTGCGCCGCCCGATGGTGATTGTCGATGAGGCCCACAATGCGCGCACCGACCTGTCCTTTGACACATTGGCGCGGCTCAAACCCTCCTTGATTGTCGAATTCACCGCAACGCCGGTGACGCCGGAAGAGCACAGGCCCGACAAGGGCATTTACGCCTCCAATGTGTTGCACCAAGTGTCCGCCGCCGAACTGAAGGCGGCGGAAATGATCAAGCTGCCGATCATTCTGCGCGGACGCGCCGACCCGCGCGAGACCATCGGCGACGCCATCGCATGGCTTGACGAGCTGAACGAAACCGCGCGCGCCGAAGAGAAGCAAACAGGCGAATTCATCCGCCCGGTGATGCTGCTTCAGTCCGAAGCCAAATCGAAAGACAGACCGACGCTTCACGCCGAAGAGGTGAAAAAGCTTCTGACCGATGATTTCCGCGTGCCGGAAGCCCATATCGTCATCGCGACCGGCGATGTGAAAGGGCTGGACGGCGTCGATCTTTTCGACAGCGACTGCAAAGTGCGTTTCATCATCACGCAGCAGGCCCTGAAAGAAGGGTGGGACTGCTCCTTCGCCTATGTCCTGTGTTCGGTGGCGGAACAGAAATCGCCGCGCGCGGTGGAACAGCTTCTCGGACGCGTGCTGCGCCTGCCGCGCGCCTCGTGGAAAAAACATGAAGACCTGAACCGCGCCTATGCCTTCGCCACCACGACAAGCTTTCAAAACGCCGCTGGCACGCTGCGCGACGGTCTGGTGAACAACGGGTTCGAAAAGGTGGAGGCGCAGGCGCTGGTGCGCGCCGCCGAAACGTCCATCCCCGGCATGGAGGAAGGCGGTTCGGCCTTCGTCCATGAAGAGGCGCTGCCTGCCGGCATGGATGCAGCTTCGTTCAAGACCAATATCGAGAGGGCCACGGGCGGTCGGGTTGAGGTCGATCTGAAACCGGCGCGTCCGGGCGCGCGGCGCGCTGTCGGATTATGACCGCAAGGCGATGCAGCTCGCCATGCCGGATGCGGCGGCGGCAATTATTGACGCGCTGGTGCACCGTTCGCGCGGCGCGCGGCTGAAAGCGCCTGATCCGGCCGCCCAAACCATTCGCTTTGCCGTTCCGCAACTGGCCGTGCGCGCCGGGCAGGACTGGCAATTGTTCGACCGGGCGCATTTTCTCGACACTCCCTGGAAACTTGAGGAAGACGATGCCGCGCCGGTTCTTGATTTTTTCGTCCCGCCGAAAAACGCCGCCGAAGAAGCCCATATCGATGTGGACGCCGCCCAGAAAGTGAGGGTCGAATTCGTCGCCGACCTGCATGAGCAGCTTTCCATGGCGCTGGCTGGCCGCGGCTGGACAAGGGGTGCGCTTGTCAACTGGATAGACCGGCGTTTGCCGTTTTCGTCGCGCCGCGACATCACCCGCGTCTCTTCGACCCTGTTCATTTCCAAGGCGCTGGACGAAATTTCAGC
This sequence comes from uncultured Alphaproteobacteria bacterium, assembly GCA_963802455.1. Lineage (GTDB taxonomy): Bacteria > Pseudomonadota > Alphaproteobacteria > Rhizobiales > Rhizobiaceae > JANOYJ01. Next base: position 55,290 of record CAWDIY010000036.1, on the reverse strand, counting down.
GCAGACCGGCATGAGCCTTGAAGCCTTGGCGCGGGCGAATTTCCGGCTTGTCGACGCATTCGTCAAAGTGATCGCCAAGCACCGCGACGAACGCGAAAAAGCCGCCTTCGGGCGCGCGCTGTTCCCGCAGAGCGGACTTGAATTCAAAACCAGCGCCGACATCGAGCTTGTGTTTGAGGAAGACCGCTATGGCTACAATCAGCCCTATAGAGGCGGCACGGATTTCAAGAAGCACCTGTTCCGCGTCGTCGGAGACCTTGAAGCGGCGGGCGAGGAACATAAGTGCGCCGTGGCGATCGAGCGCAATCCCCACATCAAGGCCTGGCTGCGCAACACATCGCGCCAACCGAATTCGTTCTGGCTGCAGACGGGGTCGGACAAGTTCTATCCGGATTTTGTCGCGTTCTTGAACGACGGACGCGTCCTGGTGATCGAATATAAAAGCAAACGCGATTTCTCCAATGATGATTCCAAAGAAAAGCGGCTCGTCGGCGAGTTCTGGGCCGAGCGCTCTGACGGCAAGTGCCTGTTTGTCATGGTGCAAGACGAGGAGTTTTCCATGATCGACAACGCAGCGAGGAACGGTCAACACCCATGAACATCCTCCCGCTTCTCGATTACGCCGGCGTCGCCGTCTTCGCCGCCACGGGCGCGCTGGCTGCCTCCCGGCGGCAGATGGACCTGATCGGCTTCATTTTCCTCGCCATCGTCACCGGCGTCGGCGGCGGAACGCTGCGGGATTTGATCCTGGGGCAGACGCCGGTGTTCTGGGTCAATGAGCCGGCATTCTTTAATTGTCGCGGCGGGGACGGCGGTGATTGTCTATTTCACCGCCCATCTGGTCTGGTCGCGCTATCTGTGGCTGCTCTGGCTCGACGCGCTTGGCCTTGTCCGCCTATTGCGTCATCGGCGCGGCCAAGGGGCTGGCGGTTGGCGTTCCCGCGCCGATCGCGGTGGTCACCGGTGTGATGACCGCCACATTCGGCGGCATCTTCCGCGACATGGTGACGGGCGAACCGTCTGTTTTGATGCGGCGGGAGATATACGTGTCCGCCGCGCTCATCGGCGCAAGCCTCTATGTGGTGCTGAATCTCTTGGGAGCTCCCGCTCTGCCCGCGACGCTTGTCTCGGCGCTTGCCGCGTTCGCCGTGCGCGGCGGGGCGCTGCATTTTGGCTGGCAGTTCCCGGTCTACCGCGCCCGCGCCGGCAGGGAGCCGGACGATGTGGTCAGGCCTCACAAGCCAAAGCGCAAATGAACGCTGTTTGACACAGGTCAAGGCCGCATAGTCATCAGCGGCTGAGAATAAGAAATTGGCTGGCAGCTGAGGAGTCTCGCCCATGCAAACCCAACATGCCGTTGTCTGGCTCGATCACCGCGAGGCGAAGATATTCTTCTTTGACCGCGATCATGCGCAGGAACTCAAACTTGCCGCGACAAATCCTGTCGATCAGATGCACAAACATGCCGGAACGCGCGAGGGCCGACGCATTGAGATGGATGTTGCCCTGATGAACGATATCGTCAGAGCGTTGGAACCAGCTGCCGAATGGCTGATCACCGGCCCCGGCAGCGCCAAGGATGAGCTCGCCAAACACGTGGCAAGACATCATCACGTCTTGGCCTCCCGCATCGTCGGCGTGGAAAGCGCCGATCATCCGACCGACGGCCAGATATTGGCGCTGGCGCGGAAATTCTTCAGGGCGGCGGACCGGATGCAGCCGTGATTGAGGTTTAGATAATCCCCATCTCCCTCGCCTTGTCCCGCAGATTCACCTGCGGCCTTGGCCCGATCTGGCTGATGACAATAGACGCGGCGAGCGAGCCGAGCTTGCCGCATTTGGCGAGCGGGAAGCCCTGGGTCAGGCCGAACAGCATACCCGCCGCATAGAGGTCGCCCGCGCCGGTCGTGTCCACCACAGTCTCAACCGGAACCGGCTCAACCATGACCGTCTCATCGCCCTTGATGATGAGCGAGCCCTTCTCCGAGCGCGTGACCGCCGCCATTTCGCAGTCATTGCGCAGCGCCGCCAGCGCCGTGTCGAAATCGGCGGTCTGATACAGCGATTTCAATTCATGTTCGTTGGCAAAGCAGATGTCCACCGTTCCAGAGCGCATCAGCTCCAGGAACTCCGCGCGGTATCGGTCAACGCAGAACGGGTCCGACAGCGTCATCGCCATTTTGCGCCCGTGCTTATGGGCGATCTTCGCCGCGAGGCGGATCGCGTCCTTGGCGAGCGGCGGGTCCCACAGATAGCCTTCGAAATAGGTGATTTTTGAACCGGCGACCTTATCCTCCTCAATGTCCTCCGGCCCCAGCTCCACGCAGGCGCCCAGATACGTGTTCATCGAGCGCTCGCCGTCAGGAGTGACAAAAATCATCGAGCGCGCGGTCGGCGGCTGGCCCTTCAGCGGCTTGGTATCAAAGGCCACGCCCTGCGCATGCATATCATGATTAAACACGCCTCCGAGATGATCGCTGGAGACTTTGCCGAAATAGGCCGCCCTGCCGCCGAAATTGGCCACGCCCGCCGCCGTGTTGCCCGCGCTGCCGCCGGAGGTTTCGACCGCCGGACCCATCCGTGAATATAGAAGCTCGGCGCGCTCGCCGTCGATCAGGTTCATCGCGCCCTTGATGATGCCGTTGGCCCGGATGAAATCGTCCTCGGTGCGGGCGATGATATCGACAATGGCGTTGCCGATGGTCAGAACGTCGTACTCGGCCATGAAAAATCCTCAGATTTGCAAACCCGCGCTCCTTAGAGGAGGCGGGGCGAAATGGGAAGCTCAGTTCTGGATCAGCCGGACAAGCGTGCTGTCAATGTCAATCAGCGCGCCCACCCTGCCGCCCCAGTCTTCCAGTTTTGGTGGGTGCAGGCGGGGATAGCCTTTGTCTGTTTCCGCGATGCCCGCCGATTTGCAGACGGCGTAAAAGGCGTCGAGATCGTCAAGGCGCAGGCAACACGAGAACCAACTGGATTTTGGGTCCAGGTCCGGGTGTGGAAAGAATTCAAGCGTGACCGTGCCGCGCCTCAGGATCATCCAGCCGCTATTGCTCCAGGTGGTGACAAAGCCGAGCGCCGCGTAAAATTTTTCAGTCGCCTCGAAGTCGCGCGAAGGCAGATTTGGCGTTGCATGGTCTGTCATGGCATCATTCTCCTGTGGCGGCGGTCAGCGGCGCGGGGATGGCATTGGTCTTCTCCGCCGCCTTGCATAGGTCAGCAATGATGCAGGCCTTGCAGTCCGGACTGCGGGCCTTGCAGACATAGCGGCCGTGCAGGATCAGCCAATGGTGCGCATGGAACAGGTAGTCTGGCGGAATCACCTTCATCAGCCCCGCTTCCACCTGCTCCGGCGTCTTGCCGGGTGCAAGGCCGAGCCGGTTGCCGATGCGGAACAGATGCGTGTCGACCGCCATCACGGGCATTCCGAACGCATTGTTGAGCACGACATTGGCGGTCTTGCGCCCGACGCCGGGCAGTTTCATCAAAGCCTCGCGGCTGTCCGGCACTTGGCTGCCATGATCGCGGATCATCGCCTCACACAGCGCGATGACATTCTTCGCCTTATTGCGCCATAGCCCGATGGTTCTGATATGGCCTGCAACCGCCTCCTCGCCGAGCGCCAGCATCTTCTCCGGTGTGTCGGCGATGGCAAAGAGCGCCCGCGTCGCCTTGTTGACGCCAATGTCAGTGGCTTGCGCCGACAGAACGACAGCCACCAGCAGGGTGAAGGCGTTGACATATTCCAGATCGCCCTTCGGCTCGGGTTCCCGGACCGAAAAACGCCTGAATATTTCCCGCACTTCTTCCGGCGCATAGAGGGATTTTGTCCTCTTCGCCTTTTTGGCTTTGCCTGCGGCGGTTTTGGTCTTTCCGTTTTTCATTGCGGCACTATAGTCAATGTCATGGATGAGACAAACAGGAGCGAGGCTATGTTCCACGCGCGGCTGACGCCGCACCGTTCGCTCGGCCCGCAGGGTTTCCGCATTCTGATGGGCGTGTTCATCGCCATCTGGCTGGCAACCGGCGCGGTGTTCCTGTCGCTCGGCGCGTGGCCGATTTTCGGTTTTTTCGGCCTCGACGTGCTGCTGATCTGGCTGGCCTTCCGCTGGAACTATCATTCCGGAAAGGCGCATGAGGAAGTTGAGCTTTCACCGCTGCATCTGGCGATTCGCAAACATGCGCCCTCTGGCAAAAAGTCCGAGCATGGGTTTAACCCTTTCTGGGCGAAGTTTGACGTGAACCGCCACGAGTTCACCGGGATCACGCGGATGGTTGTTGCGGGCGAGGGCCGCACCGTGACGCTGGGCGGCTTCCTCAATCCCGATGACAGGGAGAGCTTTTCAAGAGCCTTCTCCTCAGCGCTGTCTGAGGCCAAGAGGCGGTAGCCGGCAGGGGGTCCGTGAACGGGCGCAGGCGTTTTCCCGGCGAAGCGCTAATCTGGAGACAGTCAAGTCAGCGCATGGCGGCAAACACCGACACCGAATGCGACGGGAGGTCAAATCCCGTCCCGGTTGGCGACACCGGCCGGGTCGAAATCTGCAATTCCCATTTCAAACCTCTGCCAGCGGCTGGAAGATGAACGGCCAGCCTGCCGTCATTGCGGTTGATGACGATGGCGACACGGTCCATGCCTGAGCCGCCATGGCTGGGAAGTGTCAACGCAAATCCGAGAAAATGGTTTGCCGGGTCATCCCAGTCCCTCGACGTCATTGCCTCGCCATTGCCGCGGAACCATGAGACATCGGGCACGCTTGCATCATGCGGCGCATGTCCGGTGAGAAGGCCGCTGGACATGAGCGCCGGATGCTTCGCCCGCAGCTGCGACAGCGTCACGGCAAAGGCTTCAACGTCCGCGTCGCGCTTGTCCCAGTCGAGCCAAGTCGTCTCGTTGTCCTGCGCATAGGCGTTGTTGTTGCCATGCTGCGTGCGACCGAACTCGTCGCCCGCCGTCAGCATCGGCGTGCCGCGCGACAGGAACAGGAGCGCCAGCATGGCTTTGACATCCTCCTTGCGGCGGGCGCGGATGGCGGGGGCGAGGGTGTCGCCTTCGACGCCATGGTTCCAGGAGAAATTCTCGCCATGGCCATCGCGGTTATCCTCGCCGTTAGCGTAATTGTGCTTGCGCCGGTACGAAGTGACATCGGCCAGCGTCAGCCCGTCATGCGCCGCGAGGAAGTTGACGCTGCGCGTGTCCTGCGCGCCGTGGCCGAAGAAATCGGACGAGCCGGCCAGCCGCGTCGCCAGGGCACCCAAAGTGTGCGGATCGCCGCGCCAGAACCGACGGACGTCATCACGGTAGCGGTCGTTCCATTCGAGAAACTGCGGTGGAAAATTGCCGAGCTGATAGCCGTCTGGCCCGATGTCCCAAGGCTCGGCGATCATTGTGCACGAGGACAAAACCGGATCGTGCCGCATGGCTTCAAAAAGAGGCGCGTAGGGCGAGAAGCCTTTGGCCGTGCGGCCGAGCGAGACGCAGAGGTCAAAGCGGAAGCCGTCCGCGCCGCCATGGATGACCATGTGCCGCAGCGAATCCAGCACCAGCTCGCGCACCGGGCCGCGCTCGACGGCCATTGTGTTACCGGTGCCGACATCATTGACCAGCGCGCCGGGCTCGTCCACATGGTGGCGGTAGTACATGGCGTTGTCGAGGCCGCGCATCGACAGGACCGGGCCTTCCAGATCGCTCTCGCCGGAATGGTTGTAGACAACGTCGAGAAACAGCGCGATGCCTTCGGCGTGCAGCGCGTCCGCGACCTTGCGCAGGTCCGCCATGCCGCCCGGCGCGATGCGCGGCTCCAGCGCCATGAAAGTGACAGGATTATAGCCCCAGGCGTTGGTGAGATGATGCGGCAGGAGGTGGCGCTCATCGACCCAGGCGGCAACCGGCATCAGCTCGACCGAGGCGGCGCCGATCTTCTTGAAATGCGCGATGGAAGCGGGATGGGCGATGGCGGCGAGCGTGCCGCGCAGCTCTTCGGGAATGTCCGGGTTCAGCTTCGAAAACGCCTTGACCGGCACTTTGTAAATCAGCCCGCCCGGTTTGAGCGGCTGAATTTTGCGGTTGGTTTGCTCAGGATAGCGCTCGACGACGGCCTTCGGCGCGATCTTGTGCGTGTCGGTCCCGCGCTTGACCAGATCGTGATGAAAGCGGAACGGCCGGTCGATCAGCGTGGCGTGCGGATCAACCAGCACCTTGGCGGGATCAAACCGGTGGCCATGTTCCGGCTGCCATGGCCCGTCGGCGCGGTAGCCATAGCGCTGGCCCGGCTTGATGCCTTTGAGGACGACGGTGAAGATGCTGCCCGGTGCGCGGCTCATCGCGTGGCGATGGATCTCCCGGTTGCCGCCCTTGTCGAACAGGCAAAGGAATATCGCCTCCGCATGCTGCGACACAACGGAAAAGCGGACGCCTTCCGGGCCGAACGAAACGCCCGGTTTGTAATGGGGAAGGTGTTGGTTCATGTGATGACGGAAGGTCTGTCCCTGCCCGTATTGGCCTTGATCCCCGCCAGCTGATCCGCCGCAAGAATGAGATCGGCCAGCGCGGCCTGTGTCTCCATGCCGTGTCTGGAGGCGTCCGGCTCATAACGCTCGATATAGACGCGCAATGTCGCGCCGGATGTGCCGGTGCCGGAGAGACGAAAGACGATGCGCGAGCCTCCTTCAAACAGGATGCGCACGCCCTGATTGGCGCTGACCGAGCCATCAACGGGATCGTGGTAGGTGAAATTGTCGGCGGAAGCGATTGTGAGATCGCCGAGCTTTGTTCCCGGCAGTTTGGCAAGGCGGGAGGTGAGGCCGTCCATCAGCCGGTTGGCCTTGTCGCTTTCGACTTCTTCATAGTCGTGCCGCGAATAATAGTTGCGGCCATATTCGGCCCAGTGCTTTTTCACGATGTCGATGGCCGGCTCTTTGCGCGACGCCAGAATGTTGAGCCATAGCAGCACCGCCCAAAGCCCGTCCTTCTCGCGCACATGGTCGGAGCCGGTGCCGGCGCTCTCTTCGCCGCAGATCGTCACCTTGCCCGCGTCCAGAAGATTGCCGAAGAATTTCCAGCCGGTCGGCGTCTCATACATGCCGATGCCGAGCTTTGCCGCCACGCGGTCCGCCGCGCCGCTGGTCGGCATGGAGCGGGCGATGCCGGACAGGCCGCGCGCATAGCCGGGCGCGCAGGTGGCGTTGGCGGCGAGCATGGCGACGGAGTCGGACGGCGTGATGAAAATTCCCTTGCCGATGACAAGGTTGCGGTCGCCGTCGCCGTCGGACGCCGCGCCGAAATCAGGCGCGTCCTTCGACATCATCAGGTCGTAAAGCTCCTTGGCATGGACAAGGTTCGGGTCCGGGTGATGCCCGCCGAAATCCGGCAGCGGAACCGCGTTGACCACGGTGCCCTCGTTCGCGCCAAGCGCGCCTTCCAAAATCGCCTTGGCGTAAGGCCCGGTCACAGCGCTCATCGCGTCGAAGCGCATGGTGAAGCCGGATGCGAACATTGCCTTCAAGGCCGGAAAGTCGAACAGGCTCTCCATCAGCTCCTGATAGTCCGTCACCGGATCGATCACTTCGACCGTCATGCCCGCCATGGCGAATTCGCCAATCACGTCTAGGTCGAGGTCGGGCGCGTCCACGGTCTGATATTGGTCAATCACCTTGGTCCGAGCAAAGATGGCGTCGGTGATTTTCTCCGGTGCGGGACCGCCATTGCCGATATTGTACTTGATGCCGAAATCCTCGTTAGGCCCGCCGGGATTGTGGCTCGCCGAAAGGATCAGGCCGCCGAACGCGCCGTATTTGCGGATAATGTTGGAGGCGGCGGGTGTTGACAGGATGCCGCCTTTGCCGACCAGCACTTTGCCGAACCCGTTTGCCGCCGCCATCTTGATCGCGGTCTGGATCACTTCGCGGTTATAATAGCGCCCGTCGCCGCCGATCACCAAAGTCTTGCCCTTGAACCCGTCCAGCGAGTCGAACACCGACTGGATGAAATTCTCGGCATAGTGCTTCTGCGCGAACACCGGCACTTTTTTGCGCAGGCCGGATGTGCCGGGCTTCTGGTCTTGGAACGGCGTGGTTTTCACAAACAGCTGCATAAGGAACTCACTGCTTCAACAGGGAACGGTAAAGGCTGGCATAGGCGGCGGCGCTGCGCGCCCAGCTGACATCGCCGCGCATCGCCGCCTGCTGCATCTGCTTCCATACGGGCTTGTCGCGGAACAGGTGGATGGCGCGGCTGATCGCGTCCAGCATCGGGCCGGTGTCAACCGGCGAGAACTGGATGCCGGTGGCGACGCCCATCGAGAGGGCCGCGTCATTGGCGTCGATCACCGTGTCGGCCAGCCCGCCGGTGCGCGCCACGAGCGGAATGCAGCCATAGCGCAGGCCGTAAAGCTGGGTGAGGCCGCAGGGCTCGAAACGCGAGGGAATGAGAATGACATCCGCTCCCGCCTGCATCAGATGCGACAGCGCCTCGTCATAGCCGATGACAATGCCGACCTTGCCCCTATGCCGCGCCGCGCCTGCGAGCAGCGCGCCTTCGATCGCAGCGTCGCCGGAGCCGAGAATGGCAACGCGTCCGCCCATCTGCACGATGCGGTCGAGCGAGCCTGCGAGCAGGTCCAGCCCCTTCTGCCAGGTCAGGCGGCTGACTATGGCGAAGACCGGCCCGTCGCCGTCGTCGAGCTTGAACTTCTTTGCCAGCGCTTTGCGGTTGGCCTCGCGGCCCGCCATGTTTTTGGCGGAATAGGGTTTGGCGATGCGCGCGTCTGTCTCCGGGTTCCACACATCGGCGTCAATGCCGTTGACGATGCCATGCACCTGACCCTGCCGCGCGTTGATGAGGCCGTTGAGGCCCATGCCGAATTCCGGCGTGCGGATTTCCTGCGCGTAGGTCGGGCTGACCGTGGTGATCGCCCAGGCGCATTGCAGCCCTGCTTTCAGATAACCGACGCCGCCGTAATATTCGACGCCGTCCACTGAATAGGCGCTCTCATGCAGGCCGAGCGCCGGGAAAATATCGCCGGCATACTGGCCTTGGAAGGCGAGATTATGCACGGTCATCACCGATGGCGTCGCGTGCGCCTTGCCATATTTCAAATAGGCGGGGGCGAGCGCCGCCTGCCAGTCATGCGCATGGACAATGTCCGGCACGAAGGCGGGAATGACGCCTTCGGCAATGTTCGCCGCAGCCTTGGAAAGCGCGGCGAAACGCATCCAATTGTCCGCCCAGTCTTTGCCCATCGCGTCGCCATACGGCCCGCCGTCGCGGTCGAACAGATGCGGCGCGTCGAGAACATAAAGATCAAGCCCGCCCGCCTTGGCCGACAGGATCGTCGCCTCGCCGCCGAACAGGGCGGCATAGTGGTGCACAGGCTCAATTTCCTTGATCGCCGCGAGCACGGACCTGTAGCCCGGCAGAAGCGTGCGCATCTCGACGCCATGCTGCGCCAGCGCGCCGGGCAGGGCACCCGCCACATCGGCAAGCCCGCCGGTTTTCACCAGCGGGTAGACCTCGGATGCGACAGAAAGAACCTTCATGCCTCACATCCCAAGACGGTTGATCATCGACTGGGTGATGAGGCAGACGCCCTTGTCAGTGCGGCGGAAGCGCTTGCCGTCAAGCTCGGCATCCTCGCCGACCACCAGCCCGTCGGGGATGATGACGCCGCGGTCGAGCACAACTTTGCTGAGCTTGGCATGGCGGCCGATCACACAGTCCGGCAGAACCACGGCCTCATGCAGCGACGAATAGGAATTGGCGCGCACGCCGGTGAACAGCAGCGAGCGCTTCAGGCTCGAGCCGGAGACAATGCAGTCGCCCGACACGAGCGAGGAAACCGCCGAGCCGCGCCGTCCGTCCTCATCATGGATGAACTTTGCCGGCGGCTTGATCTCGGCATAGGTCCAGATCGGCCAGTCGCGGTCATAGAGATCGAGCTCAGGCGTGATGTCGGTGAGGTCGAGATTGCCTTCCCAATAGGCGTCCACGGTTCCCGACGTCGCGCCAGTAGGATTTGGTTTCAAACTCGGAGCGCACGCAGCTTTTGTTGAACCGGTGCGCAAAGGCCTTGCCGCCGTTGACGAGGAACGGAATGAGGTCCTTGCCGAAATCGCGGCTCGAGCCTTTTTCAGCCGCGTCGCGCTTCAGCTGGTCGATGAGGAGCTTGGTCTCGAACACATAGATGCCCATCGAGGCCAGCGCCATGTCGGGCTGGCCGGGAATGCCGGGCGGGTCTTTTGGCTTCTCGACGAAATGCAGGATGCGGTCCTGCTCATCGACATGCATGACGCCGAAGCCGACCGCCTCCATGCGCGGCACTTCAAGACAGCCGACTGTCACGTCCGCGCCGGAATCCACGTGCTGGCGCAGCATCAGCTCATAGTCCATTTTGTAGATATGATCGCCCGCCAGAATCACCATGTATTTCGGCGCATAGGACTCGATAATGTCGATGTTCTGAAACACCGCATCGGCCGTGCCGGCATACCATTGGTCCTCAGAAACGCGCTGCGAGGCGGGGAGGATGTCGAAACTCTCGTTCCGCTCCGGCCTAAAAAAGTTCCAGCCGCGCTGCAGATGCCGGATCAGCGAATGCGCCTTGTACTGCGTGGCGACCCCGATGCGGCGGATGCCGGAATTGAGCGCGTTGGAAAGTGCGAAGTCGATGATCCGGCTCTTGCCGCCGAAATAGACCGCTGGCTTGGCGCGCACATCGGTCATTTCCATCAGACGGCTGCCGCGCCCTCCGGCCAAAACATAGGCCATCGTGTCACGGGCCAGAGGCTGTTCATAACGTCTTTCCATAAGGCCTCCTCCCAAAAACCAGAACTCAGATATCAAACTCGAAAATCATTGTCGCCAGCGGCGGCAGCAGGAACTCGGCGCTCGCCGCAAATCCCTTATAGTCGCCCTTGACCGCGCGGACCTCGCCGCCATTGCCCTTGCCGCTGCCGGAATAGATCGTCGCGTCGGAGTTGAAGCGCTCCACCCAGCGCCCTGAGACCGGCAGCGGGATCTTGTAATTCTCGCGCGGCACCGGCGTGAAATTGGTGACAACCATGCAGGGCTTTTCGCCCGGCGCCGAGCGCAGCCAGGCGAAGACCGAGTTGGCGCTGTCATCGCCGACCAGCCATTGGAAACCTTCCTGCTCGCAGTCGCGCGCGTGCAGCGCCGGGATCGCCCGGTAGAGATGATTGAGGTCCTTGACCAGAAGCCGCATGCCTTCATGCTGCGGATAGTTCAGCACATGCCAGTCAAGCGATTTGGCCTCGCTCCATTCGGCGCGCTGGGCGAATTCCTGGCCCATGAACAAAAGCTTCTTGCCGGGATAGCCCCACATGAACCCGTAATAGGCGCGCAGATTGGCAAACTTCTGCCAGTCGTCGCCCGCCATTTTGGTGAGCAGCGTGCCTTTGCCGTGCACCACTTCATCGTGCGAAATCGGCAGGACAAAATTTTCGGTGAAGGCGTAGAGCAGGCCGAAAGTCAGCTCATTGTGGTGATGCTTACGGTAGACCGGCTCGCGCTGCATGTAGGCGAGCGTGTCATGCATGAAGCCCATGTTCCATTTGAAGCCGAAGCCGAGGCCGCCGTCATGCACCGGCCCCGATACCTTCGGCCAGGCGGTCGATTCCTCGGCGATCATCATGAAGCCCGGATATGAGCCGTAGACCGCCTTATTGGTCTCTTGCAGGAAGCTCACCGCCTCCAGATTTTCCCGGCCGCCGTCCTTGTTAGGCACCCATTCGCCCTGTTTGCGCGAATAATCCAGATAGAGCATCGAGGCGACCGCATCGACGCGCAGCCCGTCAAGATGATATTTCTCGCCCCAGTAAAGCGCGTTGTTAATGAGGAACGAGCGCACCTCCTTGCGGCCGAAATTATAGATCGCCGTATTCCAGTCCGGGTGGAATCCCTGGCGCGGGTCTTCATGCTCATACAAGGCCGTGCCGTCAAAGCGCGACAGGCCGTGCGCATCCGTGGGGAAATGGGCGGGAACCCAATCGAGAATGACGCCGACGCCCGCCCTGTGCGCGCCATCGACAAAGCGCGCGAAACCCGCCGTGTCGCCGAAACGGGCGGAGGGCGCATAGAGGCCGGTCGTCTGATAGCCCCACGACGGATCATAGGGATGCTCGCTGATCGGCAGGAATTCAATATGGGTGAAACCCATGTCCACCACATAGGGGATCAGCTTGTCGCCCAGCTCGTCCCATGAGAGGAAATCGCCATTCTCATGCCGCTGCCAGGAACCGGCATGCACCTCGTAGATCGAGATCGCCGTGCGCCGAGGGTCAACGCCCGCCCAAAAGTCGCGGTGGTCCTTATCGCCCCAGTCCTGCGTCCATGTGTGCTCGACAACGGAAGCCGTCTGCGGCCGCATTTCGGATTTGAAAGCATAGGGATCGGCTTTAAGCGGCATGATGTCGCCGCTGGATGAAGTGATCTCGTACTTGTAGGCGGTGCCTGCGGGAACATCAGGCGCGAATATTTCCCAAACGCCCGTATCGCGGCGCAAACGCATCACATGGCGGCGGCCATCCCAATAGTTGAAATCGCCGACAACAGAAACGCGGCTGGCATTTGGGGCCCACATGGCGAAATGCACGCCGCTCGCGCCCTCATGGTCCATGACATGCGCGCCCATTTTGTCGAACAGCCGCAGGTGCGAGCCTTCAGCGATGTAGTAGTCATCCATCGGCCCGAGCACCGGCCCGAACGAATAAGGGTCCTTCAGATCCCATTCGCCGCTGCCGTTTTTCGCATGATAGCGAAGCGGCTGGCGCTTCTTGATATTCAGCTTGCCTTCGAAGAACCCGGCATCATGCCGCCGTTCCAGAACGCCGCAGGATTCGCCGGTAAGTGTGAAGGCTTCAAGAGCGTCGGCATCCGCCACAAAGGCGCGGGCGATGAAGCCGCCATCGGACTCATGCATGCCCATAACGGAGAACGGATCGGTGTGGCGGCCGTCAATGACGGCCTGCACCGAGTCTCCATGAAGATGGAAGGAGCCGGGCTGTTTGCCCGCCTTCGCCTTTGCCGCTATTTTCCGTTCAGCCATCGATGATTGCCTCCCAAGCAATATGCTAGCCTTGAATCTTCAATTGCTTCAAGCCGTTATTTTCCGCTGACGTTCCATATTTCCTTGCCATACTGCCGGATTGTCCGGTCGGACGAGAACCAGCCGACCCGCGCGGTGTTGAGAACAGCGATCCGGTTCCATTCCTGCTGCTCGCCCCAAACCCTGTCCACCTGCCGCTGCTTGGCGAAATAGGCGTCGAAGTCGGCGGCGACCAGAAACCAGTCATGATCGTACAGACCCTGCACCATGTCCTTGTAACGGTCGACATCGTCGGGCGAGAACACACCCGAGGCGATCTGCGACAATGCTTCAGAGAGCGGCTGCGACGCTTCGATCACGTCACGCGGCGTATAGCCGTTGACGCGCAGCTCGGCGACCTGCTCGGCGGTCAGGCCGAAGATGAAGATGTTGTCGTCGCCGACATGTTCGCGGATTTCAACATTGGCCCCGTCCAGCGTGCCGATGGTGAGCGCGCCGTTAAGGGCAAACTTCATGTTGCCCGTTCCGGAGGCTTCTAGCCCCGCCGTCGATATCTGCTCGGACAGGTTCGCGCCCGGAATCATGATCTCGGCGGTCGAGACATTGTAGTTCGGCACAAACACGACCTTCAACAGTCCGCGCACCGCCGGATCGGCATTGACGACCTTGGCGACATCATTAGCCAGCTTAATAATTAGCTTGGCGTTGTGATAGGTCGGCGCCGCCTTGCCGCCGAAAAACTTGACGCGCGGCGCCCAGTTGCGGTGCGGCTGCGAGCGGATCGCGTCGTACAGCGCCACAGTCTCGATAATGTTGAGCAGCTGGCGCTTGTACTCGTGGATGCGCTTGATCTGGATGTCGAACAGCGCTTTCGGGTCGATCTTGATGCCCGTGCGCTGGCGCACCATCGCCGCGAGCCGGACCTTGTTGGCGTGTTTGACCGCCGCGAATTTGGCGCGGAAACCTGCGTCCTCGGCAAACGGCTCAAGCGCGCTCAATCCTTCAGCATCATCGAGAAATGCATCGCCAATGGCTTCCCGGATGAGTTTGGTCAGGCCCGGATTGCAGCCGTTGAGCCAGCGGCGCGGCGTGATGCCGTTGGTCTTGTTGTTGATGCGGTCCGGATAGAGCTTGTGAAGATCGGCGAAGACCGTTTTTTTCATCAGATCGGTGTGCAGCGCCGAGACGCCGTTGATGGAATGCGAGCCGACAAAAGCCAGCGGCCCCATGCGCACGCGCCGTCCATGCGATTCGTCAATCAGCGAAATTGCCTGCACCTGCTGGTCGTTGAACCCACGCAAGCTGCGCGCTTCGGTGATGATTTTGGCGTTGATCGCATAAAGAATCTGCATGTGTCGCGGCAGCATCCGCTCAAACAGATGCACCGGCCAGGTTTCCAGCGCTTCGGGCAGCAGCGTGTGGTTGGTGTAGCCGAACGTGCCCTTGCAAATCTCCCAGGCATTTTCCCATTTGACTTCGTGCAAATCCATCAAAAGGCGCATCAATTCAAGCACCGCGACCGCCGGATGGGTGTCATTCAGCTGAATGGCAATTTTGTCGGGCAAGTTCTTGAAATCCGGATACTGCTGCAGATGGCGGCGCAATATGTCCTGCAGCGAGGCGGAGACAAAGAAATATTCCTGCCGCAGCCGCAGTTCCTGTCCGGCGGGTGTTGAATCCGCCGGATAAAGCACGCGCGTGATCAGCTCGGCCTTGTTGCTCTCATTCAATGCGCCGATATGGTCGCCCGAATTGAAGGCGTCGAGCTTGATCGCGTCAATCGGCTGCGCTTCCCAGAGCCGCAGAGTGTTGACGCGCTTGCCCTTCCAGCCAACCACCGGCGTGTCGTAAGCCACCGCGATAACGCGTTCGGACGGTCTCCACTCATGGCGGTCGTCGTTCGGATCGGCATCGCCGTCCGCGTCGTCATCGCCTTCAATAGCTGCGACCGAGCCGCCGAATCCGACCTCATAATTGCTCTCGCGCCGCTCAAACTCCCATGGATTTCCGTGCTGCAGCCAGGTCTCCGGCAGCTCGACCTGCCAGCCGTCGTGGATCTCCTGACGGAACAGGCCGTGCACATAGCGGATGCCGTAGCCATAGGCGGGAATGCCGACGGTCGCCATGCTTTCCATGAAACACGCCGCCAGCCGGCCAAGACCGCCATTGCCAAGCGCGGCGTCCGGCTCCAGCTCGGCGATCATGTCCACATCAACGCCGAGTGACTTAAGGGCGTCCGAAACGTCCTGCATCAGCCCGAGATTGGAAATCGCATCGCGCATCAGACGGCCGATCAGAAACTCGAGCGACAGATAATAAACCCGCTTGCCGCCGGTCTTGTAGGCTTCCTTGGTGGAGCGCATCCACTGATCGATGATCTTGTCGCGGATGACGAGGATTGTGGCGGTGGTCCAGTCGTGCGGCTTGGCGGCGCTGGTGTCCTTGCCGATCGAATACATCAGCTTTTCGAGTATCCTGCCCGAAAGTTCGTTGCGCTCCCGCGCCTCGGAAATGGAAACCGCTTCCAGGTTTTTGGGTGTGAAGGCCATGACGTTCCCGTGCTAAATCGATTTGATTCTTATTGACGCGCCGATTTCTGCACAAGCTAAAAAGCGGAATCGGCGCAGGTTCTGTTCCAGCGCCGAGTATCAGATGGTTTGTGTTCGCACGGCAAGCGCGGCAATGTCAGTGCAGCCATGCAAGAATGTCTGACCTGCAAGACATGTCTTGCCGGACATTTTCAGACATAGCGGTTGATGACATTCTCCAGATATTCCTGCCCGCCGGAGCGCGGCTTGGGATTGACGCCGTCTTTCTCGACCCGTCCGGCGATCTCCGCCAGCGAGCGCTTGCCTTCCAGCATCGCCTTGGCTTCGGCGGAATTCCAGCCCGCATAGCGCTCTTCGACATAGGCGCCCCAGACATTGTCCTCAATCATCTTCGCCGCCGCTTTCAAGGCGCGGGCGCAGACATCCATGCCGCCGACATGGCCGTGGATGAGGTCGGCTGGGTCCAGCGACTGGCGGCGGATTTTGGAATCGAAGTTGAACCCGCCGGTCTTCAGGCCGCCGCTTTTGAGAATGTAGTACATGGCCACCGCCATTTCCGGCACATTGTTGGGGAACTGGTCGGTGTCCCAGCCGGACTGGTAATCATTGCGGTTGGCGTCGACCGAGCCGAGAATGCCGAGCGAGGTCGCCATGGCGATTTCGTGCTCAAACGAATGTCCGGCGAGCACGGCGTGGCCGACCTCGATATTGAGCTTCACTTCCTTTTCAAGCCCGTGCCGCTTCAGAAAGCCGTAAACGGTCGCGACATCGTAATCATATTGGTGCTTGGACGGCTCCTGCGGCTTCGGCTCGATCAGGATCGTGCCCTCGTAGCCGATCTTGTGCTTGTATTCGACCACGAGATTGAGAAAACGGCCCATCTGGGCGTCTTCGCGGGCAAGATCGGTGTTGATCAGCGTCTCATAACCCTCGCGCCCGCCCCACAGCACATAGTTCGCCCCGCCGAGCTTCTTCGTCGCGTCCATGCAGGACTTCACCGTTGCGGCGGACCAGGCGAACACATCCGGATCGGGGTTGGTCGAGGCGCCCGCCATGAAACGGCGGTGCGAGAACAGGTTGGCCGTGCCCCAAAGCAGCTTGACGCCGGTCTTCTTCTGCTTTTCCGCGAAAATATCGACAATCGCCTCAAGATTCTTCCGGCTTTCGGCGAAACGTCGCGCCTTCGGGCCGCACATCGGCGTCGTGGAAGGCGTAGAAGGGCGTGCCGAGAATCTGGAACAGTTCAAACGCCACATCCGCCTTCAGCTTGGCGTGGTCCATGCTGTCGCCGAACCATGGCCGTTCGAATGTCTGCCCGCCGAACGGATCCCCTCCTTGCCAGGCAAACGAATGCCAATAGGCGACGGCGAACCGCAGATGATCCTCCATCCGCCTGCCCATGACCATCTCGTCCGGATTGTAGTGGCGGAAGGCCAGCGGATTGGTGGAATCAGGGCCTTCATATTTAATGGGCGCGATGTCGCCGAAAAATCCTGTGCTCAATTGAGTGCTCCTTTAATGGCTGGATAAAGTCTGCGATAGCGCGCATGCGCCTCGTGGAAGGCGGGGACGAGCGCAGCATTCGGGATCAATGGTCATGGCCGTTTTCGGCGGCGCGCAGACTGCGAGCGGGTCCGCCCCTGTGGCGGCGATCAGCCCGAGCCGCGCCGCGCCAAAGGCCGCGCCGAAATCGCCTTCGGCGGGGACATCGACCGGAATATTCAGCGTCGAGGCAATCACTTTGAGCCAATAGAGCGAGCGCGAGCCGCCGCCGATGGCGGTGACGCGGGTCAGCTCCGTTCCGGCGGCCCGCAGCGCATCGAGGCTGTCACGCACCGCGAAAGCCACGCCTTCAATCACCGCTTTCGCAATCGCGTCCACACCGCTTTCATGGCCAAGTCCGGTGAAAACGCCCCGGATCGACGCGTCATTGTGCGGCGTCCGCTCGCCGGACAGATAGGGCAGGAACATGACCGGACCGGGCGCCTGAAGCGTCTCGCCAAGGCCGCTGGTCAGCGACGCCGGATTGCGCCCGGTTAAATTTGCCAGCCAGTTCAGCGAGTCGGTCGCCGACAGGATAACGCCCATCTGGTGCCAGGTGTCGGGAATTGCATGGCAGAAAGCGTGAACGGCGCTTTGAGGATTTGGCCGGTAGGCGTCGTTCGAGGCGAAAAGCACCCCGGAAGTTCCAAGTGAGACAAAGGCCGAACCCGGCGCGACCGTTCCCATGCCGCAGGCCGAAGCCGCATTGTCGCCCGCGCCGCCCGCAACCGCGACATTGCCGCTCATCCCCCAGCGCGCCGCCAGATCTTTGCGTAAGTATCCGCTTACCTCTGTGCCTTCGACCAGCGACGGCATGTGCGAAAGGCTCAGTCCAGTCGCTGACAGCAGCGCCACATCCCAATCGCGCTTGCCGACATCAAGCCATGACGTCCCCGCCGCATCCGACATTTCCGACACACATTCGCCGGTCAGCCAAAGCCGCAGATAGTCCTTCGGCAAGAGAACTTTGGCCGTCTCCGCAAATACCGAAGGCTCGTGCCGCGCGACCCAGAGCACTTTAGGGGCGGTGAAGCCGGGAAACACGATGTTGCCGGTCAGCTGGCGGAACATCGGCTGATGGTCAAGTTCTGCAGCCTCTGCGAACGAGCGCGTGTCGTTCCAGAGCATGCAGGGGCGCAGCACATTGCCGGAGGCGTTCAAAAGCGTAGCGCCATGCATATGGCCGGAAAGGCCAATGCCGGTGACGACCGACACCTCGTTCGGACGCTGCGCTTTCAGCTCCGCCATCGCGGCCTCAGTGGCCGTCAGCCAGCTTGCGGGGTCCTGCTCCGACCAGCCGGGATGCGGCCTGTTCACATCAAGCGGCGCGTGGGACGAGCCGACGATGGACTGGTCCGCGCCGATGAGCAGCAGCTTGACCGACGAGGTTCCAAGATCAATGCCGAGGAAAAAGCTCATGCAATGGCCCTCCAGTTGGTTTGAAACAGTCCCTGAATGGCCTCTCCGCCGCTTGAGATCTGCTCATCCACCGACTGCAGCGCCGTCATGATGGAGCCGAGCTGTATCAGCGGCGTCTCGGAATCATAGAGATCAAAGTCAAACAGGTTTTCATATGCGCCGGCATTTGAATTCAGGATCGCCGCCTCGATGTCCGGCCTCATAATATCAAACGCTGCCGTGCCAGACCCGACAAACGCGACGGGCGCCGGATCAATCAGCGCAAACAGGCTGGCCAGCCCATGTCCCAGCGCAGCCGCCGCCTGCCGGTAAGCCTGCCGTTCGCGCCCATCGGCTGCGCGCGCCCTTTCCGCCAGCGCCTGCATGTTGACGGCGGTCAGATCCACCGGCGGCAGCGTGTCTTCGGACTGGCCCTGCGCGGCGCGCCAGATGGCATAGTCGCCGGCATAGGCCTCGATGCAGCCGCGCGCGCCGCAGCGGCACAGCGCCCCGCCGGCCTTAAACTGCATATGTCCGAATTCGGCGGCGGACGAGCGCGTGCCGGAGAAGAGTTTGCCGTTCAGATACAGTCCCATGCCGATGCCGTGCGAAAGCAGCACGGCGAGAAAGTCCCGCCCGTAGCGCGCGCTGTCCCGCCAGCGCAGCGCCGCGGCGATCATCGAGCAGTCATTGGCGATTGTGACCGGCGCGCTGAATTCCGCCTCCAGCACGTCCGCCAGCTGCACATCGCGGCCCGGCGAAATCGGCGACCATAAAAGATCCCGTCCCTTGGCGTCGGTGCGGCCCTGCACGGCGACGACAATGGCGGAAAGTTCGGATGCGACCGGCTCCAGACAGCCGCGTATCGCGCCCGTCATCCGCGTCAGTGTCTCGGCCGAACTGACAGACGCCGTGTCAAAGCTCTCCGCCTTTTCGGCCAAGCATGTTTCCGGCATAGTCGGCGATTGTGACCGACAGCCGGTTCAGCGAAAGCTCCACGGCGGCGACAACGGCCCGCGCCGGATTGAGCGCCAGCGCGATCTGCGGCCTGCCGCGCTTGATCAGCGACGCGTCCGGGTCGCGGATTTCCAGCACGGCGCTTTCCGACAACAGATCGGAAGTGATGGCCGAGACAGTCGAGGGCGAAAGACTTGTCGCGGAGGACAGTTCCGTGCGCGACAGCCGCCCGCGACGCCGCAGCGCCGCAATCACGACGCCCCGGTTCTGCCTGCGCACGAGATCGGATCCCGCTTTCTGCTGCACCGTCTCTCCTCCTGCCACACCCTGTTGATTTTATTTTGAATGTGGCGCAGGCTCAAAGGGAGCCCGCTGAAATGGATGTTGACACAGGATTAATTCTGAGTCACTCATTATTTCGGGCCTCGAATTAAAAGAGACGCTCCCTGATGTTATCAACGTTGTTTTAGCATCGGGAACACACGGACTGAACAGAAATTCGTGCCTGAACGGCACTCGGGAGGATCACATGAAGAAACTGACCGCCGCGCTCTTGGGCGCTGTGCTTGCAATGTCCTACACAAGCGCCGCGCTTGCCAAGGACAAGACAATAGCCGTTTCGTGGAAAACATTCCAGGAAGAGCGCTGGAAGACCGACGAAGCCGCCATTCAAGCCGTTGTTGAGGCTGCCGGCGACAAATACATCTCCACGGATGCTCAAGGCTCAG
The DNA here is from genome assembly GCA_963802455.1 of uncultured Alphaproteobacteria bacterium. Classification (GTDB taxonomy): domain Bacteria; phylum Pseudomonadota; class Alphaproteobacteria; order Rhizobiales; family Rhizobiaceae; genus JANOYJ01. The sequence continues at coordinate 35,058 of CAWDIY010000036.1, read as the reverse complement.
CGCAGAAGCAGGCCGCCGATATCGAAGGCCTGATCTCGCAGAAGGTTGACGTCATTCTCGTTGTCGCATTCGACAGCGACGCGATCCTGCCGTCTTTCAAAGCCGCCAGCGACGCAGGCGTCAAAATGATCTCCTACGACGTGCTCGTGGAAGATCCAAACGCGCTCTACGTGACTTTTGACAATGTGGGCGTAGGTCGTCTGATGGCCAAGGAAATCCTCGCCGCCAAGCCAGAGGGCAACTACGCCTTCATCAAGGGCGACAAGGGCGATCCGAACGCGACGTTCCTCTTCGAAGGCATTATGGAAGTGCTGAAGGAAAACATGGACGGCGGCAAGATCAAGAACGTCTGTGAGACATTCACCGACGGTTGGAAGCCGGACAATGCCCAGAAGAACATGGAACAGTGCCTGACGGCAAACGGCAACAAGATTGATGCGGTTGTTTCTGAAAACGACGGCATGGCATCCGGTGTTGTCGCGGCTCTGAACGCACAGGGTCTTGCTGGCACCGTTCCAGTGTCCGGTCAGGACGGCGATCATGCCGCGCTGAACCGCGTTGCTCTCGGCACTCAGACCGTGTCCGTATGGAAAGACGCCCGCGCGCTGGGCAAGGTGGCCGCTGAAGCAGCTGTCGCCATCGCTGGCGGCGCCGATGCTGCAACTCTGGCCGGTGTGACCAAGTTCGCTGGCGGCGCCAAAAAGGTTGAAGTCAACGCAATTCTACTGGCTCCAAACCCTATCACCAAAGACAAGCTCAATGAAGTGATTGATGCGGGCTGGGTGGCGAAGGACGTCGTCTGCGCCGGTGTGGCTGCTGGCACAAATCCGGCTTGTGGTTGATCTGAACCCATAGTCAATGAAAAAAATGGCCGCGCCCTCCGCATTTCGGTGGCGCGGCCATTTTTCAAAGTTCCGTCTTTGACAAAACCGTCAGTGACGAAGGACAGCATGACAATTCAAGCGTTTTGGGGCTGAGCCCGAAATCCGAGCTTTGCTGTCGCGCGCAGCGCATAATACGGTTTGTCCATTATCGATCGGGAGGCGAGCATGGCAGTAAGCGAGAACACAAGCCAAAATCCGGCGGCAAGCGATGACGGCGCGCTGGCCCGGTTTCTTCGGGAGACGGAAATCGACACGCGCATGCTTGGCATGATCGCAGCGCTGCTGGCGATCTGGATTGGGTTTGACATTTACAGCGGCATCCTGCGCCCCAATGAAGGCCTGTTCGGCGGTGCGTTTCTGACCTATCGCAATCTCTCAACTCTGCTCGTTCAAACCTCATCAATCGCCGTCATGGCGACAGGCATGGTTCTCATTATCGTGATGCGCCACATCGACCTCTCGGTTGGATCAATGCTTAGCCTTGTGGCGATTTCAACTGGCGTATTGCAGGTCTACTATCTGGGTCCGACGCTCGGCGTCGGCAATGGTTTCATCTGGATCATCGCCGTGCTCGTGGCCCTTGCGCTCGGCGTGCTGATCGGCTGGTTCAATGGCGTGCTGGTCGCTTATGGCAACATACCGTCCTTCATCGTCACGCTCGGCGGCCTCATCGCCTACAATGGCGTCGGCTTTCTTGTCGCCAGCGGTGTGACGGTCGCGCCGCTCGACAAGACCTTCAACTTGATCGGCGGCAACAATCCGCTCGCCTCGCTGGGGCCGTTCTGGAGCTGGGCCCTCGCCGCAATCGGCTGCTTCGGCGTCGCGTTCGCGATCATCAATGAGCGCCGCAACCGGCTGCGCTTCAAATTTCCGCTGCGCCCGATATGGGCCGAATGGCTGCTCGGCATCCTCGGCGGCGCGGTGGTCCTCGGCGTCACCCATATTGTCAATTCCTATGCATGGGCGCCAAAACTGATTGAGAATTACGCGGTCGCCAACAAAGTCGCCATCCCGGCGGGTGTTGAGGACAAGGACGGGCAAGCCATCTGCATGGCGGCGGAAAAAATCGTGCGCTGCACGGAGGGTCTGGTCTACTACACCGGCTACGCGCTGCCGGTGCTGATCGCGCTGGCGGTCGGCCTGGTCATGACCTTCATCACAACCCGCACAACTTTTGGCCGTTATGTGTTCGCAGTCGGCGGCAATCCCGAAGCGGCGGAGCTCGCCGGCATCAATACGCGCAAACTCACGGTCAAAGTCTTCATGCTGATGGGCGCGCTTGTGGCGATTTCGTCGGTCATTTCGTCCTCCAGGCTCGAAGCCGCCACCACGGCGCTTGGCACATTGAATGAGCTCGCCGTCATCGCCGCGGCCGTCATCGGCGGCACATCGCTGGCAGGCGGCATCGGGACGATCTATGGCGCTTTGCTCGGCGCGCTGTTCATGCAGTCGCTGCAGTCGGGCATGACGCTTCTGAACTTTGATTCCGCTTTCAAGGACATTGTGGTCGGATCGGTTCTGGTGTTCGCGGTCTGGCTTGACCAGATCTATCGCAAGCGGGTGAAGTGAGGGGGACAGAAATGGTCAAGTCAACAATCAAAGCCCCTGCGAAAAAGCCGGTTGCCAAAAAGGCTCCCACAAAGAAATCGGCCGCCAAGAATGCCTCGCCTGCTAGGGCGGCAACAGTCGCTCCTGCGCCAGTGTCGCGCGGTGCGCCGCTTGTGGAGATGCGTGACATCTCCATCGCTTTTGGCGGCATCAGAGCGGTGGATCACGCGAGTGTCGATCTCTATCCGGGCGAAGTGGTCGCTCTGCTCGGCCACAATGGCGCCGGGAAATCGACGCTGATCAAAATGCTCTCCGGCGCCTACAAGCGCGATCACGGCCAGATATTCATTGATGGCGTGGAAGCGTCAATCAATAATCCGCGCGACGCCAAGGCGTACGGGATTGAAACGATCTACCAGACGCTGGCGCTCGCCGATAACATCGACGCCGCCGCCAATCTTTACCTCGGTCGCGAGCTGAAAACCGCCCTTGGAACGCTGGACGATGTGGCAATGGAGGCCGAGGCGCGAAAAGTCATGGGGCGGCTCAACCCGAACTTCCGCCGCTTCAAGGAGCCGGTCAACAAACTGTCGGGCGGCCAGCGCCAGTCGGTGGCCATCGCCCGCGCCATCCTGTTCAACGCCCGCATCCTCATCATGGACGAGCCGACGGCGGCGCTCGGGCCGCAGGAGACGGCGCAGGTCGGCGAGCTTATCAAGCAGCTGAAGGCGGACGGCATCGGCATTTTCCTCATCAGCCACGACATCCATGACGTGTTCGATCTTGCGGACCGTGTCTGCGTGATGAAAAACGGCAAAGTCGTCGGCACCGCCCATGTCAAGGATGTGACCGGCGACGAGGTGCTCGGCATGATCATCGCCGGCAAATGCCCCAAAGGCGCGATACCGGGGCCGGGCGCATTGCGCGAAGCGGCCTGAAGGGCGCGAAAAAACGTGGCGGCTTTTCTCGAATGAGTGTCTCGCGCAGAGTGATGATAGCGGCAATGGCCGCTGCGTTCCTGGCTTCTCCCGGAGCGGTTTGGGCGGAAAGAAAGCCACCGGAGCAAGTGCTGCGGACCTGGTATAAAGTTGCGCTTGAACTGACCCGCCACACCGCCACCTATTCGCCGCCCGTCGCCAGCCGGACCTTCGCCTATCTCGGCGTCACGGCTTTTGAGGCTGCGGCAGGCGGAGCGGGCGGGCTGCAATTCGCTCGCGGGCCAGCTGAACGCGCTGCAGGCTGTGCCCCTGCGCGGGGCGGGCGAAAAATATGACGAAGCGGCAGTCTTGAACGCCGCCTTGGAAACGGCGGTCAGAGGCTTTTTTTCCAACACTGGCCCGACGGGCCAGCGCGTCATGGAGCGGCTTGGGGCGAAGCTGCGCACTGAAACCTCATCCGGACTTGCCGCCGATGTCGCCGCGCGCAGCGAAGCCTATGGCAGAGTCGGTGGCCGGACACATACTGGCCTGGTCGCAGAACGATGGTGGCGCAGCTGTCGAAAACCTCGGCTTCCCCGCCGTCTATGACCTGACAAAGGGCGCGCCGAACTGGGTTCCAACCAGCGTGATCCCCTTGCAGCAAATGCCGCTGCTGCCCACATGGGGAACAAACCGCACTTTCGCCATGCCGGACGGCAAGGCCTGCCCGCTGCCCGCCCCGCCCGCCTACAGCGAGGACAAGGATTCCGAGTTTTATAAGCAGGCGCTGGAAGTGTTCGAGGTAAAGAAGAACCTGACGCCGGAGCAGCGCGCCATTGCGCGGTTCTGGTCGGATGACGCCATGCTTTCGCCAACGCCGCCGGGACATTGGGTGTCGATCACGCTGCAAATTCTTGAGCGGGAAAATGCGGATGTGAACCGGAGCGCCGAGATTTTGGCGCGGCTCGGCGTGACGCTGGCCGACGCGTTCATCGGCTGCTGGCAGACCAAGTTCGAGTATGACCTCTTGCGCCCCGTCACATACATCCGCCGCACCATGGACGCAAAATGGGAGAGCGTGCTGAACACGCCGCCATTTCCGGAATATCCAAGCGGCCACTCCACCCAGTCTGCGGCGGCGGCCGCTGTGCTGACGAAGTTCTTTGGCGAAAATTTCGCCTTTGAAGATGCCACTCATGTGAAGGACGGCGTCAAGGCGCGGACCTTTTCAAGCTTCAACGCAGCAGCTGAGGAGGCTGGGATTTCCCGCCTTTACGGTGGCATCCATTTCCGCGCCGCCATCGAGCGTGGGCTCGAACAGGGCCGCTGCATCGGCGCATATGCCAATGCGTTGAAGACGAGGAATTAGGCCTTGAAGTATTTGGCGCCATGCCTTTTGATGGCTGTGCTGCACAGCGCGCGTTGTTTCGGCGCCGGGAACAGCGTCGAGGTTCCCGCTTTCACAGAGGAAACCGCCAGCGCGGGCATTGACCACGTCTATGAGGGCGACTGGGAATTCACCGCCGGCGGCGGCGTCGCGGCGTTCGACTGCAATGCGGACGGCTATGCCGACATGCTGATGGCGGGAGGGTCCGCGCCCGCGAAATTTTACCGCAATGCCAGCCAGCGCGGCGGCGCGCTGAAGTTTGAGCTGCTCAAGAGTGGGCTCGAATTCGACAAGGTCACCGGTGCCTATCCGCTTGATGTGGACAGCGACGGCATCATGGACCTCGTCTTGCTGCGCGTCGGCGAAAACCTCGTCATGCGCGGCAAAGGTTGGTGTCAATTCGAGCGCGCCAACGAGACTTGGGGATTTGACGGCGGCGACGCGTGGTCAACGGCGTTTGCCGCCACATGGGAAAAAGGCGCTTCATGGCCGACGCTTGCCATCGGCAATTATGTGGACCGCACTGAGGAGATATCGCCCTGGGGCTCGTGCACCGATAATTGGCTGCACCGGCCCGCTATGGACACACCTCGCAAATTCGCCGCGCCGCTGCCGCTGAAGCCGAGCTATTGCGCCCTGTCCATGCTGTTCACCGACTGGAACCGTTCCGGCACGCCGTCCCTGCGCGTGTCGAACGACCGCGAATATTACGAGGGCGGGCAGGAGCAGCTCTGGCATGTCGATCCCGGCAAGGCGCCGGCGCTCTACACCGAGGCGGAAGGCTGGAAGCCGCTGCGCATATGGGGCATGGGTGTCGCCTCCTACGACTTGGATTTCGACGGCTTCCCCGAATATTTCCTCACCTCAATGGCCGATAATAAATTGCAGACGCTCGCCGCGCCCGGAAACGGCAAGGCCGATTTCAAGGACGTCGCCTACCCGAGAGGCGTCACCGCGCACCGCCCCTATATGGGCGGGGATTTGAAGCCCTCGACCGCGTGGCACACGCAGTTTGAGGACGTGAACAATGACGGATTGGCGGACATTTTCATCGCCAAAGGCAACGTCGCCAAGATGCCGGACTTCGCGGCGAAGGACCCGAACAACCTGTTGCTGCAATTGCCGGACGGGAAATTTGTGGAGGCGGGGAACAAGGCCGGAATCGCAAGCACAGAGATTGGAAGCGGCGCGGCGCTTGCCGATTTCAATCTCGATGGCCTCCTTGATCTTGTGGTCGTCAACCGCTGGTCCAAGGCGCAGCTCTGGCGCAATGTCAGCCTGCTTTCCGGACATTTGATCGAGGTGAGCCTTGAACAGCCTGCGCCAAACGTCAACGCCGTCGGCGCATGGCTGGAAGTGAAGCGGGACGGCAAAGTGATGCGCCGCGAAATCACCTCCGGCGGCGGCCATGCGTCGGGGCAGAGCGGCTGGGTGCATATGGGGCTGGGCGAGATGGAGAAAGCCAAGCTGCGCGTGGTCTGGCCGGACGGGGCGGCGGGGGAATGGGAGAGCGTGGCGGCGGACGGGTTTTATGTATTGGAGCGAGGGGAAGCGGCAGCGGTTTGGGCGGAAAAATAGTCGCTCTTCCCTTCTCCCCGCTTCTTGCGGGGAGAAGGGAAGGCGAGGCGCAGCGCCAAAATTTCGCAGCTTTTCAGTGCAATTGCTGTTTTGACAAATTGGGCGTGAAACGAGTCCTCGCTATGAGCAACGAGCAATTCGCCAGCGTCTGGGACGCCATCGAGGACACGCCAGCGGAAGCTGAAAACATGAAGCTGCGCTCGTCTTTGATGATGGCGCTGAAAGAGCAGATCACGCGTCATGGCTGGACACAGGCTGAGGCGGCATCGCGCTTCGGCGTCACCCAGCCGCGTGTCTCCGATCTCACGCGCGGCAAGATCAATCTGTTTGCGCTGGACGCGCTGGTCAATTTGGCAGTGCCGGCGGGGCTGCATATTGAGATGCGGATTGCGCATGCCGCGTGAAACAAAGAACCCGCCGGATTGCTCCGGCGGGCTTTATCGTTCTCGCAACGCAGCCTATTTCACCGCATCGGTAATCTCCGCCGTCCAGGCCCCAACCGGCTCCTTGGTGATGATCTTCTGGTCTAGGAGCGCCTTGGCTGTGCGGTCATAGGCGGCGGGAACCAGCTTGCCGGAACCTGAGCCGATCAGCTTGGCGACTTCGCCCATCATCCGCTTCTGGTGGTTCTCGTCCTGGCCGCCATTGTCCATGACGATGCCGGCTGCCTCGTCCACGTTTTCCAGAGCATATTTCCAGCCCTTCATCGAGGCGGCGACGAATTTGACCATGTTGGCTTTGAACGCCGGGTCCTTCAGCTTGTCTTCCATGGCGTAGAGCCCGTCTTCCAAGAGGTCATTGCCCATGGCCGAATAGTTGAACACGACAAGGTCTTCCGGCTTGTAGCCGGCGTCGATCAGCTGCCAATATTCATTATAGGTCATGACCGAAATGCAGTCGGCCTGCTTCTGGATCAGCGGCTGCACGTCGAACGACTGCTTCAACACCGTGACGCCGTCCGCGCCGCCTTCGGTTTTGAGACCAAGCTTGTTCATCCAGGCATAGAACGGATATTCATTGCCGAAGAACCAGACGCCCAATGTGCGGCCCTTGAAATCGGCTTCGGTCTTGACCGGGCCGTTGGCGGGGCAGACCAGCTGCATCCCGGCCTTTTCAAACGGCTGCGCGATGTTGACGAGGCCGACGCCCTTTTCGCGGGCCGCCAGCGCGCCGCCCATCCAGTCGACGATCACATCCGCGCCGCCGCCGGCGATGACCTGCTCCGGCGCAATGTCCGGCCCGCCCGCCTTGATGTCCACGTCAAGGCCTGCCTCGTCGTAAAAGCCCTTGGCCTTGGCGACGTAATATCCGGCGAACTGCGCCTGCGCGACCCACTTCAATTGCAGCGCGATTTTGTCGGCGGCAAGCGCTGATCCGGCCATCAGCGACAGTGTGAGAGCCATGGTAAGGCTGAGTGTTTTTTTCATTTCAGTGCTCCTGTGTTGCGGCCCCGGTTTTTGTTATCGGTAGGACGGGTGCCAGAAATGTTGCGGCGCGCTCGAGAAGTGCGATAGCGCCATAGAACAACGATCCCACGATGGCCGCAAGGGCAATTTCGGCCCAGACCATGTCGAGATTCATCCGACCCACTTCGGTCGAGATTCGAAAACCCATGCCGACGACCGGCGTGCCGAAAAATTCGGCGACGATGGCGCCGATCATGGCAAGGGTGGAATTGATTTTGAGGGCGTTGAAGATGAAGGGCAGGGCGGCGGGAAGCCGCAGCTTGAGAAGCGTCTGCCAATGGCTCGGACGCATAGGTGCGCATCAGGTCGCGCTCCATGTCCCCCGCCGCTTTCAGCCCTTCAATTGTGTTCACCAGCATCGGGAAGAAGGTCATGACAATCACCACCGCCGCCTTCGACTGCCAGTCAAAGCCGAACCAGATGACCATGACCGGCGCGATGCCGATGATCGGCAGGGCCGAGACCATATTGCCGATGGGCAGCAGCCCGTCGGAGAGGAATTTGAAGCGGTCGGCGAGAATGGCGGTGAGGAAGCCCGCCAGCGAGCCGACCATGTAGCCGAACAGCACGGCCTTCAAAACCGTCTGCACAAAGTCCGCGCCAAGGATCGGGATGGACGCCATGAACCGCGCGCCAATCGCCGAGGGCGGCGGCAGCAGCACGAACGGCACGCCCGCGCCGCGCGTGATGGCTTCCCACAGGATCAATATCCAAAGCCCGAACAGGGCGGGGACTCCGAGCCTGCCAAGCCAGCCTTCGCCCGACCCGCGCGAACCGTCGCCGGACAGAACCGTGACCAGCCGCCAGGCGAGAAGCCAGCAGGCGCGCGAGCGTCAGCGAAATAGCTGAAGCTCGCTGAACCTTCGGCAATCGACAGCATGCCTAAGAGTTTCAGCGCTCCAAGATGGGCGAACAATCCAAAAGCGAATGGCAAAACACTTTTGTTGCCCGCGGACATCGACAAGATCGCGGATAGAGCAACGAGCGCGACAGCGATCAGGCCTTCCTTTGCGAGCGCGGCCGCGATTAGGTTTTCCTTCGCATTCGGAAAGTAGTGGGCGTCAACCGCCGACCCTATGATATTCAATTGAGTGAGCGCGAAAGCCAAAAGCGCAATGGCGGTCACAGCTTGCCAATTGTAGGTCAGCTTCATGCCGGCCTCCCGCCCATGCGCGCCGCCGTGAAGCGCGCCGCGATATCCACCAGCATGACGAGGATGACAGCGACAACCGACCCGGCGATCAGCGCCGCCCAGACATCAATTGTCTGCGAGTAATACGACCCGGCCAAGAGCTTCGACCCAATCCCCGCCACCGCGCCGGTCGGCAGCTCGCCGACAATCGCGCCCGACCAGGCTCGCCGCCACCGCCACCTTGATCGAGGTGAAGAAGAACGGCACCGAGGCCGGCGCGCGCAGCTTCCAGAATGTCTGCCATTTCGACGCATTGTAGGTGCGCATCAGATCGAGATGCATCACGTCCGGCGAGCGCAGCCCCTTCACCATGCCGACCGCCACCGGGAAGAATGACAGATAGGTCGAGATCAGCGCCTTGGGCAAAAGCCCCGTCACGCCCACCGCCGCCAGAATGACAATAATCATCGGCGCCACCGCCAGCATCGGGATCGTCTGGCTGGCGATGATCCATGGCAGGAATGAACGCTCCAGCGCCGGGATGTGCACGATGCCGACGGCGATGAGGATGCCGAGCACCGTCCCCATCAGAAAGCCCAACAGCGTGGATGAAAGCGTCACGCCCGCATGGTAGACCAGACTGCGCTGCGAAGTCGGCTTCACCGTGAAAATATTCTTGTACAAATTCTGCGCCACCTGATGCGGCGCCGGCATGGTCGGCTTCGGCTGGCGCATGGTTTTGGCGACGAGTTCGGTGAAGGTGGATGTGACGCCGTCGCGCTGGTCCTGATCCCGCTGGAACGGGGCGTTCATGATGAAGGTGAAGATGTACCAGAGGACGAGCAGGATCAGCGTGATTGTCGCGACGGGGAGGAGGCGGGAGGATTGGGTCAACATATCTGCCTTCCCTCAACATGAGTGGGCTCCGCGCCCCCACCCCTAACCCCTCCCCACAAGGGGGAGGGGGACAAGGGCGCACTCTGGAACCCCTCCCCCTTGTGGGGAGGGGCAGGGGTGGGGGCGCCTCGCGCTGAACCGTCCAATTGGCACTCACTCCTCATAACTATGCCCCGCCCTTAACCCGTCCCTTACCCTTTGCCCGATCCGCAAAAACTCCGGCGTCTCACGTATCTCCAAGGGCCGCTCCGGCCCAAGGTCACACTCAATCACCTCATGTATCTTCCCCGGCCGCGGCGACATCACCACGATGCGCGTTGACAGAAACACCGCCTCCGGCAGCGAGTGCGTCACAAACACAACGGTCTTCTTCGTCTTCGCCCACAGCGCCAGAAGCTGCACATTCAGATGGTCGCGCACGATCTCGTCCAGCGCCCCGAACGGCTCGTCCATCAACAGCATCTGCGGCTGCAAAGACAGCGCCCGGGCGATGGAGGCGCGCTGCTGCATGCCGCCGGAAAGCTGCCACGGGTACTTTTTCTCAAAGCCTGACAGGTTGACCAAGTCGAGATTTTCCGCCACGCGTGCGGAGGCCTCCGCCTTGGAAAGTCCCATCACTTCCAGCGGCAGCGCGATATTGTCCGCAATCGTGCGCCACGGAAACAGCGCCGCCTGCTGAAACACATAGCCATAAGCGCGGCTCTCCCGCGCCTGCTGCGGGCTCATGCCATTGACGGAGATTGTCCCGGCGGTCGGTCTTTGCAGATCGGCGATGACGCGCAAAAGCGTGGTCTTGCCGCAGCCGGAGGGGCCGATCAGCGAGACAAACTCGCCCTCGTTAATGTCGAGATTGATGTTGGACAGCGCGTGGACGGGGCCGTCGTTTGTGCCGAAGGTGAGGGAGAGGCCGCGGGCGGAGATTACTGCGCGCGTTCACGTCGAGCGCCCCCTGAGGGGAGGGGCCGGGGGTGGGGGCGGCGCCTCAATGGTCCGAGTCAATTTGATGCCTCTGCTTCCCTCAAAATCCGTTCAGCGCAATCAGACCAGGCAGTCATGACTTCTTCCGTCCGGAAACGAATGACCCGATATCCCGCGTGCAAAAACCAGTCATCCCGCACCTTGTCCCTTTCGCGCCGCGTCTCGTCCATATGCATCGGACCATCCACCTCAATGATCAACTTGGCAGCGTGAATGGCAAAATCGGCCACGTAAGGTCCAATCGGCGCCTGCCTCCTGACGTGAATCCCATTTGAATTTCGCAGTGTCCTCAACTGACTCCAAAGATGCTTCTCACCTTCTGACATTTCCCTCCGAAGACGCCGTGCCTTCGAGATTGAAAATTTAGCTACCACTCCTGGAGACATTTGCTGCGCTCGCCCCCACCCCCGGCCCCTCCCCTCAAGGGGGAGGGGAGTTCAGTTTTCACACCCCTGACGCCGGTATCCCTGTCCGCTCCACCTTCCGCGGCGCGACAACCTCTTTCCACTTCGACAGCGCCACATTCACCGCGCCCTTCGGCTCGCGCACCACAAACTCGCCATGCCCCGGCTGCACATCGACCTTGCCGTCGTGAATCGACAAATGCCCGCGCGTCAGGACATACTTCGGCAGCCCGGTCAGCTCCATGCCCTCAAACACATTATAGTCGATTACCGACTGCTGGCTCTTCGCCGAAATCGTCTTCTTCCTTTTCGGGTCCCAAACCACAATATCCGCATCCGCCCCTTCAACAATCGCGCCCTTCTTCGGATACATGTTCAAAATCTTCGCAATGTTGGTCGAGGTCACCGCAACGAACTCGTTCATCGTCAGCCGCCCGGTGTTGACGCCCTTGGTCCACAGCACCGGCATCCGGTCCTCCAGCCCGCCGGTGCCGTTCGGAATTTTGGTGAAGTCACCCTCGCCGAACTGCTTCTGCTTGGTCGTGAACGAGCAATGGTCCGTCGCCACCACCTGCAGCGACCCGGCCTGCAAACCGGCCCAGAGCGAATCCTGATGCAGCTTATTGCGGAACGGCGGCGACATGACGCGCCGCGCCGCATGGTCCCAGTCCTTGTTCTGATACTCGCTCTCATCCAGCGTCAGATGCTGCACCAGCGGCTCGCCATAAACGCGCATGCCCTTTTGCCGCGCCCGGCGGATAGCCTCGTGCGCGGGCTCGCAGACTTGTGTGCACCACATAGAGCGGCACGCCCGCCATGTCGGCGATCATGATGGCGCGGTTGGTCGCCTCGCCCTCGACCTCCGGCGGGCGCGAATAGGCGTGCGCCTCGGGGCCGTTATTGCCCTCGGCCAAAAGCTTCTGCTGCAGCTGCGCGACCACATCGCCATTCTCCGCATGCACCAGCGGCAGCGCGCCCAGCTCGGCGCAGCGCTTGAACGATGAATACATTTCATCGTCATTGACCATCAGCGCGCCCTTATAGGCCATGAAATGTTTGAACGAGGTGATGCCCTTGTCCACCACCTGTTTCATCTCGTTAAACACCTGCTCGCCCCACCAGGTCACCGCCATATGGAACGAATAATCGCAGCAGGCTTTCGACGTCTTGTTGTCCCACATCTGCAGCGCTTCCAAGAGCGACTGGCCCGGCGCGGGCAGGCAGAAATCCACCACCATCGTCGTCCCGCCCGACAAAGCCGCGCGCGTGCCGGACTCGAAATCATCGGCGGAATAAGTGCCCATAAAAGGCATTTCCAGATGCGTGTGCGGATCAATGCCGCCGGGCATGACGATAGCAGCCGGTGGCGTCCAGCTCGTGGTCGGCGTGGAGGTCCGGGCCGATGGCGACGATCTTGTCGTGCTTGATGAGCACGTCGGCCTTGAAGGTTCGGTCGGCGGTGACGATGGTGCCGTTTTTGATGACTTTGGACATGGGTTACCCTCCGATTGGCTTTTTCTTGAGGTGACTGATCTCAACCTCATTTTTTGCCGACTGCCGCTCAGATCGACACTGTGCTTCTCCGCGATGACACTGTGTTTCTGCGCAAGCCAACGAAAAGCAACAGACTTATCACCCCAATCGCAACGCCTGAACACGTCCGAAAATTTGATCGACCAAAAATTGGACCACCAGATACTTCGTTAGATTGAATGTAGCAGATTGCTTTTCCGCTTGAGCATCTGGTCATCGTCGATTCCATCAGCTTTTTCTCAGCAATGCGATCTTGCTCTTGAGGTAGCGGTCGAGAAGCAGACTTGCCTGTTCTTCCGTGAAAGCACCACAATCGTGGTTTGAGCACAGCTGTTTTGACGAACTGCTCAGTCAACACGGTCTCTCGGTCAGCCAAAGAAAATTGTGCCTTCAGCGTCTCGGCATTTTCTTCAAGTTCTTGGGGAACGCCGCAACACGCTAAGGCTAAGAGTGACAGATACAAATATTAAACCATTGCGGCGAATGAAGCCTTTGTCTGCATGCAAACCTGCCAAAATTTCATACAACTAACTCCACCGTCCGCGGGTTAGACAACAATTGGGCCTACGGCGCGAGGCGCCCCCACCCCTGCCCCTCCCCACGAGGGGGAGGGGTTCTATCGAGCTTGCTTGTCCCCCTCCCCCTTGTGGGGAGGGGTTAGGGGTGGGGGTCGGCGCGAAGCGCCCACTAAAAAACCTGCCGGAAAGTTTGCCAACGTTGGGTTGGACAATTTGCGTACTGTGAGTCGGGACGATCCCGATGTTGTTCTTGCGTGGCTCGCTGCGCTCGCGACCCCCACCCCTTCCCCTCCCCACAAGGGGGAGGGGTTCCAGAGCGAAGCGCCCAAGGAAAAGACTCTCCGTCACATCAGCCCCGCTTCACGCATGATTTCTTCCACGCAGCCATCGAAGGACTCTGACAATTCACCTGTTGTCATTCTGATTGTCTTATAGCCCTGTGAGGCAAACCAAGAATCCCTCTTTTGATCCCGTGCCATTCCATCCGGTGTGAAATGATGCTCGCCATCAACTTCGATGATCAGGTTCTTCGAATGAATGGCAAAGTCAGCGATATAGGGTCCAATAGGGGCCTGCTTACGCACGTGAACGCCATAGAGCTGCCGGAACTCCCGCAGCTCTGACCAAAGCTTCCGCTCGCCCTCCGTCATGTTGCGCCGGAGGGAGCGGGCGCGGCTGATGGCTCCAGTGGTCATCGCGTGGGGCATCTGAGATTTCCCTGTGCATTAACGAGGAAAGCTCGGCGCGAGGCGCCCCCACCCTTGCCCCTCCCCACGAGGGGGAGGGGTTCCAGAGCGCTCTTTAGTCCCCCTCCCCCTTGTGGGGAGGGGTTAGGGGTGGGGGTCCGGCGAAGCCGCAGCGAAAAACTCTTCACCCCGCCACCCCCGCCGTCTCCACCGCCGCATGGAACAGCACATCCGTCCCCGCCGCCGCCCATTCCGGCGAAATCTCCTCCGCCTCATTGTGCGACAGCCCGCCGACGCACGGGCACATCACCATCACGGTCGGCGCGACGCGGTTGATCCAGCAGGCGTCGTGGCCGGCGCCGGAGACGATGTCCATGTGCGAATAGCCGAGGCGTTCGGCGGCGGCGCGGACTGTCTTCACCAAGCGCCGGATCAAACGTCACCGGATCGAAATGGCCGACCGGCTCGATGGCGCAGCCGAGGCCGAGCTCCTTCGCCACGCTGTGCGCCGCGCGCTCGACTTCGCCGCGCATTGTGTCGAGTTTGGCAAGCTCCGGCGAGCGGATGTCGACGGTGAAAATCACCTTGCCGGGAATGACATTGCGCGAGTTGGGGAAGACCTTCACCTGCCCCACCGCGCCGACGGCGTTCGGCTGATGGCTCATGGCGATCTGGTGCACGCGCTCGGTGATGCGGGCCATGCCGAGGCCGGCGTTGACGCGCAGCGCCATCGGCGTCGAGCCGGTATGCGCCTCCTTGCCGGTCAGCGTGATTTCCAGCCACCACAGGCCCTGCCCATGCGTGACGACGCCAATGTCCTTGCCCTCGGCCTCCAGGATCGGCCCCTGCTCGATATGCAGCTCCAGCATCGCATGCATTTTGCGCGCGCCGACTTTTTCATCGCCCACCCAGCCGATGCGCGTCAGCTCGTCGCCGAACACTTTGCCATCCAGATCCGTGCGCCCCTTGGCATAGTCTTCGGTGTGGATACCCGCGAACACGCCGGACGCCAGCATGGCGGGTGCAAAGCGCGCGCCTTCCTCATTGGTCCAGTTGGTCACGACTATCGGATGCTTCGTCCTGATGCCAAGATCATTCATCGTGCGCACCACTTCCAGCGCGCCGAGCACGCCGAGCACGCCGTCATATTTGCCGCCGGTCGGCTGCGTGTCGAGATGCGAGCCCATATAGACGGGCAGGGCGTTCTTGTCCTCGCCGGGGCGCGTGGCGAACATGTTGCCCATCGTGTCAAGGCCCATCGACATCCCCGCCGCCTCGCACCAGCGCTTGAACAGATGGCGGCCTTCCGAGTCCGAGTCCGTCAGCGTCTGCCGGTTATTGCCGCCCGCAATCCCCGGCCCGATCTTCGCCATTTCCATGATCGAGTCCCAGAGCCGGGCGCTGTTGATTTTCATGTTGGGCGTCAGGGACATCGCATCAACTCCCCATGCTTGCCGAAATTTCACGTGTCATGAACACGCTGTTCGGGTCCGGGACATAGCCCTCAAACGGTCCGCAATCGGCAAATCCGGCTGAACGGTAGAGATTATGCGCCGGCTTGAAGCTGGCCTGGCTGCCGGTCTCGAGACTGAGGCGTTTAAAACCTTGGCTCAGCGCATGATCAACCAGATGATCCAGCATCTGCCGCGACGAGCCTTGCCCGCGCCGCTCGGACAGAATGTGCATCGACTTGATCTCGGCGTGACTGTCATCGATGCGCTTGACTGCGCCCATGCCGATGGCCTGCCCTTCATCGCGCATCACGAAAAACCAGATGCCGGGCGCCGCCAGTTTCGAAGCATCCAGCATGTGGATGCTTGCGGTCGGGCTATGCAAATGCATCTCATCGGAATGCCGCCGCATCAGCAACTTCAGGTCCGGTGCCAAAGGACTTTCAGGCGCGATGGTCGGCATCCGTTTTCCCCTTCCCTCAGGCCGCCGCCTTGAGGCAGTCGCCGATGGTGGAAACAATCGTGTCAATCTGCGCCTTCGACACGATCAGCGGCGGTGACAGGGCGATGATGTCGCCGGTGGTGCGGATCAGCACGCCCTTCTCGTAACAATCTAGGAACACCGAGAAGGCCCGCTTGGTCGGCTCGCCGGGGATGGAGGCCAGCTCAATCGCGCCGATCAGGCCGATATTGCGCACGTCAATCACATGCGGCGCGCCTTTGAGCGAATGCAGCGCATCCTGCCAATATTGGGCAAGGCTCGCCGCGCGGGTCATTAAGCCCTCTTCCTCATACACATCCAGCGTCGCCAAAGCGGCGGCGCAGGCGATGGGGTGGGCGGAGTAAGTGTAGCCGTGGAACAGCTCGATCATATGGTCGGGGCCGGTCATGAAGGCGTCGTAAATGTCGGAGGTGCAGAACACCGCACCCATCGGAATGACTCCGGAATTGATGCCTTTGGCAACCGTGATGAGATCGGGCGTCACGCCGAAATAATCGGTGGCGAACGGCGTGCCCATGCGCCCGAAGCCGGTGATGACCTCGTCGAAAATCAGCAGGATGTCATGCTTGGTGCAGATCGCCCGCACCTTTTCCAGATAGCCCTTCGGCGGGATCAGCACGCCGGTGGAGCCCGCCACTGGCTCGATGATGACGGCGGCGATGTTGCTCGCGTCATGCAGCGCGATGATCTTTTCGAGGTCATCGGCAAACTCCGCGCCATGTTCCGGCATGCCTTTGGAAAAGGCGTTGCGCTCCAGATCATGGGTGTGGCGCATATGGTCGACGCCGGTCAGCAGCGAGCCGAAAAATTTGCGGTTGTTGGGAATGCCGCCGACCGAAATGCCGCCGAAATTGACGCCGTGATAGCCGCGCTCGCGGCCGATCAGCCGCGTCTTCGTGCCCTTGCCGCGCGCCCGCTGATAGGCGATGGCGATCTTCAGCGCGGTCTCGACCGACTCCGAACCGGAATTGGTGAAGAACGCATGGTCGAGCGGCCGCGGCAGATAATTGACCAGCCGCGCCGCCAGCTCAAACGCTTTGGGATGGCCCATCTGGAAGGCCGGCGCATAATCCATCTGCGCCACCTGCTCCTGCACCGCCTTGACGATGCGCTCGCGTCCGTGCCCGGCATTGCAGCACCACAGCCCCGCCGTCCCGTCCAGCACCTGCCGCCCGTCATCGGTCGTGTAGTGCATGTCCTTTGCGCCGACAAACAGGCGCGGGTTGCGCTTGAACTGCCGGTTGGATGTGAACGGCATCCAGAAGGCTTCCATATTGTTCAGGGATTTGGGGCTGGCTGACATTTAGGTGCTTTCAACAGCACGGCGCGAAGGCGTCGGATTTATTGACTAATCGGTCAAATTACAGGCTAAAAGGGAAGGCGGTGGCGGTCAATAGCGTTTGCGTTATCCCGGTTCTGTGTTTAGCTGAATCCTGATGTGAAACCGCGCCTGTCCCGGCGCTTCTGGAAAAACGACACGTGGCAGCTAAACCCAAAAAAGAAGTCAGCGAAAAGCCGACCCGCATCCAGGAGGTCAACCGCGGCGTCATCCTCGACGCGGCGCTGGAAATGTTTTCCAATTACGGCCTGCGCGGCACGACGATTGACCAGATCGCCGAGAGGGCCGGGATGTCAAAGCCCAACCTTCTCTATTATTTCAAGCGCAAAGACGACATCTACGCCGCCGTTCTGGAGGCGACGCTTGACGAGTGGCTGAAACCGATGCTGGCGCTGGACCCGCAAGGCGACCCGATTGAAGAATTGCGAAAATACATCACCCGCAAGCTTGAAATGTCGTCGAAGAAACCCGCCGCCTCGCGCTTCTTCGCCAATGAAATCCTGCACGGCGCGCCGCATGTCGGGCAGTTCCTGAAGACCGGGCTGAAAGAGCTGGTCGACCGCAAATCCGCTGTCATCCGCCAATGGGTCAGCCAAGGCAAGCTCGCCCCCATCGACCCGCCGCACCTCTTCTTCATTATCTGGGCAACGACGCAGCACTATGCCGATTTCGACGTGCAGGTGCGGGCGGTGCTCGGCAGCCAGGTGGACAAGCCCGGATTCTACGAGCAGACCGCGCAGGCGGTGCTGTCTGTGGTGCTGAATGGCGTGCGGCCGAGGTAGGCGCAGCTGCCGGAGGGGGGTGGCCTGTCCTGCTTCGCTCGCAAGGGCGAGCTTCGCAGGGTCCGCAGGACGAGACTCATTCCGCAGCCATTAAAATCGCCGCAGAATAAAGCACCCAATCCTGCGAAGCTCGAAGAGCGAAGCAGGACAAGCCGCCCCCTCCATCCGCTGCGCCTCTTTCGGGCCTTGCATGTCACGGAGGTTGGCCGAAATGGGGCATTGAATCGCACGTTTTGAAAAATAATATCGTTTAATATCAATGCGTTGATTGAAAAGCGCAGCAGACTTTATCCAATGCCCCGCGCTGTCTGCGATACTTGCCCCGCTGCTCTCATGGGGACCGGGTGATCAACCGGCATTCGGGAGAGCGGGCGGCCTATGGCAGCGCTGGTAACGGTTACCGGCGCGGGCGGAGTTCCCTTAGCCATGTCCCTCCTGGCCTTGCCGCGCATCACCAGTGCGCCCCTTGCGCCAGCCCGGGCAAAAAGCCGTGACAGGGCGTGTGGCGAGCCACACTCTCAATCATTTCCAAACGGCAGGACCACACGCCCTGTACGTCCCTTGGAATTTCAATGATCAGACCGGAAACGGGGCGTGATAAGGAGGGAGGCTGGCCCTGCTATTCCGCCGCCGCCTTCGCCATCGGATTGTTCGGATGCGTCGTCCAGTTGGCGTAGTTCGGCTCGACCTTGCGCTTGGAGCGAGGATCAACCAAACCGGCCTGCATCGGCTCCATCGTGATGCAATCCTGAACCGGGCAGACATTGACGCAAAGATTGCAGCCGACGCACTCGTCGTCCATCACCTCGAAATGCCGCTTGCCGTCTTTCGCCGCCATGATCGCCTGATGCGATGTGTCTTCGCAAGCGGCGTAACAGCGGCCGCACTGGATGCAGGAATCCTGATTGATCTTGGCCTTGGTGATATAGTTGAGATTGAGGAACTGCCAGTCGGTGACATTCGGCACGGCCATGCCGCGGAAGGCCTCAATGTTTTTGTAGCCCTTGGAATCCATCCATTCCGACAGCCCGTCCGCCATTTCGGAGACGATCTTGAACCCATAGGTCATCGCCGCCGTGCAGACCTGCACCGTGCCGCAGGACAGCGCGATATATTCCGCCGCGTCGCGCCATGTCGTGATGCCGCCGATGCCGGAGATCGGCATGCCGCGCGTTTCCCTGTCGCGGGCGATTTCCGAGACCATGGAGAGGGCGATGGGCTTGACCGCCGGGCCGCAATAGCCGCCATGCGAGCCTTTGCCGTCGATGGACGGCTCGGGTGAGAACGTGTCGAGATTGACCGCCGTGATCGAGTTGATCGTGTTGATCAGCGACACCGCGTCCGCCCCGCCCTGCTTTGCCGCGCGGGCGGGCTTCCTCACATCGGTGATATTCGGCGTCAGCTTGACGATGACCGGCATTCTTGTGTGCGCCTTGCACCAGCGGGCCACCATCTCGATATATTCCGGCACCTGGCCGACGGCCGATCCCATGCCGCGCTCGCTCATGCCGTGCGGGCAGCCGAAATTCAGTTCGACGCCGTCGCATTCAGTTTCCTCCACGACCTTGAGGATCGCCTTCCAGCTCTCCTCCTCGCATGGCACCATCAAGGAGGCGATCAGCGCCCGGTCCGGCCAGCGCTGCTTCACCGCCTTCATCTCGCGCAGGTTGGTCTGCAGCGGACGGTCGGTGATGAGCTCGATATTGTTGAGGCCGAGCAGCCTCCGGTCGGCGCCCCAGATGGCGCCATAGCGCGGGCCGTTGACATTGACCACTGGCGGGCCTTCCTCGCCCAAAGTCTTCCACACCACGCCGCCCCAGCCGGCCTTGAAGGCGCGCTCGACATTATACTCCTTGTCCGTCGGCGGCGCGGAGGCGAGCCAGAACGGGTTGGGAGATTTGATGCCGAGGAAATTGGTTGCGAGATTTGCCATGATTATCTCCTAGGCGCTCAGCGCCGCGTGAATGCTCTCCGCCGCCCGCCGCCCGTCATCGACTGAAGCCACGGTCAAATCCTTGCCGCCAAACACGCAGTCGCCGCCGGCCCACACGCCCTTGAGCGACGTGCGCTTCTCAGCGTCCACGAATATGCGGCCCATCTCCAGTTTCAGCGCATCGCCGGTGGCATCGACATAAGTCTGGCCGATGGCGCGGAACAGGGTGTCGGCGGCGAGTTCGAATGTTTCGCCGGTACCCGTCAGTTTGCCGTTCACTTCTGCAGTCTTTTCGCAGACAACGGAGGAAATGCGCCCTCGCTTCTTCTTCACCTTCACCGGCATGACATTGTGGCGGATTACCACGCCCTTCGATGCCGCCAGCTCCTGCTCATACAGGCTGGCGTTCATCTGCGCCTGCGAACGGCGGTAAAGGATGGTGACCTCGTCCGCTCCAAGCAGCTTCGACTGCACCGCCACGTCAATCGCCGTCATGCCGCCGCCGATGACGATGACGCGCTTGCCAACCGGCAGTTTGGACAGGTCGTCAGACTGGCGCAGATCGGCAATGTAGCTCACCGCCGCCTCGACGCCCTTGGCCGTGTCGCCCTCGACGCCAAGCGCGTTGACGCCCTGCAGTCCTGTGCCGATGAACACGGCGTCATAGTCATGTTGCAAATCATCAAGTGCAACATTCTTCCCAAGCCGCTTGCCGTGTTTGACCGAAATCCCGCCGATGGCGAGGATGAAGTCAACCTCCTTCTGGGCAAAATCATCGACGGATTTGTAGGCGGCAATACCAAATTCGTTGAGGCCGCCGCTCTTCTTGCGGGCCTCGAAAACCGTCACGGCATGGCCGTGCATGGCAAGCCGGTGCGCACAGGCGAGCCCAGCGGGACCGGCACCAACGACGGCCACTTTCTTCCCCGTCTTGGCGGCGCGCTTGAAGGGATGCTTCTCCGTTTCCATCAGGACATCCGTCGCATAGCGCTGAAGCTGGCCGATCTTCACCGGCTTGCCTTCCGCCACTTCACGCACACAGACTTCCTCGCACAGATTTTCCGTCGGACAGACCCGTGCGCACATGCCGCCCATGATGTTTTGGCTGAGGATGGTTTTGGCGGCGCCGAGCGGGTTGTCGGTCGAAATCTGGCGGATGAACAAAGGGATGTCGATGGTCGTCGGGCAGGCGTTCATACACGGCGCGTCGTAGCAGAAATAGCAGCGGTCGGCCTCCACCGCCGCCTCATGCCGGTCCAGCGGCGGATGCAGGTCGGCGAAATTGCGCTGGTAGTCCTCCGGCGCAAGCCGGTTCGGCGCGATGCCCTCTGCCTGGATATGTTCATGCAGCGCCATGTCTTTCCTCCGCATGGTTCCCGGCCGCCGAAGCGCGGCGTCTGTGCTGGTTTGAACCTGACTCAGATTTTGTTTGCGGTCAAATTTTTTATTGAATGGTCAAAAATGAAAACGCCCCGGAAGGTTTCCCCTCCGGAGCGCTTCTTCCGGGACCCCCCGATCCCGATCCGAATATTGCTCAAGCCGGATAAACCACGCCCTTGCGCAAAATGATGTTGCCATAAAGCGCCGGCTCGCCGGTGGCGATGATGGCGTGCGCGCCTTTCACCCGGTCGTAAAACGCCGCGCCCTTCAGCGGAAACAATTTCGCACCAGGCGCAGCCGCAGCAATTGCGGCGGCAAAGGCGACGTGGACCGCCTGCTCCTTCTCCACGAAGGGAATGAAAACCGCCTGCTCGACCATGTCGTCAATCGGCATGACGGAAAGCACAGCATTCAGCATCGCGCCCGCCGTGTGGCCGTCGGCGCGGATGACGCGCTTGCCGTCGGTTTCGGCCGGATAATTGCCGTCCACAATGGCGATCTCGTCGCCATGTCCCATGGCGCGCAGTGTGTAGAGCAGGTCGGGGCCGAGCAGCGGGTTGATATTGATCAGCATCAGCTGGTCTCCTTCAGGAAAGAATTGAAGTCTAGGAGATAGCGGGAGAACAGCGGCAGGCTGGCGCCGCCGATGGCGCGGGCGTTGCTGCCGACTTCGCCGCCGCGGATTTTCGGCACGATGATGCCGCGCAGATCAAGCTTTCCCAGCGCCTTGTCCGTAGCCTGCACAATGCGCGTCCGCACCCAATCGGGAAATCCGCCGTCAATTATGGCTGCGCCAAAATCGATGACCGAGACGCTGGCGACAATGGCGCAGGCCAGCGCTTCCGCTGTGTGCCCGATCCAGGCATCGAGCGGAGCGCCCAGATCGCGCCAGTCGCTGCCGGAATACCAGAGCGGCCGCGGGTCCACCCCCGCCTCACGCAGCTTGCGCTCAAGGACGCTGATGGAAGCGGCCTCGATCAGCTGCCGCGAGCCGCCCTTGCCGTCTGGCACTGGCATGGAGCCAAGCGCGCCGGCCGTGCCGGTCCTGCCCTTGAACAGGCTGGAGTTGAGAACGACGCCGCCGCCAATGAAGGAGCCGATGAAAAAATAGATGAAGTCCGGATATTGCGTGCCCAGGCCAAACACCAGCTCCGCGCCGCAGGCGCTGGTCGCGTCATTTTCCATGAACACCGGAAAGGGCGCGAGCGCGGCGACTTCGCCTTGCAAATCAAAATTCCGCCAAGCGTCCGACTCTGTCTGCGATGCGCCCGCTTCGTCCGCCCAGTTCCAAAATTCGAACGGCGCGGCCATGCCGATGCCGGCGACGCGCTTGAGCTCGTCTGCGTCAAGCTCTGGCAGTCAGCTCCTCAATGCCACTGCGGACGAACTGCAATATTCCCTGCGGAGAAGGATAGGCGAATGTTTCGTGCAGCTGATCAAGAATTGTGCCGACAAAATCCATCAGGATCAAATCGGCGCTGCGCCGGCCAATCTTGAGGCCGATGGAATAGGCGCCCTTCGGGATTGAGCGACAGCGGCACTGAGGGCTGGCCGACGCGGCCCTTCTTCGGCTCGCCCCGCACAAGCAGGCCGTCATTTTCCAGCGAGCGCATGATGACGGAGACGGTCTGCGCCGAAAGTCCGGTGGAGCGGGCAATGTCGACTTTGGCCATGCTGCCATGGCGGCGCACGAGCGAAAGCACCAGCCGTTCATTATAGGCGCGCACCGCCGTCTGGTTGGAGCCGCGCGCTCCCCCAAATGGCATATTGTCCGCTGCTTCAGCCGCGCCGCTCATGTCTGAATTGCACCTCCCAATGCAGCCGCGCCATTTCTAGCCCGGCTCTTCAGGATGGCAAAGAAATTTAATAAATCAAGTGGATTTATTTATTGACAAGATTTGGGATTCAGTGTTCGCTAGAGAGGAAGTCGGGGCTTGCGCGAAAAATCCTGTTGCAAATCCGATCTTCTTGGACGTGTATTGACGGCCTGCCGGACGACCCGGCAGAGTCTTGTTCTGGGAGGAACACTTAATGAAGAAATCACTCGTACTTTCCATGCTCGGCGCTTTGGCGTTCGGCGTTGCGTCCGTTTCGTCTGCCCAGGCGGCCGGCGGCGCTTGCCTCATCACCAAGAACAACACCAACCCCTTCTTCGTTAAGATGAAGGAAGGCGCGGAAGCCAAGGCCAAAGAACTCGGCATTGAATTCCAGGCTGCCGCAGGCAAGGTTGACGGCGACGCCGCCCCGCAGATCGAAGCCATCGAAAACTGCATTTCCGCCGGCCACAAGGGCATCCTGATCACCGCGTCGAACGACTCGGTCATCCCGTGCTCTGAAAAAGGCCCGCGAAGCTGGCCTGCTGGTCATCGCGCTCGACACTCCAATTGGAGACAAGGACGCAACTGACGCGACTTTCGCGACCGACAACTTCGAAGCCGGCATCCTGATCGGCAAGTGGGCTGCCGCCACAATGGGCGACAAGGCCAAGGATGCCAAGATCGGCATGCTCGACATCAACAAGGACAACATCTCGGTTGACGTTGCCCGCGACACCGGCTTCCTCAAGGGCTTCGGCATTGAAGTTCCTGATCTGAAGGTCATGGGTTCGGAAACCGACGCGCGCGTCATCGGCCATGAATCATCAGGCGCAAACCCTGAAGGCGGCTTGAAGTCGGTTGAAAACCTTCTTGGCCAAGAACCCGGACATGAACGTGATCTACACGATCAACGAGCCAGCCGCTGAAGGCGCCTACCAGGGCATGAAGGCGGCAGGCAAGGAAACTCAGGCTCTCGTCGTCTCGGTTGACGGCGGCTGCCCAGGCGTTCAGTCCGTCAAGGGCGGCATCATCGGCGCGACCTCGATGCAGTTCCCGCTGTTGATGGCCTCGATGGGCGTTGAGGCTGTTGCGGCATTCGCGAAGGACGGCTCCAAGCCGAAGAACTCCGAAGGCCTCGACTTCTTCAACACCGGCGTCAAGCTGATCACCGACAAGCCGGTTGACGGCGTTCCTTCCATCACCTCGGAAGAAGGCCTGAAGATCTGCTGGGGTTGATTTCACCCGGAGCTGATTTTCTGAGTTGAATATGTGAAGGGCGGCTGTTACAGTCGCCCTTCATGCTAAGCGGCGGGAAGACACATTCAGGGCCTGCAAGTCATCTGGGAGGGGGACGGTAATGAGCGACACTGGAGCACCAACCAAAGTCATTTCTGACTTTGAAGCCACACTGGACAAGGCGGACGTCAAGGTCGCGGCATTTGATTCGCAGGCGGCGCACCCGTTGCTGTGGCTGCGCACTTTCCTTCAAAATTACAACACCGCAATTCCGGTCTTTGTGCTGCTGTTCAGCATTTTCATTTTCGGCTTCACGTCCAGCGGCAGGTTCTTCACCGCCAACAATCTGTCCATCGTCTTCCAGCAGGTGACGGTCATCGGCATTATCGCCATCGCTCAGACCCTTGTCATCCTCACTGCGGGCATTGATCTTTCAGTGGGGGCCATCATGGTTCTCTCGTCGATTGTCATGGGCAAGCTTGCGGTGGAAACCGGTGTACCCGTGCCAATCGCCATTCTTGTCGGCGGGCTCGCGGGCGCGGCGATGGGCTATCTCAACGGTGTTTTCGTCACAAGGCTCAGGCTGCCGCCTTTCATCGTGACGCTTGGCACGCTCTACATCTTTTCAGCGCTCAAAATCTGGTACTCGAAATCCGAATCGATCCGGGCGGTGACGACTGAGGCCGAAGCGCCGTGGCTCATCATGTTTGGCTGGCCGGTGTTCAAAGTCACCGACAAGGAAAGCATCTTCAGCGGCGCCTCACTCACCATCGGCGGCGTGTCCTTTATCGTCCTCGCGGTTATCATCTGGTACGTTTTGAACCGCACCGCCTGGGGCCGCCATGTCTACGCAGTCGGCGATGATGCGGAATCAGCGATGCTGGCCGGCGTTCAGACCGACAAAATCCTGCGCTCGGTCTACACTGTCGCAGGCGTGATCTGCGCCTTCGGCGCGCTTGTTCTCATTGGCCGCGTTGGCGGCACGGTGACACCGCTTGCGGGCGAAACAGCCAATCTCGACTCTATCACAGCTGTGGTGATCGGCGGCACCTCGCTGTTCGGCGGGCGCGGGTCTATCGTGGGCTCCGTGCTCGGCGCGCTCATCGTTGGTGTCTTCCGAAACGGCCTTTCGCTGTCAGGCGTGGACGTTCTCTGGCAGGATTTCACCGTCGGCATCTTGATCATCGCCGCTGTCGCGATTGACCAGTGGATCAGAAAGGCATCGGCTTAATCATGGCAAAATCTCCAGCGGTCAAAAAACCAGCGGCAGTTTCCGCCGCCAAGGCTGATGCGGCGGCGGACAATCTCCTGCTGATAAAGGGCATTGGTCCGGTCAATAACACAAAGCTCATGGCGCACGGCATCGCCAGCTTTGCGCAGATCGCCGCCTGGAAGAAATCCGATATCGTGTCCGTCGAAAAGTATCTGGAGTTTGACGGACGCATTGCCCGGGAAGACTGGATTGGCCAGGCCGCAAGACTGGCGAAAGAGGCGAAAGCCAAGCCCGCTTCAAAGCCTGCCGCAAAGCCAGCAATGGCGAAATCCGCCGCTGTGAAGGCTCAGCCTGCGGCCAAGCCCAAAGCCGCTGCAAAGCCGGTTGCTTCCTCCAAGCCAAAAGCTGCGGCAGCGGCGAAGCAGGTTTCAGCTGCGCCAAAGACGGCGAAGCCTGCCCCTGCAAAGGCTGCGCCCAAGGCGGTTGCGAAGTCCGTTTCAACCGCGCAAAAGACGGCCAAGGCTGCTCCTGCCAAAGCTGCGTCAAAGCCGGCTGCTAAGTCCGCATCAGCCGCGCCAAAAGCCTCCAAGTCTGCACCGGCAAAAGCGGCGGCCAAAGTGAAAGCTGTGCCCGCCTCGCTTATTTCGTCCGCCGCGAAAGCAGCTGCGAAAGTGACGCCAAAAGCCGCCGCCAAGGCAAAGCCAGCAGCCAAGGGGCCGCCGGTCAAAGCCGCCGCAGTGCCCGCAACGGCTGCTGCGCCCAAAGCCGCTCAGCCCGCGCAAGCGCCTATTTTGACTACCAAGGGCCTGGTCAAACGCTATGGCCGCGTCACTGCGCTCGATCATGCGGATTTTGAACTTTACCCGAACGAAATTCTCGCTGTTATCGGCGACAATGGCGCGGGCAAGTCGTCGCTCATCAAAGCGATTTCCGGCGCGGTCACGCCCGATGAGGGCGAGATTCAAATCGACGGCAAGGTTGTGCATTTCAAGTCGCCAATGGAAGCGCGCGCCGCCGGCATTGAGACCGTCTATCAAAATTTGGCGCTGTCTCCCGCGCTGTCGATTTCCGACAATATGTTTCTCGGCCGCGAAATCCGCCAGCAGGGCTTCATGGGCAAGTGGTTCAGAACCCTTGACAGGGCGGCGATGGAAAAGCGCGCCCGCGACAAGCTGACCGAGCTTGGCCTGATGACGATCCAGAACATCAGTCAGGCGGTGGAGACGCTCTCTGGCGGCCAGCGGCAGGGCGTCGCCGTGGCGCGCGCTGCCGCCTTCGGCTCCAAGATGGTCATCATGGATGAGCCGACCGCCGCGCTCGGCGTCAAGGAGTCCCGGCGCGTTTTGGAGCTGATCCTCGACGTGAAACACCGCGGCCTGCCGATCGTTTTGATCTCGCACAATATGCCGCATGTGTTTGAAGTCGCCGACCGCATTCACATCCACCGGCTCGGCAAGCGGCTCTGCGTTATCAATCCGAAGGAATACACAATGTCCGACGCCGTCGCCTTCATGACCGGCGCGAAGGAGCCGCCGAGGGAGCTGATGGCGGCCTGAAATGCGCAGCGAAGCAGAAAAATCAATGAGGCCGGCAATGTCTGACTTTGCCGGCCTTGTTCATGCGATAAGAAACAAGGCGAAAAATTCCAGCCGCTTCATGGTCGCCATCGCAGGCGCGCCGGGTTCGGGAAAATCCACGCTCGCCCACAATCTATGCGGCGAGCTCAAGCGGCTCGGCGAAACTGCCATCGTCGTGCCAATGGACGGGTTTCACTTTGATGACGCGGTGCTGAACGCGCGCGGCCACCGCCCGCGCAAGGGCGCGCCGTTCACTTTCGATGTGCGCGGCTTTGAAGCGCTGCTGAAGCGCATCAAAGCGCGGGAGCCGGAAGTGGCCATCGCGGTTTTTGACCGGACCATGGAACTGTCGCGCGCCGCAGCGGACATTGTCGATGAGAAGGCGAAGTTTGTGCTCGTCGAAGGCAACTATCTGCTTCTTTGCGAAGAGCCTTGGGGCCGCCTGCGCCCGCTGTTTGACTTCGCCGTGTTCATCAGTGTGCCCCGCGATGAGCTGGAGCGCCGCCTCATCCGGCGCTGGCTCGATCATGGCTTTGACATGGACTATGCGAGGAACTGGGTCGCCTCAAATGACCTGCTCAATATTGATGCAGTCATTTCTGGCAGCGCCGCAGCGGATTTCGTTTTGAAACAACAGGCCGCGCGGCTCTGACCTGGTATGGCTACCGCAGCATTTTGAATGCGTGGAACCAGTCATTTTTCTGGAAGCCAGGAATGCACCATAGAATGCACAGCGGCTCAATGGCCCGCGCCGCTTCGGCGCCACCCATGTCTTCCGCGTCCCATCCGAAAGCCTCCAGTCTCTGCGAGACCTCGGCCTTAGCGCGCGGATCGTTCCCGGCAATGAACATGCTGGGCCGCCCACCTGCGAAGACGGGATTGACCATGGCCGGCGCTCCGACGGAGTTAAACGCCTTGACGAAGCGGGGCAGCGGGAACTTTTCCTGAAGCTCTTCCATCAGCGAGCGGTTCATTGTGGTGAAATAGGACAGCACACCGTTGACAGGCGGCGCGTCGGCAATCGGATTGGTGACGTCGATAACAGTCTTGCCGCCGAGATTATCCTTTCCCGCCAGCGTCAGCGCGCTCTCGGCTGCGGTTCCCTTGACGGCGAGAACGACAAGGTCGCCAAAGTTGGCGGCGTCCGCAAAAGTTCCGGCCTCAGAGCCGGGGTTTGCCGCCGCAAATTCAGCAAGTTTTCCCTGCTCGCGGGAGCCTAGCATGACTTCATGGCCATGCTTGAGAAAGCCCCCAGCCAAAGTCGTCGCGACCGATCCAGAACCCAGAATCCCAATTTTCATGACGCAGCTCCCATTCAAAAATAAAACACATTGGATAAGCGTCAGCTGAGTGCGGCGCCCTCTTTCTGATATGGGGGCGGTTGACTTCAAAGCAATGACGGAGCATCGGAAATTCCTGGGCGCCGGTTCGAATCGGCGCCTGCGCTGACCCTCATTTACCGAGACAATGCCCATGAAAAAAGGCGTCCTGCTCTGCGCTTCTCGCCTATTTCTTTTTTTGCTGCGCCGATGCGCTCATCAAAAGCTTCGGGGCGGGCTCCTCTGTTTTTGAAATCGGTTTCTTCATTTCGCTGTTCGCCATGCTGCCGATCTTCGCGACGGCGGTCTGGCGCGGCAATCTGAGCGCGGTGTTCCGCCTCAACCGTCCCGGTCTAGTCATTGCGCGCGCCACGACTGGCATTCTCGCCGGCATGTTCGTCTTCTATGCCTTCACGCGCCTGCCCTTCGCCGAAACCTACGCGCTCGCCTTTCTGAGCCCGGCCATCGCCACCGTCTTGTCGGTGCTCTTCCTCGGTGAGGACGTGCGCTGGAAGCGCTGGAGCGCAGTGGCCATTGGCCTGATCGGTGTCTGGGTCGTCGTGCGCCCTGGTTTCCGTGAGTTGCAGCTGGCGCATCTCGCCGCGCTCTGCGCCGCGACGATGGGCGCGTCAACCTTGGTAATCCTGCGCAAGATCGGCAATTCGGAAAACAGTTTCTCCCTGCTAGGCACGCTGCTCGTCGCATCCACCATCATCAACGGCATCCTGATGGCGGGCACAGTGGACTGGCCGACGCCAAGCGAGTGGCTGCGTTATTTTGTCTGCGGAATGTTCGCCGCCGCGGGCCAAGCCGCCATGCTCGCCGCCGCGCGGCTTGCTCCCGCAAGCGCCATCGCGCCGGGTCAGTACAGCCAGATGCTCTGGGCGGTGATTTTCGGCATGATGTTTTTCTCAGAATATCCCGATGTCTGGACGCTGGCCGGCCTTGGCCTGATCGCGCTTTCCGGCGTCATCACCCTCATCCGCGACGAGAAGCGCAGCGGCTGGCTCAGCAAGACGCCGGTGTCGCCGGACCTTTAGAGAGCATCGGGTGCCAAATTGGCATCACTTTGGCGGACGCATTCCCTCTTACCGTCATTCCGGGGCCGCAAAGCGGAACCCGGAATCCAGAGATGGGATATTGGCAAGCGGGCTGAAATGGGTGGTTTGGCGGGCTTAAACCCGGTCTGCGCAAGAGCGAAACTTCGTTCTTCGCCACTCTGGATTCCGGGTTCCGCTTCGCGGCCCCGGAATGACGTATTTGGGTCGGCGGCCGCCAAAGTGACTCCATTAGAACAGCCGATGCGCTAGAGCGAAGATTTTTTTGCTCGGATCAAGCGGCTCTTGCATCGTTCTCAGTGCCCGGCGCGAGCGTCAGCTCGATGCCATTCAGCCGTTCGGACATGATGATTTGACAGGACAGGCGCGAATTGTCCTCGACATGAAACGCGCCGTCGAGCATTTCGTGCTCCTCGTCATGC
Organism: uncultured Alphaproteobacteria bacterium; assembly: GCA_963802455.1. GTDB lineage: Bacteria > Pseudomonadota > Alphaproteobacteria > Rhizobiales > Rhizobiaceae > JANOYJ01. The sequence continues at coordinate 5,101 of CAWDIY010000036.1, read as the reverse complement.
GCCGTGTGCAGCTTTGCCGCCCATTCCGGCGCGATATAGACGTGGCAGGTGGCGCAGGCGCAGGCGCCGCCGCATTCGGCTTTGATGTCGAGCCCGTGCTCGCGGATGATCTCCATCACCCGCCAGCCTTCGACCGCATCGAGCGTGTGGCGTTTTCCCTCTTGGTCGGTCACGTGGATAAACATGTCAGGACGCTTCCCTGTGACGCCAGACATAGCTTTTCGCCGTCGGCGAAGGCCGCGCCGCAGGCTGGTACTGGAACGCGATGCCGCCCTTTTTGCCGGATGTCAGCTGTGCGATGGTCGGTTCGTTGACGATCTCAAAGCTGGTGAAGCCGTTGCGGACCATCAGGGGAATCTGGTCGAACAGCACGTCGCCGACCGCGCGGATTTCGCCGGAAAAGCCGTGATGCTCCACCAGCATCGCCGCCTTCGAATGCGCCGTGCCGTTCGTGTATGCCGGAAATGCCAGCGCGATCAGCGACAGGTTCGGAAGGTCTTCAATGATGGCGTCGATGGATTCCAGCGGCTGGATCAGAACACCGAGCCGGTTCGCGCCGGCCTTGCGCTGCTCCTTCGACAGCGCGAGATAGGCGGCGACCGGCAGGATGATCTGACCGCTGCCTTCATCGGCTTCTGCGTGGGTCCAGCCGTCTTTCACGGCGGCACCGCCGCACCAGAGAATTTTTTCGCTCATCAAATTTTCCTAGAGTGAGGCCGCGTTCAGCGACTCGTCCAGCCCGCCAAGGTGGATGCCGCATTCGGTTTTGCTCTTGCCCTTCCAGCGCCCGCCGCGCGGATCATCCGGCGAAGACGGCTCGGTGCAGGGCAGGCAGCCGACGGAATAGTAGCCGTACGCGATCAGCGGATGCTCCGGCAGCGCGTGCTCTTCCTGATAGGCGGCGATTTCGTCCGAGCCCCAGCCTGCCAGCGGGTTGATGCGGATGCGGTTTCCCACGGCTTCAAACACTGACAGTTTCGCCCGTGTCTGCGCCTGAAAACGTTTGCGCCCGGTGAACCAGGCCGCATAGGGCACAATTGCGCGCGCCATCGGCTCGACCTTGCGGATCGCGCAGCACGCGTCAGTGCTGGTTTTGTGCAAGAGGCCGTCCGGGTCATCGCTGGTGAGCGTCGTCGGCAGCGGCTCGATGTTCTGCACGTTGGTGAGGCCGAGAAACTCGGTCAGCTCGTCGCGGTAGGCCAGCGTCTCGTCAAAATGCTTGCCTGTCTCCAAAAACAGGATCGGCGTTGCCGCGTCCGCTTCGGAAACGAGATGCAGCAGCACCGCCGAATCCGCGCCAAACGAAGACACCGAGCCAATGTTTCCGGGAAACAGCTCCTTGACCGAAACCGCAATAATCTCCTGCGGCGTCAGGTGGCCGTACTTGGCATCCAGCAGCCGCGCCTTTTCCTTGGTCTGATCGATATCGCTCATGACAGCCGCCTCAGGCAGCTTTCTCAACGCTTCCATACAGCGCCTCCTTAAAGGGCTGAGCGCCGACGCGGCGGTAGGCGCTGAGGAAGTTTTCGTCTTTGGACTGGCGAAGCCCGAGATAGGTGTCGACGACGGTCTCGATGGCATCCGTGATTTCGTCGCTCGCAAAGCCGCGCCCGACAATCTCGCCAATTGAAGTGTGCTCGTCCGCTGAGCCGCCCAGCGTCACCTGATAGATTTCCTCGCCGCGCTTGTCGACGCCGAGAATGCCGATATGGCCGACATGATGATGGCCGCAGGCGTTGATGCAGCCGGAAATCTTAATCTTCAAATCGCCGATGTCCAGCTGGCGCTGCTGCGAGGCGAAGCGCTCCGAAATCCTCTGGGCGATCGGGATCGAGCGGGCGGTGGCCAGCGCGCAATAATCCATGCCGGGGCAGGCGATGATGTCGGTGATGAGACCGGCATTCGCCGTTGCCAGCTCATTTTCCACCAGCACGTTGTAGACCGCCTTCAGGTCGGCAAACGCCACATGCGGCATGACAAGGTTCTGCTCATGGCTGACGCGCAGCTCGTCCTGCGAATAGCGTTCGGCAAGGTCCGCGATGATGTCCATCTGGTCCGCCGACGCGTCGCCCGGAATGCCGCCGATGGGCTTCAGCGAAATTGTCACGCCCTTATAGTCCGGATGCTTGTGCGGCACGCTGTTCTGCGACACCCAGGCGGCGAAGCCTGAATCCTCGCGGCGCTGTTTGGCGACCAGGCCATGGCCCTCGGCCCGCTCCGGCAGATCGGGAGCGGCGAAATAAGCGTAGATGTTTTTAATGTCGGCGTCCGGCACTTTCAGGTCGCTGTCCTTCAGCGTCCGCCATTCGGTCTCGACCCGGTCAGTCAGTTCCTGCGTGCCCATTTCATGAACGAGAATTTTGATGCGCGCCTTGTATTTATTGTCGCGGCGGCCTTCGAGATTGTAGACCCGCAGGATCGCCGTGCAGTAGGTCAGAATGTCGGCTTCCGGCAGGTAGTCGCGTATCTTCTTGGCGACCATCGGCGTGCGCCCCTGTCCGCCGCCGACATAGACGGCAAAGCCGATGCCGCCGTCCGGTCCATGCTTCAACGCGAGGCCGATATCATGAACCTGTATGGCAGCGCGGTCGTTCTCACAGCCCGTCACTGCAATTTTGAACTTGCGCGGCAGGTAGGAGAATTCCGGATGGATCGATGACCATTGCCGCAGGATTTCCGCATAGGGGCGCGGGTCCGCCACCTCGTCCGCCGCAATGCCCGCAAAGTGATCGGCGGTGACATTGCGGATGCAGTTGCCTGAGGTCTGCAAGGCATGCATCTCAACGCTCGCCAGCTCATCGAGAATCGCGGGCATGTCTTTCAGCGCCGGCCAGTTATACTGCAGATTCTGCCGCGTGGTGAAATGGCCATAGCCCCGGTCGTAGACGCGGGCGATATGGGCGAGCTTGCGCATCTGCGCCGAAGACAGCGTGCCATAGGGAATGGCAACGCGCAGCATGTAGGCGTGCAGCTGCAGATAGACGCCGTTCATCAGCCTCAGCGGGCGGAACTGATCCTCGGTCAGATCACCCGCAAGCCGCCGCGCCACCTGATCGGAAAACTCCGCAACGCGGGCTTTCACGAACCCATGGTCGAATTCATCGTAACGGTACATGTCTCAAGTTCCTCAGGCGGCCTTGCCGTGATAATCAATAGTCGGCCCTTCGGCCCGGATGCGCTCGCGCAGTTTTGTCGCTGTGGGCTTGCCGTTTGCAATTTCCGCGTCGACGACGTTCACATCGATGACTTCATTGCGCGCATAAGCCTCGGAGCCGATCACAGCCAGCCGGGATTCGCCCGCTGCGTCTGAGACCAGCTCGGCAGTCGCAATATCGGTGTCCCAGCCTCTGCTTGGGGAATACCAGACGGCAATTCCGTCGCTCAGCCGATTGGCGGTAAGCACTTTCATCTTCTGATCCATTCAAACTGTGATCTTCAGCCGCAGCTGCTGCGACAGCGGTTCGGCCCGCGAAATGTCCGCGCCCGCCACCGCCTCGCCGATAATGACCATGGTCGGCCCGGTGATTTCTTCGATCTCGTTGAGATCGGGCAAATCCTTAAGTGTGCCATGGAACAGCCGCGCGTCGAGGCGGCTCGCATTCTCGACCACCGCGACCGGCGTCTCTTCCGGAAGGCCGGCTTCCAGCAGCCTGTTCGCCACATCCGCCGCCACCGTGCGGCCCATATAGACCGCCACCGTCGCGCCGCCGATGGCAAGCTGCGCCCAGTCGGGCAGCACGTCGCCCTTCAGATCATGCCCGGTTGTCAGCACCATGGATGAAGCAACACCTCGCAGAGTGAGCGGCAGCGCAAAATCAGCGGCGGCAGCAAAGGCCGACGTGACGCCCGGCACGATCTCGTGCGAAATTCCGGCATTGCGCAGCGCGGTCAGCTCCTCCGCCGCGCGGCCAAACACCAGCGGGTCGCCTGATTTCAGCCGCACGACGCGTTTGCCGGCGCGGCCAAGCTCGACCAGAATAGCGTCGATTTCCTTCTGTGATTTCAAATGGCAGTTCTTGCGCTTGCCCACCGAAATGCGTTCTGCATCGCGGCGGCCCATGGCGACCAAAGCCTCCGGCACCAGCGCGTCATAGACAATCGCGTCGGCCTCCATCAGCAAGCGCTGCGCCCGCAGCGTCAGCAAATCCTCAGCGCCGGGACCAGCGCCGACCAGCGCCACGTGGCCCTCGTCAACGCCGTGGGTGCGAAGGAGGTTGGCCGTCGCCTCGCGCGCTTCGGAAACATCGCCCTTTGCGATCAGCCGGGCCGGGGAGCCTTCAAAAAAGCTGCGCCAGAACTGGCGGCGGAGATTGCCCTTGGGCAAAACCTGCTCGACTGCATGACGGAAAGTGTCCGCCAGACGCAGCGCGGCGCCAAGCGAGGGTGGCAGCATCTGGTCGATGCGGGCGCGGATGCTCTGCGCCAGAACCGGGCTCACGCCTTCCGTGCCGATGGCGACGGCAAGCGGCGCGCGGGAGACGAGGGCGGGCGTGTAGAAATCGCAGTAGTCCGGCTGGTCAACGGCGTTGGCAAGCACGCCAGCCGCGCGCGCCGCTGTGACAACAGCCCGGTCCGCCGCGCTATCGCCCGTCGCGCCAAACGCCATGACAGCGCCGTCAAGCAGTTCCGGACTGAACGCCGCATTGACATGTTCAATTCCAGACTTTTCAACAAAGGTGGAAAGGTCAGCGGAGGGCACATCGGCGATGAGGACAATATGCGCCTCCGTTTCGCTCAAAAGCCGGCACTTGGCCAAGGCTTCCTCGCCATTTCCCACCACGAGCGCGCGCTTTCCCGCCACCTTGATAAAGGCGGGGAAGGCGGTCAGTCTGCTCTGCGTCTGCGCCATTGCGGAGAAATCCCAAAACTGCGCCATTTTGCGCATCCTCACGCCAATTATAAGATATCGGGGCGCAAATAAACTGCTTCCGGGAACTTTGCTTTGCGGTCATCCGGCAATTGGCGGAATTCCATTCCAGCGCTGCGTTTCAGTTGCCTTGGATCAGATCAAAGATCGTCGTTTGCCTGGGCTTGACCCTCTTGCCGACATCGACTTTCGGCACAGGCCGTCTGGTCGAGCCGGTTCGCTCGGGAGAGGCGG
>CAWDIY010000035.1:0-71559 GCA_963802455.1 uncultured Alphaproteobacteria bacterium | reverse complement strand
GATCCGTCTAAGTTGGTGGCCATGCTTATTCTTTTATCGTGTGCCGCAGCTGCACGAACTAACACAGTTTTTGCGGTGATGTGTCAATGCGATGGCACTTTGGTTTATTCTCAGGGTCTTTGCAGGGCGATGTCAGGTTAATGGCACTTTGCCGAATTGCGCCTGTCTATCGGAGATGGTTCAGGTTGCCAACGTGACAGCTTTCCATTGCGCCATGGCTTGAAGGTGATGAATGTGGACCTGCAAGGCAGAACATTTTGAATGGGGCGGAACGAAGAGATTGCGGACGGCAGAGAAGACAGACACGAAGCGTTGGAGGGCTCCAAGTGATCGAAACCGTTGCATCATGCCTTCCCGTTTTCGCAGTGGCACATGCGAGTTTTCGGCCCGATTGTTCAGGCCTTTGTGCGAGCGGTGTTCGACGCCGGGCATGATCTGCTTTCTCGCTGCGCCGCAGGATTGCAGCGGGGTTGTCACGTTAACTCTGGCGAATACGCAATGATGGGCGTCCTGCAGATTTCAGGCGGCAACGGTCACGACTTTCCACTCGGCCATTGCTTGCAGCCGATGAAGGCGAATCTGGAGGGCGGAGCCTTTTGAGCGCGGCGGGACGATTGGATTTCTGATCGCGGAGGACATGGAAACAAAGCGCTGCAACGCTCCTGCTGATCGAAAGCGCTGCATCATTCGTTCTCGTTTTCTATACGGCACATGGGAGTTCTCAGCTCGATTGTTCAAACGCTTGTGGGAGCGATGCTCGACATGCGCCACGATCTGCTTTTTGGCTGCTCCATAAGATCTCAGTTTGTCGGTGATGAGCCGCTTGGGAGCCATGCCTTGTTTCTTCAACAAGCGGATCAAAAGACGCTTTGCGGCCTTGGTATCGCGCTTGGACTGAACAATCTCATCGAGAACGTAGCCATCCTGATCAACCGCCCGCCATAGCCAATGCTTCTTGCCAGCGATGCTGATCACCACCTCGTCGAGGTGCCAGATATCATTCCGGCTCGGCCGCTTGCGTTGCAGGCGGCCGGCATAGTCAGCGCCAAACTTCCTGCCCCAGCGGCGAATGGTTTCGTACGAGACTGCAATCCCGCGATCGAGCACCATTTCTTCAACCAAACGCAAGCTCAACGGATAGCGAAAGTACAGCCAGACCGCATGAGAAATGACCTGCGCAAGGAACCGATGGCGTTTGTAACTGACGGGCTTGTTCATCCGGGGCTTCTAACCCGCAGCATGTGACATGAAGTTAATGTGACGTCGCCAAACTGACACCGTGTAGTGTGTCAGTTCCAGTGAGCCGGCTCAGTAATTGATGCGGTAGTGTGTGGAACGCCCTCCGGCTTCTGAGCGCGTCAGGGCCCCTGCCCGCTCCATTGCGGCCAGATCGCGTGTGGCTGTCGGCCCCGAAACCCTTGCGATCTTGGCGTAGCTTCGGGCGCTTATTCCTTGTGCAACGCGCACTTCGCCTTGCGAAAAGAGGACGCGCAGGACTGTTATTTGCCGTTCGGACAAGTCCGGGCTTAGCTTTGAAAGAAATCTGTTCCGCCGCACGATCAGGAAGGCCTCATTGCGGCTCAGGGCGGCTGCACTCACAAGGCATTCAAGAAACCACACAATAAAGGTGGTCGCGTCGATGGCCCCGTCGCCTTCGCGCCGGCCGGCCTGAAGGGCGGCATAGTAGGCTTTCTTTTCCTTCTCCACCTGCCTTGAGAACGAGAATGGCAGCGCCTTGGTTTTTGCAAACACCTGTTCGATAATGGCGCGCCCGATACGCCCATTGCCATCCGAGAACGGGTGGATTGATTCAAACCACAGGTGCGCGATTGCTGCCACGATTGGTGTCGGATGCTTGTGCCCTTGCGCAAGCCACTTCAGAAAGACGGCCATCTCGGCTTCAATCCGATCAGGTGGCGGCGCCTTGTAGAGGATATCGTTGTTTCCGGCAGCGGCTGAACGGACAATGTCGATCTCGAATCTGCGCCATGTTCCAAGATCTTCGACTTCGATCCCGTAAAAGAGGAGTCTGTGCCAATCCTTGAGTGTGTCCGCCGTCAGCGGTTTTTTCGCGCGCCGCGCCGCCAGCATGAGTTCGACAATCGCATCTGATCGGCGCGAGACGATGGCGCGGTTGCGCTGTTTCAGGGAGGCAATGACGGAGGCTTCAATTTCGGCCGCGTCAAGGGTCACGCCCTCGATGCCAAAAGAGGACATCGCTTCCTGCACCACCTGGGCAAGCCTCAGTTCCTCCAAATCGCCGGGGTCGAGGCCTGCCTGAAGGCCCGATACTTCCCCCAGCGCCTCAATGGCCGCTGCCAGATGCGGTTCGGTTTCCGCGCAGTCATAGTCGAAGTTGGGCCAGACGCGGGCCTGCCAGATAGGCTTCATGAGGCGAATATGTCAGATATTCGCATCAAATTCAATAAGAAAGTGACTTGATAATCATGTGTTTTCAGATCATTGCAAGACGTGTTCTGCAAGCGGGCGAGCCTGCAGATTGAGGCCGCGCCAGAGGGGTTCGGCAAACGCGCAATATAATTCCAGCCCGCGCAGCGATCAAAGATTGCTGATCGGCCCCGCCCACATTTCTAAAAAAATGATTATCCGGTTCAGACACGGAGATGTCGTATCCGAGCGGGGCAAGCGCGCTAAATTGGCGCGTTTTTAGGTATCCGATCGCCGAATGGGCAAAAGGTGAGTCCGATTGGACGGCCTGGGATAGACTGGGCCGCTATGTCGTCCATGAACCATTACAGCGGAAGCATCCGAGCCTTGAGCAGCGCCACACCAGCTCTGCCATACATCTGGCGTTTCAGCATTTTCAGGCGGTTCACCTGGCCCTCGGTCTGGCCGTTGCTCCACGGCATTTCGATAGCATTTGCCGTTGCTGGCAGATCGCGCGCGATTACCCTTGCGTAGCGCACCATGGTGTGAAGCCGGGATGCTTTTGCATCACGCAGCCACTGCGGCAGCCCGGTGGCATCCTTCGACTTGAACAGACCGCGAAACCGCATTGCCAGCTGTCGCATGACGCTGAACTCATCTGACGCCGCCTTGAGGGCTGCCACCTTCAACAGCTGTGCCGGTGTGAGGAGCCCTGACGGCTTGATGCACAAGACAGCGGCGGTGATCGGTGAAATCAAATGACCTGTCAGCGGATCACGCGCCTGGGCGGTTGCATTCAAGACCTTTGGATGCCTGATGGTCTCTCCCATTTTCAGTGCCGGCTGCTTTTCCGCTTGTCGCCACTGGCTCAACAAGCGTTCCAGATGGGATCGGCTCCCCGTGTAACCCCTGTGACGGATGTCTGAGAAAAGGCAGCGGCCACTTCTGTCACCGATCGCCCACCGCTCTTTCAGAAATGCCTCGAAATACAGGGGCGATGACGGCTTGAGTGCTAAAGGACTGCGGTAAATCGGCTCTTCTCTCGCCAGCCAGCGATAGACCGTCCGCCAGTTGAAGCCTATTTCCTGCGCAATATCGCGCGCCGCGACCCCGGCTGACGCCATCTGCTGGACCTGCTCGAAAAGCGCTTGCCGGGTTTCCAGCCTGCGCTGTCGCAGCAGATACTGATGCTGGACGGCGTGCGAGGGCATAAGGTCATGGCCCCCACTTGAATTCGCATGAAGCGGATCGGCGCCACTGGGCGGCAAGCAGGACCGGCGGGAGACTGTGTATGAACGGCTCAGCTGCTCCTCGATGCTCTTGCGCAGATTTTCCAAAAGATGAAACCGGTCGGCGACTTGCTGGGCCTTGGGTGCGCCAAGCGTGGCGCCGCGCGCATAAAGACCACATCTGTCCCGGCTGATCGTCTCGACCCCCGGATGACGCTTGAACCAGCGTTCAACGGCATCCGCACTGCGATCTTCAAGAACATCGATCACTCGGCGGCGCTCCAGATCGATCAATATCGTGCCATAGCTTGATCCCTTGAGCTGGCTCCAGTCGTCAATGCCCACCACACGAACCGGGTATTCGGCGGCTTGACCTTGATGCCCACGCTTCAATGCGCGAATAATCGTATCGTCGCTGGCTGTCAGACCAAGACGCCCTAACAATCGCTCGCCGGGCGGCACTATGGCCAATCAGACGAACGATCTGCTCTGCGCGTCGGGCTCGACGGCCATGCGGCCGGAACAAGTCCGCATTCGGCGCAATGAATGTCTGACGCGCGCATGCCGCACTGCAGCAGCGCCAACGTGACACCTGCAGTTTCAGCACCACTTCGCGACCCATCGCTGGAAGATCAACGAGCCCGCGCCGATGCCAGCCGTGGCGCGACGCAGAGCGGAGATGGCAATCAGGACAGATTCCCGACTGCTGCTGCAAGCGAGCGGAAATCCGCCATTTATTTTCGACAAGCGCAGACTCTGTGACCTGCACGTCAGGCGGCAGGGCAAGGACAATCCGGTTCAGCATGGACGCAAGTCAAATACAAATCACCCCCATCCGCAACCCACCTCCACAGACTTTGAGGCAGAACCCGGCTAGATGCATCCCCACAACCGCCCCGGCATTGCCGGGGCGGTTCACATCTTGTTCCTTTTTGTCTGCGTCGTCGCTTTTGAGATCCAGAAATCACACCCGGATAATCAGCGCAGGTTCATCCTGAAACCCAGCCCGGTCATGATCTGCGAGCCGCCCAGGTCCGAGACGTTGATGAGCGGCGTCAGATGCATTCCGAACTCGAACTTGTCGGTGCGCAGGCCGAGCTGCAGGCTGACCGGGATTTTGACTTGCCGGTCCGGGTCAAGCGGGTTGGTCGCTATGCCGGTGCGCAGGTTCAGCTCAAACGGATATGCGATCTGCGAAAGCCGCAGCCCGGCGGTCACGCCGAATTCGTCGCCGCCATTGGGGCTGGTCTTTGAAAACCGCACCGCGCCGAGCTCCGGGTAAAATATGCCCAGAATGCGCGTGTTGGACACGCGCATGTCGTAGAAGCGGCCCATCGGATCGGTCTTCTCCGCGCCTTTGAAATCCATTCCGTCCTGCGAAATTGTGATGCCGCTGAGCGTCTCGCTCGAGAAAACCGCGCGCTCGCGGTCGGGCTGGCGGATGCCGTCCGGACTGTAGCGGCAGCCAAGTTTTGCCAAAGACAGGAGGTCGCCGAAATATTGGTAATGGCGCAGGCGGACATCGTTGCCCGAATTCATCTGCGATTTGACATCGGCTTGAATCGAGGGCGCAAAAAAGCCGGTCCAGCCGACATATTCGTCGGTGAGGTCAATCGTGTGGCCAAATTCATGCGAAATCGTGTATTGAAGCCCGGTCTTGTACTGCGTGCCTCTGAAGTCGCTGGTCTTCGGATTGTGCTCAAGCTCGGTGTTGCCAGTGACAAAACTCACATTGGCGCGGACGCTTCGGCGTGACGGTCACGGCAATCCCGGTTCCTTTTGAATCACCCTCCTGCGCCTTTATGCTGACGTCAACGCTTGCGCCTTTCTTGCAGCCGCAGGCGATGAATTTCATCAAGGACTGCGGGATCAGCTTGAACTTGCCGGACCAGCCGTCATGCACATGTTTTTCGGCGCTTGCCATCAGGCTTGGCCGGTCCGCGGCGGGCACCGAGGCGTCAAATTTGAAGAACCATTTCTGCTTGTATTTGAAGGTGCAGTCCTCATCATCGAACGCATAGGAACCGTGATTGTCCACGCCGGTTGTCGTTTTGCGGCGGACAAAAGGCGCGGATGGCGAATCCTGTCCCACATGCGCCAGCTCATGCGCCAAAAGCTCCCGCCCGCCATGCGTTCCCGGCCGGTACTCGCCTTGGGCGAACGCGACGCTCGGGCCGAGCGCGAAGGCCCTCGCATGGATCGCGCTTGACGCCCGCGCCGCCTCTGCGCCGTCGTGAACGCGGACATGATCCAGCGGCCGCCCAAATCTCGGCTCAAAAAACGCCCGCTCCGACGCGGGCAGCGGCGCGCCGGGGCCGAGCGACCGGACGGCGGTCTCAGCGGCTGATGAAATCGGAACCGCTTGCCCTGCGGTTTCCTTGCGCCGGATTTTCTCCTCGTCCTCGCAATGCGCGCACCTGCGGCGAAGGATGTCCCGGGGCGTCGCGGGCGGCGATGCCGCGTCGGCTGCCGCCTGCGGATCAGGCATGCGCATGATCCTGTCCGCCGTGCGGTCGGCCTCGGCCTCCGCCGGATCATTGGCCGCGCCTACCCGCAGCTTAGGCCGGGCGCCAGCGTTCCGCAGCAGTGACCGCAGACCCGGGTCGCGCCAAGGCGCGGCGGTGGCGTTTCCCGATGCCCGCGCGGGCTGGAGCGCGTGCGTCAGCATGGGCGGCCACCGCCATTGACATTGTCATTTTCTGGAACCGTAAAACGGGAGAGAACCATCATCTTATTTCCAATGTGGCGTCGCGCCCGCCCAGCGCTTCGGCAAACTCGCCGTATCGGGCCGCGAAGGGCAGCATGGCTCTGACGCTCTTGCCGCCGGCGCCCGGCATCGGGCCAAGCTCAAGCACAATGGCTGCACGGGCGTTCCGCTTTACCATTTCAAGCACGGCATCAAACCCCGGCTGCCCGTCGCCGACTGGCGCGCCATTGATGGAATAGGCCGCCGCGCCGTGAGCCTTGTCCGGTAAAATCCAGCTTATCCTGATTGTGTCCATGAGCTGACATTTTCCTCATCTGTCTTGCGGCTTTTCACTCCAGTCCAACTTTGGTGCTGTTGCGCTGTGTGTCGAGCGAGCCGAAGGAAGGACCCGGGAAATTATCCACCGAGGTCAGCCAGTCGCCCAAAGTTTTGTATTCAATGCCCGGACCAAAGTGACCCCAGAACAGATCGTTTCCAACATAAATCAGGTTTTCACCTTCCAAACCGAGAGTTCCGCCCACGGGGAAATCCACGTTTTCGATGTAGCCCCAGTCGCCGGGAATCCAGTCGGTCTCTTCCGTGCTGTTGCCATAGATGAAGTCGCCGGAACCGGAGCCGCCTTCCATTGTCAATTTCGTTCCGAGCAGACAGTAGATCGCATAGTCCTTGCCATTTTTTTCGCTGTTAATGTCCGCAATTGCGTCCTTCCGGTCCTTGCCCGGCTTAACCACGTCTTCTCCCGACCAGAACTCCGGGTTCAATTTGGCTGCATCGCCCGGCACGGGAAACTTGAATTTCTTCTTCGCGGCGAATTTGGTGATGTTCAGCCGCGCGGCCATATGCGCGACGAAGTTTTTGTTCATCTCGGCATTCGTCGCGCCGGCGATTTTGAAAACGCGCGGCGAGAACAGAAGCGCGGTGAAAATCTCGTTCCAGACGCCGCCCTTCACCACCTTTGGGCACGTGTAGGTGTCGCCGCTCTTCGTCACGGAGAAGCCCTGCGTGTTCAGCGACAGTCCGGCGTTCACCTGCACCTTGCGCCGCAGCGGCGATGGCCCGCCATGGCCGGGCTGCATTGTGTGGGCGATCTCATGTGCCATCAGCTCGCGGCCGCGCTGCGTTCCCGGCTGATATTCGCCCGCGCCGAAGGCGATGTTAGGGCCGAGCGCAAACGCCCGCGCGCTGACCGCCCCCGCCGCGCGCCCCGCCTGCGCCCCGTCATGCACAAGCACATGTTCCAGCGAGCGCCCGAACCGCGGTTCAAAAAAGGCGCGTTCGGATTGAGGCAGCGGCGCGCCAGGGCCGAGCGCGCGGACGACGGATTCAGCGGCGGGCGAAAGAGAGGCCGCCGCGCCGGGCGTCTCTTTACGCTGGATGTTTTCCTCATTCTCACAGTCCGCGCATTTGCGGCGCAGAATGTCCCGCACGGGGGAAGCGCCAAACGCCGGATCGGGCATGCGCATGACGCGGGAGGCCTCTCGGTCAGCATGGGCTTCGGCGGGGTCGGAGGGGGGAGCGATGGGGAGAGAGGGGATGGTTCTCGCCGAACCTATAATTCTCCTTAGATTGAACAGCGGGCGAGACGACACCACACCTGTGTGCGCTGCGACACTGGCGGAAATGGGGGCTTTGACCTTCATCATGTGGCGGAGACCTTGTCTCTTTGACCTGAGAAATTCCTGCACAACAGTCCGTAGTCAGTGAAACTCGACCACTGGTTGGCGATCACCCAGCGCGTCGGCAAACTTCGCATATTGATCAGCAAAGGGCAAAGCGGAAAGAAGGCTCTCTCCCCCAAGTCCCATTCGCCGCACCTCAAGAACAACCTGCGCAAGGGGATTGGCTCCCACTAGATTTATGACACGGTCCAAGCCTGACTGACCTTCGCCGACAGGCGCACCATTTACAAGATAGCCGACAGCAGGTTCAACGCCATCGGCAATCACCCAGCTTACTCGGATCACTTCCATATGCTTATCCCTCAAGTGTCAGTACTGCGTTACCTCACTCCAAACCCACGGCCGTGCAGGTGCGTTGTGTTTCCAATCTCGGCTTCGACGGCTCGGTAAAACTATCCACTTCGGCGATCCAATCAGCTAGGGTCTTGTATTCGAGGCCCGGGTTGAAATGGCCCCAGAACATGTCTTTGCCGACGTAGATAATATTTTCTCCTTCCAGTCCGGGTATTCCTCCAGGACGCGGAAAATCAACATTTTTAATGTGGCCCCAGTCTCCCGGAACCCAATCAGTGATGTCGCTGCTGGAGCCAAACATCACTCTGTTGGAAGCCGCTCCACCCTCCATCGTGAGCTCCGTTGCGGCCAAGCAGGCAATGGCATATTTGTCTGGGTGTACATTTAGATCGTCAATAGCCTCTTGTCGATCTGCGCCTGCCTTGAGGCGCCAGCCAGAAGCGTCCACATCCCAGAACGCTGGATTCATTGCGAAGTTGCTGTCGGCCCCGAAACTATACTTCTTCTTCCCCGCAAACTCCACAACACCTACTCGTGCCTTCATATGAGCTAAAAAGTTCTTATTCATCTCGGCATTCGTCGCGCCGGCGATCTTGAAGACGCGAGGCGAGAAAAGCAGTGCTGTGAATATCTCGTTCCATAGGCCGCCCTTCACCACCCTCGGACAAGTGTAGGTATCGCCAGTCTTGGTCACTGTGAAGCCCTGCGTATTCAAAGTGAGTCCGGCTCCGACCTGCACCTTGCGCCGAAGCGTTACGGACCCTGTTTCGGCGGGCCGAATGACATGCGCCAATTCATGCGCCATCAGCTCCCGCCCTCGCATTGTCCCCGGCTGATACTCCCCCCGAGCAAACGCCACGCTTGACCCCAGCGCGAACGCCCGCGCATTGACCGCGCCTGCGGCATCGGTCGCCTGCGCGCCGTCATGCACCCGCACATGGCCCAGCGAGTGTCCGAATCCTCGGCTCGAAAAACGCGCGCTCGGATGCGGGGAGCGGCGCGCCGGGGCCGAGCGAACTGACGGCGGATTCGGCGGCGGGCGACAGCGCGGTGCCGGCATGGGAGGCGCCTTGCGCTTCCTTGCGCTGTACCCTCTCCTCCTCATCGCAATGCGCACATTTTCGGCGCAGGATGCTGCGCTGGTCCGGCGGCGGCTCTGACGCGGCTGAGACTAGCTTCGGGTCGGGCATGCGCATGATCTTGTCGGCGACGCGGTCGGCCTCCGCTTCGGCGGGATCGTCCACGGCGCCGACGCGCAGTTTTGGCCGCGCGCCCGCGCCAAGCAGGATGGACCGCAGCGCCGGCGCGCGCTGCATCGCGGCAAGTCCGGGCCTTGCCGCCTCCTTCGTCATCAGCGCATGGTTCCGCATGGCCTTTTCCTAGAATTCAAAATTGCTTTCGATAATGACCAATTCTTCGGGCGTCGGCTGGAACCTTCGAATGAACAGAGCCATGCTCGCTGAATTGGCTGCCACCTCCCTGAATCTCGCCGCACGGTCGGGTCTGAACCCGAGTGCCAAGAGGTCGGCATCCACTGCTTGACGAATGGGTATGAAGCGGCGATTCGGCGCGAGGTAGAACCAGCTTTCGAAATCGCTGACATGGCCGATTCCAGGCCTGCCGAAATCGAGAGTGATCTGCCCCTCCTTTGGAAAGGACGGCACAAACCCGTCCAGCAGCCCTTCCTTGGCCATGACAAACCGGCCAATGAGGCGCAGCCGGACGCGCATGCCTTCCCTCGGCGTGCAGTCCAGCGGCTCGACGCCGAGATGCTGCGTCAGCAGTCGCTGGAGACTTTTCGGCTCAGGCTGGACGATCAGCCTGTTGTCCTCAACCTTCACAACGGCGCAGAGCACGACCAGATCGAAAGCAATGCCACCGTCAAGATTTTCGGCGCGTTCGGCGGTGAGAACACAGACGTCGTTTGAGATCGCGTCCGGCTCCGCAATTGAGCTTGTCAAATGAATCACCAAGCCCTTTGAAACAGCGCTCAATGGCACCGCCGAATTGTTGCGGTATTCCGTGCCATCCTGCCACTCCAACCCCTTGATCAGGGTCAACTCCGAACTTTTCACACGCGGCACAAGCGTGGCCGCATACCAGAGCTTGCCCGAGACACCCTGCGGCGCTGTCACCAGCGCTGCGGAAACCGAATGCAGGCCCTCAGGGCCGCGGATGCGCCAGAATGCGCGGACATAACCATCCGCGTCGCTGGTCAGTATCTGACTGACCGCCTCAACAGCCGGAGCGGCGGCGGCGGCGAGCAGGTCTGTGGGGACGCCGCCGGTCTTCGGATGAACCGCGTCGAGCCGCACTTTCGCGCCTGTAACGGGCTTGCCGTCCTGGTCCTCGACCAGAATCTCAATCGGGCTGGCGAGCACATCGCCGTCAAATCCCTCCTGGCCGGTGCCCGCCGACATGCGCAGCGCCCAGTGGCTGCGCTTGCACAGCGCATCCAGCGCCTGCTGCACATTGGTTGCGGACGCAAGAAACGCGCAGTTGTCCGCCTTGTAACCGACGTCTTTCGCGTCAAGGCAGGTCAGCGACGGATGCTGCAGACGGCGCAGGCTGAACGGGTCAAGCCCTTCGAAAAATGTTGCTTCGTCCTTGAATGTTCCCGCGCCTAGGATGCAGTAATGATGCCGGATGCCGACGGGGAGCGAACTGATTTTCTTCAGCCTGTCCGCCCCCGTCTGGCGGGTGCGCCCAAGCGCCAGCCAATAGTCGCCCTGCAGGAAAGTCTTGCCGTCAAGCGTCAGCGTGACCGCGACGCCGTTGATTGTGAGGCGCATCAGCCCGCCATCCACCTTGCAGACGCGGTTGCCAGTGCCGCCCGGCTCAATCTTCAGGCCGCCGTGCTTTCCTTCCATGAACTTCCATTGGCCGCCGGACAGTTCCAGCGACAGCCAGCCGTCCCATTCCCGGACGCGCGGCAGAAACTTGCCGGTGTCGGCGGGATTGGCCGGGTCAAGCACGCCGGACAGAACCTGCGCCGGGGCCCAGTCATCCGACGGCATGCCGGACAGGTGCTCGGTTTCGGTCGAAAAGAACTCATAGGAATAAGTGTTGGGATCGGCCTCGGCGGCAAAATCGGCCGCGCGGTATTCGCGCGCGCCGTTCTCGTTCGACCATTTGAGCCGGAGCTTCTGCGGCAGGCGCTTCGCGCCAAACTCGACAGCATGAACCTCAAGGCGGAAAAGATGGTTGGCCACCGACCGCTCAATCGTCACCTCGAGCGCGCACGGGTCGCAATCGTCCGCCGCCTCGCCCGCCGAGGTCAGCTCGATGTCAAACTCGGCATTGCCTGAGGGCGGAATGCGCGCGGGCAGAAAGCCCGGACTGCACGGGTCGGACGCCGGATCAAGGTCGTCTTTCACCGCCGTCTTCAGCTGCGCCATGCGCTGCGTGCGGAAACAGGTGTCCGCGCCATGCAGAGCCGCGTCCAGAAGCTCGCCATCTTCCAGCGCCGTGACTGTCCGCTCCCAGATATCGGCGTAGACAATACCCGAAGCGGCCTTTGCCAGCAGCGCCTGCTCGCCACCCGCATCATCCTTGCGCACGGACAGCGGCAGATATCTCTGGACTGCGTAGAGCGCTGTCGCCGCATCCGTCTTCGAACGTCGGAGCACCTCGCCAATGACGCCTTCGGCGGCGACAAGTCCGCCCTGATTGCGGATGGCCAGAACGCCTGACTTCGGCTCCAGGAGGCCGCCATGCCGCGGGGTTCCCGTGCCGATGGACTGGCTGGAAATGGAGCGCTGCTGCTCAAGCACAATGGAGAGCCACTCGTTCCAGTCGCGGTCCAGGAGCATGCGTCCCTGCTGCTGGTAGACGCCGCTGTAGGACTTTGCCGGCCTGAATCCGTCGTTGGAGATTTCCGCTTTCATCGCTTCGTCCTCGTCTCTTGGTCAGTGCTTCAGATGTGGCGGGACGCAGCGCAGCCGCGCGTCCCAGACGGTGACGGGCTGCATTCCCATCGGCAGAAAGTCTGACAGTTTGAGTTTCAGCGCCCGTGTCTGCGCCGCAAACCGCCAGTCGTGAAAGACCCCCATTTCGCCGCCGTCCTCCGCGCCCTCAAGCAGGGCGGCGCTGCAATTCTGCGCCAATACGCCGGCGCCGGTTTCGCCGAATTTCGCCGACAGGAAAATTGGGCGGGACGATGTGTTGGTCGCCGTCTGCTGCAGATTGGCGAGCGTGGCGGCGGCAACGCCCGAATAGCGCAGGCATATGGCCGAAGACGCGGCAAAATCAGCCGGAAAGACGCAATCGCTTGCAAGCGCTTTTGCCGCCGCGCTCCATGAGGAAAGCACGGTGCAATATTCCAGCTTCGCCATGCCGCCCGCGCCCGCAATTGTGTCAAACAGACAAGAGCGCGCATTCACGCTGCGGTCGTCGGCTGTTTTTCCAGCCTGCTCAACATATTCAAGCGTTTTCACCGCGCAGCGGTCCAGTTCGAGCGCGCCCCAGCCGATCGCGATCTTGTCTGCAAATATGAGTTTGACGAAACGGTGCCTACCCCCGTCACTGATGCTAACCGGCCCGGCGATATGGATGCTCTCCGCTGTGATGTTTTCGATTTCGACTGTGTTGTCGGGAAGAATGCTGCGTCTCAGTTTTCCGTCCGGGGAAAGGCCGTCCGCGTCCCAGACGGCTGGCAGGGGGACGGGCGCCGGAGGCAGCGGGTTGGCGCTGACCTGTGCCGCTCCGCCGTCTATCCAGATGCTCTTACCCGTGATGTTCACGATTGTGACGCTGTTGTCCGCCGCCACAATGCGCTGAAGCCTGCCGTCTGGGGAGATGCCGTCCACATCCCAGACAGGCGGCGGCGTCAGGGTTATAGGGAGCGGGTCGAAGGGAAAGAAGCCCGAAGGCGGCGGCAGATGGAGCAGCAGGCGCAGCGGGTGATAACGCCCGTTCCGCGCCGCCGCGTCAGGAGTGCGCATGTCAGCCGTGCGCGCTGAAACATCTTCGTATGATCCGGGAAAGCATGGCGGTCCATGCGGGTTGGCCTGACGCCACGGCACCGGGACGGTTTCGGGCGCTGCGGGCGCGTTGTCCTGCGGTGGCCAGGTTCCGGGAAAATGGCCAAAGCGGCTTTCGCGGGAGCCGTCCGACCCGCGCTGCGCCCGCACCGCGCGCGAGCACATGCGAAAGTCGATTGTTGCGGCAGGCTGGCCGGGATGAAGCGCGGCGGATTGCGGGTTGACGGAGAGCCAAGGCGTGGTCTGGTCCGGATTGGCCGCCAGCGCGTCTATCGGATGCTGCGGTTCGCCATAGGCGGCTGCCGGAAGTATCGGCTCGCCCGGTGCGGCGAAACGCGCAAGGCGCGCATAGCCTTCCTGCAACTCCGCTTCGGTCTGGGTGACGGCTTCCGCGATTTCGGCGGCGGCGCGCAGGGTTCCCTTGGCCTTGTTCCACCGCACGGCGTTGGCCACCTCCTCGCGCTGACCATTGGCGAACGGTGAAACGATGACCGCGCCGACCAGATCAGCGAGATAGGGAATGATCCACGCCTGGCATACCCGGCCCTCTTCGGGAACATCAGGAAAATGGTCGGCATAGAGCTGCTCCAGAGTGCCGCGCAAGCGGTCGAGCAACACACCATGCGCATTCAAATACCCTCGCAGATGGTCCTTGTGCGCCGTTTCAGCCGAAGCGTCGCGCTCGCGGTAAATCTCGGGAAGCAAAGCAAACAGATGATCGCCATGGATCGAATTCAGCGGAACGCCCATCAAAAATTCGCCTCCTCGGTCTTGATGCTCAAAAGCAGCGGATCGGCGGCGTAGATGACCTGGTTGTCATGCGGGATGACCGCCCAAATGCCGCCGTCATCGCCCCGGTTCACCTGTTTCCAGCTGTTTGGGCTGCCCGGCAGGTTTTCCGGAAAGAGAACGACGTCCGAGTTCGACACGCCTCCGACATGTTCCATGGCCTGCGTGATTTCGCTTCGGTACAAGACCTGGCCTGGTCTTCGCAGGCGAAGGTCCAGAATCTGAAGCAGCGCCGCATTGGCCATTTCGGACACCGCCCTTGGATCAAACTCAGCCGAGTTCACCCGCAAAGTGATCGATACGGCGACTGCGCTCGGGACAAAGTCTTCGACGCTCACATCCGTCTGCGGCGATCCGTTCGACTGCAGGAACGCGGTCAGGTCCGCCGCCAGACCGCCCAAAGCGCCGCCTCCCGCAGGCACGGCGACCAGCCGGACAGTCTGGCGGAAACGCCGGGCGTTCATGAGTTCGAAGGCGGCGGCGTGCCAGATGCCGGCGTAGTTTTCCGCAAGGCGCTCGTAGTCCTTGAGAGAAACCGCTCTGTCCATCGCCACAAGGCGCGCCGGGGCGTTGGCCGCGACCTGCTCAAGGGTTTCGCGGTCGTCTCCCCCTGATGACGGCAGCTGCTGAACCACTGATTCAACCGCGCTGTGCGGCACAACAATGGTGTCCAGCGACATTGAAGCCAAATTGCCGGTCAAGCCCGCGCCGCGCCGGAATTTGACGATGACATTGTTTGCGCCGGTGGGCAGACGGCGGCCTTGGCGGCCATTGCCGAAACGGAGCTGAAGCTGGCCGGAGTCAAGCACGCGCACCGTGAAGTGCGGGTCTGGCGGCGCGGAATCCCGCAGGCTCCCGACTTGGGCGTAGGCCTGACCTTCCGCGGTTATCTGTATCGCCGCCCGCATGCCGCCGGGCAGAGTTGTGTCGCGCACCTGGCTGACATCGTCATAAGCAAGCAGGAATTCCTGATCCGCCAGTTCCGCGTTGCCGCTGCCCAGCGGTTTCACGGGTTTTGACTCGCCATGTCCGGCGCGCACGGCGTTGGCTCTGATAACAAGCGAACCCCGCGAGAAAGCCTTGAGCGCCGCGCCGCTGGCGTCAACTGTCATGGAGCCGGCGGTCAGGTTGACCGCCGTGACATTGGCTGTCAGGGCCGCCGGAACCATCGTCTCGCTTTCCAGAACAAGTGCTTTTCCGGGCTTGAAGAGTTTGAGCACTTCCTGCTTCTCGAGATTCACTTCGGTGCTTGACACGGATGTCGGATCGCGGTCGAAGCCAAGCGGACGTATAGTTTCGTCAAATGCAAACCGGATGGCGCGGACCGGACGCGCGCTCACATCCCGGTCGAATTCGGCGACGGTTTTGCCCTTTTGCGCTGTGACGGCGTTGACCCTGGCTGCCCGTGTGTCTCCGTCTCCCGACAGAAGCACCCAGTCGCCGCTCTTTAGTTCCAAACCAGCGCCGGAAATGTGCAGCTCGTTATTGGCTGGCGGGGACAGCGGCTTTCTGGCCGCGTCCGAGGCGGGATCGAAGAACCAGATTTCATTGGCCGCGGCCGCGGCGGGTACTTTCAGCTTGAAGAACCCCCCCGTAATATCCCTGACGCCAGTCGGCGGGTCGCTGTTCTGGGGGTCCGAAAGCGCCAGACCGGTGGCAGTCCCGCCAGCTTTCGGCGCAGGCGCGAATATGATTGTCGAATTATGCGGATGTGCCCGCGAACCGCCATTGATTGCTCGTTGGCTTTGAACTGCGCCCGCACCATCTTCTGCGCGCGGAAAATTTCTTGAGACGCCAGCGGAAACAATTCTTTTGCGTTGAAGCGGATTGCTGTTTCGTCAGACTCCAAAATCAGCGCGAAACGGCTTGCGCCGCCGGATTCCTGCCAGGCCGCAACATCGCCCTTTGTGAATCCGTGCCCTTCGTCCAAAGCCACAACCCCAGGGCCGTTAAGCCTTGGCGCGGCAATCTTCTTGGACAGCGCCAGCAGCCGCACATCCGCGACGGCCGGCTTGTTCACTGAAGACCAGTCTTTGTCTTCCGGGACAAGCGAGAAACCGCCGCTTGCAGCGTCAAGCTGACCAACGATAACCGCGACGGCGGTTTGCGAGCCGTCATCTGCGACCAAAGCATGGTCTCCTTTTGTCAGCGCGGAGTCTTGCGGGCGCTGCCAATATTCGCCGGCGCCATTTTCCAGCGTGGCAAAGATCAGCGGGAAAGGCGTGCGGTTCCTGTCCCAGTCTTTCAGGCGCAGGCTGTTCAGCGAAGGATCAACCGACGACGTCCTCCAGCGTTTCGAAAATCACCGGCGGCGTTCCGTCCGCCGGAGTATGCTTGATCTGAAACCCGGCTTCCACAATGGCGGAGGCTTTGGCGTGGAGAGCGATAATTGTTTCGGCTGATGCCGCAGGTTTGGGCGCATAGCCGATCATGGCGGCGAGGCGGCGAACATGCTCCCATTGAGTTGCGGTGCGAAGGAATGACTCGTTGGCGTAGGCGTCGACATATTCCGTGCCGATGTGCAGCGCGCGGGCGAAGGCGCGCGACGTCTCCCAAGCCCAGTCCTGGCGCGGCAGCCCATATTGCTTTTCAAGGCGCTCGAGCCAGACTTCGGCGGGCTCATTGGGTTCGGGCGCGGCGGGCAAGCTCTCCCATTGCGGGAACATCTGCGCAAAGCCTTCACGCAGACCGTCCAGATGCGTCATGCCGTTGGCGTCAACATAGCGGAACGCCGGCAGTCCGGCGCGGTTCCAGCGGGTGAAATCCAATGTGCTCATCCGCGCCGCCCCCCGTTCATCTTGAGACTGAGATAGCCGCGCTCCGCTTTGCCGCGGATATTGTCGCAGATCGCGACTTCCAGCCCGTCAAGCTTGATCCGGCCTGTCTCGCTTTCGTCCGGATAGTCGCCGCCAACCCGTTTGAACCGGATAAGGCAGACGTTCTCGACCCCGGCCACATCCATGATCCGCGCGATAAGGTCGCTGGCAAAAAGGTCTTCCCCAAACCGGAGATTTCCGGCCCTGAAGAACCCCTGCGGCCCTGATCCCAAAACAATCTCCGCGGCCCGTTTGACTTCTGAGTGGAAGTAGTCCGGCTTGAGCACCAGCGACGCGACAATGGCGATGCCCGCCGGCACGGCGTTGTGCAGCGTGACCGGCTGGCCAGTCAGGCGGAGCGCTTCCAGATAGTTGCGCAGAATGAAACGGAATGTCGGATTGTTCGTCCAGACCGGCAGCGCGGCTCCGGTTTCAAGATGCAGCTGCTCAATTGCCTGTTGCAGCTTGGAAATTTTCTTTTGCAGGGCCGCCGCCGCGAGCGGCTCAGCCGGCACGGGAATGCTGGCGAAACTCTGGTCCAAGGTCCAGGATGTGTCGGCAAGAATGACGGCAATATCCATCGACTGCCATGCGCCCGTCCAATTAGACTTCGCGTTGACGCGCGTCACAAGCGGATGATCGTCAAGACGCTCGCCATAATCTGCGATTGTCACCATCCGGGCCTGGTCAAACAACCGGTCCACTCCAAGCGCGCGCGCCTCATCCATGGCAAACGGATTGTCGCGCCAGACTTTGTCGACCGCCAGATCCTTGTCGAGCTGTGTGAAGCCGTCCGCTGCCGCGCTCAGCTGGCCCTGCGCCCGCAAATGGCCGAAAGCGTCAAAGCCGATGAATTTCAACAGGCGGCGCACGGACGGCGGCTGCTGCGCCGTCTCCAAAACGCCTTCGCGGAACACCTTGTCCGCCGCGTCGGAAAACTGGTCGAGCATTGCCGCCATAATTTCAATGAGCACGACCTCCATGTCGGCGGCGGTCCAGCGGCTGCGCTCCGGGAAACGCGCGACGAGCTCTTCGAGCATGAACTGCCTCAGCCCGTCATAGTCGCGCGCGCCCCACGCAAAATCATCGCCGACCAGCGGCAGGTCGCGCGGCATGACAACGCTGCGGTAGCCGCAGTCGCCGCATCCGGCCAGCGGATCAAAATTGAGCACAAGCTGCGGGGAGTCAGCCATTCGCCTGCGCTCCTCCAGGGCCGACGACCAGTTCGCCGGACTGGCCGGTGGTTCCGAGCGTGTAGCGGATGACAATGGTCATCTGCTCCTGCGCCTCCGGCGCGGCGCTCACCTCTATCTGCAGGCTCTTTGGATCGACTTCGCCGCGCAACGCCTCTTCAAGCGAGGACCGCAGGCGGTTGCCGGCGATGGCATGAATTGCAGCGGCGTTTGGTTCAAAAACCAGCCTGCGCACGCCGGCGCCGAAATCGCGGCGGAACACGCGCTCGCCCGGTATGGTCAGAAGCACCTGCTCAATCTGCCCGCGCACATGCGCCTCGCGCGCGCTGATCTCGGCGCCGCCCACACCGATCTGGAACGGGTAGCGCATATAGTTTTGCTGCGGGAGGCGGTGTTCCATCAGGGCCTCATTTCGTCATGACTGTTGTGGAGAGCGTCGACATTTCCCCTTGCGGGATCGGCGGGCCTGACGGGCCGACGCCGGTCGGATGCGTGTGGGTCATGAACAGCTGAAGAAAGCTCTGGCCCTTGATGACGGGTTCGCTGGCGCCGTTGCCCAGTGAAATGGATGAGGCGTCCAAGGTGACCGCGTTCGCCTTGACCGTGGCGCCCGACGATTCCAGTGTGACGCTCTGGCCATTGCTGTCCTCAATCGTGACCGTGCCCGATTTCAGCGTGATTGTGTTGCCGTTGGCGTCGGCGATGACGATCTCGCCCGCATCGGCGTCGAGCTTCACCAACGCCCCAGCGCCATCGAGCATCGTCACGCGTCCCGCCTCGTCGAACTCAAGCGACGGCGTGCCGTCGGCGGCGTGCGACAGGGTGATCTTTTCGCTGCCTTCGGTGTCATCCAGAACCAGCCTGTGGCCAAAGGGCGTCTGGAATGCGAGAACCGCAGGCTCCGCCGCAGGCGGCTCGACCTCGCCGGTCCAGTAGGTACCGCTCCATATCGGATAGGAAATGTTGCCCTGTTCAAACTCCACCCAGACCAGCGCCTCCACCGGCGGTATCCAGTAGGTGCCGATTTTTGCCGCGCCGCCATAAGGAACGCAGGGCATGGCCCAGTTCAACTCGGTGTCCCCCATCAAGGCCGGGACCCTGACACGCAGCCGGCCGCGCTGTTCCGGGTCGGCAGTGTCGGTGACGATACCGCGGTATTTGCCGAACACCGGCTCGCCCATCTCCGCGACATGGCCGGCAAGATCATGAATGTCGCTGGCGCCTGTCTGCATGATTTCTATGCCCCCATCACGGCTGAAATCGCGCCGCCAAGGCCTGCGGACGGGGCGCGGCCCAAGGCGTTGCGCAGGAGAACAAAGTTCTGCTTGTATCCGTTGACGTCAAACAGATGCGTCACATGGTCGACATAATAACGTCCCGAATAAGCGTCCCCGACGCCGTCAACCTCTACAGGAAGGCCGACCTTCAGCACGTGGCCGTAAAGCGCCCCGTCAAGCTCGCCTTCGGCCCGGACCGAAAACTGGCCTTCTATGGCGAGCTGCCGGGCGCGCGCCGCATTTTCCGCCTCCGAGGGCGATGTCCGCCGGTCGAGGCGTCCGGTCAGGGGCGCAAGCCCGGACGCGCTCGTGCGGGCGGGCGTGAGCCCCATCAGCGGCTCATCCGCCACGCTTTCGATGTCGGCGTCAGGGTCGCCGTTCGCATCGCGGCCTCTGTGGGTGTATCTGTCGGGCCGGTCGCCGCTGTTGGCCGCTGAAAACGTCCGGCAGTTGCTGGCGCGCCCCGCATAGACCATAATCGGCGGCTGCGCCTCCTGGGCAGTGCGCATCGGCCCGAAATAAAGCAGGCCTTCCTGAAACAGCAATTCGTAGCCGTTGGCATTGGCCCGGCTGGTCAGAAAGACAATGTCCGTGGTCCGCTGATTTGGAAATATGCCCGAGTGGCCCGTGCCGCTGAATGGATCAAGGCTGACCCCCGAGCCGCTGACGATCTCGGTCAAAATGGCAATGTCCGTGATGCCTGACGGCAGGCCGCTGCCCCAGGGCTGCAAGCGCGGCGCGCGGTCAAAGCGGGCCGAGTCGTCGTCCGCCGTCACGGTGACCGTCGCGTCGCCGGCATTGGCCGGGTAGTTGGGGGTCACGCTTTTCACCACGCCGCGCAGAACCTCCTCGCGGGCGGTTTGAAAGTCGGCTTCGATGGTAATAACGGCGTCAGGCAGCAGCCTTGGATCATCGGCCACCAGCCAATGGTCCGTCTCGTCGGCGGGCGAGGCGAACACAATGGTGGCTTTAGCGTGCTGCTGGCGCGAGGCTTCGACGCTGATCGAAATGATGAATGGATAAAGGTCTGTGATTTCGGCACCGCCGATCTTCACGACGCATTCCGCCGGTTCGACATAGGAAGGAAGAGACAATCCAAGCAGCATGGCCGTCACTCCTTTTCCGGAATGAGAATTGTCACGCCCGACATGCCCGTGCGGCCAATGGCATCTGCCTGTTTCCCGAGCGGGCTGGCGTCGAGCGTCATGTCATAGGCGAACAGGAAGCCCGCATTGGCGTCCGCGATGCGCCACCATCTGCGGTCATCATTGAAGAAACGCGTGCCGAGCAGATCGGGGCGGTCGCCGCCGGCGACGGAATATTCCAGGACGCCGGAGGTCCTTGGAACCGCCCGCGGCATCAGGCCGCGAAATTTCGACCGGCCGAGCGCGTCCGGCTGAAACGCCGCCAGACCGTCATATCTTGAGACGCGTTTGACCATCTCAAATCACCGCGCTGATTTCGTCGACCACGTTCAGTGCGGTCATCACCGCCTGCCGGATCTTCTCGACATTGTAAAAGATGTTGCTGCTCTCAATGACCTGCATGGAAAGGTTCGCCTCGGCCCTGTAAGGGATGAGGCTGGGCAAATGGGCTTTCTCGTCAATCGTGACCGACGTCAGGAAAACCGGCAGCAGATAGTGCCCGAAGAAAAACAGCAGCACAGAGGCGTGTTCGCGGTGGCCGATCGCCCGCGCGCCGCCGCCCGCCAGACTTGAGAGCAACTGCAAACCCGCAGGTCCCTGCACCTTGGGCTCGACCATGGAACGCAAAGTGTCGATCTGCGGCTGCACGCCGAATTTTGTCGGGATGAGGTCGCCGCTGCTCATTCCATCCGTCGCGTCCAACAGGATGCGGATGCTCAATGTCTCGGGCTGCATGGTCACGCCCTGCGCGGCGCGCGCCGTCTCAAACGGCGTCATGAACGAATAGCCGCCCCGCGTCGCCGGCAGGTCGCCTGTCTGAACGGTGATGCTGCGGCTGCGCGATATTGATTCCGGGTTAAAGTCGAATGACAGAACCAGCGGAGGCAGGGACAGCCCATATTCGATCAGCAGACCCTTGGTGGCGCTCATGGCCGGCCTCCCTTCTGACCGGCGGAAATCCGCGTCCGAACATGCGCGGCGATTTGCCTTGCGATGGCGGCGTCGCTCTGGGAGGCTGGCATTGCGGGCATCGCCGCTGTGATCGAGGCGATGGTCTGCCGCCGGTCAAACGCCGGCGTCTCTCCAAGCGCGTGCGCCAGCGCCGTGCCGAGGGACTTTTCTCGTCCTATGAACTCAGGCGGCAGCCTGAGTATCAGCCGGTCGATCTTCAACATTGCCTTGCTCCTCTATCCAGCGCGCAAGCGGACCCAATTGGCGCAGCGAGCGCCCCGAGCCTTCCTTTGACAATTCATTCCAAATGCCGTTCACGACATGCCGCATCAAGATTGGCTGGCGCTGCGCCGCCGCGGCATAGGCGGCGTGCAGGGCCGCATTCTCGATGGAGGCGCCGGTCAGGCGCATGGATTCTGAGACCAGCTCCAGATCAATATCCGCACCGCGCGGCGCGCGCGGCGGCAGATGTCGCTGCCACAGGCGAAGCCTTTCATCCGCGTCAGGAAACGGAAAGTCGACGATGACGTGAAAGCGCCGCATGAAAGCCGGGTCAATGGACGAGCGCAGATTGGTGGTCAGGATGCAGGGGCTGAAGTGCCCCTCGATGCGGGACAGAAGATGCGAGACTTCCATGTTGGCGTAACGGTCGCGCGCGTCCTTCACCTCGCCGCGTTTGCCGAACAGCGCGTCAGACTCGTCAAACAGCAATATCGCGTCCGTGCCATTGACGCTGTCAAACAGCAGGTTGAGATTTTTCTCGGTCTCGCCGATATATTTGCTGACGAGCTGACCTAGATCGACGCGGAACAGCGGCGCGCCCGATTCAGCGGCAATGACCAGCGCCGCAAGGGTTTTACCGGTTCCCGACGAGCCGGAGAACAGCGCCACCGGGCCGCCCCGCCGCTGCGCGCCCCATGCGCCCTCAACGAGCGGGCGATTACGGATGATCGACAGGAATTCCTGCATCGCGCTCCACACGCCGGGCGACACGACAAGATCAGACCAGCCGGGCTTGCGGTTGACAAGGGTTGTGCCGGGCGGCGGCTCCATACTTTCCGGACCCAGAAAAAGCGCGCGCAGACTGCGCCCGGCGCGCAGATGGGCGGCTCCCGCGCGCCTGTCGATCAGGATCAATCCATGTCCAGCGAGCTGCCCGCGCGCGTCGAGTTCAGCCAGAAGCTCTGGCAGGTCTTCCGGCGAGAGGGAAAGCAGCGCCTGAATCAAGCGGAGGCTAATTTCCCGACCGCTGCTTTCCTCGCCCAGACCCGCATAGGCGAACGAAACAATGTGCGACACTTCGGGGGCAAGAATGAGCGCGAGCACGTCGAGCGCCATCTGGCTTGGATTCTCCAAGCCGAGAAAGGCCCAGCAGCCGCTTTGACGGGCAGTCAGAACCTCATTTTGCAGCGCCGAAAGCGCTTCAAGCTGCGCAGCGTCGGGTTCCGCGCCCGACCTCGATTTTTGCGTGATGGCGCACAGGAGTTCGACGCGCTTCCATTCCGGGGCGAGATTGACCGGCAGCATGGCTACACACCCCCCACATTCAAAATGAGAGGATTTGACCGGATGAACGCTCCAGCTTCGCTCGGATGTGGGCGCGCGGCATATAACAGATAGGACCCGGGTGATGCGGAAGGCGCGCTTACCGGCGTCGTCACCGCAATATTTGCCCGGCCAGGGTCGATGATGCTTTGCAGTCCCGCTGGCTGGGATGGCACTGCGATGGACGGCCAGGCCGCCGGAGCGTCGATGTCGGTCCAGACGCCGCTGACATCGCGCTGCCAGACCAGCCGCACGCTTTGCGCCTGCGGAGCGGCGATCCACAGCGCCAGCTGACCTGCGCCTCCGCTGACCGATTGCACGGCTTGAGGGACTGGGCCTACCTGCACAACGAATGAAATCAGCGGCGCCCACG
Organism: uncultured Alphaproteobacteria bacterium; assembly: GCA_963802455.1. Lineage (GTDB taxonomy): Bacteria > Pseudomonadota > Alphaproteobacteria > Rhizobiales > Rhizobiaceae > JANOYJ01. The sequence continues at coordinate 48,191 of CAWDIY010000035.1, read as the reverse complement.
AATCGTCCAGAGCGCCTTCCATGTAAGGACTTTGCGGCGGCGTTTGAACTTGTGCATCGGGCGCGCCTATTCTTGCAAAGACCGACTTGAGCGCGCCCCCTGCGACGACCGGCAGGCTTGGCCTGCCATACTTCTTCGGCTCGACCGGCAGAAGCGCAAACTCATACAGAAGCGAGGGGCGGTAAGGCACATCGTGCTGGCTCACCCAGATCTGATTGATCTCCTCGCTCGACAATAGCCCGGGAACCACTTCAAGATGCAGGCCTTTGGCGGCGTCCACAATCACCGGGCTTTCATGGTAGTGCCGCATGACGGAGCCGAGGACGCGCAGGTCAATCTGTCCGGCGGGCACGTCCGTGTCGGCCCCGCCGGATGTTTCGCGCCCGTCAATTGAAAAGGCGGTGACGAGACACTTTGCCCTGACATGCCAGCGTTCGTTGGCGGCGTTTTCAGGGAAAAACTCGGCAGGTTCAAACCGGTAGAAAAACAGATTCAGCGCGCCCTTGTCGGTGACCTTGTCCTGATGCCGCTTCACCCCCGACGGGCTGTCAACCGTGACCTCATAGGCGCTGTCAATCGGGAACAGGGCGGCGGACAGGTGCGCGCGGATGATCTCGGTCGTGTCGGAGAGAAAGGAGGCGCCGGGGATTGCCATGTCAAAGGCTCCGCAGACGCAGCCGGCTGACTATGCCCGGCCCGGATGGAGGCAGCGGCGAGCGGACGGGCGGGGCCTTTGCCGGAGCGGGTCCTTCAATGCGAATTTCAAGCGTGCCTATGTGAACCTGCGGCGCACTGGCCCGCATCGTCGGATCGCGCGCCGGCATGTCCCGCGGTCGGGCGGACAGGTCCTGCACTGCAGGCTTGCTCTGCGCCGTGTTCAACAATGTGGAAAGCGCTTCAAGAGAAGAGGCTTTCTGATTTGGCGCTTTGCCTGTCGGGCGCGGCGGCGCTGCCTCGATCACCGGCGGAGCGGAAACCGCGGCTGCCGCCATTTGCTTTGAACCGGCGGACGGCGACACGATGTCAGGCGCGGCTTTTACCAGCTGCGCGACAATTGCATTGGCCTGAACGGGGAACATGACGTTTCGATGCGAAGCTGACCTGCTTGGGCTGTCCGGCGGCAAAATCCTCTCCGGCTCTTTGGCCGCCGCATCTGACACAAGGTCTGGGTCCGCAGGCGGTTTGGGCGCATCGCTCCAGTATCTGACCGGCGCTACACCCGGACGCGGGGCCTCAGCCTCTGGACTGATTTGCTCTGTCCCGCTGGCGGGCGCAGCTGATTTGTACACTCTGGTTTCATTGCCCGGATCCGGCGTGTCTGTCGCTGCAGGAATGCCGCCGGACTGTTGCGGTGGTCTGTTTGACGCCATTTCGGGCGGTGCGAAACCACCCAAAAGCGTTGCGGCATCAGGCCCCGCCTGTGTTTCAGCTTCAGAGCGCCCAGCCGCCGGGTCCGGCGCGGCCTCTTGAACCGGGCGGGGGGGGTCAAACATGAAAGAATCAAACTTCGGCTGTCTCACCGGACGGATGCTCTCCAAAGCGGCGGCGCCGATCATTGTGTTTGCGCTTCGCAGAATTGAAGGCTGCCGGTGCATGGCTCAAGCCCTCCCGGAAATTATGCCGCGGCCGTCTTCGATCATCTGCAGGTAGGCCTTGCGCCTATGACGGCTCAGCGCGAGAATCTCGCCTTCACCCCATCCGTAAGCCGAGGCGATGTCATGGACATCCTGAAGAGGACCTTCGTCCAATTGGCCAAGCCAATCCGAGGTGCAGACCGGCAATTCGCTTGTCTTGCCGCACTCAGGACAGGCAACCGCCGCGCCGAAAGGCAGGGAGGGCGAAAGGGCGGTCATTGCCGCGTCGATTGCGGCAAGGTCGCTTTCATCGAACTCAAATCGAAACTCCTCCTCCATGTGGGCGGGCGCAACACAGCGCTCCAAAAGCGCGCGCTCCGGGTCCGGCAGAGCCGCGATGGCGATCTGGTCGGAGCAAAGCGGCGCGCGCACGCGAACCGGACCGCCTGCGGTTTCGACTTCAACCCAGTCTTCATCTACTGCGGTTTCCTGCGGCGTGGGCAGGTCGGACGGGTAGATTGAAAAGTCAAAAGGTGAACCGCAGGAGGAACACGCGCCGGTCATCCATTGCTGCCCGACACCGATATGCCGCGCAAGATTTGCCATCATCACTCGCGCGTCGCCGACTGGCAGAGTGTGAACCAAATCGCGGTCAACAGGCCTCCCGCCAATGTGCAAAAGCATGACGGCGAGCACATTGGCGATTGCCTCCGGCCTGGAGCCGGCGGAAGCGGCGTCCGCCGCCTCGGCCTCGACCGCGCCTGTCAATGGCTTGAAGGCATAGCTGCGCGCAAATCTTCCGTCATCCTGCCTGACTCCGCGAGGCACCTGCATGAGCCTATGTCTCCGCCGGTTCGACAACGGCTGTGTCGCGCTGCCATCCCTCATGCTCAATCCGGATCGATTGAATTCCGACCGTGTTCATCGTTTTGGAATCAAAGTCCGGCAGCGCCTGAAACTGCGAGACCCAGGCCCTTACGACATTGTAGGCGAGCACCGCTGTTCCCTGTAGGTTCAAGACCTGAAGAACGAGATTGCGGCGGTAGTTTTTCAGCGACATGCCGCCGTCGCCGTCAATATTGTTGACAAGATTTGCCCATTCCTCAAAGCCATGGTCGTGGGTGAGGCCCTGCTCAAGCGTGATCGGCTCGTATTTGGTGCCGCCCGGAAGCTTGCGCACATGCGAGGGATCGCCGCCGGTGCGCCAGTCAACGACTTCCGTGGACTTTTCGAGCTTGGACATTTTGGACAGTCCCGCGACAGTCTGCCCGTCGATGATGACGCGGAACTTGAATGTCCTGTATGGGTCGTACCGGTGCGCGTTGACCGGGAAAAGTGGAGATGCCATTTATCTGGTCCTTTCCTGCCTATTGGCGTCCGACGATCTGCTGCAGCCGGACGATGACAAACTCAGCCGGTTTGACCGGCGCGAATCCGACAATTACGATGACTTGCCCTGCATCTATGTCGCCTTGGGTCATGGTGTCGTTGAGGCCGCACCGGACGAAATAGGCGTCCGAGGCCTTCTCGCCCTGAAACGCGCCAGCGCGGAACAGGCCGTTCATGAAGGTGCCAATGTTGAGCCGAAGCGATCCCCACAGGCGGTGATCATTTGGCTCGAACACGGCCCATTGAATGCCTTGGTAAATGCTTTCCTCAATCATCATCGCCGTGCGGCGCACCGGAACATAGCGCCACTCCGGGTCAGCCTTCGTCGCGAGCGTGCGCGAGCCCCAGATGACAGTGTCGGAAATGATGCGGCGAAGGCAGTTGACGCCCACCGGGTTCAGCTGATCCTGCTCATCGTCGCCGATGCGCACGATGGTGCGGGCAATGCCGATGACACTCGCCTGCAGTCCCGCAGGCGCTTTCCAGACGCCGCGCCGGCTGTCCGTGCGCGCCCAAAGCCCTGCGGCAAATCCGCTCGGGGCGATCATGACAGTTTTGGCGCGGTCTGGCCGCAGATCGGCGTGATAGTGCGGGTTGGCGACTTCGACCCATGGGTAATAGGTGCAGGTGTAGGTGGACGTCGGGAAACCTTCATTGGTGAAGGAATTGGCGCTGTCGAATGCGAGGCCGACATCCGGATCGATAATCAGCATCCGGTTTTTCATCGTTTCCGCATGGGAGCGGAACGCGTCAATATTCGCTTTTGCAGCGATGGCGCTGTCTCTCCATGCCTGCCCCGGCAGGAAAATAACGCTGATGTCACGGATTTTGCGCAGCTCCGTATGCAGCGCGCTGTCGCCATATTCAGTCAGCCCCGGCAGCGAGCCGTCTTGGCCGCCGGAAAGCGCGGCGGTTGAATTGACGGCAAATGCCGCGTCATAGGCCTGCTGGCCGTTGACTGCGACAGCGCCGCCGGCAGCATCCAGTTTAAGGGCGGCGATGCAGTCGTTTGCCGGAACGCTGTGGCTCGCCGCCGTGACCGCGCTTGTCGCGCCGTTGATGCCGCTTGTCATGACAAGTTTGCCATTGCGCGCAACGCAGGTGAATGCCGTGCGCGGGTCTGAGGCCGAGGCGAGATTCAGCCGGACCGCAGCCTGTATGGCGGCGGCAACATCAGAAAGCCTCGAAGCAAGCGTCAGACCGGCAAACACAAACTCCCTGTCGCTGGAAGGCGACAGGACGGTGATTTTCACGCCTTTCGTGTTCAGCGTTGAAAAATCTGTCACCGCCGACAGGTCCCCGCTGGTCAGCGAACCCGTCATAAATGGCGTTTTATCCGCTGTGGCGAGCGCCGTGAGCGCCCCGGGGGCGACCGTCAAAAGCGCCGAGCGCCCGTTGACGTGCACGCCCAGATAATTGAGCGTGTCCAAGGGATCGAGTGTGACGTCGTTATAGGTCTCCAGCGGCAGCGGGGTGCCGTTTTTGTCCGGATATCCAACTGCGACGTTGAAGCGCCCTGCGCCGGCCGCCGCCGCTGCGACCAGAAGGCCGTTGGCCCAAGCTCCCGGATTTGCCGCGGAAAGAGCAATGCCCGACGTGGGACTGGCCGCGGGGACAATCAGTTTCGAGCTTGCAGAGACCAATGCCGTCGGCGTGTTGACCGTGCCGGAATTGACCAGCCGCGCGATATAGGCCTTCGAGCCGCCATTGTCGAAGAACGCTTTGACCGCGTGGCCCATATGGTCCACCTCCGTGCCAAGCGTGGCGGCGCGGCCGTGGAAGTCGTTGATGCCGCCGAACTTGTTCACATACTGGTCGAAGGACAGTATGAAAGTGGGGACATTCACCGGCCCCTTTGCCGCAAAGCCGGCGATCAGGGCGGTGGACGTGCTGGCCGATTCGATCGGGCGCGAGCCGCTGGGAATTTCTTCAAGGTAGACGCCAGGATGCTGATACATGCGGTATTTCCCTTTTCGTCCTAGTGGAGGGGGGGTTGGGCAATGCGGTCAATGGCGGCGGCGATACAGGCGAGCGCGGACTTGGCGTCGGAGAAGTGTTCGACCGTGTTGCGGTTGACGTGCTGAACCCTGAAGGTCATCCCAGCCGGTTCCTGCCTGTTCATCAGCAAGCCGACCCGCAGAACAAATGACTGGTAGGCTTCGGTCTGTTCGCGCGGCGCTTGCGGCCTTCTCAATGCAGACATTCTTGCAAACCTCGCCGTTTCGGAGCGCTGACTGACCCTTCACCGACAATGTTAGACTGTCACACGCTTGAGAAGCTCAGCGAACCGCCGCAAATTGACTTCCGGCGCGCCGCATCGGCACCCAAGCGGCGCGGCAAAAAACTCCATGCGGCATCCAAGCCGCGACAAAAGCGCATCAAACGCACTTCACAGCGCAATCATATCAATGAGTTGGCCTGCCGGAGATTACTGCGGGCCGGAGGAAAGCGCGGCAAACACGCTTTGGCGCTCGCTGACGCGGCTTTGCATGATTTCGCGCATGCCATCGGCGCGGTTTCTGCCGCGCGCCGGATCATTGCCGGATTCAGAGGAGCCTTCCGCAACGATCAGATCCCGCAGCGCTGTTGTCTCAGCCATAGGCCGAAGCCCCATCTCATCCCAGAGCAGCTTCTCATACTGGCTGTACTGGCGCAGCGCGCGGGCCTGCTGCCCCGCCTCCACATAGAGCCACATGATCTGGCGCTGCGCGCATTCATGGAATGGGTCGAGGACCGTGACGCGCCTTCCGATCGCAAGCGCCGCTTCGAACCGGCCGGACTCGGCGGCGTCGTTCAAAAGCAGGGTGAGAGCCCGGATGCGCAGGTGAAAATAGCGCTCGCGCTCGGCATGAACCCAATCATGCGACTGACCTTCAAGGAACTCGCTGTCCTGTTCGCCAACCGCTTCAAGCAGCATGCATCGCGCCGCTTCGCCCAGCTGGGCGCCCGCTGTGCAGCTGGCGTCGGCGAGCGCCCTTGCGACCGCTTGCGAAAGACTGTTGGTGTCGCTCACCCTTGGATCAGCAAGATCAATGCGAACCAAGCCGGCTTCTGAAATCATCTCGACATTTGGCCATTTCGCCAGAACTTTCCGGATCCGCCAAAGCGCGGTGCCCAAAAGGTGACAGGCGCTGGTTTCAGGTCTGTCCGGCCAAAACATGACCGAAAGTTTTTCTCTTCGGATTGATTTGCCGGCATTAGCAAGAAGGTAACATAGGATATCAAGCGTGCTTCCGCGCAGATTCACCTTAAGCAAAGCGCGATCTGAATGTACTGCAAATGCACCAAATAGCCGGATGCTGAAAGACATGGCGAAACGTTCCAATCTGATTGACCATCGCCGGCCGTTTAAAGTCCGGCTGCGGTAATCGTAACTTTTCGAACCGTTTGTTTGATCTTTTTCTTAGTGGAATGAGGTTGACTAACTTTCGCGGCTGCCGCTCTCAAGTGCGTTTGTGGAGACCGCCACACCCAGAGCAGATAAAGACGAGGTTGTCGCTCTTGTCAAGTTTTCCGCCTGACAGATTGCCCTAAAGCGTCACCTCAAAATCGACTACGGCCCTCGGAGACAGAACATAGAGCTTTTCCTCCATGCGTCTGATTGAAGCGCCGCTTGCATCCTTTCCTTCAACTACGATCATATACGGAACGTTGGGCTTGACGACATAACCGCCATTTTGAGGAAACCGGTTCACGTTTCGCAGCAGGAGCTCGAGAAGCCCGGGCCGCTTGAACCCGATCGTCCCCGCGATGGCAGGCGGCACGGTCGTCCCTGCAGCAAGTGGGCCTGCGGGTTGAATCGAGACTTGAATCTCGCCGACGGCATTTTCGCGCTTCGCCCGGATCGCCACCCACGCCTCGTCATCACGGGGCTTCGGCGCCACTTCCTCCTCCCGGTTTGACCGATAGCCAAGCGCCGAAAGCAAATTGTATACGCCATTGCTGCCACCTGCCAAAACCAAAGCGGTTACGAATTGTGAGACGGCGCCTGAAACCACAGGCACACTCTCGACAGCGCCTACGGGGGTCTTGTACGCCGCGATCAGGCTTGCGAGCACGTCAAGATTGAAGAGTTTGACCACCAACAGTGAAATGACAACCATGATAATTGTCTTGACGCCCCTCAGGCTGAAATAGGTCAGAAACACACGCCAGTTAAATATAGTTGCGAAAGCGCTTTCGAGCAGGACCGCCGTTACAAGCAGGATCGTTAGCGCGCTCAATGATTTGGCGTAGATTTCATCTGTGAGAGCAATGGGGTTGGACGCGGCTGACTGCGCCAATGCTGGAACCGCGGTGCAGCGTGACAAAGACTAGCTGCGGCTTTAGTCATTCTCGATACCGTGTTCATGGCTTCTCTTTCCCTGCTGTGTTAATTGTTGCTCGGTTTCACTCAGCATTGATGACAAGGTCAAAATAGAGCTGGCCGCCTGAAGCGCGTTTCTGAAAACTGGCCCAAGCTGCATCGCCCGCGTCACCGGGTTTTGTCATACTGGAGAAATCTGTGTCGGTCTGGAAGACCCGTCCCGAGCTTTTTTGCAGCAGCGCTTCCCTTATTGCTTTCAGGGGATGATCCCAGCCGATCGAAGGCTGCATGGCCCAGGCGCGGACGGCTGTGGTCATTGCGGTGAATTCGCCAGCGTATTTGCCGCGCCCCAGCCATGAAAGGTTGGGGTGCGCGTCGACCGGGGTTCCGGCAAGCGTTGCATTATGACTGCCATGGTGGCCGGTTTTGTACAGCACTGTTCGTCCCAAAAGCTCGCGCACATCCACTTCCCCGTCGCCGTCCTTGAACGGATGCGCGGCCCAGGACGCCCAGTTCCCGCGCTGCGCATCACCTGTAAAAAGCAATACTTTTCCGCCTTTTCCGAGCTCGAACGCAAGAACAAGGCTGGAATTGTTGGTGTCGTTTCCCATTTTCAAAGCAAGCTGTTCGGCAGACAAGAGCCAATCCTGATCGATGCGGCGGAATTTCGCGTTTCCTGCGACTTCTTCGAGATTTCCTCCGGCAAGCTCGTCCGGCTCGTCACTTCTGCCGCAGTTCATTTTTAACCATTCAGCCAAATCAGGCTCCGCTTGAATCAGGTCAAGTTTGACAGAGTGCCGCGGGGAGAACGGCTGCCCTGCCTCCGCGCCCGGTGCCGCGCTGATGGCGGCGGAGAACGAAACAGGCAGCCCGCCTGCGGCAACCCCGATTTTGGGAAACGCCTCGCCTATCCGGGGATTAAGGTCTTCGATCGCGGTTTCGCTGTGCGGTGGTCCGAGCGCGAAAACCCGCACATGATCAGCACCGGGAAGTGTGTTTATTTCCCTGTGCGGATAGATGCATTGAGCGGGCGCTTCCGACAGGTCGCGGAACAGCTTCATCGCATCCTTGTTGGTCCATTTGCTCCCGGAAGCCGCGAGCGCGAGCGAACCGTCTGTAGTCGCTTCGTCACCGCCGATCTCAAAAGACAGAAATTCATCAATTTTGCGCGCAAGCTCAAGTCCGACTGCGTCCGTGGCAAGCCGCGTTCGCGCTGCGGCTAAGCTCTTCAGGGTGTCATGGTGCTTTAGCCTCAAACGCTTTGCAAGTTCGTCATCCTCGCTCTCCGTCCAGGCGAACCATGTCTGGCCAATTTTGAAATCCGCGAACCGCGCTTTCGTAATGGCGTTAACATGGTCCTGATGCTCATGCGTGATTATCGCCACATCAAGTCTTGCACCGGTCACTTCCCGGATGTCGGCGACGACTTGGTCGGGATGCGTGTTGATGAACGCTGGAGAACCCGGCTTATAGCCGCAGTCAATGAGGACGTGCACCGGCTTCGGCCTGGCGTCAAAAGCGATGAGAAAGCAGTCGCCATGGCCTATCCGGTACATGCGGACAATCGCGCCCCCCTTGGGCGGGGTCAGTTTGGCCATCTTCCATCACCCCCCGTGTTGATGCAAAAGCGCAAAAGGCTCGCGGCACTTAAGGGCCGCCGCAGCGGGATAAAATGCGTTGCCGGGCGTCAGTTCCCCGCCAAACAGGAACTGCCGCTGACGGTCAAGCTCCACATCGTCCGTGATCGTTCCAGTTGTCCGGATCACGCGGCGGACTTTCATGTTCACCGGATCGATCAGCAATGTGCAGCCGGCCCTGTATCTAAAATCTCCATTGTCGTCTGGATCGAAACTGAGAGCCTGGTCTTTGGATTTTTGCACAACCGGGTCGGAGTAAGCTCTCCTGCGCTGCGTTATTTCCACGACAAGGTCAGTGACCGCCGCGCCTTTTGCCGTGCGCCTCAAGGATGTCCGCACTGAGTGCACTTCGACCGCGGTGTTCGACTGTTCAATCAAGGAACGGAACACCGTGGCGGGCGGGTTGTCCCCGGTCAGCGCGATGCCGGCCGCCTTCGCAAATTTCCGGCCCTTGCCTTTGACCAGCCAACCCCAGAGCACCCGGGCATTTTCATCAATGCCCTTCCATGTGTTCAGCCGGTCGCTTTCCAAATTCCATGGCTTAAAGACATCAGGATCCATGCTGCGAATCTTGGAGGACGGCCGTTGTTCGGCGCCATCGGTCATCTGGCGTTCGCTGAAAAGCGACTTCAGGTCCTCGCGGAAAGTCAGGACTTCCGCTTCCTCCAAAACCTCGTCCCCAGTTGGCCAGAGAAGACTCTCAACCGACATGCTGCGCATGTTCCGAGGGTGAATTCCCCACTCGCGGAAGCTCTCCACGAATGCCAGTCTGTAACCCAGCTCATCCTCAGGGTTAATATCGTAGTCAGCCGTGACAATGCCCCGCAGATAGTCGCCAAATGTGATGCCGACGGGCGGGCAGTAATCAATCGCCCTGATGCACATTTGCAGCACATAGCTTGCAACGCGGGAAGCTTCCTCGGCTAGGCGCCTTCCGAGATCCGGATGGATATCACCTTCGCGCAAAACTCCGGTGCCCTCGGTTGCGATGCGATAAAGTTCCGCAGTGCGTGATTTATACACTTTCGAAAAAGCGCCAAACACTGCCGCCACCAGCAAGGCGCCGCGGTCGTGTGGTTCAAGCGTCCTATCCAACGCTGAGGGGTCCGGCTTGCGCGGTTCCCATTTTTCTGTAGTGCTGTTGACTTGCCCAAGGGCATCGCGAAGCGCTCCGCCGCGTCCGGCCGCCCGCCCGAATTGCTGGGCAAGCTGCGCGAGCATATTTTCTCCGGCAAGGTTGCCGCGTGTCCGCGCAATTTGGTCGCGCAACACGCCGGGATATGAAAAATGCTGAAATAAGGCCACTATGTCAGCGAACGCCTCGTGGAACGCCAAAACGTCCGCGTTTACAGGCTCATTAAAGCGCGGATGCACGCCATCGAGAAGCGCGTGTGTAGTCTCATGGGCAATTATGTCATGTGAGAGGCACGTGAAAACCAATGTCCCCGGCGTATTATACTGGTCCCTGACCTCGACCGGGAAATAGCCGAACAGCAGCGCCTTTTTATCGGGGCTGTAATAGGCATTTCGGTCTCGCAAAGCATGAGGGTAGATTCTCAGCCTTCGGACGAATTTTTCATCAAATCCTGTGATATTTTCCTCACGTCTGGCGGACCAAAGTGCGACGCGGCCAAGCGCCCGCTCGAAATGCCCGATCGTTGTCATCGCAACGGCATACGCCATCTGCTGATGGAACTGGGGATTTGACTCGGACGGTGCGAGACCATCCTGGGCCAGAAGTTTTGGGTCATTGAGGTTGACCGGTCGATAGAGCATTCCGCTCGACGGATCAGTGTCAATGACTTCTATGTATTCACCTATCGGTCCCTCTTTCAGGGATTCCCAAGGCACTTTGATAGTAAGCTCGCCAATGCCGGCCATGTCATATTGACTTGCGAGCCCAGGGTCGAAAGAAAAAATACGGAGGCGGCGGAAAACAGGATCTGGAATTGAACTGCTTAACGGCATGTTCTTGCTTTCCATCAATGTTTATCCAAAATGACCAAATATTTGATGGGAGTCAACTATCTCTGTGTCAGATTACATCTTTCTTGGGTCTGCCTCAAAGTCTCTGGTGTGGGTTGCGGATGGGGGCTCTTTGTATTTGACTTGCGTCCACGCTGAACCGGATTGTCCTTGCCCTGCCGCCTGATGTGCAGGTCACAGAGTCTGCGCGAGTTGTGATCTCTCAACAGGTTGTCCATTCGTAGCGGATCAGGGAGACTGGAGTTACCAGACCTCAGTTTTCCAGGAGCGCTCCGAATGGACAACCTGTTGAGGCTCCACATCTAGACCAGAGCATCAAGCACATAGCCTTCGCTGTCCACTGCACGCCAGAGCCAATTCCGTTTGCCGTTAATGGTGATGACGACTTCGTCCAGATGCCATTTGTCACCAAATTGCGGAAGACGCCCACGGATCTGATTGGCAAAATCCCGGCCAAATTTCTCGGCCCAGCGCCGCGCGGTTTCATGGCTGACGATGATCCCGCGTGCAGCCAGCATATCCTCGACCATGCGCAGGCTCAGTGGAAACCGGAAATAAAGCCAAACGGCTTGCGAGATCACTTCTGGCGGGAAACGGTGGCCCCGATAACGCGCATGTTGAACCTTGCTCATCGCGACGAACTGACGCGAAAATATGACCAACACGTCAATGTGACAGAGCCAACCGGCCACAGCTCAGTGCTGGAGTCGACTTTAATAGTTGATCCGGTAGAAAGTGGAGCGCCCACACGCCTGTGAACGTGTCACCGCCCCTGCCCTCTTCAATGCGGCCAGATCCCGCGTCGCCGTTGGCCCCGAGACTTTGGCAGTCTTAGAGTAACTTTTGGCGCTAATCCCCTGTGCAACCCTCGCCTCACCCTGCGCAAAGAGATTACGCAAGACCGACTTTTGCCGCTGAGAGACATCTGGACTTAAATGGGAGAAGTACCTGTTCCGGCGTACAACAAAATAGGCTTCATTGCGGGCTAGATGTTTAGTCCCGGCATTTGATGGCGTATTGTTTTCCATCGAATGGAGGGATGCGCTATGGGACAGGTTCTACACGGCAGCGCCACAACGACAGAGGCAGTCCGTCGAGCGATACAGCATAGTCAAGAGAGCCTGATCGCGCTGTCAAAGCGTTATGGCGTCAATCCGAAGACGGTTGCCAAATGGCGCAGGCGCACCATTGTCTCAGATACGAGGACGGGGCCGACGGACCCCAAGTCCACGGTTCTGACGATTGAGGAAGAGGCGATCATCGTTGCCTTCAGAAGGCACACGCTGCTGCCGCTTGATGATTGTCTCTACACGCTTCAACCAACGATCCCGCATCTGACGCGCCCGCTCCGGCATTGCGCTGGTGCCGCAGGGGCGGGAAATTTTCTCGCAACTGACTGTTGAGGAAAATCTCAAGACCGGTTTTGCCTGTCTGCCGCGCGCATCGCGCAGGCTGCCTGAAGACATTTTTGAATTATTCCCGGTTCTCAGGGGCATGCTTCGCCGTCGCGGCGGCGATCTGTCGGGCGGTCAACAGCAGCAGCTTGCCATCGCCCGCGCGCTTGTGACACAGCCCAAACTGCTGCTGCTCGATGAGCCAACCGAAGGCATCCAGCCTTCCATCATCAAGGACATTGAGCGCGTCATCGCCCAGCTGCGGGACCGAGGCGGCATGGCGATTGTCCTGGTTGAACAATATTTCGAGTTTGCCAAACGTCTCGCGGACAATTTCATTGTCCTGAACCGCGGCAAAGCGGTCCTGACCGGAGATCGCAAGGCGCTCGATGGCGCGGAAGTGAAGTCGCATCTTACTGTATGACGCCCTCTGGCGCACTTCCCGCAGCGCCGCTAAGGCTTTCCACATGAGCGCAACATCACGCCTTCTTCAACAGCGCAGCGTCGGCGAGGTGAAGCTGTGCGTTGAACGTCACGGTGTGACCCATATCCGCGAATCCGGCGCGTCGAAAGTGCGTCTCCCGCGCGGCTCGAACGAGGCCATCCTCATTAACACCGGCGGCGGCATTGCCGGCGGCGATTCATTTTCGATTGACATAGGCGTTGGGCAAGACGCCCGCCTCACCGTCACTTCGCAGGCCGCCGAGCGCGTCTATCAAACGCTCGGGCCATTTGCGGCGACGGTGGCCAAGTTAAAGGCCGGTGGAGGGGCGGCGCTGCACTGGCTGCCGCAGGAGACGATTATCTATGAGGGCGCGGCGCTCAGACGCGACTATTTGGTCGAGCTGGCCGCAGGCTCCAAATTCCTCGCCGTCGAACCGCTCGTGTTTGGCCGCAGCCAAATGGGCGAAACTGTAACGAACATCCGTCTGAAGGACAGCTGGCACATCCACCGCTGCGGTGAGCTGGCGCATGCCGATGTGCTGTCGTTTGGCCCCGGCCTGCCCGGCTCAAAGGCGACATTGGCGGGTGCGGCCGCGCTTGCAACAATTGTGTATGTCGCCGAAGATGCGGAACTTCGTCTTCCAGCCGTGCTGGATGAAATGCATTCGGGCAGCGGAGCCTCGGCATGGAATGGCAAGCTAATTGCCCGGCTGTTGGCGGAGGATGGATATCTGCTGCGAAAACAGATTATCTCTGTGCTGCGGGCCTTGGTGGGCCCCGAAGCGCTGCCTAAAATTTGGACGATGTGAGGAAATGAGATGCAGCTGACGCCGCGCGAAAAGGACAAGCTCATCATCGCCATGGCGGCAATCGTCGCACGCAAGCGGCTGGAGCGGGGCGTCAAGCTTAATCATCCGGAGGCGATCGCGCTCATCACCGAATTCGTCGTCGAAGGCGCGCGCGACGGCAGGAGCGTTGCGGACCTGATGGAGGAGGCGGCGCATGTCGTCACCAAAGCGCAGGTGATGGAGGGCATTTCCGACATGATCCACGATGTGCAGGTCGAAGCCACATTCCCGGACGGGACCAAGCTGGTCACCGTCCATCACCCCATCCGTTGAGGCGCAAGCATGATACCCGGCGAAATCATCACATTGAGCGGCGACATCGAACTGAACAAAAGCGGCCAGCGCGTGACGCTCGAAGTCGCCAACACCGGCGACCGGCCCATACAGGTCGGCTCGCACTATCATTTTTACGAGACAAACGAAGCGCTGCGCTTCGACCGCGACAAATCGCGCGGCTTCCGGCTCGACATTGCGGCTGGCACGGCGGTGCGGTTTGAGCCGGGGCAGCGGCGTGAGGTTAATCTCGTGGCGCTCGGCGGGGCAAGGAAGGTGTATGGGTTTCAGGGGAAGGTAATGGGTAGTTTGTAGAAGTAGGGACATTTGCAGTTTCCCTACCTTTGGCATAGAGTAGGGAAACAGAAAAAGGAGAATGACATGGGAATTTTTGTCAGCAAGCTCTCGCAGAAGAGCCAGACCACTATTCCGTCGGAAGTCCGTGAATTGATCGGGGCCGTGCCGGGTGGGCAGCTGCAATATTGGACTATGGAAGACGGCACGGTGGTGATAAAGGCCAAGAAAAAGGGCTTAAGCGGCCTGAAGGGCTTGGTCCCAAAAACAGACAAACCGATCGACATCGATGCCGCCATCGCGAAGGAAGTTTGGGAGCGCAACAAGCCAGGCGCAAAAGGCAGCCGCTCATGATGATTGGCTTGGATACGAGCGTCCTTGTCCGCTACATCGCCCAAGATGATCTGCTCTGGACCGAGTCGGCAACGGAGTTCATCGATAAGGGCATTTCCGAGCAGTCACCGGGCTACGTCAATGTGATTGTGCTTGTTGAACTGGCTTGGACTCTGAGGTCTGCATATAACTTCACGCGCGAAAAAATCGCGTCCGTAATTGAAGAAATGCTGCAATCTTCATCACTCAGAATTTCTGAGGAAAAGTGCGTTCAAAGAGCTCTGCTGAAATCAAACAGCACGGGAGCCGGCTTTGCGGACTGCCTTATCGCGGAGCTCAACACAGCCGCAGGCGCGGCCCCCACCTACGCCATCGACAAGCGCGCTGTGCGCGGAGATATATTCACTCAAGTGCCAATGCCTGCGCCATGACCTCCCTCCCCCGCGCCACCTATGCCTCCATGTACGGCCCCACCATTGGCGACAAGGTTCGCCTCGCCGACACTGAGCTCATCATCGAAGTGGAAAAGGACTTCACCCTCTATGGCGAGGAGGTGAAATTTGGCGGCGGCAAGGTGATCCGCGACGGGATGGGACAGAGCCAGGCGACGCGGGCGGAGGGCGCGATGGACACGGTCATCACCAACGCGCTGGTGCTCGATCATTCCGGCATTTTCAAATGTGATATCGGCCTGAAAGAAGGCCGCATCGCCGCCATCGGCAAGGCGGGCAATCCGGACACGCAGGACGGCGTGACCATCATTATCGGGCCGAGCACCGAGATCATTGCGGGCGAGGGCAAGATCCTGACCGCCGGCGGCATTGACAGCCATATCCATTTCATCGCGCCGCAGCAGATCGAGGAGGCGCTTTATTCCGGCATAACCACCATGCTCGGCGGCGGCACGGGACCGGCGCATGGCACGCTGGCCACCACCTGCACCGGCGCATGGCACACCGAGCGGATGATCGAGGCGGCGGACGCGTTCCCGATGAATCTCGGCTTCATGGGCAAGGGCAACGCCTCGCTTCCCGCCGCGCTGGAGGAGATGATCCTGTCCGGCGTCTGCGGGCTGAAGCTGCATGAAGACTGGGGCACGACGCCCGCCGCCATCGACTGCTGCCTGTCGGTCGCCGATCAATATGATGTGCAGGTGGCGATCCATACCGACACGCTGAACGAATCCGGCTTTGTCGAAGCCACCATCGCGGCCTTCAAGGGCCGCACGATCCATACTTTCCATACCGAAGGCGCGGGCGGCGGGCATGCGCCGGATATTATCAAGGTGGCGAGCCTGCCGAACGTCCTGCCCTCGTCCACCAATCCGACCCGACCCTACACAATCAACACAGTGGCCGAGCATCTCGACATGCTGATGGTCTGCCATCATCTGTCGCCGCGCATCCCTGAAGACATCGCCTTCGCCGAAAGCCGCATCCGCAAGGAGACCATCGCCGCTGAGGACATTCTGCATGATCTCGGCGCTTTCTCGATGATCTCCTCCGACAGCCAGGCCATGGGCCGCGTCGGAGAAGTCATCATCCGCTGCTGGCAGACCGCGCACAAGATGAAGGTGCAGCGCGGCGAACTTGCGGGCGACAGCGGCAATGACAATGGCCGTGCCAAACGCTACGTGGCCAAATACACGATCAATCCCGCCATCGCGCACGGGATCTCGCATGAAGTCGGCTCGGTTGAAGTCGGCAAGCGTGCCGATCTCGTCCTGTGGAGCCCAGCCTTCTTTGGCGTCAAACCCGACATGGTCCTGCTCGGCGGCTCAATCGCCGCCGCGCCGATGGGCGACCCCAACGCCTCGATCCCGACGCCGCAGCCGGTGCATTACCGCCCAATGTTTGCGAGCTTCGGCAAGCTGCGCACCAATTCGTCCGTCACGTTTGTGTCGCAGGCCGCGTTGGATGCGGGGCTTTTGAAAAGGCTTGGAACGGCCAAGCAGATGGTAGCGGTAAGGAACACGCGCGGCGGGATTTCGAAGGCATCGATGATCCATAACAGCGCCATGCCCAATATTGAGGTGAACCCGGAGACCTATGAAGTGCGGGCGGACGGGGAACTGCTCGTGTGCGAGCCCGCGCATGTCCTGCCGATGGCGCAGCGGTATTTTCTGTTTTAGATGGAGCTAAATGCCAAGAATCACAATTAGAGAAATTGAAGCAGCCTCGAAAGAGGCGTCGCGGTTCTTTGGGAAAAATGCGTTTTGCTCACGAGGTAGACTCGTTGCGAAGTGAACATTCGATGAACTCCGCGTCTGCGGCGGATTATGTGCAAAATGTCGGCAACATTTTGAGTGGCAAGGTGTATCGCAGAACGTTTAACTTGACCGCCGCCAAGTATTTTTTGAATCGTATTTCCCAAGATTTTCCGCCGTCTGTGTTGGGATCCGCTATATCCGCCATCAAACTCCATATTGAGTATGTCAAACCGTAACTTCATGAAGTTGCTTCAACTGGCAGCCATCTGCGAAAATGTGACTTAGCAGCCGCAACATCGGCGAAGTCGTACTTTCCGAAAGGTGGCAAATTGGACGCTCGATGACTGAACGTGCATTTTTTTGAGTGTCATTACAGGAACGACTGCTTAAAGTAGGAGCGTATCCCACTAAGAAGAATACATTGGAGCTGGCTTCTGCAGTTGTTGAAACCGAGATGTAAAGGTGGATGTCCTAACGAAATTCTGGGGCAGTTGCGATAATTGTGCAAATTGAAACAGATTCGTTCAGAAGGAAAAACGACGGATAGCTTTGGCCTGGAGAAGATAGCAAAGGATATCTAGCCGAAGGTGGCAATGATAAATTGCGAGATGCAATAGCACTTATCCAAACTGTCATCGCGAGACTCATTCGGGGGAAAATTAAAAAGGTTCATGAGAACTGAAAAAGAAAGCCTAAAGCCCCCATTTTCCCGTCCGCTCACCGCCACGGAGCTGGCCGCGCTTCCGGACTCGGAGATCGACTATTCCGACATTCCTCCTGTGGGCAAGGATTTCTGGGACAATGCAATCTTGATGATGCCAGAGGACTGGAAAAAACCAAGGCTGACTGTCCGTCTCGATGCCGACATCATCGACTATTTCAAATCACTGGGCCCCAGATACCATATTCGCATGAACGAAGTGCTTCGCGCCCATATCGAGGCCATGCGCAAGTGAGCGCACCCCGCCAAAACGCCCGCGCCTACGCCTTCCTCGCCCCGGCGCTTTTCATCATGACGCTCACCGGCCTCCTGCCGATGGCCATCGTCGCCTTCTATTCGGTCAACGACACATTCGCGGGCAACAGTTTCTTCTTCGTCGGCCTCGCCTGGTACAGGCAGGTGCTGACCTCGCCGGAGTTTTTCGCCGCGCTCGGGCGCAGCATCGGGTTTTCGGTTCTGGTCCTTCTGATCCAGATTCCGCTCGGCATTTTCATCGCGCTGCGCATGCCGGCAAAGGGTTTCCTCTCCTCGCTCTACATTGTTCTGATGGCCATTCCGCTGCTGACGCCTTCCATTGTTGTCGGCTATCTCTGGAAGGTTCTGAGCCTGCCGAAGATCGGCCTCGTCACCGCTGCCGCAGGTCAGTTCGGCCTCGACTGGGACATGAACAACGGCGCGCTTGTTTGGGCGACGCTGCTTTTGATGGATGCATGGCATTGGACGAGCCTTGTCGTGCTGCTCTGCTTTGCGGGCCTGCGCGCCATTCCGGATGATTATTACCGCGCCGCGCGCATTGACAGCGCCTCCGGCTGGGCGATTTTCCGCTTTATCCAATTACCCAAGCTGAAGCTCGTCCTGCTCATCGCCATCCTCCTGCGCTTCATGGACAGTTTCATGATCTACACCGAGGCCTACACCGTGACGCGCGGCGGGCCGGGCGTGTCGACCACTTTCCTCAGCCACGAGCTGGTGCAGACCGCGACGATCCAGTTTGACCTTGGCGAAGGCGGGGCCATGTCGGTGATTTATTTCCTCATCGCGCTCGCCGTGTCATGGGCGCTGTTCTCGCTGATCGTGCCGAAAAAGCGGAGCGCCGATTGAAACCGAAATTTTCGCCCGCGCCCGCCATCTACGTGACGCTTCTGATGATCCCGGTCTATTGGCTCATCATCATGAGCTTCAAGGAGAATGGCGAAATCTTCGGCGGCATGACCTTTTATCCCCATGCGCCGACGCTGGACAATTACCATCTCATCCTCAGCGACCCGGATTGGTATCTCGGCTATGTCAACGCGACGGTCTATGCGCTGCTTAATGTCATCATTTCTGTGACGGTCGCCATTCCTGCCGCCTACGCTTTCTCGCGTTACAGCTTCGTCGGCGGCCGCGCGCTGCTGTTCGGATTCCTAGCCTTCCGCATGATGGCGCCGGCGATCCTTTTGATCCCGTTTGTCGAAATCTTCTCCCGCGCTCAACATGATCGACACCTATGCTGCCGTGGCGCTGGCGCACTGCTTTTTCAACGTGCCGCTGGCCATCTGGATATTAGAAGGCTTCATCTCGTCCGTGCCGAAGGAGATGGACGACATTGCCGCCGCCGACGGCTATGGCTTCCCGCGCTACTTCCTGCGCATTCTCTTGCCGCAGATCGCGCCGGGCATCGCCGTCACGGCGTTTTTCTGTTTCATGTTCTCGTGGATCGAGTTTCTTCTGTCCAATGCGCTGACCGTCATTGACATCAAGCCCATCGGCGCAATCATGACGCGGGCGGGTGGCGTGCTGTCGGCTGACATTGCGCTGCTCTCCACCGCCAGCGTGCTTGGCATGATCCCTGGAATTGTGCTGATCTTCTTCATGAAAAACCACCTCGCCCGCGGCTTCTCCATGGGCCGTATCGTCTGACCGGAAGCAAACATGCCTGAGAAAGCCAAGAATCCATGAGCCTTCTGAAAGCCACATCATTCCTGCGCGCCGGAGGATGGACCGGCGCGGCTTTTGATGTCGCCGTGCTTGACCATCAGGAGCGGCATGTGAGGCGCAGAGTGCTGCGGCTCGCGCATGAGGATGAGGTGCTGGTGGATTTCCCCCATGCGGTGTCGCTGGAGCATGGCGACGCGCTGGTGATGGAGGATGGGCGGCTGGCTGAAGTCATCTCGGCCGAAGAGGACCTCCTCGAAGTGACGGCGCATTCGGCAGCGGAACTATCCGAACTCTGCTGGCATATCGGCAACCGGCATCTGGCGGCGCAGATTGAGGAGACGCCGCATCCTCATCCTGCGGGACCATGTCATCAAGGCGATGCTGGAAGGCCTCGGCGCGCATGTGCGCGAGGTGAGCGAGCCGTTTCACCCGATGCGCGGGGCCTATTCAGGGTATAGTCATTCGCATGGGCACGGGCATGACCATTAACAGGCCGCAGCGCCCGCCCATTGAGCGCGTCAAGACCGGCGCTGAGCTGAAGGACTGGTATTGGCTGAAGACCGAAGCGATGAACCATGCGCGGATGCTCGGCCTTTCCGCATCGGGCGGCAAGTTCGAGATCATTGACCGGATCGCCGATTTTCTTGATGGCAAGCCGGGGGCGAAGCCGCCGCCGCGGGCGCTGGGCAAGGCCCGGAAAACGGCAGGCTTCGACTGGCATGGCGCGCCTCTTAGTTCTGCCACGCCGATCACTGCGAACTACCGCAACACTCAAAATGTCCGCCGGTTTTTCATAACTGCAGCCGGGCGGCATTTTTCTTTCAACATCGCTTTCATGGCATGGATGAAGGCAAATGTCGGCAGGACGCTGGGTGAGGCGGCAGAGGAATGGCAACGCGTCGATGCCTTGACCAAAGCGGGCGAAAAACCCGCCATTCCCTTTCACAACCAGTTCAACGCCTATGTCCGCGCGTTCTTTGAGGACAATCCTGACCGGACGACGGACGACGCGCGGCATTTCTGGAAGCTGAAGCGCAGCCTTCGCGGTCATAACCGCTATGAGCGCTCCGATCTGGATTTGAAGGATGAGGTTGCATGAGGCGCGTTCTCTTCATCTGCGGCAAAGGCAGACAGCGCAGCCCGACCGCAGAGCAGATCTTTGCTTTGTTGCAGGATTGGGAAACCGACAGCGCCGGTTTGAGCGCGGATTCAGATATGCCTGTCTCTTCCGATCAAATGGAATGGGCCACCGATATTGCCGTGATGGAAAAGCGGCAGATAGCGCGGCTGCGGCGCCTGTTTCCAAAACTTGTCGCGGGCCGCAAACTGGTCTGCCTCGATATTCCAGACGATTTTGCTTTCATGCAGCCGGAGCTGGTCACGCTGCTGCAGCAGCGCGTGTGGAGGATTGCCTGAATTGAGCCAAATCACCCAGCTGCGCCTCATGCTGCTTCTGTCGCCGTCCTTTCCCGTCGGCGGCTTTGCCTATAGCCACGGGCTGGAGCAGGCGGCGGCTGACGGGCAGGTGAGCGATGCGGCTGCGCTGAAGGAATGGCTGATCGGCCTGCTCTCTCAAGGCTCGCAATGGAAAGACGCGGTGCTCTTGGCTGAGGCGCACAGGCGCGCAAGGACCGGGCGGGCGCTTGGCGATCTATTGGAGCTGGCCGAGGCGCTGGCGGGGTCAAAAGAGCGGTATCTTGAGCAGCAGAATTTGGGGCAGGCCTTTATCAGCGCGGTGAGGGCTGGCGGTCTGGCAATGCCGGAGGGGCTGGGAGAGAAGGCAGCTTATCCCGTGGCAATCGGCGCATGTGCCGCCGCTCAGGGGATTGATGCGGTGAGCGCTCTCACCGCCTGTCTCCACAGCTTTGCCAGCAACCAGACCCAGTGCGCGATACGGCTCGGGATTCTCGGCCAAGCAGGCGGCGTCAAGCTGCTCGTAGAGCTGGAGCCGTCCATTTTGGAAATCGCGGCAAGAACCGCTGCCTCCACGCTCGATGATCTTGGATCAAACACAATCGCGGCTGAGATTGCTTCGATGAAACATGAGACGTTGTACTCGAGGATTTTCAGGACATGATCCCGCTGGTGTCCCTGTTTGTCTTCATGGTTCTGCTTGCAATCTCGGCGCTTCATCTCGCGTGGGCGTTCGGCAGCACGTTTCCTTGCAAGGACAGGCAAGCCCTTGTGCGCACCGTTGTCGGAAGGAGCGGGGCCGGAGACGCCATGCCTCCCAGTCTTTCATCAGCGCTTGTTTCTGTTCTGATATTCTTGGCGGCGCTGTGGCCCTTGATGATACAGGGCTGGATTTTGACCTCGGTGCCAACTTCCCTGCAAAGGCTGGGTGCCATCGTCCTGATTGCGGTTTTCCTCGGGCGCGGCATTGTCGGCTTGACGCCATGGTTCCGCCGCGTCTTGCCGGTTGAGCCGTTTGTGACGCTGAACCGGAAATACTACTCGCCGCTCTGCATCGCTCTTGGACTGTGCTACCTCGTCATTCTGATCGGGAAATTCTGATGGCATCGAAAAACGGTCCCCTGCGCGTCGGCATTGGCGGGCCCGTGGGCTCGGGTAAAACGACGCTGACTGAGAAGCTCTGCAAGGCGATGCGGGACCGCTATTCGGTTGCCGTCATCACCAATGACATCTACACCAAGGAGGATGCGCTGATCCTCAGCCGGCTCCAAGCGTTGCCGGAGGAGCGGATCATGGGCGTGGAGACCGGCGGCTGCCCGCACACGGCGATCCGTGAGGACGCCTCCATCAATCTGCAGGCCATTGACGAGATGAACAAGCGTATCCCCGGCCTTGATGTCATCTTCATCGAGTCCGGCGGCGACAATCTGGCGGCGACATTTTCGCCGGAGCTTGCCGACCTTTCAATCTATGTGATCTCCGTCTGCCAGGGCGAAAAGATCCCGCGCAAAGGCGGCCCTGCCATCACGCGCTCCGATCTTTTGGTCATCAACAAGACTGATCTCGCGCCGCACGTTATGGCCGACCTTGACGTTATGGAAAGCGACACAACAAACGTTCGGGGCGGACGGCCCTATGTCTTCACCGACATGCTCAGGCAAAAGGGGTTGTCCGAGATCATTGCATTCATAGAGAAGACCGGCGGTTTGAATTGACGGCCGAACTCTCGGACAGCCCCTTTTTGGGGCCCTGCAAGCTGCCCGAGTTGACAGTTTGCACGCAAGCCGTCAGGCGCGGGCTCAGCGGAAACTGGCAGAAAAGCCAAACCGAGTGGGGATGTGAATAGCTCTGTGCTAGAGCGCCGGGGGTTCAAACTGACTCATATGAACGCCCGGCGCCGCTAAAAGGCTTTGAGCTGGCTCAACCACTCTTTTTGAAGAAGGCAGGCGCTTTCGCCCGTTTGCGCCATGCGCTTTTCCGGTTCATCCGCCCAAAGCATTGCAGAGGGGCAGATTTTGCAGAGCGGTCCGGTCTGACAGGTCCAAGCCGGACAGGAGATCAACCAAGTGGCTTCGCATCAGGTCTGACGCGGCCTTTCCATTCCCGGCTTCCAGAGCATCGACCAAAGCCTGATGGGCATGGCTTTCACAAGTCGTGTCGCGGCGCCGCCAATAGAGTGAAATTATAAGCGACGAGCGCAAAACCAGATCTTTTACGAACCCGGTCAGGATTTGCTGGTCAGCAAGTTCAGCGATGTCCACATGAAACCTCGCCGAGAGCATGATAGCGTCACTGTCGCGCCCGGCATGCGTGGCTTCGTGTTCCCGTTCCAGATGTTCGCGCAGCCGGGCGATTTGATCCGGCGTCACGTTTTGGCAGGCAAGCGAAGCCACATGTGGTTCCACCAGGGCGCGGGATTCGAATACTTCGCGCGCCTCCCGCTTGGTCGGCTGGGCGACAAAGGCGCCGCGGTTGGGCTCAAGGTTGACCAGCCTGTCATGGCCAAGAGCCTGCAGCGCCGACCGCACAATGGTGCGGCTTACGCCATAGATCGAAGCTATTTCGTCTTCGGGAAGTTTGGCGCCGGGCGCAATCTTATGGGCGACGATCGCGTCCCTGATCCCGATATAGACCGGAGCCCAACTGGCTGCCGGACGGTCGTCTGTTGAGGTCAGCAAGCGCACAACTTGATTCATGATCACCGTCATTTTCAGCGCGCTGAGCCAATCGGCGCGCAGCCATTTTCAGAGATAGTTCCGCACGCTTGATTCCGTCAATGTCAGAACCGTGTCCCCGGGCGCGCAGGCGCGCTTATGGCGAATGTTTGGCAAACTCTCCAGCATAGATTTTTGACCGCGGCGCCGCATAACCGCCGGTCCGGCTGGTCCGGATGCCGAGGCTGACAAGTCCCTCCGCGAGCTTGACGGCGCAGCTGACGCCATCCAGCACCGGCAAGCCGTGCTCGAGGGCAAGACTGCCCGCCAGGTCCGCCATGCCGGCGCAGCCGAGGACAATGGCCTCGGCCCTGTCTTCGGAAACGAGCCGTTCGATTTCAGCGGATATTTTCTTGCAGCTGCTCGATCCCGGCACTTCAAGTTCAAGCACCGCCACATCGGATGCGCGCACTTTGGCGCAGCGCGCGCCCAATCCATATTTTGCAAGGTTATGCTCAATGGCGGGAATGGACCGGGCAAGCGTCGTCACCACGCCAAACTTTCCTGAGACCAGCGATGCAAAGTGAAAGCCGGCCTCGCCAATGCCGATCACCGGGGAACCGGTGACGCAGCGCGCCGCGTCGAGCCCGGTATCGTCAAAGCAAGCGATGATGAACGCGTCCGCCTCGGGATGCCTGCGGATTTCCTCGATCATGCCTGGAATGGCAAATGCCTCGTCGTAATAGCCTTCAATGGAGGCCGGGCCGTAGGCTGGGTTGACGGCCACGATTTCGGTTCCGGGCGCAGCCGCTTTCACGGCAGCCTCGCCGATCTTCGCGGTCATGGACGCTGTGGTGTTGGGATTGATGACCAGAATTCTCATGTCGGCGCCTCAAAGTTCCCCGCCCAGATAGAGCGTCTTGATCCGGTCATCGCTGAGCAGCTCCGCGGAATTTCCGCTGAGCGCCACTGAGCCGGTGGACAGCGCATAGGCGCGCTGCGAGATGCGCAGCGCCATGCGTGAGTTTTGCTCGACCAGAAGCACCGAGACTTTTTCGTCGCGGTTGATTGCGACGATGGAGCGGGCAATGTCCTGCACCAGCTTTGGGGCGACGCCGAGCGACGGCTCGTCGAGAAGCAGAAGTTTCGGCTTCGACATCAGCGCCCGGCCTATCACCAGCATCTGCTGCTCGCCGCCCGACATGGTGCCGGCCTGCTGATTGTAGCGCTCTTTCAGACGCGGAAAGCGGGTCAGCACCATTTCCAGCGTCATGGCGATTTCCGATTTGTCGGTGCGGGTGAACGCGCCCATGGCGAGATTGTCGGCCACAGTCATGAATGGAAACACGCGGCGGCCTTCCGGCACCATGGCTATGCCCATCCTGACGATTTCGTCTGGCGGCGTGCCGTCAAGGCGCTTGCCCAGATAGTGGATTTCTCCAGACTTAATTTTACGCAATCCAGTGATGGCGCGCAGGATGGAGGATTTGCCCGCGCCGTTCGCGCCGATCAGCGCCACGGTCTCGCCCTCGTTGACGGTGAGCGACACGCCTTTGAGGGCATAGACATGGTCATAGTACATTTCGACATTGGCGAAGCTGAGGATCTGATTGCTCATAGCCCGATCGCCTCATCTTCACTGCCCAGATACGCCTCGATCACCCGGGCGTTTTTCTGGATATCCGCCGGCGTTCCTTCCGCGATTTTTTCGCCGAAATTGATAACGACGATCCGGTCGGATATCTTCATCACAGCGGGCATGTCATGCTCGACCAGAAGCACGGTCAGGCCGCGCTCGCGCAGTTTGCGCACCATGCCGATCGCCTTGTTTGTCTCGTCATGATTCATTCCCGCGAACGGCTCGTCGAGCAGAAGGACGGACGGATTGGTCGCCAGGCCGATGGCGATGCCCAGCGCGCGCAGATGGCCATGCGGCAGGTTCTTGGCGATTTCATTGCCGATGGCCGAAAGGCTGAGGAAAGACAGGATTTCATCGGCGGATGCGCCGAATTCCGCCTCGTCCCGCCGGGCGGCTTTGGTGCCAAGGAAGAAGCCGAGCAGCGAGGCTTTGGAGCGCAGGTGATGGGCGACAATGACATTGTCACGCACGGACATGTTCTTGAAGATGGTGGTTTCCTGAAAGGTGCGCACAACGCCCTTGCGGGCGGCAATATGCGGCGCAAGGCCGGATATCTTCTCACCCCGGTAGATGACTTCGCCAGAGGTCGGATTAAGGAACGAGGCGATCAGCTTGAACAGGGTGGACTTACCGGCGCCGTTCGGGCCGATGACGGAAAGGATTTCCCTTTCGCCCACACCGAACGAGACGTTGTTGACGGCGGTCAGTCCGCCGAAGCGTTTGGTCAGGCTTTTGATTTCAAGAATTGTCTGCATCGCTCAGCCCTTCCTGCGGCCTTCGCCGAGGCTGAGCATGCCGTTGGGCAGGACCAGCATCAGGATGATCATCAGGCTGGAATAGATCAGCAGCTGAAAGCGGCCGGTTTCGAACAAAAGGTTCCAGCCGAAATAGAGCGTCAGCGTGCCGAGCATCGGGCCGAACACATAGCCGAGGCCGCCAAGGAAACAGTTCAGCATGAAGTTGACCGAGTCTGTCGTGGTGAAGCTTGACGGATAGACCGACTGCGTGACGGCGGCGAACACCGCGCCGCTGACGCCGCCGAGGAAGGAGGAGATGGCAAAGGCGATGAGGCGCAGGTTGGCAATGTTGACGCCGATGGACGAGGCCAGCTCCTCATTCTGCTGCAGCGACATGCAGATATGTCCCATGCGCGAATGGACAAGCCGGTACATGCCGGCAAAGGCCAGCACCATGAGGATGACGGCAAGATAGTAAAAGGCGATGCGCGGATTTGCCATCGTGCTGAAGTCCGGCACAATGGTGAGGCCGAATATTGATATGCCGCCGGGCAGCGGGATGTTGGTGATGCCTTTTGCGCCGCTGGTGACCGGCAGCGCCAGCGCAAGGAGCCGGACGACTTCGGTGAGCACAAGGCTGACCATGGCGAAATAGACGCCGCGCAGGCGCAGGATCGGCAGGCCGACCAAGAGGCTGGCAATTGCCGCAAAGATGCCTGCGGCGGGGATCGTCCACCAGAACGACACGCCGTAGGTCATGGTCAGGACGGCAGACACATAGGCGCCGATCAGCGCGAACGCGCCCTGGCCGATATTGATGCGGCCGATGAAGAAGGTCAGCCACACCCCGGCGCTGGCGATGGACAGGAGCGCCACGGAGGTCAGCGTATAGTAGAGGTCCTTGCGCCCGGTCATGCCGATCAGCGCCGGGATGATGACGAAGACGGCCAGAAGGAACGCCGCAGTGCCGATGATTTTTGCTGAACTGCCCATCATCAACCCCACGGCTTGCCCATCAGGCCATTCGGCCTGATCGCCAGAAACACCATCAGCGCCGCAAAGATAACCAGATAGGTGACGTCTCCATACTCGCGCAGCACAGTCAGCCCCACCGATTCCATCATGCCGAGGATGAATCCGCCGGCGATCGCGCCGCCGACCACGCCCGCGCCGCCGATCATGATCATCATGAAGGCCTTGATCGAAATCGGCCCGCCAATGCCGGCGTTGACGCCGGTGATCGACACCAGCAGCCCTCCGACCACGCCCGCCAGCATCGCGCCCATCGCGAAGCCGATCATTGTGTAGCGGTCGACCTTGACGCCCATCAGCTGCGCAGCGACGCGGTCCTGCGCCAGCGCCCGCATGGCGCGGCCGGTTTTGGTGTGCTTCATGAACAGGATAAAGGCGGCGATCATGAAAGCGGCGATGACAGCCACGAGAATGCGGTCATAAGGGAGGATGACGCCGAAATCATTGAACACGCCTTTGACGATTTTCGGCACGCCGCGCTGCTTTTCGCCGAAGACCAAAAGGATCACCGCATCAAAGAAAAACGCGGTCGCCGCAGCGAGGAGCATGGTGCTTTCCTCCCGATGGCTGCGCTTGATGACGGTGCGGAACAGATACCGCTCCATAAGCGCGCCGATGATTGCCAGCGTCACGCCAGAGGCGAGCACGGCAATCGGGAACGGCAGGCCAAGCTGGCCGTAGACGGCATAGGTGACAAACCCGCCCAGCACATACATCTGGCCATGGGCGAAGTTCAGCACATTCATCAGACCGAATATCAAGGTCAGCCCAAGCGCGATCAGCGCGTACTGGGCGCCCAGATACAGTCCGTTTGCAATGACTTGTTCCATTGACCGGCCTTAACTGTCTCAGGTCACAATGAGGGGTCCGGCTGTGCGCCGGGCCCCTCCTGACTGCGGTGGTAACCGTTTAGTCCACGTTGCCGACAAACAGCGTCTGGAACGCGCCGTCTCTATATTCGTTGACCACCATCGGCACGGCCACCTGCCGCTTCTGGCCAAATGAGGTCGAGCCCACATAGGACAGTTTCGCATCGCCCTTCAGATAAGGGTTCGGCGCGGAGAATGTGTCCATTGTCTTTTTGAACTCGTCGATATTGTCAATGGCCGCCGGGTTCGCCTTGATCGTCTCAAGAATGTAGTCGAGCGCATAGACCTTGGTGTTTGACTCGTCATTATATTCGCCGAACATTTCGGTGTACTTGGCGACGAAGGCCTTCATCTGATCCGAGGCAATTTCCGGCGTGGACGCGCCGCCGACGGAGATGAAGCCGTTGGCGAGCTCGCCCGCGCCCTCTTCCAGAACCTTAGCGTCCTGCGCGGTCTCCGTCGAGATCAAGCCCTCATAGCCAAGCTCGCGCGCCGATCGGATGAGAAGCGGCGCGTTGGCAGGCGCAACGCCGGACAGAACCAGAAGGTCCGGCTTCAGCGCGACAATCGGGGTGAGGACCGGGGTGAAATCGCGGGTGTCGTTCTGATAGGTGTCCTTGTCGGCCACCACTTCGAGACCAAGCGCCTTGGCGGCGGCGACGCCGCCGTCGCGCTGCGACAGCGGATCAGACTCGTTGGCCGCGACGAAGGCGACTTTCTTCACACCCTTGTTGTCCATCAGATATTTGTAGATGGCCGGACCCGACTGGTAATTGGCGATCATGCCGAGCACGGCGTTGGAGGCCGGAGCAGTGTAGAGCTCCTTCGGGAAGGCATAGGGGAAATACATGATATTGTTCTTCTCGGCGACCGGCCGCACGGCGGCGGCGCCGTCATCGACATTCGGGCCGACGACATAATGAATGCCCTCCTGCGCCATCTTCTCCATGCCTTCCACGGCGCGCTTCGGGTCCTTCTGGTCATCGAATGTGACGACCTGAATGTCATAGGTCTTGTCGCCGATCTTCACGCCGCCGGCCGCATTGTACATGGCCTCCAGCGTCTGCATGGAGCGGACGTTGGATGTGCCCCAGGCGGCGGCTGGGCCCGAGGTGACGCCGACGAACCCGATTTTCAGAACGTCATTGGCGGCGGACGCAGTCAGGGCGCCCTGTGCGAGAATTGCAATTAGCGAGACAGTGCCGAGCACTGCGGAATTCATGACATTGCGGCGAGTGATCATTTTTGTTTCCCTTTTTCAACGACACGCGGGAGCGCGGGAAGGCGCGAGCGGGCGATAGGGATTGAATGCATAAAACAGCCAGTCGTCAACAATCAATTTCAAAATTGTATACAATGCGCTGTTTTGGCTGCCGGCGGACATCTTGAGTTGGGAATCCGGCGCCGCATCGCTAAAAGGGAAAGTCAATCCGACAATCCAGACGATGGGTTTTCAATTAACCTGCCTTTTTGGAACCGGCGCCAATGCTGCGTCAAACTGAAATTCCGAGACCCTTGCGGCGTGAAGCTGCGGCAAACGTTCGAGCGGTTCTTTCATGCCGGACCCCTCTCCCCATCGTAAATGCGCTTGCTCAAATATCCTGTCTGCAGCTAAATCATTGAAATTGCTCATTGCGAATTTCAAAACAGACTCTAAACGCCCCCCACACCAACTGCTGCTGCCTGTGCGCCGCCGAACGCGGCAGGCATTGCCGCCATGACCGGCGGCATCATTCCGGCGCTTGCCACGCCGCCGAAGAGGTCTGTGGCAAACGAAGACTCCATTCAACGGCTGCCGATCTCGGCCGAATCCAGTTCGAGAAACATCGTGCCAGCCAAGTGGGGACAGTCTTCACCCTGAACCTGTCCACCCTAAGGGGCGCACTCCACCATTCGTTGCTGGGCTAGGAAGTTCGGGCCTGAATACGCTCGGCGCCTGAAGCGAAAGCCCCCGAGCCAGACCGATATCTGGCATCTCGATGAGGTGGTGATCAGCATCGCTGGCAAGAAGCATTGGTTGTGGCGGGCGGTGGACCAGGGCGGCTATGTTCTTGACGAAATCGTGCAGACCAGGCGTAACACCAAGGCGGCGAAGCGTGTTCTGACCCGGCTGCTGCAGAAGCAGGGCATGAAGCCGAAGCGGATCATCACCGACAAGCTGCGATCCTACGGTGCAGCGCGAACGCAGATCATGCCCAATGTCGAGCACCGTTCCGCACAAGGGCCTGAACAATCGGGCCGAGAACGCGCATGTGCCCGCTGCGAAAGCGGGAACGCATGATGCAACGATTTCGTTCAACCGGAGCCCTTCAGCGTTTCGTCTCGATCTTCTCCGCTGTCAGAAATCTCTGCGACCCGCCCCGCTCGAAACGCTCCGCTCAGGAAATCCAAACCCATCGTCTCCAGGCCATGGCGCAGTGGAAAGCCGTCACATCCGCAGCCTGAACCTGTCCGATAGTCAGGCGCACTCCGGCTAGGTGCCGTTAACCTGACATCGCCCGTGCGCGAATTGCGCGTGCTTTGACGGCTGCCCGGCTTAGCGTTCGCCCTTCCTGTAAGGTATCATCAGCGCCTGCGGGCAGGCCGCGCGGCGCGACATGACGACGAGGGCGGTGATGGACAGCGCGAACGGCAGCATCAGGAAAACCTGATAGGGAACATAATCGCCCGCCAGCTGCTGCAGGCGCAGCTGGTATGCGTCGAACGCGCCGAAAAGGACAGCGCCGGCAAGCGCCTTGCCTGGACGCCAGGAGCCGAAGACAACGAGCGCAATGCAGATCCAGCCTCTTCCGTTGATCATGTCGAAGAAGAAGGAATTGAACGCCGACAGCGTCAGGAACGATCCGCCTATGCCCATCAGGGCGCTGCCCGCCATCACCGCGCCGATGCGGATGCGGTTGACGTCAATGCCCTGCGCCTCGACTGCCATCGGATTTTCGCCTGCCGTGCGCACGGCGAGCCCCAAAGGCGTGCTGTAGAGAAACCAGGCGCAAAGGGCCACAGAGGCGAAGGCAAGATAAGTCAGCGGCGTCTGGCGGAACAGCGCCTCGCCGATGCCGGGAATGTCAGACAGTAAGGGCACAGCCCAGCTCTGGAACGGCGCGATCTTCGGCGGCGATGTCACTTCGGGCAGGGCAAGCCGGTAGGTGTAATAAGACAGCGACGAGGCAAGCAGTGTGATGCCGATGCCCGTCACATGCTGCGAAAGGCCGAGCGGTGCGACGAGAACGCCATGCAAAAGGCCGAACAGCGCGCCTGTCAGGCCCGCAACAGCGACGCCCAGCCACAGATCGCCGCCGAGATAGACGGTCAGCCAACCGGAAAAAGCCCCGGCGGTCATGATGCCCTCGATGCCGAGATTGAGCACCCCTGCCCGCTCGCAGATCAATTCACCCAGCGTGGCGAAAATCAGCGGCGAGGCGATGCGGATGGCGGCGGCCCAGAGCGAGGCTGTAAAGAGAATTTCGATGGCCTGCATGGCTCACTTCCACCTGATGCGAAAGCGCGTCAGCATCATGGCGGTGACCATGCACAGCAGCGCGGCCGCCACCATGACCTGCGCAATATAGCTCGGCACGCCGGCGCTGCGGCTCATCGCGTCCGCCCCGACAAAGACGGCGGCGACAAAGATGGCGGCGGCGACCACCCCCAGCGGATGCAGCATTGCGAGCATGGCAACGACAATGCCGGCATAGCCAAAGCCCGGCGACAGATCGAGCGTCAGGTTTCCCTTCAGCCCGGCGACCTCCGAATATCCCGCCAAACCCGCGAGGCCCCCTGAAAGCAGCGCGGTTTTGGCAATCACCCGGTTGACCTGAATGCCCGCGAACCTCGCCGCCCGCGCATTAAATCCAACCGCCCGCATCTCGTAGCCAAGCGCGGACTTCCGGTCGATTATCCAGACCGCCAGCGCCGCCGCCAGGGCGAGGACAAAGCCGAAATGCAGCCGCTTGCCGGCGATCAGCTTTGGCAGCGCGGCCTCGGCAATCACCTTCTTCGACTGCGGCCATCCCAGTCCCGACGGGTCCTTGAGGATGCCCTCCAGCAGCAT
Source organism: uncultured Alphaproteobacteria bacterium (assembly GCA_963802455.1). Classification (GTDB taxonomy): domain Bacteria; phylum Pseudomonadota; class Alphaproteobacteria; order Rhizobiales; family Rhizobiaceae; genus JANOYJ01. The sequence goes on along the minus strand of CAWDIY010000035.1, from coordinate 16,468 downwards.
GCTGACGAAGAGGATCATGATGAAATTGATCAGCAGCGTCGTCACGACTTCATCGACGCCAAACCGCGTCTTGAGAAAGGCCGGCACAGACAGCATGAAAGCCCCGCCCAGCATCGCGGCGACAATGAGAACCGGCATCAGCAGCGGTGCTGGCAGCTGTAGGGCCCCGGTTCCCAGAACCGCCGTCATCACTGCCCCGGCATAGAGCTGCGCCTCGCCGCCAATGTTCCAAAGCTTGGCCCGGAAAGCCGCGGCGGCGGCGAGGCCGGTGAATATCAGCGGCGTGGCGCGGGTCAGCGTTTCGAGCAATGCGAACTGCGATCCCGCCGCGCCCTTGGCCATAAGGCCGAAGACCGAAAAGGGCGACGCGCCCGCCAGCATGACCAGAAAGGCGCAGAACAGGCCGGCGGCCAAAAGCGCCAAAGCCGGAAAGCCGATCAGCAGCGCCAGCGGGCGCGTGTCGCGGCTCTCAAGACGCATGGCGCATCTCCTCGCCAAACCCCTGCCCCGCCATCATCAGGCCGAGCGCGGCAATAGTCGCCTCAGCCCGCGCCACCGGCGCGGAAAGCTGCCCGCGATACATGACGCAAATGGAATCTGACAGCGCCAGCAGCTCATCCAGGTCTTCTGAAATCAGAAGGATCGCCGCGCCGCGCCGCCGCGCCGCCAGAAGCTCGCCATGCACATAATTCACCGCGCCGACATCAAGCCCGCGCGTCGGCTGGTTGGCCAGAATAATGGACGGCAAGTCAGCCATAACGCGGCCGAGAATCAGCTTCTGCATGTTGCCGCCGGAAAGCAGCCGGACCTTCGCCTCAGGTCCGGGGCACTTAACGCCGTAGTTCTCAATGATATCTGCCGCGAAAAGTCTGGCCTTGGCCCAGTCAATCAAACCAAATCTGGAAAAGCGGCTCGTCCGGCTTGACTCCAGCATGACATTCTCCGTCACGCTCATGTCGCCGATCAGGCCTTCGGAATGCCGGTCTTCCGGGATGCGGGCAATGCCGAGGCAAACCATCGCCGCTGGGCTGAGACCGTTCAGCGCCGCGCCTTTCAGCGACACCGTCCCGGAGTCCGGCTGAAGCAGGCCTGATATCATGTCGGCAAGCAGATTCTGGCCATTGCCCGAGACGCCTGCAATGCCGAGCAGCTGGCCGCTTCTCAGTTCAAGCGATGCGTTTTGCAGCAGATGATTTCCCCGCCGCGCCGACACATTCTCAAGCGAAAGCAAGACCGGCCCCGCCGCCTGCGGTTCGGCCTTGGCGGCAGAGATCTTGCGGCCGACCATGAGTTCAGCAAGCTCGCCGCGCGTCGCCCCGGCAACGGGCCGGTCGGCAACCAGCTTTCCGGCGCGCAGGATCGCCACCCGGCTGCACGCGGCCATGATTTCCCCGAGCTTGTGGGAAATGAAAATGATCGACAGGCCTCTTTCGGAAAAGCGCTTCAGAGTGTCAAACAGCGCCGCGCTTTCCTGCGGCGTCAGCACGGCCGTCGGCTCGTCGAGGATGAGGATGCGCGCGTTGCGGTATAGCGCCTTGAGGATTTCCACCCGCTGCCGCTCGCCGACGGAGAGGCTTGAAACCGCTGCTTCCGGATTGATGGCCAGGCCAAAGTCAATGCCAAGCTGCGCGATGCGGGCGCGCGCCCTGCTCCGGTTGGAAGACAGCGCGTAAAGGCTCTCTGTTCCAAGAATGATATTGTCGAGCACCGACAGATTGTCCGCCAGCGCGAAATGCTGATGCACCATGCAGACGCCCGCCTTCAGCGCCGCGCCGGGCGAACCCGGCGTCAGGAGCCTGCCTTCGATTTCGATTAATCCTTCGTCGGCTAAATAATGGCCGAACAGAATGTTCATCAGCGTCGTTTTGCCCGCGCCGTTCTCGCCGAGAAGGCCGACAATCTCGCCGCGCCCAAGGCGCAGCGAGATATTGTCATTGGCCAGAAGCGCGCCAAAACGCTTGGTTATGCCTGCAAGCCGCAGCGCAGCGCCGTCAGCCCCCTGCCCCGGCATGGCGTCAGGATGACTTAGGTTCGCTGTCGTCAACGACCGCCGCAAATGTCCCCGCTTTGATGGCGGCTTCCTTCTCGGCAATCTTCGCCTTTATCTCCGCAGGCACTTTTGCGTCAAACGTGCCGAACGGCGCCAGCGAGCAGCCGCCTGCTTTCATGAAGGAATATTGCCCGTAATCGTCGGCCTTGAAGCTTCCGGCTTTGATGGCGGCGATGGCTGCGTCCAGCGTCGGCTCAAAATGCCAGAGCGCCGAGACGGCGACAGTGTCCGGATAGTCCGCCTGCGTGTCGATGACGTTGCCGACGGAGAGAACCCCCTTCTCCTTGGCCGCGTCCGAAACGCCGAAGCGCTCGGCGTAGAGCAGGTCCGCGCCCGCGTCGATCTGCGCCAGCGCGGTTTCCTTGGCCTTGGGCGGATCAAACCACGAGCCGATGAAGGCCACCTGGAATTTCGCGTCGGCGCGCACTTCCCGCACGCCCGCCATAAAAGCGTTCATCAGCCGGTTCACTTCCGGGATCGGATAGCCGCCGACCATGCCGATATTGCCCGCTTTTGTCAGTGCGCCGGCGGCGAGGCCGGACAGATAGGAAGCGTCTTGAATGTAATTGTCGAACACGGCAAAATTCGGCGCTGCAGCCGCGTCCGGCTTGAAAGATGAGCCAATCAGGAAGGCGCGGTCCGGATAATCCTTGGCGACAGCACGCGCCGCGTCCTCGACGGCAAAAGCTTCGCCGACGATCAACTGGTGGCCGGCCTCGCAATATTCGCGCATGACGCGCTCATAGTCGGTGTTCGAAACTTTCTCGGAAAACACATATTCAATGTCGCCGCGCTCTTTCGCTGTGTTAGCGGCCTTGTGTATGCGGCTGACCCATTGCTGCTCGACCGGCACGGTGTAAATGGCGGCGGTTTTGATCGGCCCGGCGGCGCGCGCCATCTGCGGCAAGAATGGCAAAACAGCGCCTGCGGCGGAATATTTCAACAGACTGCGGCGGCTGAATTGGAAAAGATTGCTGCTCATGATTTTCCCTCTTGAATTGCCTCGGTGCTCCCGCCCGGAATACTACACTCGGGGCGGTTCTTGTCCATATGGTAAAAATTGCGAAAGCTTTCTGTTGCCAAAGTGAGGAAGCCGCGCCAACAATATGTCCGGGGGCTTCAGGCGGCGGAACAGGAAAAGAATATGCTGAGCGACATCGACAGAAAGTTTCTCCGTATAGCCTATGAGGAGGCCAAGGCCGGCTTTAACGAGGGCGGCTGTCCCATCGGCTCGGTTCTGGCGCGCGGCGAGGCGCTGGTGTCGCAGGGGCGGAATCAGCGGGTGCAGGGCGGCGACCCGATCGCCCATGGCGAGATGGACGCGCTGCGCAAGGCAGGCCGCCAGAAGACCTACCGCGACACGACGCTTTACACCTCGCTCAGCCCCTGCATGATGTGTTCGGGCACAATCGTGCAGTTCGGCATTCCCCGCGTCGTCATCGCCGAGAACACCACCTTTGGCGGCAATGAGGAATTTTTGCGTTCACGCGGCGTCGAGGTCATCGTCGCGGACGATGCGGACTGCATTGCGCTGATGACGCGCTTCATCAAGGAAAAGCCCGAGCTCTGGTCTGAAGATATCGCCGAGGATTGAAGCGCCCTGCCCTTTTGACGTGAGTGTTGAGCTTCTGCAGGCGGGGATTCAACGCATAACGCTTCTGTATGCCGGTACAGAGAGAACGGTCTTGCGCATCATGACAGGTGAGTGAGAGCCAAAGGCTGGGAAAGAAGCCGGGCTTTTGAAAATAGTTTCGTTCAATATCAACATCTTGAACGAATTGTAGAACAAATTCCATCCCCCTTCCCACATCTTCCACCATACTTGCCGGGCTGCTCTCATGGGACCGGATGATCACCGGCATTCGGGAGAGCGGGCGGCCTATGGCAGCTGGCGGTAGAGGTATCGTTGGCGGGCGGAGTTCCCTTAGCCATGTCCCTCCTGGCCTTCGCACGCTTGAACAAAGCGTTACATGCGCCAGCCCGGGCAAAAAGCCGTGACGGGGCGTGTGGCGAGCCACACCCAACAGGTTAGTTCCATTCGGCAGGACCACGCGCCCTGTACGTCCCTTGGAATTTTAATGATCAGACCGGAAACGGGGCGTGATAATGAGGGATTCTGTCTCCTTAGTCCTTCGTCTTCACAGATCCCTGCCCCGGCGATGCACCCGATTGCTGTTGACATCTGTCAACTTGGGTCTTCCCGGAAAAAAACCAGCGCAGTTGCGCCCTCAATGGTTAATTTGCATTAACCTTGTTATTGTTGACACGACTCGAATCCTCGCTCATCTTGGTTACGGAATACGGCGTAGCGCGCGGCGATTGGCGTAACTGTTACGACTGAGTGTTATTGTCGCTAAACTGTCGTAAGCATAAGAGAGCGATTCTCGTGCGGCCGCTGCGCCGTGCGCGGCGCGCGGATGCACTACGCCATTGGACGAGAAAGATATCTATTTGGAGCAAGCCCTGAAAATTGCCGGTTCCGGCGTGGCGCGCGTCAAGCCGCTGGCGGCTGACGAGCAAATTTCGGCGGATGCGGCGGCGCTTTCGGCGCAATTGTCGGCCATGCGCAACCGGTTTTTCCCGCCGACCGCGCAGAAGCAGCTGCGCGCTTTCTCCTCTGGCGAGGCGGCAAGGCTTGTAGGGGTTTCGGACGGCTATCTGCGCCAGCTTTCGCTTTCCGGCGAGGGGCCGCAGCCGGAGACCGGCGCGGCGGGAAGGCGGCTCTATTCGCTGGCCGACGTTAACGCCTTGCGGCGGCACCTGGCCGGGCAGGGCGGCGCGAAGGCGAGGAACTATCTGAAGACCCGTGACGAAGCGCTCGGCGAGCAGTGCCAGGTTCTCGCAATTACCAACTTCAAGGGCGGTTCGGGCAAAACCACGACTGCCGCGCACCTGGCGCAGCACCTTGCGCTTCAGGGCTACCGCGTCCTTGCCATTGACCTGGACCCGCAGGCGTCGCTTTCGGCGCTGTTTGGCTATCAGCCGGAGCTGGATCTGACTGGCAATGATACGGTTTACGGCGCGCTGCGCTATGACGATGACCGGGTTCCGCTGGCTTCAATCATCCGGAAAACCTATTTTGACGGGCTGGATTTCATTCCCGGCAATCTTGAGCTCCAGGAGTTCGAGCACTCCACGCCGCGCCATCTGGCCGACCGTCAGACTGGAAAAGCCGGTTTCGCGCCGCAGGACATGTTCTTCGCCCGGCTTCAGGCGGCCTTGGCGGACGTGACGGCGAACTATGATGTGATGGTGATCGACTGCCCTCCGCAGCTCGGATTTTTGACGCTGGGAGCACTCTGCGCGGCCACATCTGTGCTTGTGACCGTCCATCCGCAAATGCTCGACGTCGCCTCGATGAGCCAGTTCCTGTTCATGACGGCTGATCTGCTTTCTGTCGTGCGCGCGGCGGGCGGGCAGCTGAATTTTGATTTTCTGCGCTATCTCATCACCCGCTACGAGCCCAACGACGGGCCGCAGACGCAAATCTCAGCCTTCCTGCGCGCCAATTTCGGCGACCGGGTCCTGACCGCGCCGATGGTGAAAACCACGGCAATTTCCGATGCGGGCCTGACAAAACAGACGCTTTACGAAGTTGGCCGCGAGAACTTCGCGCGTGGCACCTATGACCGGGCGATGGAAGCGTTGACAGCTGTCAACTCGGAAATCGAAAGTCTGATATTGCGGGCATGGGGGAGGGCGGCTTGATGCAATTTGTCCTTCAACCCGCTGTTCACGCCTTTTCTGACGCCGCCGGTCACGGCGCGGGAGGAATTCAATCATGGTGAGCCGCAAGGAACAGCTGAAAGCGCTTTTTGAGCCGGGCGCAATCACTGCGTCGCCGCAGCAGTCCGCCGGCGAGGAGTTCCCGCCTGCCCCGGAAGCGCCAAAGCGCATGCCCGCAGGGGCAGTGAAGGCCATGGGCCTGTCTCTGGGCAATTTGACGCGGGAAATCGACGAGGCGCGGCGTCTGGCGCAAAGCGGCGGCGAGCGCGTCATTGATCTTGATCCCGCGATGATCGCGCCTTCGCCGGTTTCTGACCGGCTGAGTCTGGGCGCGGCAGGCGATGAAACCTATCTGGCGCTGGTGGAAAGCCTGAAAACAAGCGGCCAGCAGGTGCCGGTGCTGGTGCGGCCGCATCCGGATGCCGCCAAGGCGGGGCAGGGCTGGTTTCAGTCCGCCTATGGCCACAGGCGCATCCGCGCCGCAATTGAACTTGGCCAGCCGGTTAAAGCCATTGTCCGCGTGCTTAGCGATGCGGAGCTGGTGCTGGCGCAGGGCAAGGAGAACGCCGAGCGCCGCGATCTTTCTTTCATTGAAAAGGCGTTTTTCGCGAAGGCCATGCGGGAGCGGGGTTTTGACCGCGCCGCCGGGCAGCAGGCGCTGGCCGTCGACAAGACTGAAATGTCGCGGCTGCTGCAGGTGGCGGACGCCATACCGTCCATGCTGGCGCGCGCCATCGGCCCTGCGCCCAAGGCCGGGCGGCCGCGCTGGATGGCGCTCGGCGCGCTGCTCGCCTCCGAAGCGGCGCAGCATAAGGCGCACGAAGAGACGCATTCGCCGGCGTTTGAGGCGGCGGGATCAGACCAGCGGTTCGCTCTTGTGTTTGACCGCCTCAGCCGAAGGGGCCCGCCGACCTCAGCAGCCCAGGACATATTGTCGGCCGACGGCGTGAAAATCGCCAGCGTCAGACACAGAGGAAAGGCCGCGCTGATCGAGCTGCCGGAGGGCAGGGACGAGGGATTTGCGGAGTTTCTCGCCGACCAGCTGCCTGCGCTCTTGCCGCCGCTTCTCGCGGCGTTCCGCAAGAGGTCCGGCGGGTAACCAATTTGCCGCCGTGTGCCGGCGGCCGTGTTGCGTATGAAACTGAATTTGAAAGGAAGCCAGCAAGGCAAATAAAAAGGCCCCCGGAACGTTGCCATTCAGGAAGCCCTCTTAAGATGTAGCAATCGCAGAGAATCACTTCCCACGAATCTTGTCAAGAGTCGGGCGCGATCCGGCACGGACTTTTGTTGCCTTCAAGCAAGGAAAGTGACCATGACGGACAATTTTGCAACGACGCCTTTTGGCGGCGCTCCCATGCGCTCGGCCATTTTTTCCCTGCAGCAGCGCGTGCGGCGGCGGCGTGAGGAGATCGAAGCGCAAGGGGAGGGCGGCAACGACCAGGGCCGCGCCGACAAATGGAAGGTCATCCGCGCGCTCGGCGAGGCGCGGACGCGTTTTGCCCTGTCTGACCGCTCGATCGCCGTCCTGGAGGCGCTGGTGAGCGTTCTGCCGGGCAAAGAACTTGACGCATCCCGCGACATGATCGTGTTTCCGTCCAATGCCGAGCTTTCCGCCCGCACCAACGGCATGGCGCCAGCCACGCTGCGCCGCCATTTGGCGGCCTTGGTCGCCGCCGACCTCATCCTGCGCCGCGACAGCCCGAACGGCAAACGATACTGCCGCCGGGACGATTCAGGCGAAGTGTCCACGGCATTTGGCTTCGACCTTGCGCCGCTTGCGCTCAGCGCGTCTTCAATCTTCGAAGCTTGCGATGCCGTGAAGGCCGAAATGCGCGCCAGAAGCCTCCTGAAGGGCGAAATCACCATCCATCAGCGCGATGTGGGCAAACTCGTCGCCGCCGCGCAGGAGGAGGGCAGGGCAGGGGACTGGGAAGGCTTTGCCCAGCGCCTGTTCGCCCTGACGCTGCGCCTGCCGCGCGATGCGGCGCTCGAAGCGCTTTCAACGCTCCGGGACGGTTTGGCGAGGCTCCATGCGGAAGTGGAAAAGGCATGGCTCGAAAGCCTGACGGATCAAGAAATGAGCGCCAATGACACAGATTTTGAGCGCCATATTCAGAATTCAAATACAGATATCAATTTTGAAAAAAGCAAAGACACAAACAAGAAGCCAGACAGTGGCGCATTGGAAACGAAGGAATGGAAAATAAAGGAGGGGAGCGGGGGGGCGGCCGATGCTGAACCAGCCCGGCGCGATCGAACGGCGGCGGTTCCGCTGGCCTATCTCTTGTCCGCGTGCCCGCTTTTGGAGACCTATGCTTTGAACGGCATCAAGACGTGGCACGATGTGGCGGCAACTGCGGGCTTGGTACGCTCGATGCTTGGCATTTCGCCCGACGCTTGGGCGAAAGCGCAAGCGGATTTAGGCGAGGCTGGCGCTGCCATGGTCGTTGCGGCCATTCTTGAGCGCGCCGACGACATACGTTCGCCCGGCGGATACCTCAGATCCCTGTCTGAAAAGGCGCGAGCCGGAAAATTCTCAGTTTGGCCGATGCTGGAGGCCCTGCATGCGCGTAAATAGCGATGTCAGCTCATCAGCCGCGCCGCTTTTCCAAGTTTCCGCTCCGCGTCGTTGTAGTAGCTGGCGGCTTGCGCGGTGGATTTATGGCGCGACTGCTGCATCGCCTCGGGCAGCGAGATGCCGCGGTTGGCGGCTTCCGTGAGATAACCGGAGCGCAGGCCATGGGCCGAATAGGCGGATGGGTCGAGACCTGCGGCCTTGATGCGGGTCTTGAGGATGAGGTTGACCGATTGCGGATCAAGTCCCTTAAGGTCGACATGACCCCAGCGGTCAATGCCTCGGAACAGCGGGCCGGAAGTGATGTTGGCGCGTTCCAGCCAGCTCTTCAGGGCGATTACCGGTTTTCCGATGAGAATAACGCGTTCATCCTCGTCCGCCGCTGCGGTTTTGGTGCGGCCGAGGCGGATCGTGAGGCAGGATAGGAGCAGGGAGGCGGGGTCGGACAGATCGGAGCGCACCGGCTCTTCTTCGACGAGATCCTCCACCCGAAGCGCCGCCACCTCGCTGCGCCGCCTCCCGCCGGACGCAAAAGCCAGCAGGAGCAGCGCTCGATCCCGGACATCGACCAATCTGTCACTGTCCGTTACCTTCAAAATGGCGCTCAGCACGTCCGCTGTCACCGCCTTCCGGCTCTTGCGGCCGCGCGGACGGCCGGACGCCCGAACGGCCAGTTTGACTGCGGAGCGCAACCCCGGCGCGTCGAAGGCACCGGTGAGCCCCCGCCATTGCGTCAGCGTAGACCAGCATGATAGCCGGCGGCGCACGGTGGCGGGGGCATGCGGTCCTGCCGTTCGCAGCAGGCCGTCTTGCTTGAGCCCCCAGGCCACCTCTTTTGGCATTCCGTGCGCCGGATCGAGTTCCTGCTGATGCCTGTCCCACAGATGATGGGCGACAAACTTGATCAGCAGCGCCTCAGGCGCAGGCCATGGCAGCGGCCTTCCTGTTGCGGTCAAGGCCCATGCCTCCAGATAGGCAAGATCGGAAGCCAGCGCCCGCATCGTGTTGGCGCCAAGGCCTTGTTTGGCGAGATGTTTGAGCGTTGCCACATCTTCGTCGGTGAGCAGTTCGGCGAGCTTTTCCCGACGGTTGAATGGCAGGATGGCGTCGAGCGCATCAAGGCCCTCGGCGCGCGCGAGCTGGTCTTCGATGTCGCTTCCTTGATGGTCTTCCCGGCTTCGCGCATCCGATTACTGCTGCCTCAGGCGGCAGCACCTTCACCCCTTCCGCCAAAGCGGCCTTGCGCAGCATGCCGTCCAGTGTTGCGAGTTCCGATCCTTCCGAAAGCGCCAGCCACAGATAAGCGGCATCGTAGGCGGAAAGTCCGTGTTTGAAGGCGAGACGCGCCGCCTCAAGCGTATCCGCCGGACCCGCATTGATGACACCGAGCTGTTCAAAGCGGCGCAAGAGCCCGGCGGCATCGTTCTGTGCCACCCGGTTGCGGCGCACGGCGCGCACGACGATGCTGCGGATTTCATGGGCCAGAAGATCGGGCGCCCGCGGCCGTTCAGCGATCGCGCGGTCGAGCAGCGCTTCGGTGAGCGCAGTGGCTTCGTCCGGCAAAAGCCAGGGCGCCACCACGCTGGCGTCGACGATGAACGCCATCAGTGGGTGTGGTCCTCATGTTTCCAGTCGCGGATTTCCGCTTGACTGACAGGCTTGTAACGGGCGCGCTCAGTGCGGATTGCGCTGACCAGCGATCTGCGGTGCGCCAGCTCATCCACCGGCACAAGCCGCGCCACCGGCTCGCTGCCGCGGGTGATGACAAATTCCTCGCCGCGCTGCACCTTAACGAGCAGTTCGGAGAGGTGGGTCTTGGCTTCTGCGACCTTCACATGTCTGGTCATGGCTGCCCTCGAGGATTCGGCCGGTCTGGCTTGATTGATCTCGTGCACGATAACGCCTGCCGCCCACTTGGTCAACCATAAACCACATCACTATCGATACTGGATAATTATCAATAGTGATAGGGTCTTCCACAGTTCATCGCCTATGGGTCCATACAATATCAGTATAGCTTTACTATCGTGAGTTTGCTACAATCAAAACAATGGCTTACGAAACTCAGAAATCTGCCTCTGGAGACGCTGATCGGACCCGCTGCGCGGGCCACCGAAGCGCTCGCGCGCTGGACGAACGGCTGGCGCGTTCGCCGGTCCGGGACGGCTGGATCGAACGCCAGCACTTTGCCGATGCCGCCGCCGCCCTCTGGCTGGAAGGCGAGCTGGTGCATCTGGAAGACCTTGTCCTGCACGACGCGCATATGGACATTCGTTTGCCGACGCACGAACTGACACGGGCGCACGCCGTGCTCAGGGCCCGGCGTCAGATCTTCGGGAACAAGCCGGACTGGGCGCTGTGCGCGGACGGGCTGCGGCAACTGACACGCCGCGACTGCTGCGGCCCAACCGGGTGTGCCTGCAGGAACACGGGGGAGGGGAGGCCGGGAGTGTCGTAGTTGTCGAACCAGCTGGAGGACGCTGCTTCGCCGGATCAACTTGTCAAAGGCGCTGGCAGCGATGGATCGGGTGCTGGAGCACACCGCCAAAGTGCTTGAGGGCGGCGACGCATTATCCGGACCGGAAGAGTCCGCTCGGGCAGGATCGCCCTTCCCTGGTTTACGACCCCGAATGGGACGAGGACGCGCGGCTTGCCGAATGGCAGGATGTGATCGTCCAGACGCGTTCGCTTCCTGTCGTGCTGCGCGCGGCGATCCTCGTCGAAGCCTGGTCGGAGATTGAGGTGATGCAGCGCGCCGCTTGGCTCGGGCCTTTGCTGGTCGCCGCGCTGCTGCGCCAGGAGGGGATTGCGGCGCATCATCTGGCCTCGCTGCATCTTGGCGCAAAAGCAAATCCCGCGCGAGCGCCGGCGCGCCCGCAGCCGCGCGGATCGGCTGGTTGCCGCGCTCGATGCGATCCATGAAGCGGCGAAGCTGGGCCTCAAAGAGCATGACCGGCTGATGCTGGCGAAAGGACAGATGGAACGGCGCTTGGCGAGCGGCGATCCAGTTCGCGGCTGCCGGATCTCATTGAACTTGTCCTGTCGCGTCCGCTGGTGTCGTCCGGGATGATCCAGCAGGCGCTGAAGGTTTCGAAGCAAGGGGCGCTCAATCTGGTCGGTGAGCTGGGCCTGCGCGAGATGACGGGCAGGGGGAGGTTTAGGGCATGGGGAGTCATGTAGGGTAATCTTGCCCCCTTCGGGCATTTGAGCGGATCTGACAAATGGCGAGAAAGCGGGGAAAGCGGTCATTCGTTGCGCCTTCAGGAACGACCGAGATGGGGCCGCTCGCGGACCTCCGCACCAACACCTCGGATGTCTCCTTTTCGCAATGACCGTCTTTGCAGCCGTCATTCCCCTTCCGGCCCCGAACCTGCAAATTTGCTGCGGCCCGCCGAGTGGCGCTGCCGCATATGCTTCTCCATTGGCCCTTTAGGTCGAGGAGAACTCTCATCGGTCAGTCTCGATCAGGTAATGCGAGGCCTAGGGCACGTTTTGCCCAGTCGACAACACGTGCCACCGCCTCAGGTGTGCTACATAGCGCGCGCAGGGCGGGCCGGACATCGGTTCGCTTATTGTAGACATCCAGCTTGGTCGCGTATCCGGTATCGTTTGGCCGAAGCGCCTGGCATCCGGGGATGTTAGGCATCGGCGGCAAGCGGGACGCAGCGCCCAGCCGGACCCTCGGCGGCTTGCCCGTCGAGGCCCTGCCCACAAGCGCGCCACCCTCGAGCGTGGTGCGATTCGAGGTCGAGCCACGAACAGGAAAGTAATACGGGCTTTCCATCGAAGAATATTTCCCCTTGCAGTATTTTCTAGTCTTGGAATTCATACTTATCAATATGATTTGACCAACTTCGGGAATTCTAACTAATTTCGATTGAAAGAGCTGCGACTGGCATTTTGCGCAGCCTTTTCAGCGGTAAGGGTCTTGGCCGCAACGAGATAAATTGACAGGCTCAATGGCTGCTTCCAGGTGATGTGACCGTCCGTTGCCGTGACATGGCAGAAGCGGAAACCATCTTCGGCTGTCAATCTGACCTCAATTCGCTTCAGAAAGCCTGCCCAGCTCGCGCCACTGGCCTCTCCCCAGCCTGCGGGAGGTAGGAGTCCAGGCACTAGGTCGTCATGCATCGTGTTGGAAGCCCGGCCGGTTCCTGAAGCAATTCGAAAAATGCAACTCTCACCTGCGAATGTATTCGTCGGAAGCCCGGCGGCCGTGAACCTGGCATCGTGCTCGCTCGCTCAAATTGTCATGATGGACAAGCTCAAGGCACCTCAGGGAAGGCGCCTTGAGCCGGGAGGATGGCCGGCAGTCTGGCGGGTCAGAACATGCCGTCAGACGTCCTACGCCTTGTGGCAATTGCATTCAGCAGCCGCTGGCTGGGCCAGCGACAGCGGGATGGTCAGGCATTGGTCCAAGCACTTTCTCAAGGCCGAACGCTCCCACGCACAATTCGGCGCAGATCTGGTTGGGCAACTTGAAGCAGATCCTGACGCGGGCGATGCCCGCTTCGAAGACGGTGTGGCAGCCCTGCAGCGGGATGCAGAAGGGGATGCGTTGATCAACGCCGATCTTCTTGCCGAACACCTTTATCTCGGCCCAGATGTGAACCGTTGCGCAGATCTTCGATCCGTCGCTGGTGACGTTCTCGAGCTTTACGCCGCCTTTGATGCCGTATGTCTCGATGTCCTTGAGAATGTCTTCGATGGACGCCGTCGTGATATCGAGCACGACCGACGTGTCGCTGGGCAGAATGTCCAGACCCATTCGCCGGGCCTGGCGCAGGGCTCGTCCTTGGCCAGGCGTCCGCCCGGCAGGAAAAGCAGCAGCGGCACCGGCAGCCGGATACATCTGCCATAGCGTTCGACGGCGCGAACCTGTGCGAAGCCGATGCCCTTGGCGCCGCGTCCGAACGCTGTCAGCGTCTCCACGCCGAGCTTCATATCCTTAACGGGAACACCAAAAAATCGTATCGCACCATAGCCAAGGATCGCGTCCGTGGTGGTGATTTCTAAGCCATTATCGTCTGCCATGTTCATCTCCTGTCAAATTGAAGTAGTGACGGAGACGACCTTGCACTGAGCGAGTCATTGGCTCGTGAGACGAGCGTAAATCGCGCATCAATTCGTAAAAAGATTCAAGCTCTATTTGCAGATCACTTTGCGATGCCGGAAAAACGGGCTCTGGATCATAATCTGCCAAGAAAACGGCGCGGGTTGAGGTGAACCCGCGCCGCCGTTCTCAGCCTGCAATTCTTTGCTTCAAGCATGATCTTTCCCGAAAAGCCTGCCAACTTTTCGGGATCATGCTAGCCTACCGCGCGATCGCGGCTCCGGCGTCGACCAGTCCGCCGCCGAAAAGGGCGCGCATGTCCGGGGCCGGGTTCTGGCCGTTGATGTTGTCGGGCTTCAGAGTTTCTGCCTTGCTCTTGCAGGTGGCGATCAGGATGTCCTTGAATTGCGATCCGCTCAGCTGTTTGCCGCTCATCTTGGCGCGGCGCGTCATCAGCGCGGTCAGTCCGGCCACGATCGACGATGCGCCCGAGGTTCCGCCGAACAGCGTAAACGCGCCCTGCAGCGGATCGTAGGCGTAAGCAAAGGCGTCGTCATCCTGGTCATAGCCGAGCGGCGCATAGCCGGTGTAACCCGCCTGTCCCGGAATATCGGTGGTGAGCAGCGCCCTCCTGCTGAGCTCGACGCGTGGCAACCCGCCTGCGATGTAGCCGCCATAGTCATGGATCTGGAAGCGGCGGCCGGCTTCGTTCACGCGTATCTGGTTTTCGTTGAATGCGGAGGCATCGTCGCTCGGCGCCGCTACGCAGAGCCCTTCGCCATAATTGCTGTAGCTTGACCGGTACCCCTCGGCGGTGATGCCGCCGACGCTGACGATGCCGTTGTCGCCCTTGTCCTCAAGGCTGAGACTGGCCGGATAGGCGAGGCAGCTCGCCGGAATTGCCGGCCGCGCACACCACGGGGGTCGCTCCGGAAACCGCGAACAGCAGCGTTCCGAACGCTTCCCACTCAGCCTTGTCGTCGTCCGGTTTCAGCGAATTACCGGGATTGTCGTACCCACCATCATGAGTACGTCCAGGCCACCGACACGCCGCGCGGCATATGGATGACGTCGACATCCTTCTCGTAGGCGTAGAGCAGTGCCAGGATGAGCTGGCCGGGCGTCGGGTTGAGCGATGTCGAGATCGGCACGATCGTGCAAAGCGGGTCAACGCCCGAGATAGGGTATGGCGGCTGCCGGCCGGCCATCCGGCAAGGGCGGCAAGGGATCGGCGAACAGGCCCGGCATGCGTGCGCCGATCAGGCCCGCGCAGGCGGTGCCGTGACCCGGGAAGGCCGTATGCAGCGCGCTCTGCATCGGTGCCGGTAGGGGCCTGCCGTTGACCTTGTCAATCAACGCCCTGATCGTGCGCTTTTCCTGGGTCGGCAAGGACAGCTTCTGTACAGGATGGCTGGATGGAAGGGGATGGTCTTCTTCTTGCCCGCGACATAGCCCGAGGCCGGGTCAGCCCAGCGCTGAAGTCGATGGCAAGCGAGGCGTCGATCGCGGTGGCGGGGGTCGGGATGGCTGATGTGGACCTCTTGAATGATGAGGCGTTCACGGGGTGGGATCGCTTATTTCGGAATGGTCTTGATAAATCCCTCGGCCCAGTTGATCGCGATCAGATGCCACAATGGGTGGTAAGGAAGCGAGCCGAGCGCCGAGCTATCCAGCAGTTCATCCAAATTTTTCATCGTTGTACCCCTATTCGGCGCTTAGAGCCACTCTTGCTGCGCTTCGAGCATCAGCCCGCGGCAGGTATGCACCAGAAACGGCAGAAACTTGCTCGCCAGGTCCTTGCCGGCCCGCGTGTCGCTGCGATAGTGCAGGCCGGCGATCTCGCGATTGACGGCAACTCGTTCGGCCAGCGCGAATAGCTCCTCCGAGGCGCCGTGCTCGGGCAGGATCACGGAAAACAGATAGGCGGCCGAGAACGTCTGGAAGGCGTGATTGCTCGGATAAGACGAATGTGCCGGCACCGGCAGCAGCGGACGCAGCCGCGTATCGAACTGATTGGGGCGGATGCGGCCGAACCTGTCCTTGAAAATCAGGCCGATATATTCGGTGACCTGGATCGCCGTCAGAAGGCAGTTTATCCGTAAAGAGTCGCCGTCGATGTCTTCGATACCAAGCGGTCACGTCAGGTCGACTCAGGTTTGGAGGTTCGCTTCAAGGATGATATCGTCCGAGGCCGCTACGTTCCTGAGCTTACTCGTTGTGCTGGAGCGTCAGGAGATACTCGGCCTCCTCGCGGGTCTTGTCAGGACCCGGCGGCGGCGCGATGTCGATGATCGCATGGGTTTCCCAGGGATGAAAGAGGCCGCTCCTTGGGCTGCTCCGCCTGGTCGGGCCGCGTCCAGCGATCCTGGTCGTAGGACTGCTCGCCGCGATGTAGCCTCGGCAGGATTTGCCGTGTTGCCCGGGATTAGCGCGTCGGATTGGCCCACCAGGCCTTCGACGATGCCGTTTCTGTTGCGGTTGCGGTTCCTGTTGCGATTGCGGTTGCGGTTCCTGTTGCGATTGCGGTTGAGCACGACCGCGCTGGTTGGGGCGCGCGCCATGACCGGGGTGAAGCGAAGCACCCCATCGGCAATGCTGAAGTTCGCGGTGTCGCGCTCGTTGAGGTATCGGTTAAAGAACTGTTCAATCGTCTCGATTTCCACTGTTGCTTTCCCCTTGTTAACGGACCGGTGCGCCGGCCGCTCGAAACCTTTGCAAATCATCTCAATCTGCCCTCCGGAAGCTGCAGATGCCCGCCCTGAAGAAATCCGTCAGCGGTGAATTCCGGGTCGGACTTGAGCAGCCGCGCTAACCAAATTTGCGATTTCGCTGGTTGTCTAAGGTGGCCGAGGCTGGAAACCAGATAGCGCAATGCCGGGCTGAAGTTCGGTCATGCAGATTGAGCGCCTTGATCCAGAAGTCGACCGCCTCTTCGTGATTACCGACGAGGGCAGAATTAAGTAGGCACCGAGATGTATGGTCAAATAGGAGTAAGGGCTGAAGCCACCGATCGCGCGCGCCCATTTGGCGCATCGTAAGCCTTTTTGGGGCTGTCCCGTATAGC
>CAWDIY010000034.1:0-157631 GCA_963802455.1 uncultured Alphaproteobacteria bacterium | reverse complement strand
TGGATAAAACCGAATAGTGATTATGGGGCGGCGCCGCACGTGTGACGCCGCCCTGAAAGTCCAGTATGCTCCGATACATTCTCAACAAGCTGCTCCTGGTTCTGCCGACGCTGTTCGGCATAACCATCTGCGCCTTCGCCTTCGTGCGGCTATTGCCCGGCGATCCGATCCTCGCCATGGCGGGCGAGCATGGCGTGTCGGCGGAGCGATACGAGATTCTGAAAGAGCAGTTCGGCTATAATCTGCCGATCTGGCAGCAATATCTGAACTATCTCTGGGAGCTGCTGCACGGCGATTTCGGCATTTCCATCTCGACTAAAAGGCCGGTGATAACGGACTTCGCCATTCTTTTCCCCGCCACCGTCGAACTGTCGATCTTCGCCATGATACTCGCGATCGTCATCGGCGTGCCGGCGGGGATTCTGGCCGCTGTGAAGCGCGGCTCGTGGCTCGATCAGACGACGATGGGCGTGGCGCTGACCGGCTATTCGATGCCGATCTTCTGGTGGGGGCTGCTGCTCATCATTTTCTTCTCCGGCTATCTCGGCTGGACGCCAGTATCGGGGCGCATCGCGTTGCAGCACTTTATCAAGCCGGTGACCGGGTTCCTTTTGATCGACACGCTGCTCCTCGGAAAATGGGACGCGTTCGTTTCGGCGCTGCGCTACCTCATCCTGCCAAGCATCGCGCTCGGCACCATCCCGCTCGCCATCATCGCGCGGCAGACGCGCTCGGCGATGCTGGAGGTGCTGGGCGATGATTATGTGCGCACGGCGCGGGCCAAGGGCCTGTCGCCGTTCCGCGTAGTCGGCGTCCACGCGCTGCGCAATGCGTTGATCCCGGTGGTGACAACGATTGGTTTGCAGGTCTCTTCGCTGATCGCGGGAGCTATCCTGACCGAGACAATCTTCTCCTGGCCGGGCGTCGGCAAATGGATGGTGGATTCAATTTTCAAGCGCGACTATGTGGCCGTGCAGAGCGGGCTGCTCTTAATTGCGCTGATCGTCATGGTGGTCAATCTTTTGATCGATCTTCTCTATGCGGTGATCAACCCGCGCATCAGGGCGCAATAAATGAGCGACGCCGCGCCCACACTCATCGACACTTCGCGGCGCGCGGCGTTCGCCGAGTTCTGGCATTATTTCTCGGTCAATAGAGGCGCGGTGATCGGGCTTTGGGTGTTTGCGATCCTCGTGCTGATCGCCATTTTCGCGCCGCTGCTCGCGCCGCATCTGCCGGACCAGCAATACCGCGACTCATTTCTCGTGCCGCCGATCTGGAACGACGGCGGCAAGTCCGGCTTCATCCTCGGCACCGATCCGGTCGGACGGGACATTCTCTCGAGGCTTATTCACGGCGCGCGGTTTTCGCTTTTGATGGGGCTGATGGTGGTGGTGCTGGCGCTGACCAGCGGCGTCGCGCTCGGGCTGCTGGCCGGCTATTTCAGGGGATGGGTGGACACGCTGATCATGCGGGTCATGGACATCATCCTCGCCTTTCCGTCACTGCTTCTGGCCTTGGTCATGGTTGCCATTCTGGGGCCGGGGCTGGTCAACGCCATGCTCTCCATCGCGCTGGTCTACCAGCCGCATTTCGCCCGGCTGACGCGGGCGGCGGTGATGGGGGAAAAGGGCAGGGAATATGTGATCTCGGCCAAGGTCGCGGGCGCGGGGCATGGGCGGCTGATGTTCTCGACGATACTTCCGAACTGCTTCGGGCCGCTCATTGTGCAGGCGACGCTGAGCTTTTCCAACGCCATTCTTGACGCCGCCGCGCTCGGATTTTTGGGTCTCGGCGCGCAGCCGCCGACGCCGGAATGGGGCACGATGCTGGCCACCGCGCGCGAGTTCATCCTGCGCGCGCCCTGGGTGGTGACATATCCGGGACTGGTGATTCTGATCACAGTGCTGGCGATTAACCTGATCGGCGACGGGCTGCGCGATGCGCTTGATCCGAAGCTGAAGAGGAGCTGACCATGCCGCTTCTTGACATCCAGAGCCTTGTCGTCGAATTCGCCACGCAGAATGGCCCGTTCCGCGCGGTGGACGGGATCAGCCTCAGCGTGGAGGCGGGGGAGGTGCTGGCGATTGTCGGGGAATCGGGGTCGGGCAAATCCGTGTCGATGCTGGCGGTGATGGGACTTTTGCCGTGGACGGCGAAAGTGACTGCGGACCGGATGGAGTTTGACGGGAAGAATATTCTCGACCTTGAGCCGGAGGCGCGGCGGGCGATTATCGGCAAGGACATGGCGATGATATTTCAGGAGCCGATGGCGAGCCTCAACCCGTGCTTCACCGTCGGCTTCCAGATCGAGGAGGTGCTGGAGCAGCATATGGGGATGGACAAGGCAGAGCGCCGCGCGCGGGCGGTCGCGCTGCTCGGGGATGTCGGCCTTGCCGACGCCGAAGACAAGATGACCTGCTACCCGCACCAGCTGTCCGGCGGCCAGTGCCAGCGGGTGATGATCGCTATGGCCATTGCCTGCAATCCGAAACTTTTGATCGCCGACGAGCCGACGACGGCGCTGGATGTGACCATCCAGAAGCAGATTTTGGATCTGCTCATGAAGCTCCAGAAAGAGCAGGGGATGGGGCTGATTATCATCACGCACAATATGGGCGTTGTCGCCGAAACCGCTGACCGGGTGATCGTGCAGTATAGGGGGCGCAAGATGGAGGAGGCGGATGTCCTCTCGCTGTTTGAAACGCCTAAGAGCAATTACACACGGGCGCTGCTGTCGGCCTTGCCGGAAAATTCCAAGGGCGGGCGGCTGCCGACGATTGCGGACTTCGCCGGTGAGGGCGGGTTCATGGCGGAGGCGGCGCGATGAGTGAGACTGTGCTCGAAGCCCGCGATTTGAAACGCGATTATCATTTGAGCGGCGGATGGCTTGGCAAAGGGCGCACGGTGCATGCGGTCAAGGGCGTGAGCTTCAAAGTTGAACGTGGGCGGACGCTGGCAATTGTCGGCGAGAGCGGCTGCGGCAAATCCACTTTGGCAAGGATGATCACGATGATCGAAGCGCCGACTGCGGGCGAGCTTTTGATCGAAGGCAAGAATGTGGACATCGGCAAAGCGCCGCTGACGCCCGAGATGCGCCAAAAGGTGCAGATCGTTTTCCAGAACCCCTACGGCTCGCTCAATCCGCGCCAAAAGATTGGTGACGTGCTGGCCGAACCGCTGGTCATCAACACCAATATGTCGGAGGCCGAGCGGCGGGAGCGGGCGATGGCGATGCTGAAAAAAGTCGGGCTCGCGCCGGAGCATTTCAACCGCTATCCGCACATGTTCTCCGGCGGCCAGCGCCAGCGCATCGCCATTGCCCGCGCGCTGATGCTGAACCCGAGCCTCTTGGTATTGGACGAGCCGGTCTCGGCGCTTGACCTGTCGGTGCAGGCGCAGGTGCTCAATCTGTTGCAGGATCTGCAGGACGAGTTTCAGCTGACCTACGTTTTCATCAGCCATGACCTGTCTGTCGTGCGGCATATCGCGGACGATGTGATGGTGATGTATTTCGGCGAGGCGGTGGAGTATGGGGCGCGGGAGGCGGTGTTCGGCGATCCACAGCACAGCTATACGAAGACGCTGTTCGCCGCGACGCCGCGGGCGGATGTGGGGAGCATCAGGGCGAGATTGGCGCGGAAGCGGGCGGCCTGAAACATTAGCCTCTGTCACCTGCCGGATTGCACGACGCGCCGCGCCGCAGCGGCGGCGAACAGATTGTCTGCGAATGTCAGCCCCCTTCTTTGTGACGACTCCTCCTTTGCCAGCCTTCTCCGATATCACGCCCCGTTTCCGGTCTGATCATTGAAGGGAAGTCCAGGGCGTGCAGTCCTGCCGATGGAACTAACCTATTGCGGGTGTGGCTCGCCACACGCCCTGTCACGGCTTTTTGCCCGGGCTGGCGCATGGGGCTCTTCTTGCGAAGGGCGCGAAGGCCAGGAGGGACATGGCTGAGGGGCTCCGCCCGCCGGGATTACCAACCCCGGCTGCCATAGGCCGCCCGCTCTCCCGAATGCCGGTGATCATCCGGTCCCCATGAGAGCAGCAAGTGAAGTATGAAGGATGATGGGTGAAGGGGGATGGATATGGTGGAATTTAATTTTGGGATGGTGATAAGGTGTTGAAATTGAACGAAACTATTTTTCATGCGCAGATATTTAATCCCCGCGTCTGGAGTGCGCCCCTCGGGGTGGACAGGTTGGAATGAAGAATTTACCCCTGTTGGTTGGTTTTCGGAGGAAGAGAGCCATGCCCAAATACAGCCAGTACAGCATCGCCTTCAAACGGCAGCTTGTTGATGAACATCTTTCGGGAACGTCGGTCCACGCCCTGTCGCGGCGCTATGATGTGGGGCGGGCTCTGATCCGGCTCTGGGCGCGCAAGGCGCAGGCGGGCGGTCTGGACGATGACACGGTGACGGCCGCAATGATGGAGGAATATGAAGCGCGCATTGAGGCGCTTGAGCGGCTTGCGGGCAAGCAGGCGCTTGAGCTGGAATTTTTAAAAAGAGCCTTGAGGATCGAAGCCTCGCGGCCAAGCGCCGGGCCATCCGTCACGAGCGGCCCGAAGGCCTCAGCATCGCGCGGGGATGTCATCTGATGGGCTTGGCGCGGTCAACCTATTACGATCCGCCTTCGGGCGCAGCTGATGACACGGCCATTGTCGAAGCCCTGTTTGCGGTCTGTGACGAATTCGAGTTCTACGGCTACCGGCGCGCCGGCGCCGCGCTGCGCCAGCTCGGCTTCACCGTCAATCACAAGAAGCTGCGCCGCCTGATGCGCCAGCATGATCTGCAGCCCAGAAGCCGCAGACGCTTCACGGTCACCACCGACAGCCGCCATGACGGGCCGATCTTCCCGAACCTGGCCGCAGACATGGAGTTGACAGGCCCAAACCAGCTCTGGGTCAGCGACATCACCTATGTCGCCCTGCCGCGCCGCTTCGCCTATGTCGCCATCATCCTCGACGCATGGTCGCGCCTGATCATCGGCTATGCCATCGGTCCTTACATCGACGCCGGGCTGACGCTTGCCGCGCTCACCAGCGCCATCGCCTCAAGAAACCCGCCGAAAGCATGCGTGCATCATTCCGACCGCGGCTCCCAATACGCCGCCGAACGCTACCGGCGCTGCCTCAATGACCATGGCCTGACCGGCTCCATGGGCCGAAAGGGCAATCCATACGACAACGCCAAAGCCGAAAGCTTCATGAAAACCCTCAAGGTCGAATCCGTCTATCCCATGGACTTCCAGACCTTCGAAGACGTCAATGAAACCCTTCCCCGCTACTTCGAGGAGGTCTACAACAAACGAAGACTCCATTCAGCACTTGCCTATCTGAGCCCAACGCAGTTCGAGAAACAACATGCCAGCCAGGGGGGACAATCTTCACCCTGAACCTGTCCACCCCGAGGGGCGCACTGTCTCCGAAATTCGGGAAGGCTTGAGCCCGGCCATGCCAAAGCCCGCCCGGCGGAGCCGTGCGCTGAACTCTTCAAGCTGCGAAACTCTCACGACGTGTCCGGCCTCTTCCACGCCTCTATCGCAAAGTAATGGCAGTCGCCGAGGATGACGTCGATCCCGCGCTCCTCATGCAGGTGTTTGCCCGGCGCGAAGCGCGGCTGGCTGACAGGCGCAAGGAGCCGCGGCGGTGGGGCCGGCGGTTGGGGCGGGGCGGTGAGTGAGGCGCCACTGACTAAATGGGCCGTCAGATTTACTTCTGCCCGCCGCGCCAATTGGACCGGTTGTCGGCGACAAGCATGATTTCAATGCGGTCGTCCCTGATCTGGTAGACATAGGTGAAGGGCGTTTGCGGAACAGGAAACTCACGGGCGCCAGGAACGATTTCAGATTCGTGACCCGCGCGCGGATTGGACTTCAACAAGGTCTGCACGGCGAGGAAGCGGCGGTCGGCGTGAGCTTTGCCTTCCGGGAAAACTTCTGTGTAATAGCGGTGAAACCGGCGCAGACCCGGTTTTGCCGATGCAAGATAGACGAGCCTCATTGGCCGGGGCGCAGAAACACATCAGGCTGCGGCTCGGGCAGCTCATTGTCCGTGCCAAGCGACAGGAACCAAGCGGTCATCGCCGCCTCGGAGATGAATTCGCCCTTGTCCGCTTCAGCCATTGCGGCTTCTATCGCCTGCCGCTTCGCCTCGGTGTCGCGCCGCAGCGACTCAATGGCCTTGTTGGCGAGAAACCCCGCCGACCGGTCCTGACGGCGGGCTTCGTCTTCCAGCCAGTCTTTTAGGTCCGGCTCAAGGCGCAGCGTGAAGCGGGCGGATGGCATTTAGGTCTCCAGGGCAGACAGTGTCGGCTGTTGTCTGACAGTTTGGCATGGAATGGGATGTGAGGGAAGACAAATGCGAGATTGGAGCTGCCTTACACCCCGACCTGCACCGTCAAATGCCCCGCCTTACTGCGCGGGGCGGGCTTGACGCGGACTTGCACGTCTTGCCCGATAATGGTCAGAAACTCCATCAGACGGCCGACGGACACGGCGGCCGGCTTCAAACCCATGAGCGCGGAAATCTGCGGCTGGGTGGCGCGCAGGAGCTTGGCGGCCTCGGCCTGGGTCATGCCGCGCTGC
Organism: uncultured Alphaproteobacteria bacterium; assembly: GCA_963802455.1. Classification (GTDB taxonomy): domain Bacteria; phylum Pseudomonadota; class Alphaproteobacteria; order Rhizobiales; family Rhizobiaceae; genus JANOYJ01. Next base: position 151,041 of record CAWDIY010000034.1, on the reverse strand, counting down.
TTGAGCAGACGGTGGACCTGCAGGGTGAGTTCGGCTTTCAACAGCTCCTGTCCGGAATTGGGCAGGCCAAGGCCGGCGAAGACGTTGCCGCTGCTTTGTTCGATTGTCTCACTTATTTTCTGGACTGCCCCCTTTGCCGGACCCATATCCCTTAGTTAAGCCTGTCTCAACAGAGGAGTGCAGTTCAGCGCCCAAACGAATTGAGGAGACAGTGCGCCCAATTGCGCAGACACCTGCTGTCAATTGCCAACTTCGGCGCAGGCAATTGGCCGCACAGTCACCGCAATCCTGTCGGCGGCGCCACGCCTTTTTCCATAAATAGAGTAAGAGCAGCATATGAAAATCAGCAAGGAACCGGATACCGCCGAGGGTAGAATTGCGGTGACTGTGCGCCCAATTGCCTGCGCCAAAGTTTGCAATCAGCGCGCAATGTTCCTGCAATTGGGCGCACTGTCTCCGAAATTCGGGGAGGAATGCCAATCATGTTGACGAAGCCCGGCAAGGGCCGCCGCGTAAAAGCCAAAGCCATGGCGCGGCGCGGAATCTTGTGAGAAAAGCGGTATTATGAAGGCACTTTCAGAGACAGAACGCGGCTGGAGCCGTTTCGACGCGATGATGCCGGAACAGAGCCATCAGGCGGCGCTGGATGATCCGGACGCGCAGCCGCTGAGGCTAGAAGATTATGCACGGATGAAGCGCACGCCGCAGGTAAAAGTCATGCGCCGCGCGATCAGGCTTTCCCGGTGAGAGTTCTCCGCCAAATTCCAGCAGTTACGCTGCGCCACTGGGAGCAGGGGCGCAAGGAACCGGATGCGGCGGCGCGGGCTTATCTGATAGTGATCGGAAGGGAGCCGGAGGCGGTGGGGCGGGCGCTGGGGGCGGCGGGGTGACCTTAAGTTAGCTCTTCCCGCGCGCGCCTCTCGCAGCCGTCATCCCGGCCAAGGAGCGCAGCGACGCGAGCCGGGACCCATTCCGGAATGTTGCCGCGCGGAGAGAGGGTGCGGAATAATGTTCTTTGCCGGAATGGGTCCCGGATCGGCTTCGCCGTCCGGGATGACGGCGAGGGGGAGCCCTCATTGGAAGGGTTGGTGACGGGCCATTGGGCAAGAGGCAGCGGCATACAATGCAGCAATGGGATACTCCCCCTCTATTTGGCCGCCCCCCCCCGTCATCCCGGACGGCGAAGCCGATCCGGGACCCATTCCGGCGAAGAACGTATTTCAAGAAGTTGCGCCACAACACAGGATTGCGTTTCTGGCACCCTTGGATATTCTCACCCAGAGGATATAGGGAAAAATCTTCGTGGCCGCCTTTGTCTACATCCTCGCCTCAAAGAAAAACGGGACGCTCTACACCGGCGTGACCAGCGACCTCGGTCAACGGGTCTGGCAGCACAAGGACGAGATTTTCGGCGGCTTCACCAAGAAATACGGGGTCAAGCGCCTTGTCTGGTATCGGGAATATGATTCCATCATTGAAGCCATCGCCGATGAAAAGCGCATCAAGCGCTGGCGGCGCGTATGGAAAATCAAGTTGATTGAAGAGATGAACCCGGACTGGAATGAGCTTTACCGCGGATGGGGCTGGTAATTGCGCTCTTTGCCGGAATGGGTCCCGGATCGGCTTCGCCGTCCGGGATGACGGACCGTGGGTGCTTCGGGTTTTATGATTTGCACGGTTCGAGATTAATCTCCCGGACACCCCCACCCGCCCGTCATCCCGGTCAAGGAGCGAAGCGACGCGAGCCGGGACCCATGCCGGAATGTTGCCGCGCGGAGAAGGGGTGCAGAGCAGCACTCTTTGCCGGAATGGGTCCCGGATCGGCTTCGCCGTCCGGGATGACGGCGAGGAGGAGATGCGATTGGGGGTAGTTCGGTTGCTGTCACCGATTTTCCGATTTCTCATATTTTTCGGTTTCGCGTCGAAAAGTTGTTAAAGTGAATCGCTTGCTGGTTGACCTTACCTCGACTTCGCCTGCAAATAGTGTTCATGTTGACCCTTACAACTATTGACAAAATTGACCAGTCTCGTCCGCCTTCAGAGTGGAAACGGTTGATTGCCGACAGGGGCCGCCGCCGACATCTGAGCCAAACCTTGGACTTTGATACAAGGGTGTTCGTCCTTGAGGAGCCGGGAGTTGGCTGGGAGGATGAGCCGAGGCGCCTGCACTTTGAAAATCGTGAACGCACAAGGGAAGGCTTGGCGCGAGAGTTCGGCAACGACGCCCTCGAAGAAAAAATCAAGAACTTTGTGGATATGAAGTCAAAGCCGTTCTCGGTGCTCGCATATCACAATGCATTTTTTGATCAGGTGCGTCGAGCATTTGTAGTCGGCGCATATTATCCCGCGCTCGTGGGCGCTTGTGCATTGGGGGAGCGTGTCTTGAACCACTTGGTTCTCGATCTACGCGAATTTTACTGCCATACGCCAGACTATAAAAAAGTGTCACGGAAAGCCTCATTTGATGACTGGCGCACTCCGATTGAGGTTTTGGAGGCTTGGGGCGTCCTATTGCCACCCGCAGCCGAAGAGTTTCGTAGATTGATGCCACTTCGTCACCGCTCAATCCATTTTAATGTCAGCACATACGCAACCCTTCGAGACGACGCACTTGCCGCAATCCTTCATATGCGTGAAATTATAGACCAGCAGTTCACATCCTTTGGACCTCGTCCGTGGTTCATCGAAGGGACGAGGGGCTTCATATTCATTAAGCGCGATTGGGAAGAGAACCCGTTCGTGAAAACTTACTACTTACCTATGTGTCCCTTCGTCGGACCTTATTTTGCATACTCGTCTCACGGCAAACTCTCTTGCCATGACTTCAGCGACTATGGTGAAGGAGCCTGGAGCGACGAAGAATTTGCAAGTGTTTTCGAGGCGCGGTTGCCAGAGCAGCTCATTAAGGTGAGCTGACAACGAGGGCAAGTAGATTGAGCTGAGAGCTCAGTCATGTCTGCCTCGGAAAAGCTTGTGGCAAGCTTAATGCGCTTCCGTTCCGCCGCTCAACCCTCCCGCCGCAACACCGCCTGCAGCACATCCCTGACCCCTATCGCCCCGACAAACCGGCTCTGATCGTCAAACAGCCCCACCGGGGCGGTGTGGCTTTTGTGCATGGCGAGCATGACGGTGCGAAGCGAGGTGCCGGGGTTGGCCCAGAAGACGGGGTGCTGGGACTTGTCGACCGCGTCTTCGGCCTGGTCGCAGGAGACCCAGGTGGACTTCTGGCCGTTGCGCTCGGCGTCGATGACGGTGTTGTCCTTGTCGAGCTTGAAGCGGGTGGTTTTGCGGCGGTCCAGCCAGAGCCAGCCTTCGCCGGCTTTCTCCAGATCGCGGGCGTCGCGCATGACGTGCCACGCCGTTAACACCGACAATGGGTTCACATTGGCGATGAATTCGCGGACATAATCATTGGCCGGGCGCAGCACGATGTCTTCCGGCTTGCCGGACTGCACGATGCGGCCGCCCTCCATGATGGTGATGGTGGAGCCGATTTTCAGCGCCTCTTCCAGATCATGGGAAACGAAGATGATGGTCTTTTTCAGCGTCTTCTGCAGCTGGAGCAACTCGTCCTGCAGCTTGGTGCGGATCAGCGGGTCGAGGGCGCTGAATGGCTCGTCCATCAACAGGATCGGCGCTTCGGTGGCGAAGGCGCGCGCTAAGCCGACGCGCTGCTGCATGCCGCCGGAAAGCTCATGCGCATATTTTCCGGCCCATTGGGTGAGGCCGACAAGGTCGAGCTGCTTGGCGACGCGGGTCTTGAGTTCGGCCTCCGGCACGCCGGACAGCTCGAGGCCGAGGCCGACATTTTCCGCGACGGTGCGCCAGGGGAGCAGCGCGAACTGCTGGAACACCATGGCGACCGCGCCGCGCCGGACCTTGCGGAGCTCGTCCTCTGTGCAGGAGACAACGTCGGTGTCGCCATGCGCGCCGTGGACGATGACCTTGCCGCGCGTGACCTTGTTGAGGCCGTTGACGGCGCGCAGGAGGGTGGATTTGCCGGAGCCGGACAGGCCCATCAGCACGGAAATCTCGCCCTCGTTGACCACAAGATTGGCCCCCGCCGCGCCTAATACCGAGCCGGTGGCGGCGAGGATTTCGGCGCGGGTTTTGCCCGCGTCCAGCATGACGGTGGCTTCTGCGGCGCGCGAACCGAAAATGATGTCAACGTCTTTGAACTCGACGGCGAGCTTCTGCGGGGCGGGGCTCATTTCTTGTCTCCCACCTTCTGCGCCAGCATCCGGTCAAGGATGATGGCAAGGATCACCAGCGCCAGGCCCGCCTCGATGCCGAGCGGGATGTTGCGGTTGGCGAGCGCCTTGTTGACCGGATTGCCGAGCGACGGCGCGCCGATCAGCGTGGCGAAGACGACCATGGAGAGGGAGAGCATGATGCACTGGGTGAGGCCGGCCATGATCGACGGGAGCGCGGCGGGGAGCTCGACTTTCCAGAGCAATTGCCGCTTGGTCGCGCCGAAGCTTTCGCCCGCCTCGATCATGGGTTTGGGGATCGAGGTGATGCCCAGATATGTCATGCGCACCGGGGCGGGCATGGCGAAGATGATGGTGACGATGAGGGCGGGGGCGGCTCCGAGGCCGAACAGGATGAGGATGGGAATAAGATAGACGAAGGTCGGCATGGTCTGCATCAGATCCAAAATTGGCTGGGTGACGCGCCAGACTTTCGGCTTGTGCGCCGCCCAGATGCCGATAGGCACGCCAATGGCCATGGAGAGCGCGGTGGCGGCGACGACGAGCACGAGGGTCTGGACGGTTTCTTTCCAGAGGTTCTGGTTGATGATGAACAAAAGGCCGAGGAGGACGGCGAAGGCGATGGTTTTGGATCTCTGCAGCCAGTATGCGAGGCCAGCGATCATCAAAGCGAGGAGGAAGGCGGGGATTTGCAGCAGGAGGAAGGTGGAACCCTCAACGATCCATCCAAGGCCGTCCGACAGCGCGTCGAAGAACCAGTCGAAATAGGTGACGATGAAGTCGATGAAGGACTTGCCCCATTTGCCGACGGGGATTTTCCACGCGGCGATCAGTTTGGATACGGGGTCCATTGTTGCCCTCCCAGACGCTTATTTCATTCTCTCGGCGCTGCCCCTCATCCGCCCCTATCGGGGCACCTTCTCCCCGTGAGAACGGGGAGAAGGAAAGGGGGCTACCCAGCAAGCGCGGCGCTGACCGCCGCCATCGCATCGCCGCCGTCAAACGTCGTGACGCCGTCGAGCCAGGGCTTGACCGCATCCGGGTTGGCCTTCAGCCAGGTCTTCGCCGTTTCTTTCGGGTCCGCGCCGTCTTTGAGGACCGGGGCCATCATGGCGCCTTCCATGGCGAGGTTGAACTTGAGGTTGGTGAGCAGCTTGCCGACATTCGGGCATTCGCCGACATAGCCGGCGCGCACGTTTGTCGCCACCGTCGCCGCGCCGAAGCCTGAATCGCCCATGCCGTCGAGATAGGCGATTTTCATGTCGCCCATGACGGGATGCGGGGTCCAGCCGAGGAAGACGATCCATTCATTGTTCTTCATCGCCTTCTCGGCCTCGGTCAGCATGCCGGCCTCGGAGCTTTCGACGATCTCATAGCCTTCGAGCTTGTTTTCCGGCTTGGCGATCATTTCGGAAATGATGCGGTTGCCGTCATTGCCAGCTTCGATGCCGTAGATTTTGCCGTTGAACTTGTCCTTGTTGGCGCCGAGGTCGGTCAGCGACTTGACGCCTGCGTCGGCGACATATTGCGGCACGACGAGGCCGTAGCCCGCGCCCTCAAGGTTTGTGCCGATGGTCTCGACGGATTTGTCCTCCATATATTCCTTGATGTCGGCGGTCATGGACGGCATCCAGTTGCCGAGGAAGACGTCAATGTCCTTGTTCTTGAGCGAAGCGTAGGTGACCGGCACGGAGAGCGTGTTGACGGCGGGCTCGTAGCCCAAGGCCTCGAGCACGACCTGCGTGACGCCGGTCGTCACCTGAATGTCGGTCCAGCCGACATCGGCGAAGCGCACGGGTTTGCAGGTTTCGGCGTCGCCGGCATAGGCGGCGGAGGACAGCAGCGCTGAAGCGAGCAGCGCGGCGGAGTAGAATTTTAGTCATGTTGCTGTTTCCCATTTTGTTGCGGACCGGGACGTTCGGTTTTTCTTGTCGTCCCTTGAGCGCAATCCAATCATGTTTTCAGAAGGGTTTCCAGTGGCGGCATGGCCTTGCCGCGACACGATTTGGTGTGGATGCGGCAGATGTTGATGGCGCTGGGCGCAATCTGGCGAATCTGTGGCGCTTGCCCTAGGGATTTGCGGAGATTCAGGACTCTTCGAATGGCCAAGCTCTATTTCAACTACGCGACAATGAACGCCGGCAAGACGACGATGCTCTTGCAGGCCTCCTACAATTATCAGGAGCGCGGGATGCGCACGCTGCTGTTTGTGGCGGGGCATTACCGCAAGGACGGCGAGGGCTATATTTCCTCGCGCATCGGGCTTGAGGAAAAGGCGGAGATGTTCCGCGACGAGGACGACATGTTCGCCCGCGTAGCGGACCGGATCGGCGGTTCGCCGCTGCACTGCGTGTTTGTCGATGAGGCGCAGTTTTTGACCGAAGCTCCAAGTCTGGCAGCTGGCGCGGGTGGCGGACCGGCTGGGGATTCCGGTCATGTGCTACGGGCTGCAGGACGGATTTTCAGGGCAAGCTGTTCACCGGATCGCAGGCGCTGCTCGCCATATGCAGACGATCTGCGCGAAGTGCGCACCATCTGCCGCTGCGGGAGAAAGGCGACGATGGTGGTGCGGCTGGGCGAGGACGGCAAGGTGGCGCGGCAGGGCGAGCAGGTGGCGATCGGCAAGGATGTGTATGTCTCGCTGTGCCGGCCGCACTGGGAGGAGGAGATGGGGCGCGTGGCGGCGGAGGATATGGTGGGGTTTTCGCGGTAGGCGGCGGCGGACTTCCCCCTCTGCCGCCTTCGGCGGCGTCTCCCCCACAAGGGGGTAGATTGAGCACGGAGAATCTCCCCCCTTGTGGGGGAGACGCCCGCGCAGCGGGCAGAGGGGGGAAGTCCGCTGATTTTCCGTGAAAAACAGACGCATCCCTTTCAATCACGATTTGCTATGGCTATATCTTGCCGGGGATTTCACTCATCGGAGATAGATCGAATGGCCACGCTGCAGAATTTTGACGCCGAGATTGCCAAAACTCAAATCGTGGTCGAGGAGATGAAGACCAAGATCGACCAGTCGGCGGTGGTGCTGGACAAGTTCGCGCAGGCGGACAAGAAGATCGGCGATGCCAATTTCGACATTGAGAACGCCCGCATTCAAGACGTGATCAATCAGCAGAAGGTGATGGAAGGCAATATTGCCGATCTCATCCTCGGGCTTGAGGACGCGACGAATGTGTTCGGGTCGGAATTCGAGTTGATGAAGGGTTTCTCCACCTGGGAGAAATTTGTCGGCATTTTCTCCGATGAACAGATGCAGCGGATGCGCTCGGACCGGGTGCGCGGCATGTCGCTGGCGGGCAATCTGCAGGAACTGCTCGGCAAATCGGACACGATTGTCGGCATTTTGAAGGCGCAGAAACAGGTACTCGACACGCGCTACAAGACATCCGAGGCGAGCCTGACGCAGGTGATCGAGCGGCGCAAGACGACGATGGGCAATCTGGAGGCCGTGCAGAAGCGGATCATGGAACTGAACCCGCTGCTGCTTGACATAGAGAACAAGATTGCTGCCTCGACCGACCAGAAGGCGCGCACGCAGCTGGACGGCGAGCGGGCGAAACTTGCGACCGAATATAATGAGAAGCAGGCAAAAGAGCAGGAGCTGTTGGCCGAGAGCCAGACGCTGGAGCGCTACACGTCGATGTTCCAGACGTTCGTTGATTCCCTGAATAACCAGATCGCGGCGCAGTCCACTTTGATCAACAAACTCGCCATCGACACCGAGCAGCGCATCGTCCTTTACAAGGCGCTCGAAGATTCCTTGAAGACGGCGGCGCAGCAGGATGTGGCGCACAAGATCAACACGCTGGGCTCCAAGGTGGACACGGCGGCGGAGGAGACGATGGCCGGCATCGGCGCGGCGGCGCAGAAACATATCGGCGATCTGCTCGAACTGCATGAGAAGAACATGGTTTCGACCGCAGACATTCAGAGGCGCAAGGCGCTGGCCGACGACGCATTTGCGCGGCGGTTTGACGATGTGATGAAGAAGCATAATTCCGGCAACTATGTCGCCAGCTGACCGCTTAGAGTTTGTCATGAAACCCGCCCTGCCGGCCTGCAAATGGCGCTCTTCTGCGCTTCGGTGCTCACGTGCAAAAAACACGCTCCGCTCCGATGCTCAAAGATCGCCACTTTCGACTCGGCATGACAAGTTTCAAGACAAACTCTGAAAGGCGGCGCGCTTCATGGCAAAGCAATCAGAAGAACTGAGCGTCGCGGCGCGGTACTTTGCCTCGATCCGCGCCGCGCTTGACGGGCTGGACGTGTTCCTGTCCGACAAGAACTCGCCCATGTACCGGCACGATCTGATGGCGCCGGTGATTTCGGAATATTTGCAGCGGCTCGAAAACTCCTTCGCCTGCTGGCAGAACCGGCTCGCTTTTTCCTCGACCTTCAAAGTCTCGCGCTCTGAGAGCGGCTATCCGCTGTTTCAGAATGTGCTGGAGCTGGAGAATGACAAGCAGGGCGCCAAGGACAGGCTGGCGGCGCTGCCGGACGCTGAGCAGCTGCGCGAGGACATGGCGGATTTCATCCTGCGCCATAAGGAATTTCCGGATGTTCTGCAGAAGAACATGGCGGAGCGGGTCTATCTGGAGCAGGTGCAGAAGGGCGAGTTGTTCTCGCCCTTCATTCTGCCGAAGACGATCAAGGTTTCGGTGAACCCGAAGACGATGCGGCCGTTTTACGTTGTGCACTGGGCGGCGTTTGACGGGGCGGCGAACCTGCCGCTGGTCTATTCGGCGACAATTGAGGACCAGTCGGAAGACCTCATTGAAATGCTGGTGACGCGCGACGGCAAGCTGAATGAAGACGTGAAAATCCCGCTGCCGGTGGAAGGATTGCTCAATCCGGCCCTGGCGCGGCAGTTCGATGCGTTCTGCGAAAAGAATTCCGCCTATTCGCTGTCGCCGATCACCATTGCGATGAACATGGACGCCGACATTGATCCGCTGCAGCCAAAGCAATTGCGCCGCATCGTGCTGGGGCCGTTCTACACGGCGGGCGTCACCGAGCAGAATGATAAGGTCAATGAAATCCTCGGCAAGGTGAAGAAGCCGGAGAATGCATGGCTCTTGACCTGGACGATACAGGACGTGTTTTCCAAAGCCGAACGGCCCGCGAAGAAAGGCCTTTGGTCGTCAACGCCGGCGCGCGAGGAATATCATATCGAGACGGATGACCTTGAGGCGACGCGCCAGGGCGTGTCAGCTTACGAGCGCCATGCGCTTGTGCCGCATGAGGCCTATCAGGCGCTGTATGCGGCGGGCGAGACGAAGAAAATGTTCGATGGATTCAAGACGCATATTATTTCGAACGGGCAGGTTATCAGCGACGTTTAGCGGAGAGATTTTCTATGGACGCAGGTCTGACCACTATCAGCGAAAAAGACATCGCCAAACACGTTCCCACCGCGCAGTCTTTTGTGACGCGCATGGTGGTGATGGAATCCACTGATGGCAAGTCGGGGACCGAGATCGCAGGGACGGGGCGGCGGTTCGTCTCTACTGTGTCGGCGGGGAATCTGCGCAAGACGCGCGAAGTGGAGCTCGTCAAGACGATCCAGAAAATCCGTTCCGATGACGCGATGCTGTCCATCGGTCAGCACACGCTGCTTTACCGGACGCGGCGCGGCATTGCGGTGTCGCTGGCGGTGGCGGATCAGTTTGCCAAGCAGAGCGGGCTGGACGCGCTGACCTCGCGCAACGCGTCCTCGCCGCTTGAAGGCGCGGATGCGGCGCATTTCCGCGACCTCATGTCGGCGGCGGCCTACGTTTCGGCGTTCTCGCTGGCCGCCTATCTGGCGGGGCTGATCGAGGCGGATGGGGATGCGCCGAATGATGTGAGCGAGCCGGATTTCAACTTTGACACAGCGCAGGACGCGGTGAAGTCGTTCGTGGCGGGGCTGGACACCGCGATCAGCAACGCGCCGGACGAGGCCTCGATGCTGGCGCGCGCGAAGGCGCTGGCGCGGGTTTCGCTGGAGGGGCTTTTGCAGCGCAAGTCGCGGTTCTCGGGGCTGGGCGCGTTTGAGAACACGCATCTGCGGCTGGAGGCGGACAATTTCAATCTCGACGGCTTTGATGTCGCGCCGGGCAAGAAGTCCAAGGCGCTGGTGATGACCTTCAAGAAGCCGGAGGAGGTCGTCGGCAATCACATCGCCAAATATCAGGCGATGAAGCTGGCCAAGATGATCATGGCCTATGATTTTGACAAGCAGCTCAATCCGTTTGTGGAACTTGGCGGCTACATTTTCACCTTCATCGGCGACGGCGCGCCGGGCACGGGCAAGACGACGCTGATCCAGATGATCGCCGGGCTGATCCATGGCTACTGCCAGGTCGCCGGGTTCCCGTTCCACTACCAGAATTTCGGCGTGGACCAGATTTCGTCTTACCAAGGCAAGTCAGGCCAAAACTGCCGCGAATTTGTCGATGCGGTGATCAATCCGCGCGTCATCGCCTTCGGCACGGTGGACGATATCGACCAGGTGGCGGCGAAGCGCTCGGACGACCGGGCCTCGGCGGGCCAGCATGAAATCACCGGCGTGCTGATGGATGCGTTCGCGGGGGCGCAGACTGTCGTGCGCGGCAATGCGACGTTCGGCATGTTCTCCAACTATCCGGAGAATGTTGACGACGCCCTGCGCCAGCGCGCCTCGGCCAGATGGCTGGTGGACGGGCCGCAGAGCGAGGCCGACTATATCGACATTTTCGCGCTGCTGGCGGGCAAGAACCATAAAATCCCGCTCGGCGACCACAAGCTTTATGAGGCGCAGATCATTCAGAAGGCGGTGGCCGAGGCCTATGAGGAGCATAACAAGCCGGAAGAGGAGGCGCTGCTTTCGGTGTGGGAGCGGTTCCTCAAGGAGAATGGCGAGCCGCAGAGCATCGCCGACATTGGCGACTATCTGCACCGGATCAAGGAGCGCGAGAAGCGCTTCACCGGACGGGCGGTGAAGAACATCACCGATGCGGTGAAAATGCGGGCGATGGATGTCGAACTGCCGGATGAATGGTTCGAAACGCCCGAGACATTCATGCACAAGGATTATGACGCCAAGAAAGCCATGGTCGAGGAGCTGCGCAAGCCGTTCACCATGGAAATGGTGGTGCAGGAGATCAACCGCTATGCGGATTCCGAGTTCCGCTATTCGGACCGGTCGGATGATTCAGCGGTGGAGAAGATGATCCGCGAGGCGAGATTGCGCGAGCGGGCGGTGGGGGAGATTGAGGAGATGAAGAAGAAGGGGGCTTGGTGATTGAGCATTCGGCCCGCAAGTGATATAATCTAGCTAAGCTAGATTAATTGGAGGTCTCCCATGACCGAATTTGGAACATTTGAAGCGAAAAACAGGCTGAGCGAACTTCTCGACCGGGTGGAGAGAGGCGAGGAAGTGACGATCACCCGCCATGGAAAAGCAGTGGCGCGTCTTGTCGCCCCTGTGTTGGACGACGAGCGCCGCGCGCGGGCGAAGGCTGCGGCGGAAAGCATTCGCAAAAACAGCGTCGGTCAGTCTTTGGGCGGCCTGAAAATCAAGGACCTCATCGAGGAGGGCCGCAGGTGAGCGTGGTTGTTGACGCATCAATGACCATGGCGTGGCATTTCGAAGACGAACGCACGAAAGCCATTAACGACATCCTCTCGTGGGTTGCCGAAAGCGGGGCAATTGTGCCCTTCCACTGGCGCGCGGAAGTTGCCAATTCTTTTCTTATGGCCGAACGCCGGTCACGCACAACAGCGGAGTTCACGGAAAGGTGCCTGAGGGATCTCCAAGGCTTGCCAATTGATGTTGATCCGCATGGCCCCGAAATGGCATGGAGCGAGACGCGCCGATTGGCCGCCGAGAATGGCCTGACGATTTATGACGCCATCTACCTCGAACTGGCGATTCGCGTGGATCTTCCCTTGGCAACACTCGATCATCAGCTGGCGAGGGCAGCGACAGCTGCGGGCGTGACGGTTATGGGTGCGGCATAATGGACCTCCTCCAGGAAAACGACCTGATCTACGGCCGCCTGCTGACAGTGGACGAGCCGCATCTCATTGAGCGCTATAACAAGGCGCTGGCCTCGTTTGGCGAGAAGCCGACCAAGCTGAAAAAGTTCGACGTGGACAAGACCGGCTTCTCGCCGGAGATCGCCAAGGAGAAGGATAATTTCGACTATCTCGACCCGAACGGGGTCAACCGGCGTTTCATTATCCTGACGCCGGCGCAGGCGGAGCTGCCTGTCGTGCACACCGCTTTTTCGAACACCGACGAATTGATGTACGAGTTTTTCGCGGGAAATTCGCGGGCGATCAATGCGACGACGATCAAGGATGTGATATTCGGCGAGATTGAAGACTCTGTGTCGGAAGTCGATGACATTGAGGACCTCCTGTCGATCAAGCAGGTCGAGTTCCGCGTCATGTCGGCCAATGACACGCTGGGCAAGGCGGCGGAGCTGCGGACGCTTGTTGACAGGCTGAAGGGCGAGCCGGAGGCGTGGCGGGATAATGAGCTTTTGAACCGGATGGTGGAGCTTGCCAAGGAGGCGGGCGACATACGGGAGAACGCTCTGGTGCCGGACCAGGTCGTGTTCCGCCACAATGCGTTCTGGACCAGCCATTTCGGCGGGATTTATGTGTTCATCGATGAGAAGATGACAACTGTGATCGCCAGCCCCGACTCGCCGGGATTCCGCCGGTCGCGGCCATGGCAGGTGAGCTATCTGTCGATCAACGAGACGGAGAATATCTACAAATTTCTCGCCTCGACGGGCCGCATCGACCTGCCGCGCGCCTCATGGCTGGAGACGTCGGGCTTCCTCGAGCACCGCGCCGAGATGGTGATCCGCGACCTTGTGCGCCGCGCCGAGCCGAAGCAGGACATGTTCAAGATCGACGCGATCTGGCTGCAGACCTGGATGCACCGCAACGCCGCCATGATCACCAAGGACGGCAACTTCCCCTTCCTCAACGCAGCCAAGCGCGAGGCGGCGGAGACCGGGCGGATTGATCCGGGCGAGGTTGATCCCGACAAGCGATTTCTGCTTTTGCGCGGCAAGCCTGACCATGAGGACCGCTGGCTTGTGAACCGGCTGATTTCGGAATTCGTGCCGTCGGATTTCGTCTCGAAATATGTGTTCAACAAGCAGGGCTTTTACACGGACTACCAGTCCTACGCCGCGCCTTGGAAAGAGCATGTTGTGGAGACGCTGAAAAGCACCTATCTCTCCGACAAGGCCGCGCTGCGCAAACGGCTGTATGACCTCTGAGCGAAGGACAGTTTCATGCTTGACCCGATCATCAATTTCTTCAGCCGCATTTTTTTCCTGATCGGGCGCGGCATCGGGCTGGTTGTCGCGTGGATATTGTGGCCGTTTCTGAAAGTGGCGGCTTGGTACCGGTCGACTGCGTTCCTCTGGCAGGCGATCGTCGGGGTCATCCTTCTGGCGTTCGTCGCGGGTTATGGCTGGTTCGCATATAATGCCGTGACCATGCCGGGGTATGACCCCGATTATGTGGCGCAGTTTGATTTGAAAAGCCGCAAGCTCTCGGCTGGCGAGACAGTGGCAAGCTCGGCATCGGGCTCCACCAAGACCTGCGGACGTTCGGCGATTGTTGATGTGACGGCCTATCTCACGGATTTCAATGTTAACCAGAACAGCTGGATTTCCTCCATGCTGGCCTACAAGATGGGCCTGTTCGGCCTGTCCTGGGACCGCACGCCGTTCCTTGACAACAAGGCCTCGTTCCAGCGCGGCATCCATGCCGCCGTGCAGCGCGTCAGCGTCGAGCTGGTGGATTCGCTTGGCCGCGTGCGCGGCACGTCGCAGATTGATCTGGATTTGCAGAAAGCGCGCGGCCAACTGCAATATGACACCAGCTCGTGGTATTTCGGCCTCGCGCCGTTCGGTTTCAAACAGTCCTCGCCCTCGTCCTACCGCGTCGGCATGGATGCGCTGAACGCATTCAACGCGCGGCTTGAATCGTGCGAAGCCACATTCGACGCGCGCGGCGACAATCTGGCGACGTTCCTTGATTCCATCACCAACCAGATCGGCTCCACGTCAGCCTCGCTGGACGCGCGGGCGCAGTCCACAAATCTCGGCTGGTTCGACACGCATGCCGACAATCTGTTCTGGGAGGCGATGGGCGAGCTGTATGCCTATTACGGTTTCGTCCATGCGGCGAGGGCGGATTTTGAGGACATTATCGCAACCAAAGCGCTCGGCTCCAACTGGGACAAGACCGAGGCGCAGCTGCGCGCCAGCCTTGATCTTGATCCGTTCATCATTTCGAACGGGCGCGAGGACGGCTGGATGATGCCGACGCATCTGACGACGCTTGGCTTCAAGATATTGACCGTGCGCACGGCGCTGACGGAATCGCGCGATATTCTCAAGCAGTAGTCGTCATGAGCCAGCCGCGCCCGCTTGTCCTTTCCTGTCCGCTGCCGCGCTCGCTGGAGCTGATTTTTCATCCGGCGCAGGAGGAAAAACTCCGCGCCGCGTATGAGATTGTCGAGACATCAGACGAGGCGCTTGCCGGATTGCCGGACGAAGTGTTGTCCAAAGCGAAATACATTATCGGCCAGCCGCCGCTCTCTTCCGAAACTCTGGCCCGTCTGACATCGCTGCGCTGCATCTTCAATGTCGAGAGCAATCTTTTGCAGAACATGCCGTATGAAGGGGCCTTCGCGCGCGGCATTCACGTGGTGACGACGGGGCAGGTGTTCGCCGAGCCGGTGGCGGAGATCGGCCTCGGTTTCGCGCTGGCGCTGGCGCGCGGCATTGTCGAAGCGGATGTGGCGTTCCGGTCGGGCGATGAGCTTTGGGGCGGCGACGGCAATGCGTCGGCGCGGCTATTAAGCGGGTCGGAGATCGGGATTGTCGGGTTTGGCGATCTGGGCAAGGCGTTGCTGCGGCTGCTTGGCGGGTTCCGCGCCAAGGTGCGAATTCACGATCCGTGGATGCCGGACTCCGCCATCCGCGATCAAGGGGCGGAGCCTGCCAGTCTGACTGAGGTTTTGACACAGAGCGACACGGTTTTTGTCGTCGCCGCCGTCACTTCGGAGAACCAGGGATTTCTGGGCCGCGAAGCGTTCGCGTCGATGCGCAAGGGCGCGGCGTTCATTCTGCTGTCCCGCGCGGGCGTGGTGGATTTTGACGCGCTGATGGAGGCGGTGGAGAGCGGGCATATCATGGCGGCGAGCGACGTGTTTCCGGAAGAGCCTCTGGCGCTCGATCACCGGGTGCGCGGGCTGAAGGGTTTCCTGCGCTCGGCGCACCGGGCGGGGGCGTTGGACATTGCCTTCAAGCGCATGGGCGACATGGTGCTGGAGGACATGGCGCTGATCGAAAAAGGCCTGCCGCCGATGCGCTGCAAGCGGGCGGAGCGGGAGACGGTGGCGCGGATGCGGTCTAAGGCGGTGACGCGGAATTAATCGCCAGTAACGCCGAAACATTCTCAGGCCGAGCGCGCCGACGGCGACAGAGACTGCGAGACACGACACTATCACGCCGCACCGTATGGAACGACATACGGAAGAACGCACAGACCATTCCCAGATTGCTTTATTTTGACGGCTGCCGACAGATGGATTTTGCGCCAAAGTTGGATTGATTTCATCAGACGCCGCGCATAACGCAACAATATCTGGATTAACTTGCAAATGTAAAAAAGTGCGGATCGCGCTTCCCGCCGCACCGGCGAGCATAAGGAGATATCCGAACACCCGCTTCCAGTCGATTTCTGTTTCGCCATTCTCTCTCATGGACTTGAAATCTCCTCAACGTCCGGCGCGGGCAACAGGCCTTCGATTTTCCTCAAAGCAATGCGGCCGTGCGGCCACCTGACATCAACCTCTCCCAAATCATCTACGCGAAATGGCGGCTCAACAACCACGCCAACCCCGATGCCGCGCCCCCAGTTGTCGAAATCGTTGACTACCCAAGTTCGTTCATTTTTGACGACACGGTCGCCGACTTTGAAGACATATGGCATGGCTCGAATCCTCAATCGCCAAATTTTGACAGACGGAAATTGTTCAAGAGTGATTGCTGCCTCATATCGGCAAATCCATGCTCTCCTTCACCTCCTCCATCACTGTATAGGTCCGCGTCTCGCGCACGCCCGGAACGGAAGTGAGCAGCCCAGAAAGAAAGTGCCGGTAGGCGGCCATGTCGGACACCCGCGCCTTGACGAGATAGTCAAAACCGCCTGCAATGAGATGACACTCCAGAACGTCCGGCGTTTTGCGGATGGCGGCGGCGAAGGCGTCGAAAATGTCGGGCGTGGTGCGCTCCAGTTTGACCTCGACGAACAGGAGCAGCGCGCGGTCGAGCTTGGCGGGCGACAGGCGGGCGGTGTAGCCTAGAATGTAGCCATCGCGGGTCAGGCGCTTGACGCGCTCGTTGGTGGCGGTGGGCGACAGGTGGATGCGCTCGGAGAGTTCGGTGTTGGTCAGGCGGCCGTCCGCCTGCAATTCGCGCAGGATTTTGCGGTCGATCTGGTCGATGTCTTTGCTTTCCACTAAAAATCTCCGAATGGTGATGATTTTCGCTGGAAAAGTACAAATCAATAGCGAGAAGCGCAAGAAAAATTGCGATATATAGGGAAAATCAAAACGGGAGAGAGACGATGAGCGCCCAGACCGCCGGATTTCTATGCCGAACACGCGCCGGATGACACGAAAATCGTCGGCGAGCTGTTGGCGCAGATCGAGTTCCGCCCGGAAATGAACGCGGCCATTGACCGGCGGGCGACGCGCTATATCGAGTTTATCCGCAAGGCCGGGCACCGGCATTGGCGGGGTTGAGGATTTCCTGCGCGAATATGGGCTGTCCACCCGCGAGGGGCTGGCGCTGATGGTGCTGGCCGAGGCGCTGCTGCGCGTGCCGGATGCGGCGACGCAGGACAAGCTGATCGAGGACAAATTAAAGCAGGGCGGCTGGGCCGATCATGAAGGCAAGGGCGGATCGATGTTTGTCGCCGGCTCGGCCTGGGCGCTCGGCCTTTCGGCGAAAGTCATCCAGCCGGGCGAAACGCCGGAGGGCGTCATCGGGCAATTGATGAAGCGCGTCGGCCTGCCGACGGTGCGCATTGCGACCAAGCAGGCGATGCGTTTTCTCGGCTCGCATTTTGTGCTCGGCGAAAACATCAAGGACGCGCTGTCGCGCGCCCGCTCGAACGAGACCAAGGGCTACCGCCACTCATTCGACATGCTGGGCGAAGGCGCGCGCACGGTGGAGGACGCGCGGCGCTATTACAAGTCCTATTCCGACGCGATTGAAGCCATCGGCCGCGCGGCAGGCAACAAGGCGCTGCCGGACCGGCCGGGGATTTCGGTCAAGCTTTCGGCGCTGCATCCGCGCTATGTGGTGACGCAGAAGGCGCGGGTGATGGCGCAGCTTGTGCCGCTGGTGTTGCAGCTGGCGCAGAAGGCGAAGAGCTTTGACCTGAATTTCACCATCGACGCCGAGGAAGTGGACCGGCTGGAACTGTCGCTCGATGTGATCGACGCGGTGTTCGCCGATCCCTCGCTTGCCGGCTGGGACGGGTTCGGGCTGGCGATACAGGCCTATCAGAAGCGCGCGCGCGAGGTGATCCGGCATATCGAGGCGCTGGCGAAGGCGCATAAACGCCGCATGATGGTGCGGCTCGTCAAGGGCGCCTATTGGGACACGGAAGTGAAGCGGGCGCAGGAGCGCGGGCTGGACGGCTATGGCGTGTTCACCCGCAAGGCGGCCACCGACGCTTCGTACCTGGCTTGCGCGCGGCAGATGCTGGCGGCGCGGCCGACGCTGTTTCCGCAGTTCGCCACGCATAATGCGCTGACCGTCGCCTCGATCATTGAGATGGCGGGGACGGACCGGACGGGCTTCGAGTTCCAGCGGCTGCATGGCATGGGCGAATCGCTGTTCAAGAGTGTCACCGAAGGCGAGGACAAGATCGCCTGCCGCATCTATGCGCCGGTTGGCGGCTACCGCGATCTGCTCGCCTATCTGGTGCGGCGCTTGCTGGAGAACGGCGCGAACTCGTCGTTTGTCGCGGTGGTCGGCGATGAGAATGTGCCGATTGCGGACCTGCTGGTGCGGCCCGGCCTCGAAGCTGAATGACGGGCTGGGCTACCGGCATCCGCAAATCCCGCTGCCGCTCGGCATATACAGCGACCGGGCCAATTCCAAGGGCGTTGAATTCGGCGACCGCAAGGCCTTCGCGGCGCTGCTGAACGGCATTGGCCGCGCTTCGGGCAAGGTGAATTCGACTCCGATAATTGCTGGCGTGAAGGCGTCCGGAAGCGCGCAGGATGTGCGCTCGCCGAATGATGGCGCGGTGGTCGGCACTGTCGTTCTGGCAACGCTTGAGCTTGCAAAGGCCGCCATTGATAATGCCCGCAAGGGCTTCCGCGCTTGGTCTTCAACACCCGTTGAAACGCGCGCGAAGGCCCTGAACAAGGCCGCTGACCTCCTCGAAGCCAAGCGCGACGAGTTCATGGCGCTTTTGACCCGCGAGGCGGGCAAGACCTATGATGACGGATTGTCGGAAGTGCGCGAGGCGGTGGATTTCTGCCGCTTCTACGCCAATGAAGCGCAGCGCCTGTTTGGCGAAACCACGCTGCCCGGCCCGACTGGCGAGGACAATGTTCTGCGGCATCGCGGGCGCGGCGTGTTTGTCTGCATCTCGCCGTGGAACTTCCCGCTGGCGATTTTCGCCGGGCAGGTCGTCGCGGCGCTGGCGGCGGGCAATGCCGTTGTCGCCAAGCCCGCCGAGCAGACGCCGCTCGTCGCGTTCCGCATGGTGCAGCTGCTGCATGAGGCGGGCGTTCCGGCCGATGCGCTGATGTTTGTGCCGGGCGACGGCAAGATCGGCGCGGCGCTGACGTCGCATCCGAAGATCGACGGTGTCTGCTTCACCGGCTCGACCGAAACCGCATGGGCGATCAACCGGACGCTTGCCGCCAAGAACGGCCCCATCGTGCCGCTGATCGCCGAGACCGGCGGCATGAACGCGATGATCGTCGACGCCACGGCGCTGCCGGAACAGGTGGCGGATGATGTGGTCTCCTCAGCCTTCCGCTCCGCCGGCCAGCGCTGCTCGGCGCTGCGGCTGCTGTTCGTGCAGGAGGATGTGGCGGACAAGATGGTGGAGATGATCGAGGGCGCGGCGGATGAGCTGACCGTCGGCGATCCGTCGCTGATCGAGACCGACATCGGCCCTGTCATCGATGGCGATCAGCTGAAAATGCTGAACGATCATGTGCTCGCCATGCGCAAAAGCCAGAAAGTGCGCTTTGCGGGGAAGGCGCCGGAAGACGGGTCTGTATTTCGCCCCGCATATTGTCGAACTCTCCAAGGCCGGGGCGCTGGAGCGCGAGATATTCGGGCCGGTGCTGCATGTCGTGCGCTGGAAGGCGGGGCAGCTCGACAAGGTTCTCGACCAGATCGAGGCCACCCAATTCGGCCTGACGCTCGGCGTCCACACCCGCATCGAGGAAACCGTGCGGCAGGTGGTCGAGCGGCTGAACGCCGGCAATATCTACGTCAACCGCAACATGATCGGCGCCGTCGTCGGCACGCAGCCGTTCGGCGGGTCGGGGCTGTCGGGGACGGGATTCAAGGCGGGCGGGCCGCATTATCTGCTGCGGTTCTCGCTGGAGCAGGTGGTGAGCGTGAATACAGCGGCGGCGGGCGGGAATGCGAGTTTGATTGCGATGGGGGAGTGAGGGGTAATTGCCTTTTCGACGTCCCCGCGCGGCCGTCATCCCGGATATCGCTTCGCGATTCCGGGATGACGACATTTGGGGGGCTGCGTCAAGTGAGCTCATGACGGACCTTGGGTGGGCTTTCCCCTCTCACCCCTGCAACATTCCCATCCGCGCCATTCCTCCTCTGTCGCAATTAACCCAAGCCGCGGCTGTTTTTGAGACTGCGGCCTGTGCCACAGACAGGGCATCTATCCGCCACACACTTTCCGGGAGTTTCACCACATGGCCGAGTTCAAATCCGACATCGAAATCGCACGCGCGGCGAAAAACAGCCGATCATGAAGATTGGCGCGGGGCTTGGCATTCCTGGGGCGGATTTGCTGCCTTATGGGCATGACAAGGCGAAGATTTCGGCCTCGTTCATCAAGGCGCAGGCCGGGAAGAAGGACGGGAAGCTGATCCTGGTGACGGCGATCAACCCGACGCCGGCGGGCGAGGGGAAGACGACGACGACGGTCGGGCTCGGCGACGGGCTGAACGCCATCGGGAAGAAGGCGGCGATCTGTCTGCGCGAGCCTTCGCTCGGGCCGTGTTTCGGCGTCAAGGGCGGCGCGGCGGGCGGCGGGTATGCGCAGGTCGTGCCGATGGAGGACATCAATCTCCATTTCACCGGCGATTTCCACGCCATCACGGCGGCGCATAATCTGCTCTCGGCGCTGATCGACAACCATATTTACTGGGGCAACGAGCAGGGCATCGACACGCGCCGCGTCGCCTGGCGGCGGGTGATGGACATGAACGACCGGGCGCTGCGCGAGATCGTCTGCTCGCTCGGCGGCGTGTCGAACGGCTATCCGCGCGAGGCGGGGTTTGACATAACGGTCGCGTCGGAAGTCATGGCGATACTATGTTTGGCCAATGATCTGGACGATCTTGAAAAGCGCCTCGGCGACATTATCGTGGGCTACCGCCGCGACAAGACCGCTGTCTATGCGCGCGACCTGAAGGCCGACGGGGCCATGACGGTGCTCTTGAAAGAGGCGATGCAGCCGAACCTGGTGCAGACGCTGGAAAACAATCCGGCCTTTATCCATGGCGGCCCATTCGCCAATATCGCGCATGGCTGCAACTCGGTCGTGGCGACGACGACGGCGCTGAAGCTGGCGGATTATGTGGTCACCGAGGCGGGCTTCGGCGCGGATTTGGGGGCGGAGAAATTTTTCGACATCAAGTGCCGCAAGGCCGGGCTGACGCCTTCCGCCGCTGTGATCGTGGCGACGGTGCGGGCGCTGAAGATGAACGGCGGCGTCAAGAAAGATGACCTTGGCGCGGAGAATGTCGAGGCGGTGAAGAAGGGCTGCGGCAATCTGGGGCGGCATATTGAGAACGTCAAAGGCTTCGGCGTGCCGACGGTGGTTGCGATCAATCACTTCGTTTCCGACACCGACGCCGAAATCCAGGCGATCAAGGACTATGTCCACTCGATGGGCTCGGAAGCGATCCTGTGCAAGCACTGGGCGCTTGGCTCCAAGGGCATCGAAGAGCTGGCGCACAAAGTGGTGGCGCTGGCCGAGAGCGGCGCCTCGCAGTTCGCGCCGCTTTATCCGGACGAGATGAAGCTGTTCGACAAGATCGACACGATCGTCAAGCGCATCTACCGCGGCTCGGAAGCCATCGCCGACAAGTCGGTGCGCGACCAGCTGCACGCCTGGGAGGCGGCGGGCTACGGCCACCTGCCGGTCTGCATGGCCAAGACGCAATATTCCTTCTCCACCGACGCGAACCTGCGCGGCGCGCCGACCGGCCATGTCGTGCCGGTGCGCGAGGTGCGCCTGGCGGCGGGGGCGGGGTTCATTGTCGCGGTCTGCGGCGAGATTATGACGATGCCGGGACTGCCCAAGGCGCCGTCGAGCGAGAAGATATTTTTGAATGATCTGGGGCTGATTGAGGGGCTTTTCTAAAGCGCCTCCGGCCAGCGCTGCGATGTGTGGATGACCGACAATATCTCGACGCTCGTTTCCGTGACCCGGTAGGGGATGATGTAGGGCAGGTCAGCCATAACCAGCTCGCGCGTCCCGGGAATCCGGCCCACGCGGCCAATGGCGGGGTGCGCAATCAGGATGTTCGCGGAGGTTCTGAGCCGCTCCGTCACTCTGTCAGCGGCGGCGGGGCTGTCTTTGGCAATGTAGTCTCCAATGGCTTCTAGGCGCCGCAGCGCTCGCCTTGTCCAGCGCAGCCGCCGTGTCAATTCGCGCCGCCGGTGCTCTTGTATTTGTTGAAGACGCGCTCCACTTCGGCTTCGCTGGCAAAGTCGCCGTTCTTGGCTTCCAATAGCCCCGCCTCAATTTCCGCAAGCTGCCATTCCTCACGCGCGATGAAATCCTCAATCGCCTGCGCAGCGACATAGGCGCGGGAGCGGTCGAGCTTTTCGGCGATGCGGTCGAGTTTTGTTGAGGTTTCGTCTTGGAGGCGGATGGTGAAGGCGTTCATCAGGGTGCCCCAGATTGGTTCGTTGCGGTTCAAATTGATTGTTATCGACTTTTTCTGGTTCGTCAATGCTGGCTGTTACTGGGAAGTTGCCTGAATTTGCATGACCACCTTGCGCTAGGCCACCCTCATCCGGCGCTGCGCGTCACCTCCTTTCCGCTTGGAGAACGCGGGGAGAGGGGAAGCGGCGGCAGACGCACTTTTCCACAACCTAAAGCATTATACTTCCCCCAGGTCATCTTTACAAATACACGCTAGAGTATATAAATCGAATCAAGACGCGCTACAGCGTTGCAACGGATCATTGGCTGCGGGTTCCCCCTGCTTTACCCAAAGCCCGTGACGTCCCTTCGGGGCGAAGGTGGGAGCCTGGATCAAATCCGCCCGATCCAGGCTCCCAATTTTTTTGGCTGCGAACAGCCCTGTTGAAATCTTCCCCAATCCCCGCTATCAAACATCCATGAAAACTCTGAACGCAGCAAATTGGTGGCAGGTTCGCTTTTAGCGGCCTTCTGAACTTTGCGCGTTTGGAATTTGGAAAAGTGGCCGCAGCGGGAAAACCGGGCGGCTTTTTGTTTAAGGGCGTCCGGTTCCCGGGCAAATGAGGGAAGGCCGGGATGATTGAGACTTCGGACGACGGATCGCTGAACTATTTCACCGGCGGCGGCATTTCGGTGCGGCGGGTTTCGGTGCCCGCGCAGTATGACGGGGCGATTGACCGCTATATTGACGGGCTGAATGAGCGGCGCGGCGCGGTGTTTTCGTCCAATTATGAATATCCGGGCCGTTACACGCGCTGGGACACGGCGATCATTGATCCGCCGATCATGGTGACGGCGCGCGGGCGGGATATGGAGATTGAGGCGCTGAATGCGCGCGGCGAGGTGATGCTGGCGTTTATTCACGAGGCGCTGGCGGCGGCCGCCGATGTGGCGGTGAGGAACAGGACGGTTTCGAAACTGTTTCTCGCGGTGGTCGAGCCTCAGGCTGTTTTGACCGAGGAAGAACGCTCGCGCGCGCCGTCCGTGTTCACGGTGCTGCGGGCGATTGTGCAGCTGTTTTTCTCCAAGCAGGATTCGGCGCTGGGGCTTTATGGCGCGTTTGGCTATGATCTCTGCTTTCAGTTTGACCCGATCAAGTTTTCGCTGAAGCGACCGGACGACCAGCGCGATCTGGTGCTGTTCCTACCGGATGAGATCCTTGTCGTAGATCATTTCAACGCCAAGGCATGGACCGACCGCTACGAGTTCGAGCTGGGCGGGAAATCGACGGAAGGGCTGAAGCGCGAGACGAAGGCGACGCCGTTCAAGCCGACGGACACAATTCCGGGACGCGGCGACCATATGCCGGGCGAATATGCCGAGCTGGTGAAAAAGGCGATGGGCTCGTTCCAGCGCGGCGATCTGTTTGAAGTCGTGCCGGGTCAGACATTTTATGAGCGCTGCGAGACGAAGCCTTCCGAGATTTCCAAGCGGCTGAAGGTCATCAATCCCTCGCCCTATTCGTTTTTCATCAATCTTGGGAACGCGGAGTATCTCATCGGCGCTTCGCCGGAAATGTTCGTGCGGGTCTCTGGGCGGCGGATTGAGACCTGTCCGATTTCCGGCACGATCAAGCGCGGCGAGGATGCGATTTCGGATTCGGAGCAGATACTGAAACTCTTGAATTCGAAGAAAGACGAGTCGGAGCTGACCATGTGCTCGGATGTGGACCGCAACGACAAGAGCCGGGTCTGCGAGCCTGGGTCAGTGCGCGTCATTGGGCGGCGGCAGATTGAGATGTACTCGCGGCTGATCCATACGGTTGACCATATCGAGGGGCGGCTGCGCGAGGATATGGATGCGTTTGATGGCTTCCTCTCCCACGCCTGGGCGGTGACCGTCACCGGCGCGCCGAAGCTTTGGGCGATGCGGTTTATCGAGGAAAACGAGAAGTCGCCGCGCGCCTGGTATGGCGGGGCGATCGGCATGGTGCATTTTAACGGCGACATGAACACCGGCCTCACCCTGCGCACAATCCGCATCAAGGATGGCACAGCGCAGGTGCGGGCCGGGGCGACGCTGCTGTATGATTCCATTCCCGAGGAAGAAGAGGCGGAGACAGAATTGAAAGCGTCAGCGTTGATTTCAGCGATCAAAGAAGCGCCGAAAGGGAATTCAAGCGCCAAAGCCGAAAGCACGGCGCGGGTGGGCGAGGGCGTGTCGATCCTGTTGGTCGATCATGAGGATTCGTTCGTCCACACGCTGGCGAACTATTTCCGCCAGACCGGCGCGGCAGTGACGACGGTGCGCTCGCCGGTTTCGGAGGAAGTGTTCGACAAGGTGAAGCCCGATCTTGTGGTGCTCTCTCCCGGTCCCGGCACGCCGAAGGATTTTGACTGCAAGGCGACGATTGACAAGAGCCGCGTGCGGCAGCTGCCGATCTTCGGTGTGTGTCTCGGCCTGCAGGCGCTGGCAGAGGCCTATGGCGGGGAGCTGCGGCAGCTGCATGTGCCGATGCATGGCAAGCCGTCGCGGATAAGGGTGTCGAAACCGGGGGTGATTTTCTCCGGCCTGCCGAAGGACATCACCGTCGGCCGTTATCATTCGATCTTTGCCGATCCGGTGCGGCTGCCGGATGACTTCATTGTCACGGCGGAGACCGAGGACGGCGTCATCATGGCGTTTGAGCACAAGAGCGAGCGCGTGGCGGCGGTGCAGTTTCATCCGGAATCGATCATGACGCTGGGCGGCAATGCCGGGATGCGGATGATTGAGAATGTGGTGGCTCATTTGCCGCGCAAAGCGAAAACCAAGGCGGCTTAAGGCAGATGCCAGGCTCGGGGGCGATACGGCAGAAGCTGCAGAACATGGCGCTGATTTCCATTGCCGTGGCTTTTATCGTGATGGGGCTGAAATATGCTGCCTATCATGTCACCGGCTCTGTTGCGCTTTATTCAGACGCGCTCGAATCCATCGTCAATGTCATCACCGCCTTTGTCGCCTGGTATGCTATCTCGCTCTCGTTCAAGCCGGGGGATTCCGATCATCCGTTCGGGCATCATAAGGCGGAGTATTTTTCGGCCGTTGTTGAAGGCGTGCTGATTGTCGTCGCCGCGCTCCTGATCGCGCATCAGGCATGGGGAGCGTGGAACAATCCAAAGCCGCTTGAGCAGACGGGGCTTGGCCTTGCGGTGAATGGCGCTGCTACAGTCATCAACGGCATTTGGGCCACCTTGATGATCCGCGCTGGAACGGCGCACAAGTCTCCTGCGATACTTGCCGACGGCAAGCATATCTGGACGGATGTGCTGACGTCCGTCGGCGTGCTGATCGGGCTGTCTCTGGCAGTCGCCACAGGCCGCCAATGGCTGGACCCGGTTATGGCGGTGCTGGTTGCCGTCAATATCCTCTGGCAGGGCTGGATGGTGATCAACTTCTCTGTTCAAGGGCTGATGGACCATGCGGTCGATGCAGAGGAGGAAGCGCGCATCCGCGCCATCATTGCCGAAAACGCCGACGGCGCCATTGAGGTGCATGACCTGAAGACCCGCGCCGCCGCCCGCGCCACGTTTGTCGAGTTTCATCTGGTGGTGCCGGAAAAAATGACCGTCAAGCGGGCGCATGACATCTGTGACAGGATCGAAGACGCGGTCAAAGCCAAGGTGCCGGACTGTGTGGTGACCATCCATGTGGAGCCGGAGGGGGAAGCGAAGCATTCGGGGGTGCTGGTGCTGTGAGAACCGGAAGGCAGCGGCTTATGCTTTTTTCTTCGGCGCGCGTTGCAGCGTCTCTTGCGCTTTGAACCTGGCAATCCTGAAAATCAGGTCCTCCGGCACAGGCTCGTCCAGCGGGAATCGGATTGTGCCTTTGCTGATTTCATAGCTGGCCAGCTCCGCGCCGAACGCGTCCAGCAGCGCGTCGCCGACAGGGTAGATCGAGTAGTGGTTTCTCCAGCCGGCGAAAAAGATGAAGACGCGGCCGGCGAGGCGGAAGGCGGGGATTTGGTAGGAGATCGCCTCAGCGGCTTCCGGCGCGGCGCGGTGGATTGCGGCGCGCACGAGAGCGAGCTTGGCGCGCGCTTCGGGCGGCTGGGAGGCGAGGTAGCCGTCAATGTCGTCAAACATCTTTGAAGCCAATTTGCATTCCCCGCGCGGCTTTAGTGCAAGTGTTCACCGCCCTTTTTGATCCAAGATGATCTGACGCTGAATGTCATCATGCTGTTCCGTTTAACTGATGCGGTCAAGGGATGGCGCTGTACCGTCTGCGCCAGGGCCTTCCCTCATTTTCCGGCGCTTTACGAGGTGTCAAAATGTGTTAGGCTCTTCTGAATTTTTCAAACAGGAGAGCGAAATGATTGCCATCACAGGTCGCGCTTCGGCGTTTGCGGCCGCACTTCTTGCCTTCGCGGTTTCATCCGCCACCGCAGCTGAAACGGCGGTGACGCTGGATGGTGGCGTTGCCGGGACGTTCAATCTGCCCGATGGGGCTGCCAGCGCTCCCGCCGTGCTCTTGCTGCACGGTTTTGGCAGTTCCAAGGACGAAGTCGGCGGAATGTATGCGCGGGTGGCAAAGGCGCTGGCGGACAAGGGCGTTGCCTCGCTGCGGATTGACTTCCGCGGCTTTGGCAAAAGCGATGGCGACACCGGCGCGACAACGGTAGATCTGCAGGTCGAGGACGCCAAGGCGGCTCTGGCTTTTCTTGGCAAGACGCAAGGTGTGGACAAGGCGCGGATCGGCGCGCTTGGGTTCAGTCTTGGCGGCGCCATATCGATGGTCTTGGCCGGCGACATGCCAAGCGACATCAAGGCGCTGGCCACATGGTCTTCTGTCGGCGATCTTCACAAGGATTTTGCCGCTCTATTGACCGAGGCAAATTTTGAGAAAGCAGCCAAGGACGGCATAGTCGGGATTGACCTTGGCTGGCGCACCATTGCCTTGAAAAAAGCATTCTTTGAAAGCCTCGACGCGCATGATCTCAATGCATCGATGGGGAAGTATCCGGGCGCCTATTTGTCCATCGCAGGCTCAAAGGATTTTTCCGCAGCCTACCCTGAAGGTTTTGCCAAGCTCGCAAAGGGCGCTGTGAAGGAAGTGGTCATCGTGCCGGACGGCGATCATATTTTCGGTGTTTTCGGGCCGGATCAGAAAATGGCCGATGGCGTGATTTCAAAAACGGCGGAATGGTTTGCCGGGGCGCTTTAGCGCCTTGCATCGCTTCTTTTGCTCAGCTATCCTTCATTCATGACTTTGACCGGCCACAATACCAAATCCACGAACCGCGCTGCGCCTTCGCTCGCTGCGCTGCTCCTGCTTAGCTGCGGCTGCCGGGCCCGTTAAGGGAGCGCCCGGTTGCCGCTGTGCTGACCGGCTCCTTTACAATCCATTCCGATAACTCCAATGAACAGGCCGAGTGTTCACAGCGGACCCGCCTGTGGGATTTAGATCATGAGCAAGACAATTTCACAGCCCGCAAAGGGCATGCCAAACGCGGCGGACAAGTATCAGCCTTATCCCGTTGTCGGCCTGACTGACCGGCATTGGCCCTCCAAGCGCATTGAAAAAGCGCCGGTCTGGTGCTCCGTCGATCTGCGCGACGGCAATCAGGCTTTGGTCGATCCGATGGGGCACGACCGCAAGGCGCGGATGTTCAAGCTGCTCCTCGACATGGGTTTCAAGGAAATCGAGATCGGGTTCCCATCCGCGTCGCAGACGGACTTTGATTTTGCGCGCTGGTGCATTGAAGAGGGCGGCGTGCCGTCGGATGTGTCATTGCAGGTCTTGGTGCAATGCCGCCCCGAACTCATCACCCGCACCTTTGAATCTTTGAAAGGCGCTGTCCGGCCAATTGTGCATTTCTACAATTCCACCAGCGAATTGCAGAGGCGCGTGGTGTTTCAGAAAGACGTGAAGGGCATCAAGCAGATCGCCGTTGATGCGGCAAAGATGATCACCGACATGGCGGCGAAGGCGGGCGGGGATTTCCGGTTTGAATATTCGCCGGAAAGTTTCACCGGGACCGAGATCGAAGTGGCTTTGGAAATTTGCAATGCGGTGGCTGAGGCCGTGAGGCCGACGCCGGACAACAAGCTGATTTTCAATCTGCCGGCAACGGTCGAAATGTCGACGCCGAACATTTATGCCGACCAGATCGAATGGATGTGCCGCAATCTCGATAACCGCGAGAACCTGATCATTTCGCTGCATCCGCATAATGACCGCGGCACGGGCATCGCCGCGACCGAGCTTGCGCTGATGGCGGGGGCGGACCGGGTGGAGGGGACTTTGTTCGGCAATGGCGAGCGCACGGGCAATGTCGATATTGTGACGCTGGCGCTCAATATGTTCACGCAAGGGGTGGACCCGGAACTGGACTGTTCGGATATCAACCGGATGAAGGCGGTCTACGAATATTCCAACCAGATGCGGATTCCCGAGCGCCACCCTTATGTGGGCGAACTGGTCTATACGGCGTTTTCCGGCTCGCATCAGGATGCGATCAACAAGGGGATGAAGGCGATCCGCAAGGCGAACAAGCCTTTGTGGGAGGTGCCGTACCTTCCGATTGATCCGCAGGATGTCGGACGCACGTATGAGGCGATCATCCGGATTAATTCGCAGTCCGGCAAGGGCGGCCTCGCCTACATCATGCAGGAGGATTACGGCATCAACCTGCCGCGCGGCCTTCAGGCCGAGTTCCGCGACGACATCCAGCGCATCACGGACAAAGAAGGCACGGAGCTGTCGTCCAAGCGCATCCATGACCGGTTCTTTGACCTTTATGTCGAGCAGCCGAAGGGCACGGCTGAAGTTCATCGAGCATCACGCCTATCCGGACACAGAGCACCGGGGCCAGCAGATCGTCGCGGCGGAGATCACCGACAAGGGCGTGCCGAAGCGCATCGAGGGCAGGGGCACCGGGCCGATTGACGGCTTTGTCCATGCGCTCTCGGTCTATCTCGGCGTCGAGCTTTCGGTGGCGGACTATTCGGAGCATTCGCTGCAGCGCGGTTCGGACGCATCGGCGATCTGCTACATGGAAGTCGAGCATCCAAGGGCAAACTGTTCGGCGTCGGGGTCAACACCAACATCGTGACGGCCTCGCTTGAGGCGCTGGTCTCGGCGGCGAACCGGGTTGTTGGATGAGTGAAGCCGCGCCGCGCCTTGGGGTGGTTGAAACTGTAGGCGCGGGGCCGCCCGTGGTCCTGCTGCATGGGTTCGGCGGAAGCGCGGCGGGCTGGGAAGAAGCACAGCGCAAACTTGATCGCGCAACGCTCGCGTTTGATCTTCCCGGCCATGCCGGGTCGCTGCACTATCCGGGCTTCGGCACAGCGTCTTTCGCCGCAAGAGCCGTTGTCAGCGAACTGGATCAGCGCGGAGTAGAGGCGTTTCATCTGGCGGGGCACTCCATGGGCGGCGCGGTTGCCGCGCTCATCGCGATCGGTCAGCCAAGCCGCGTTTTGTCAGCAACACTGCTGGCGCCGGGCGGAATGTCGAGCCGGATCAATGCTCCGCTTCTGCGCGCCTTTGCAGCGGCGGGGAAAAAGGCAGAGCTGGAAATCTGCCTCAGGCAAATGTCCGGGCTGAAGTCGGCTGTTCCTCCAAAACTCGTCGACGCCATGATGGCGCAGCGGCGTGTGACGGGCCAGAAGGAGGCGCTGGCTCATATTATAGGGCTGATCCTGCGCGGTGAGGAGCAGGGCGTCATTCCGCGCGCAGCGCTTGAGGCGCTGGCGATGCCGGTGGCGGTGGTCTGGGGGGCGGAGGACGCAGTGATGCCATGTGACGTTCTTGAGAGCTTGCCTGGCAATTTTCACGCTGTGCTTTTGCCGGATGCCGGCCACATGCTGCTTGACGAGGCGCCGCAGCAGGCGGCTTCGGTGATTGCTGGCGCCATCGCGCGGGCGGCGGCCTGAATCTTACCGCGCCGTTAACCAAAATACCGTAATTCCGTGGCAATTCAGTCATTCTTCCGCCGCTGAGGTCAGCGTAATATTTGCGGGGAATTAAGCGGCTTGGAGCGGGTTATGCGGAAGTTTTTCGGGCTTGCGTCGTTTTTTCTGGGTCTCGTCTTCACCGCGCAGATGGCCGTTGCCTCGCCGCAGTCGGTTGTCTCCAGCCTTTATGACGAAGGCGCGCAGGCGGTGGAGTGGCGCGACGTCACGATTGATCTCAACAGGCTGAAATCCTATTATTCTTCCGCAAGACCCGCAGTTTGTCTGGGTGGAAAACGGCGTGCTGACCATCGCGGGGCAGGAGCTGGTTTCGGCGCTGGGCAAGGCGGCGGCGGACGGTCTTAATCCGAAAGACTACAGCGAAATCGCATTTGAGGCGCTGCCTAATCTTTCAGGCGAGGAGGACGAGGCGGGGGCGGAGCTGGCGCTCAGCCAGTCGTTCCTGCGCATGGCGCGCGACCTTTCCGGCGGGCGCACCTCGCCGTCGCTGAATTCGACCAGCATTGTCATTGAGCGCAAGAATATCGACGCGGGCAAGTGGCTGGGCATCGCGCGCGACAGCGGCGCCTCCGCCGCCTTTTCGACGCTGCGGCCGCGCCATGGCCAATATGGCAAACTGCGGCAACTGCTTGCCACATACCGTAACTTTGACTCCATCGGCGGCTGGGAACCCGTTCCCGCAGGGCCGACGCTGAAGCCGGGAATGCGCGACGCAAGGGTCGCGGCAATGCGCGCCAGTCTTGCCGGGCGCGGCTACAAGGGACTGACCGACGGCGATGCCTCGCTTTACGATCCGGCGCTCATCAACGCGGTGAAGACGTTTCAGCTCAACAATGGCGTTGAGGATGACGGTGTTGTCGGCAAGGGCACGCTGGCGATCCTCAATGTTTCCGCCGAGGCGCGGATCCGGCAGATCATTGTCAATATGGAGCGCTGGCGCTGGCTGCCGAACGATCTTGGCGCGCGGCATGTTCTGGTCAACCAGGCGGGATTCGAACTTTTTCTCACCGACAAGGGAAAGACCGTCGATAGGCGGCGCGTCATTGTCGGCAAACCGTTCCACGCGACGCCGATGTTTTCCGACCGGATCGGCTATGCCGAGTTCAATCCGACATGGACTGTCTCGGCGGACATCGCCAAGGCGGAGTTTCTGTCGAAACTGCAGGAAGACCCGGGATATTTGGCGGCCAATGACTACATTCTTTATTCCGGCTGGGCCGAGGGCGCGCCTGAAATTGACCCCTACAGCGTTGACTGGAATGCCATCAAGGGAAAATTCCCTTACCGCATCGTGCAGCAGCCGGGAAAGAAGAACGCGCTGGGCGTCGTCAAATTCATGTTCCCAAACAAGTTCAACATCTATCTGCACGACACGCCGTCGCGGCAATTGTTCGCCAAGACGGGCCGCGCTTTCAGCCATGGCTGCATACGGGTAAGCAAGCCGATGGATTTTGCCGAGAAGCTGTTTGGCCTCGATCAGAAACTTTCACGCGCGCAGATGGATGCGATTGTCAGTCTCCGGCAAGCTGACACGCGTGCCGCTGAAGAGCAAAGTGCCGGTGCATCTGACTTATTTCACCATCTGGATCGGCGATGACGGGCGCACGGCGTTTCATGGCGATGTGTACGGCCGGGACAGTGTTGTCTCCGATCTCCTGTTCCGCCAGTCGTAACCCGCATTCGCTGCGTGCAATCCTGATTGAACCATGCTAACCATTTGTTAAGCATGGGTTCTGCGTTCGGGGATTGGCATGAGTGAGGCAGGTGAAAATCTGATCTACCGCGACAATGTGCGCCGCCTGTCCGACGCGATGCGCGAGGTGCGGATCGCCAAGGCTGACCGCAATGATGTTGTCGTGGACCTGAAAGACGCCGACCGGGCGCGGCTGGAAATACTTGCTGAACAGCTGAAGCCGGTGATTGACGAAATCCCCGCCGAGGACGACCAGTTCGACTTTGCCATTTCCACCGGCTTGCAGCCGCGGCTTTGGGTCGATGCGACATCGCATGTGATGCTGGCGCGCGACCGGCGCACTTACCGTTTCGTGCGCGACACGCGGCATGGGCGCGTGGTGTTGTGCGAGAGCGCCGACATCAAGCAGGTACAGGAGCGGGTGACCAACTATGTCGCCGAGCGCATCGTTGACCGACAGCGGATGTTGGAAGGCGAGATGGAGCCCTTGCGGGAAGGGGCGCAGCGCGCAAGCGGCATTGTTTATGCAGCTGGCGGCGAATATGCCGACGCCACCCAGTCCAAAGATGAATGGAACGAGTTCAGCGCGGGGCTTGTCTGGTTCCTGGCCGGCTCGCTGACCGGCGCGGCGCTGATCTTTCTTTGGCTTTGGGACCGGATACCCGGCATTGTCGGCGGCAGCGTCTGGCGCTAGCCAGGCAGCAGGGTTCGCACTTCCAACGCGGCGGCCACTGTGCTGATTTCTGTCATTGACCGATGCTCCAGATCGCACCGCCAGGCGCCGGGCTTGCCTGAAATTTCAAAAAGATTGTAACCAGCCGGCGGCATATGGCCGCCGGGTGCCTGGCTTGTGGATGACACGCCGACGACCGGGACCTTGCCGTCCCTGCCTTTGATGAAATTCACTGTCGGCTGGTGCGTGTGGCCGTGCAGAACAAGCTCCGCCCCATGCGCGGCGACGGTCTCCTGAAACAGACCGATGCCGAACAGGCGCTTGTGCAGCGCTGCCGCGCCGCGCACCGGAGGGTGGTGGATGAGGATGACGCGGAACAGCCCGCGCCTGCCGCAATCGTCGAGCATCTGCCCGAGCTTTCTGGCCTGCGGAGATCGGAAAGCGCCGCGCGCGAGGAATGGTGATGTGGCTATGGCGGACGAGACACCGATGATTGCGACATTTCCCCGGACGCGCAGATAGGGAAACATGTCATTCGGCGCGGCGGACTTTGGCGGCGCGTCGCCTGACATGAAGGGCTGCCAGGCCTTGCAGGCTCTGGCCAACGCGCCCGGCACGTAGGCGTCGTGGTTGCCGGGAACGACGGAAACTTCGGCAGGCGCGCCGCATGGCCTCAAGCCATGCCTTGGCGTTCTCCACTTCCGCCTCGAGGCCGAGATTAACCAGGTCGCCGGTGATCGCCAGATGATCGGCCTTCTGCGCCGCCAAATCCGCCATGATCTGCGCAAGGGCGGGCGAGGCCATGGCCCTACCGCGACGGCGCTGCCAGTTAATGTAGCCGGTGACGCGCTTTGAGGCGAGGTCGCGCAAGCTGACTGGCGGAAGCGGACCGAGATGCGGGTCGGAAATATGCGCGAGACGGAACATTCAACTCGAATAGAGCCTCGCCTTCATCTATGCCAGCGGCAAGGAGCGGGCGCATGCAGTCACACACATGGTTTTCCCGGGCGCGGGTCAGGTTCTTCCACATTTACTTTGTGCTGAAGCGGCCAATGACGCTCGGCGTGCGCGCGCTGGTGCTGAACGAGGCGGAGAGATCCGTGTTTCTGGTGCGCCACACCTATGTGCCGGGCTGGTATCTTCCGGGCGGCGGCGTCGAGCGCGGCGAGACGATGGCGCAGGCGCTGGTCAAGGAATTGCGGGAAGAGGGAAATATTGAGCTGACCGGTGAGGCGGAGCTTTTCGGCATCTATCATAATAACCGCGCGTCCGTGCGCGACCATGTGGCGCTCTATGTGGTGCGTCGCTTCACCCAGACTGCGCCGCGCCTGCCAGACAAGGAGATCGCCGAATGCGGGTTTTTTCCGCTGGATGCGCTGCCGGAGGCAACCACGCAGTCTACGCGTCGGCGGATTGCGGAAGTGATGGATGGGGCGGCGGCGGAGGTTTGGTGAGCGCACGCCAAAAGCGGGCGCAAAGTCAAAGAAACGCCAACTCCGGCCCTTGCGGCACAATCCCTGTCGGGTTGATGTTCAAATGACTGGCGTAATAATGATGCTTGATGTGCGGGATGCTGACCGTTTCCGCAACGCCTGGAACATTGTAAAGCCTGCGCAGATAGGCCGACAGCGCCGGATAGTCGGCAATGCGCCTCTTGTTGCATTTGAAATGCCCGACATAGACGGCATCAAAACGCACCAAGGTGGTGAAGAGACGCCAGTCGGCTTCGGTCAGATCATTGCCAGCGAGGAAAGGCTGAGCGGACAGGCGCGCTTCAAGCGAGTTGAGCGCGGAAAACAGCCTCTCGAAAGCGGCTTCGTAGGCCGCCTGCGTTGTGGCAAACCCAGCGCGGTAGACGCCGTTGTTGATGTTTTCGTAGATAAGCGCGTTGACTTCGTCGATTTCGGACCGAAGGCGCGCGGGATAAAAATCACCGACTGAAGCGCCTGCCGCATCAAAGGCGGAGTTGAACATGCGGATGATTTCGCTGCTTTCGTTCGAGACGATGGTGTTTTGCTGTTTATCCCAGAGAACAGGAACCGTGACGCGGCCTGAATATTGGCTGTCGGCGCGTGTGTAGACCTGATGCATGAAATCAAAGCTTGAAAGCGTGTCGCCTGTCGCGCCCTCGAAGCCCTTGTCAAATGTCCAACCGTTTTCGCGCATCAGCGGATGGACGACGGAGATGCTGATGGCGGCTTCAAGTCCCTTCAGTTTGCGGAAAATCAGCGTCCGGTGCGCCCAGGGGCAGGCGAGGGATATGTGGAGATGATATCTGCCTGCCTCAGCCTTGAAACCGCCTTTGCCGGTGGGGCCGGGCGCGCCGTCCGGCGTTATCCAATTACGGAACTGCGGGGCCTTGCGGACGAATTCGCCTTGGGTTGACTTAGTGTCATACCATTGGTCATGCCATTTGCCGTCGATCAGCAGTCCCATGCGCGTCTTCCCAGCCAGCCGTTGGCCAAGACTGAACATAGCAAATTCATCTGCGCGGCGCGATTGAACAATGTGTTGAACGATGATAGGCGGATTTCATGGAACACAGGATATTGACACAGGCCATTCTGACGCCGCGACGACGCTGACCGCGCCGCGCCGCCCGTTTGTTCAATGTCCAATTGATGGTTCCCCTCCATGTCTGAGCTTTCCTATGTGCAAGAGACCGCGCTGCACGACGCGGTGATTGAAGAGATCAATGCCGACGCTTTCGGTCCCGGCCGGTTCGCCCGCGCGGCCTACCGCATCCGCGAGGGCGGGCCGCATGAGCGGGAATTGTCGTTTGTGGCGCTCGCAGATGGGGCCGTGATTGCATCGGTCAGGATGACGCGGGTGAAAATCGGCGGGGCGGATGCGCTCTTGCTCGGCCCGCTTGCGGTGACGCCCGCTTGGAAAAACCAGGGCATCGGGCGGCGCATTTTAAAGATGAGCGTGGAAGCGGCGCGGGCCAAGGGCCATGCGCTGGTGGTGCTGGTGGGCGACGAGTCCTATTACGGGCCGCTGGGATTTCAACGCGTGATGGAGAACCAGATGCGTTTTCCTGCTCCTGTGGACCAGAAGCGCATCCTTGCCAATGAGCTGGCCGAGGGGGCGCTTGCAGCAGCGATTGGCGAAGTGCGCCACGCGGGCTGACTTACTACCGGCCTTCGCGATACCAGACCGAGCCAAGCGCAAACAGAAGCAGCGCCAGCCCGAGCAGCCCTGCAAACAGCGGCAGGCGGGAGACACTGCGCAGGATGGTTTCGTCCGTAGTTTTCAGGCCCATCCACTGGCCATTGCCCGCCTCGGCCTTGCCGCGCACTGGAAGGATATCGGGGACACCAGCGCCTGCGAGCCGGGCGGCGACGCCGCCGGTTTGTTTGACAAGCGGCGAAAGAACTTCGAGCGTTGAAACGGTCGAGAGGAACTCCGGCGCGTTGACCGGGCCGACGTGCACCAGAGTGTTCAGATCGCCATTGGCGATCCGGAACAGGCCGACTTCGGTCGGTTTCCAGCTTGCCGGTGAACAGGCCTTCGCCGGATTTGACGAGATCGATGGACGCGGTTTTTCCTGAGGGCAGTGTGACTTCAGCCTTGCTGCCCTCGTCCGCCATGGTCTGGCGGGTGATTTCCAATGTCTGGCCTTTGGCGGCGGCTGAAAGCGCCTCTTCCTCCAGCTCCGGCTCTTTCATCAGCCAGTGCGCGATGCGCCGGTAAAGCGACACATGCGGCCCGCCGCCCTCAAAGCCGCGCGCCCAGAGCCAGCCCTGATCCGACAGGAACATGCCGACGCGGCCCTCGCCCTTGCGGTTCAGCACCAGCAGCGGCTGATCGCCCGCGCCTTTCATGACGGTCTCGCCGTCCGGCGGGGTGACGCTGATGAGGCGGAACCAGCGGCTCCAGGCGGGCGGTGATGTGTCCGAGCCTTCAAGGCCGCGCGTCACCGGATGGCGTTTTCCAAGATCTGTCAGCTCCGGAAGGAAGCCTTCCTCGCGTCACGTCGCCGGTCGGCAGCGCCGGGAGCGCGGGGGCGAGCGGCGTGTTGGCGATGGTGGCCTCGCCGGCATATTCGGGGCCGGCGGCGACCAGCAGCGCGCCGCCCTGTTCGACGTATTGGGCGATATAGTCGTAATAAAGCGTCGGCAGCACGTCGCGGTGCTGGTAGCGGTCGAAAATGATCAGGTCGAAATCCTTGATCCGCTCGACAAACAGCTCGCGCGTCGGGAAGGCGATCAGCGACAGCTCATTGATCGGCGTGCCGTCCTGCTTTTCCGGCGGGCGCAGGATGGTGAAATGCACCAGATCGACGCTGGCGTCGGACTTGAGGAG
Source organism: uncultured Alphaproteobacteria bacterium (assembly GCA_963802455.1). Classification (GTDB taxonomy): domain Bacteria; phylum Pseudomonadota; class Alphaproteobacteria; order Rhizobiales; family Rhizobiaceae; genus JANOYJ01. Next base: position 114,045 of record CAWDIY010000034.1, on the reverse strand, counting down.
ATTGCGCCATGTGCGCTCGCCCGCATGGGGCTCGCCGGAGACGAGCAGCACGCGCAGGTTCTCGCGGATGGCGTCCACTGTGGCGACGGCGCGGTTGTTGCTTTCGCTGGTTTCGCCGGGAAGGACATCGGTGGCCAGCTCAATGATGTTTGCCCCGGCGCGGCCGAGAGGCACTTCCAGCGCAGACTTGGCTCCAACCAGCGCGGACTGCTGCGCCACCTGTTCGCCGTTGACGAAAATGCGGACTATGGCCTCGGCGCCGGCCGTCACCGGGCCTTCGTCGGTGACAAGGAACTCCATCTGCGACACCTTGCCCGCAAGGCCGAAGCGCGGCGACTGGGTGAAGCGGACGGAGCGGTCGAATTCCTTGTCCTGACCGGTGACGAGCGCGTGCACCGGCGCATCGAAGCCGAGCGCGGCGATATCTTTCGGCACGTCGTGCACTTGGCCGTCAGTGACCAAAATCGCGCCAGCGATGCGGCTGGGCGGCACGTCGCGGAAAATGTCGGTGAGCGCGGTGAACAATTTCGTCGAGGCGCGCTCTTCGGCGCTGCCGCCTTTGCCAGCGTCGAACTCGCGCAGCTCGAACTGTTTGAAGCGGGAGAGCCGCTCCTTGACAGCGGCAATCGCCTTGTCGGTGTCGCCGGCGCGGGTTCCGAGCGACTGGCTCTGGCTGCGATCTGATGATCAGCGCGACGACGCTTTTGACCGGATCGCGGTCCTCACTGAGGAATACCGGGTTGGCGAGCGCAAGCGCGAGCGCGGCGGCCGCGCCAAGCCGCAGCCAAGCGCCGCGCGCGCGGCGAATGAGGCCGAAGAGGGCCAGCGCCAAAAGAATGAAGGCCGCTGCGGCGACAAATGGCCAGGCGGCGAGCGGCTCGAAGGACAGCGACAGGTTCATTGCCCCAGCCTTTCCAACAGCGCCGGGATATGGACCTGATCGGATTTGTAATTGCCGGTCAGCATGTACATGACGATGTTGATGCCGGTGCGGAACGCGTGCTCGCGCTGGAGATTGTCGGCGGGGACGGTCGAATAGAGGAAATTGCCATTGTCATCCATCGCCCAAGCCGAGGCGAAATCGTTGCTGGTGATGATTATGGGCGAGACGCCGTCGCCGGTGCGCACCGGGCGGTCGACCTGCGTCTCGGCATTGGCGGATGCTTCGACCCAAAGCTCGCCGCCTCTGTAGCGGCCGGGAAAGTCGGTGAGCAGAAAGAAGGATTTTGTCAGGACATGGTCGGTCGGAACCGGCTCGAGCGGCGGCACGTTCATGCCGTCGAGAATGGCGCGCAGGCGCTCATTGGCGGCCGAGCCGCCGCCGGCAAGGTCGAAAGCGGCGATGTCCTGATCGCGCGTGTCGAACAGGATCGTGCCGCCCTGGCGCATATAGGCGTCGGCGCGGGCGATGGCCGCTGCGGACGGCATGGCGCCTGCGGCGTCTATCGGCCAGTAGATGACCGGGAAGAAGGCGAGTTCGTCGGTGTCGAGGTCAACGCCGATCGGCTCTCCCGGCTCCAGCGCGGTCTTGTCGCGCAGGAACACAGTGAGCCCGAACAGGCCCTCCTGGCTCACCTTGTCGATCTGGCTGTCGCCGGTTTTGACGTAGGCGAGGCGTGTTTGTGAAATCGCCTCGATGGCGTCTGCGGCGCTGACTGCGGGAGGCTGCGCGGCAGGCGGCGTCTGCTGCGCCATCGCGGGGTCGGCAGTTGGAACGAGCAGCACCAGCGTCAGCGACGCCGCAGCGGCGTTCAGGCGCCACGAGCGGAACGCGCCGGTCATCCAAAGCACGGCGATGCAATCCAGCGCCAGAAGCGCCAGCGCGGCGAGCAGCATCGCGCCTTTCAGCGGCTGCGGCGCGCTGGACTGGTATATTTCCGCAGTGACGGGGAACGGGAGATCCGGTGCGCTGGAAAGGGTGAGCTTGTCGTCCTTGCCAAGCAGCGGCAGGGCAAGCGCGCCTTCGGCATTGCCATAAAGGCCGGGCGGGTTTTCGAATGTGACCGCCGGCACGGCGGCGGGCTTGAGCGTCAGCGGCTGGCTGGTCGGCGCGGGTGAAGTGATTATACCGTCGGCGTTGACCGCGCGGAACGGCGGCAGGATCGACTGGCCCGTCAAAAGCGCGCCGCCCGGACCTGATTGCGCAAGGCTGACGGTCCTGCGCAGCATTTCAACGAATGTGCCGGTCAAGGGCAGGTTGGACCATGATGTGTTCGGGGTGACGTGGAACAACACGATGCGGCCGCCGCCTTCTTCCAGCGCCGTGACCAGCGGCGTTCCATCGGCCAGATCAGCCCAGCTGCGCTGTGACAGATCCGGCTCGGGCACGGCGAGAACCTGACGGCTGACCGATATGTCCGACGCAATCTCAATCCCCGCGAACGGGCTCGTTTCGCCAAACGGCAAAAGGCTCTGCGGCACGGTCCATGACATGGTCCCGTCCAGCGCCCGCTCGCCGCGCCGCAGCGCGACGGGCAGGAGCTTGTCTTCGGATGCGGCGGCGAGCCTTGGTCCGGCAAAACGCACCAGCATGCCGCCCTTTTCGATCCAGTCCTTCAGCGCCGCTTCGGCGGGGGCGGCGATAATGCCGACATCGGCCATGATGATGACTGAGGGGTTGACTTCGAGAAACTCTGTCGACCGCTTCAGAAATTTCGGAGCTGCGGGGCCGCACGATGTCGGCGAACGGCGCGATGGCGCGCTCGATATAGTAAAGCGGCGACAAAAGCGGCTGGGCGGCGTCGCTTGGCGCGCCGGAGAGGAGCGCGACGCGTTTGCGCTTCATCCGGTCGTCCAGAAGCCGCACGGCGCCGGCATGGCGCTCGCCCGCAATGCGCACGGAGGCGATGTCGTTGCGCAGTTCGAAGGGCAGCTTCAGTTCGGCTTCGATCGAGGTCTCATTGCCGGTGAACAGGAAGGGCGTTTCGGCGAGCTGGCGGCCTTTTTCGTCCAGCGCAACAAGCTGGCCGGGGCCGGTGTCCGCCGCGCCGCTGGCGCGCTGAAGTGTGATCTTGAGCGTCTCCGCGCCGTTCTCGGTGGCGGTGACAGCGTTGCAGGGGAAGCGCTCCCGGCCCGTGCCAGGCCAGCGATTTGAAGCCGGACTCACCTATTGATTCAAGCGCCTCATCCTTGTCCTTAGATTCAAGCCCGGAATCCAGCCATATGATTTCATTGGCTTTATTCTCGCCCGCCAGCGCGATGACCCGCTTTGCGGCAGTCAGTGCGTCTGCGGGAACAGGCTCCGGTTTGACCGCCGCGAGGCGCTCGCGGGCGGCGGCGGCGTCGAAGGGGCCGAGCGGCGTTTTGCCATCGCTGGCGAGCGCCGCGAGGATGACGGGGCGGGAGGCGGCCTCGGCGGCGTTGATGAGGTTCAGCGCCGTGCGCTTCTGGTTTTCCGCGCTCAAGGCCGACGGCCAGGAATTATCGATGATGAGGACGAGCGGGCCTTCGCCGGAGAGTTTTGTGTTCTGCGGATTGAGCACCGGCTCGGCAAGCGCCAGGATGACCAGCGCCGACAGCGCGAGGCGCAGCAGGGTGAGCCACCACGGGCTTTTGTGCGGCGTCTCGTCTTTCTTCAAAATGCGCGCCAGGATTTTCAGCGGCGGGAAGACTTCCTGATTGGGCTTGGGCGGCGTCAGCCGCAGCAGCCACCAGATGATCGGCAGGGCGATCAGGCCGGCCAGAACCAGCGGCGCGCCGAAGGCGAGGGGGAGGCCAATCATGCGGCAAGCCCTCTGTCTTCACTAGAGGAACAATTGCAGTTTGGCGAGGCATTCCGACGCCTGCCGGTCGGTGCGGTTGACGGTGTAGCTCCAGCCGAAGCGCGCCGCCCATGCGCGCAGCTCTTCGCGGCGTGCGACGAAGAGCGCGCGGTACTCGTCGCCGAAATGTTTCCGCGCGGCCGACTTTCAGGCGCTCGCCCGTTTCGGGATCAAGGAATTCCTGCCGTCCGGAATAGGGGAATATCTCCTCCAGCGGATCGCAGATTTCCACAAGATGGCCGCGCGCGCCGCGTTCGGCGACGGGCTGCAGGGTTTGGATGATCTCTTCCGGCGTCTCGAGGAAATCGCTGGCATAGACGATTTCGGAGAAGCGCTTGACGGACGAAAGATCAGGCGGCGAAACTTCGCTCAGCGCCGGCAAGGCGCAGGCTGAGTTTTTCCGCGCCGTTGCGCGATGAGAAAGGCGCTGCAACTCCGGGCCAGGCGATGCGCTCGCCGGAGCGCGACAGAAGTTCGGCCATGGCCAGCATCAGAACGAGCGCGCGGGATTCCTTGGAGACCTGCGCGCCTTTCGACTTGAACAGCATGGAGGGCGAGGGGTCGGCCCAGAGCCAGATCGTGTGGGCGGCTTCCCATTCGCGGTCGCGGATATAGGTGTTGTCGTCGCGGGCCGAGCGGCGCCAGTCGATGCGGCTGACCGCCTCGCCCTCGACATAGGGGCGGAACTGCCAGAAACTTTCGCCGACGCCCTTGCGGCGGCGGCCATGCCAGCCGTTGATTGTCGTGGCCGCGAGGCGCTTGGCGTCGACAAGCAGGTCCGGCACCAGCGCCGCACGCTGGCGCGCGCGCGCCAGCGCTTCGGTCTTGCTGGCAGGTGATGTGGCCGCGCCTAGCGCCATGTCAGGCTTTCACAAGTTTGGCGATCACATCGCGCACATTCATGCCTTCGGCGCGCGCGGCGAAATTCAGCGCCATGCGGTGCTGCAGGACGGGTTCGGCCAGTGCGCGCACATCGTCGATGGAAGGCGCGAGGCGACCGTCATACAGCGCGCGGGCGCGGGCGCAGAGCATCAGCGCCTGTCCGGCGCGCGGGCCGGGACCCCATGAGATGTGCTTGTTTGCCTCTTCGTGCGCGGAACCGGGCCGGGCGGAACGGACGAGGTCGAGGATGGCGGTGACAACCGTTTCAGGGACCGGCATCATGCGGATGAGTGACTGCATTTCGGCGAGGCGCGTGGCTGTGATCACGGCCTTGGCTTTCGCCTCGGACGTGCCGGTCGTCTCAGTCAGGATGCGGCGCTCGGCGTCAAGGTCCGGATAGGGCACGTCGATCTGCAACAGGAAGCGGTCGAGCTGAGCTTCGGGGAGCGGATAGGTGCCCTCCTGCTCCAGCGGGTTCTGCGTGGCGAGCACATGGAAGGGGGCGGGAAGGTCATAGCGCTCTCCGGCGATGGTGACATGATATTCCTGCATCGCCTGCAACAGCGCCGACTGGGTGCGCGGCGAGGCGCGGTTGATCTCGTCGGCCATCAGCAGCTGCGCGAATATGGGGCCTTTGAGAAAGCGGAACGAGCGCTTGCCTTTGTCGCTCTGCTCCAGCACTTCCGAGCCCAAAATGTCGGACGGCATCAGGTCCGGTGTGAACTGGATGCGGCGCTCGTCAAGGCCGAGCACTCTGCCAAGAGTTTCGACCAGCTTGGTCTTGGCAAGGCCGGGCACGCCAACCAGCAGCGCATGGCCGCCGGACAGGAGCGCGATCAGTGTCCGTTCAACCACGGCTTCCTGACCAAAGATGACCGTGCCGACGGATTTGCGAATCGCGGCGATGTCCGAGAGGGCGGCCTCCGCTTCGGCGACGATGGCCTTGGCGTCTTTGACTGCGACGGATTTGGACATGTTCATGCGATTCCCCGTGAGATTTGGCGATTTGGGCCGATTCGCCGCCGCAATTCATTCATCGTGTTAAACTAAGGGTTCGCACACGCATGACAAGCGGGATAGGGCGCAATAAGAATGACTATTTCGTGACGTGATGAACAGATCGGGGCTTTTGAATTGAAAGCGGAACTGAACCGGGCGCAGGACACGGGCGCATTGGCGGCGCTGATCGCCAACGCGGCGGGGGTCGGCAAAGGCCTGCCGCCGGTCGAGCGCTGGGAGCCGCCGTTCTGCGGCGACATTGACATGGAAATCCGCGCTGACGGGACATGGTTCTATATGGGAACGCCTATTGGCCGCGCGCCGCTGGTGCGGCTTTTTTCAACCGTGCTGCGCAGGGATGAGGACGGCAAGACCTATCTGGTGACGCCGGTCGAGAAAGTCGGGATCAGGATCGAGGATGCGCATTTCATCGCAGTTGAGATGGCAGCGCAGGAAACGGGTGCGGGGCAGGTTTTGACGTTCAGGACCAATGTCGGTGATGTCGTCGAAGCGGGTGAAGGGCATCCCCTGCGGTTTGTTGTTGACGCCGAGAACCATGGGCTGAAACCCTATCTGCATGTGCGCGGGCGGCTCGAGGCGCGGCTTTCGCGTCCGTTGATGTATGATCTAGTCGCTTTGGGTGAGGAGATTGAACATGAGGATGACACGTGGTTCGCCGTTCGCTCCGGCGGCGCCGTGTTTCCGATCATGCAAGCGGCGCGGCTAAAGGAGCTGTCGCTTTGACGGTTGGCGGGTTCAGCGCGGAGGCTTTCCGCACGCAGGCGCGCGGGCTTGCCGGAGAGAAGGACGATTTCCGGCACGGAGATCACCTGCTCAATCCTGACATTGTGGAACGGCTGGCGGTTGAAAAACTGCGCGAAGCCGCAGTGCTGATTCCCGTAGTGGACAGGGGCGACTCAGCTGGTTTGATCCTGACGCGCCGCACGCAGTCAATGCGCCAGCATTCGGGGCAGGTGGCGTTTCCGGGCGGCGCAGTGGATGCGCAAGACGCCTCGCCGGAAGCGGCGGCGCTGCGGGAGGCTCATGAAGAGATCGGGCTTGATGCCGGAAGCGTTGAAACACTTGGACGCCTGCCGGCCTATCTGACTACGACAGGATTTCGCATCACGCCGGTGATTGCCCTTGTCAGAGCGGATTATGAGCTGACGATCAACCGCTCGGAGGTGGATGCGGCCTTTGAGGTGCCGTTCGCGTTTGTGATGAACCCGGACAACCACAGGCGCGAGAGCCGGGTCTGGCAGGGGAAGGAGCGGTTCTATTACTCGATGCCTTTTGAGGAGCATAACATCTGGGGCGTGACGGCGGGCATTCTTCGCGTGCTTTATGAAAGGCTTCATCTTGATTGACAGCGCGGCGCAGGAGCGGATTGCAAAAGTGCTTTCAAACAAGGGCTTGCGGAATCTGCTGACCATTTTGAATCAAGACGGCGAGGAAGCGCGGATTGCCGGAGGCGCGGTGCGCAACGCCTTGATCGGAGAGTCAATTTCCGATGTGGATATTGCGACGACCTGCCTGCCGGATGAAGTGAAAAGACGGGTGGAAGCGGGCGGCTTTAAATGCGTGCCGACCGGAATTGCGCATGGCACGGTGACGGTCATTGTGGAGGGCGTTCCCTATGAAGTGACGACGCTGCGCGCCGATATGGTGACGGACGGCAGGCGGGCGGAGGTGGCGTTTGGCCGGGACTGGAAGACAGACGCAGAGCGGCGCGACTTCACCGTCAACGGGCTGTATGCGGACTTGGATGGCAAGGTCATCGATCTCGTCGGCGGCATTGCGGACATCAAATCGCGGACCATCCGCTTCATCGGCGACCCTGAGGCGCGCATCCGCGAAGATCATCTGCGCATTCTGCGCTTCTTCCGGTTCTTCGCTTGGTATGGAAAAGGGCGGCCGGATGCGGAAGGGCTGAAGGCCTGCGCGCGGCTGAAGGAGACGGTCAACAATCTCTCTGCCGAGCGTGTCTGGTCTGAGTTGAAGAAGCTGCTTTCCGCGCCTGATCCCTCGCAGAGCCCTGCTTTGGATGCGGCAGAGCGGCGTGCTGACCGCCGCGCTGCCGGAGAGCGAAAAGTGGGGCATCGACGCGGTGCACGGGCTTGTGGCGGCGGAGCGGGATCTGGGCTGGAAGGCTGATCCGCTTGCTGCGGCTGATGTCAATTATTCCGCCGACGTCCGAGCAGCGATCGAAGAGCTTTCTTCGCGGCTCAAACTTGCCAAAGCGGAGCGGGCGAGGCTGGAACAATGGGCGGTGCGCAGCTCTTCCAGAGCCGGACCTCGACAACCGCGATTTCGCCCGGCTGCTTTATTGGGGCGATCCAGCGGCGCTTGGCGACCGGCTGAAGCTGGCGCTCGCGGCGGCGCGCGCGCTGGCTGCGAATGACGACATGGAAATGCATGAAGGCGGCGGGCTATTCGCGGCTGCTGGATTTTGCCATGGCGTGGAAGAAGCCGCGGTTTCCGGTGAAAGGGGCGGACCTTCTGGCCGCGGGAGCGAAGGCCGGGCCGGAAGTGGGGGAGCGGCTGAAGTCGCTGGAGCAGAAATGGGCGGCGGGAGACTTTGCCTTGACCAAGGCAGAGCTGCTCAATTCTTGACAATGTGGCCACCAGTGGCTACTTTCCGCCTCATGAACACGATTTCGATCAAGGAAGCCAAAGACCGCTTCACCGAGCTCGGCCGCCGCGCCGAGGGCGGGGAGACAATTGTGGTCACCCGCCACGGGAAGCCAGTGTTTGAGCTCAATCCGCACAAGCGCAAGGGCGGCTTGGATATGGAAGCGGGGCGGCGTTATCTGGATTCGATTGGCGTGAAAGACCCGGTGCCATATATTGCGGATGATTTTGACGATCCGCTGCCTGAAGATTTTCTATTGCGGCCTTTGCCATAAATAATGGACCTCCTGCTCGACACTCACATCCTTCTGGCGATAGCCCGCAGCGAACTGGCTGACAGATATCCGGTTTTTTCCCGTGTATTATCTGGCGACGATGTCCGCCAATCGGGCAGCGTCGCCAGCCTATGGGAAATTGCGATAAAGGTGAGAATTGGAAAGCTCGATCTTGGCATGGAAGTCGCCGAGTTCGAGAAATATTTGATAAATTCTGGCGTGGGTTGGCTATCGATCACTCCTGCGCATGCCGCTTCAATGGTTTTGCCGGAACCCGACACCAACGATCCTTTCGACCGGATGCTCCTGGCGCAATGCAAAGTCGAAGGCTTGCGGCTGGTGACCATCGACCGCGCATTGGTCAACCATCCGCTGGCGTTGCGCGCCTAATTCAAGGCCACTTCACCGCCGGAGGCATGGATGACAGGATCGAATCGACATTTCCCCCGGTCTTCAGCCCAAAAATCGTCCCCCGGTCATAGAGCAGGTTGAACTCGACATAGCGCCCGCGCCGGATCAGCTGCTCCTCCCGGTCCACGCCGGTCCATGGCTCGTTGAAATTGCGGCGGACAATGTGCGGGTAGACGACTAGGAAGCTCTTGCCGACGTCCTGCGTGAAGGAAAAGTCCGCTTCCCAGCCGCCCTTGTCTTCGTCCGTATGCAGCCAGTCATAAAAAATACCGCCGATGCCGCGCATTTCGCTGCGGTGCGGAAGATAGAAGTAATCGTCGCACCATTTCTTGTAGCGGCCGTAGTCGGAGACCGGGTGGCGGTCGCAGGTGAATTTCATCGCTTTGTGGAAGGCCAGACTGTCCGGGTCTTCCTGTGTGCGCCGCCGTTCGAGCACGGGCGTCAGGTCGGCACCGCCGCCAAACCATTGGCGCGTCGTCACAACCATGCGGGTGTTCATGTGGACGGCCGGCACATGCGGGCTCTGCGGATGGGCAATCAGCGAGATGCCGCAGGCCCAGAAGCGCGGGTCTTCCTCGGCGCCCGGTATCTGTTTGCGGAACTCGGGCGAAAACTCGCCAAAGACGGTTGATGTGTGGATGCCGACCTTTTCAAACACGCGGCCCGACATCATCGACATGATGCCGCCGCCAAATTCGCCGCCATTGCGCTGCCAAGGCGTTTTGACAAAGCGACCGGGCGAACTGCTGCGCATTGTGCCATCATGCTCGTCTTCGATTTTCTCGAAAACAGCGCAGATTTTGTCGCGCAGTTCCTGAAACCAGGCTTCGGCGCGGTCCTTCTTGTCTTCAATATTTTCCGGCAGGCCGGGCTTTATGTCGGCGCGTTCCACGAATCCGCTCCTGATTTGCCACTGCTCCTATCAGGAAGCGGCGCACTAATCCAAGCGCACGAAGCTCCGGAACGGCAGGTTTCAACATCAAACTGCGGAATGAATGCGCTGCCAAGCTGACAATTTGCTGACAGCAACTGTCAGCGTCCTGTCAGTCGGCGCATGCAACATAAAAGTGTCCTGAATATTATTTGGACTTCTTACGCTCAAGTTGAAAATCGAACTTATCAAGGGAGACACACATGAACATCAAACTGATCACGGCAATCGCCTTTTGCGCCATGACATTCAGTGGCGGCGCATTCGCCGAAGACAATATCTGTCTGAACGTCGGCGAGAAGAAGCCGGTTGAGGAAGCCAAGGCGGTCGCCGTGAAGGTCGGCTTTGCCGATGTGACCAAAATGGACGAGGAAGGCGGCTGCTACGAAGCCAAGGGTCTGAACGCCAACGGCTCCAAGTTCGAAGTCTACATCCACCCGACGACGCTCGAGATCGTCAAGGTGAAAATTGAGGACTGAGATGTCCGCAACGGGCAAGAAAAGTTACGGGCGGGTCTGGGACCCGCTCGTGCGCCTGTTCCATTGGGTCTTGGTTGGCGCTTTCGCCACCGCCTGGTTTGAGCGGTCGGAAGCGTCCATCCACCAGACAGCCGGAAAGGTCGTGCTTGTCCTTATCATACTGCGCACGGCATGGGGTCTGATCGGTCCCGCCAGTTCCCGCTTTGACACATTCGTCAAAGGTCCGGTCACAACGCTCAAATATGTCTTTTCGATCTTCCGCGGCAGTCCCGCGCATTATCTTGGCCACAATCCCGCAGGCGCCGCGATGATTGGCGCGCTGCTCCTGTCGCTCGTCACAACTGCCGCATCGGGCGTGCTCATGACGACAACCGCGTTTTGGGGTGGTGAATGGATTGAATGGGTCCATGGAACCGCTGCCACGCTCACTGTCTTCCTGATTGCAGGGCATTTGCTAGGCGTTGCCGCCGCTTGTTTCCAGCATCGGGAAAACCTACCGCTGTCGATGGTCACGGGCAGAAAGCTTGTCTCCGTGAACACCGAGCGCTTCCTTGGCCCAACGATGTTCACACGGCAGCGGGTTTTGACGGCAATTGCCATCATCGCAATGGCGTCGGCAGCATGGGCAGGAAGCAACGCCCTGTTCAACGCAGGCGTATGGCGCATGCCAAAAACAATCACCGCTGAAGCCAAGAAGGCTGGGTGCGAGGTGGAGGAAATCACCGGTCCCCGCATTGTGGTGTATCCGGCCCTCCAACTTCAATATGATGTGAACTTGGCGGATTCGGCAGGTGCGCCTGTCGCTGCGATCCCGGCTCTAACCGCTTTGGAGCCCCGCCCGAAAATCGACATCTCCAATGTCGCGGCCGAATGCCAAACAATTGTCAGGTCGCAGTTCGTTGAAAACCTGGGTGCCCCGCTTATCAAGTTTGCCGAGCTGATCGGCTCGGTGTTGCCGGTTCAATCGGTGTCCCGCACTCCAGCGGACCTTGCCGGCAAGCCAGAAACTTCTCAAGCCGGGGCAGCAGTTTCCGAACCTTCGCAGGAAGCGCTAACATCTGCCGCACCTGCGCCAGAGGACGCTGTGGCGGGCGTCATTGCGACAAAGGCTGCGGCTGCCGCCGGGGCGCTCAAGCCCTTAGCCACGGGCAAGCTAAAAATCAGGGCGACAATCAGGCCGACACCCGCATCGCCAGTTCCGCCCAAGGCGAAGGCGCAAAAGAAAGCAGCGAAAGTAACGGAAGCCAAAGTCCTCAAGGCGAAGCCGCCCAAAAAAGTCCTTAAGAAGAAGCCCGTTCGCAAGATCAAGGTCTCAAGGACGGTCAAGAACAGTTCCGCGGCTGCGGCAAACGGGAACCTTGTCCGACGGCAATATTACGATTCTTCCGAGCGATCGGGCAGCGGTAACAGCGGCTCCGGAAACAGCGGTTCAGGCTCCAGCAACAGCGGCTCCGAAAACAGCGGGTCCGGTTCCAGCAACAGTGGCAGCGGCAACAGTGGCAGCGGTGGAGATGACGACTAGGCTTGACTTGAAGCCGTCTGGCGCATGGCTTCCCCGGCCGCCATCGCGGCGGCGAGCGCAATATTCAGCGAGCGCCGTTCAGGGCGCATCGGGATTATGACACGCGCGTCGGCACGTTTGTGAACATCGTCCGGCACGCCGCCCGATTCCCGGCCGAATAGGAGCATGTCGCCTGGCTCATATGAAAAATTGGTATAAGCAGTTTCGGCTTTGGTCGAATGCAGCACAATGCGCCGCTGGTGCGCCGCGCAGAATGAAACAAACCGCTCCCATTTGATATGCCTGCGCACCGCCGCCATTTCCAGATAATCCATGCCCGCCCTTTGCAGGGCGCGGTCTGACAGGTCGAAGCCGGCGGGCTCGATAATGTGGACCTCCAGATCGAAGCACGCAGCCATGCGCAGTATTGTGCCGGTGTTGCCGGGAATGTCAGGCTGATAGAGGGCGATGGAGATGGTCATTCAGAATGGCTAAACCCATCGTGGCAAAAGGGCAACAAGTGTCAGGAATGAAAACGGAACGGCGCGGTTTCGCCGTGCTGCGGCTTTTCAAATCTGAATTGTTCGGATAGGGACGCTCATCCGAAACTCAAACCGAAAGGAGGATTCGATGAATACATATTTTACCCGTCTCCTCCCGGCCACGTCCCGAGCGCGTGGTTTCTGAGCGGTTCCGTTCCGGCTTTTCTGGTTATTGCAAGCCCTGAGTGACGCGAACCGCGGTTGATTGGTCAATCGGTTTTTGCAGGTTTCGTTATGGGCAACCCTTTCTTTCTGCCGGATATTCCGGCGCAGTTTTCTTCCGGCGCGTTGAAGCGCCATGGCGGCAGGTTTGCGCCGATTCTTATGCTGGTCATCGGCGGCGCGTGGCTGGCGCTGTCGCTCGCCGCGATTTTGCTCACTTTAAGCGATGCAATGCCCGCTCACGAGAAGCGCGGCCTATTCATCGCAGAATTGGAATGAACATGTTTTCCTGGTTTGAAAAACTTCTCGATCCGTTTCCCGCCGACGATCCGGTGACGCCGCCGAAGACGCTGGTGGCGTTCTGCATGCACTATACCAAGGGCGCTTGGGGACCGATCCTCGTCATGGCGGTGCTGACGGCGCTGATCGCGGTGATCGAAGTGTCGCTGTTCGGGTTTCTCGGCAGCATTGTCGATTGGCTGACGCAGAAGAAGCCGGAGACCTTCTTTGAGACTGAAGGCACGAAGCTCATCTTGATCGGCGCGGTGGCGCTGGTGGTGATGCCGGTCGTGGCGCTTGCGCAGTCGCTGTTCATCCATCAGTCGCTGCTCGGCAACTATCCGATGCGCATCCGCTGGCAGGTTCACCGCTACCTGCTGAAGCAGTCTATGACGTTTTATCAGGACGAGTTCGCCGGGCGCATCGCCACCAAGCTGATGCAGACGGCGCTGGCGGTGCGCGAGAGCGTGCTGAAGGTGCTGGACGTTCTCAACTATGTGATTGTCTATTTCCTTGGCGTGCTCTTCCTGTTCAGCGGACTGAGCTGGCAGCTGACTGTGCCGATGCTGGTGTGGCTTGTCGGCTACATTTCGCCATGCTGCGCTATTTCATTCCGCGCCTGAAGGTGATTTCGGAAAGGCAGGCGGATGCGCGGTCGATGATGACCGGGCGGATTGTGGACAGCTATACCAACATTGCGACAGTGAAGCTGTTCTCGCATGCCAAGCGCGAGACGGTATATGCGAAAGAGGGCATGAACGAGTTTCTGCAGACCGCCTATGGCCAGATGCGGCTCGTCACCATGTTCCACTTTCTGCTCTCACGTCATCAACGCGATATTGCTCGTGGCGGTCGGCTGGATCGGCATTTCGCTCTGGGCTGCGGGCGCGGTGACGGTTGGCGCGGTGGCGGTGCCGATCAGTCTTGTGCTGCGCATGCATGGCATGAGCCAATGGATCATGTGGGAAGTATCGGCGCTGTTTGAGAATATTGGCATGGTCGAGGATGGGATCAGGTCGATCTCGCTGCCGAGGCTTGTCTCCGACGTTCCCGACGCAAAGCCAATTCATGTGACGAAGGGCGAGATTGTCTTCGACAGGTGGATTTCCACTATGGCAAGACGAAGGGCGTGATTGAGGGGCTGAACCTCAAGATCAAGCCGGGCGAGAAGGTCGGGCTGGTCGGACGCTCGGGCGCGGGCAAATCGACTTTGGTCAATCTGCTGCTGCGGTTTTATGATGTGGAGTCGGGCCGCATCCTAATTGACGGGCAGGACATTTCGCTGGTCGGCCAGGACAGCCTGCGCGCCAATATCGGCATGGTGACGCAGGACACCTCGCTGCTGCACCGCTCGGTGCGGGAGAACATCCTTTATGGCCGTCCCGACGCGAGCGAGGAGATGATGCTGGAGGCGGCGCGGCGGGCCGAGGCGCACGGGTTCGTCCCCGGGCTTGCTGACGCGAAAGAGCGCAAGGGGTATGACGCGCATGTAGGCGAGCGGGGCGTCAAGCTTTCCGGCGGCCAGCGCCAGCGCATCGCCATTGCTCGCGTCATGCTGAAGGACGCGCCGATCCTCATCATGGACGAGGCGACCTCGGCGCTCGATTCGGAAGTCGAGCAGGCGATCCAGGAAAACCTCTACCGGCTGATGGAGAACAAGACCGTCATCGCCATCGCGCACCGGCTGTCCACCATTGCTGCTCTCGACCGGCTGATTGTCATGGACAAGGGCGAGGTTGTTGAAGAGGGAAGCCATTCGCAGCTGATCGCCAAAGGCGGCATCTATGCGCGGCTCTGGGCGCGGCAGTCCGGCGGGTTCCTCGGGTTTGAAGAGGCGGAAGCGGCGGAATGAACACTGTCTTCCGCCTGTTCGAGCGCTGGATCGATCCGTTCGGGCAGCCGGAGAGCGGCGATATTCCCGACACTGCGCCGGCGTTTCTCTGGCATTATGTGCGTCAGGCCAAGGGCGTGTTCGCGGCCATGCTGATTCTGGGCGGGCTGGTCGCGTTGATGGAAGCGGCTTTGTTCTGGTTTGTCGGGCGGCTGGTTGATCTGCTCGGCGCGGCGGAGCGGAGCCGGGGCTGGGACGGGCTGATTGAGGGGCATGGCGTTGAACTGGCGCTGATGCTGATTTCAGTGCTTTTTTTCCGCAGCCTGATCGTCGCCCTGTCTGCGTTGGTGGAAGAGCAGGTGGTCGCGCCCGGTTTTTTCAACATGGTGCGCTGGCAGGCGCACCGGCGCGTGTCGCGGCAGAGCTATGCGTTTTTCCAGAACGACTTTGCCGGACGGCTGGTCACCAAAGTCTGGCAGACCGGACAGGCGAGCGGCGACTTCATGGTCAGCCTTTTGCAGGTTTTGTGGTTCAGCATTGTCTACGCAGTCACAACAATCGGTCTGGTGGGCAATCTGGATCTGCGGCTTGGCGGGGTGATTGTCGTCTGGCTCGTTATTTTTGGCCTGCTGGCGCGGCATTTCCTGCCGAGGGTGCGCAAGGCGGCGCGGGAATCGGCGGAGGCCAGCGCCATGCTGCAGGGGCGGCTGGTCGATGGGTACTCGAATATCCAGACGCTGAAACTGTTCGGCACCGAGGCGCGGGACGACGCCTATATCCGCGAGGGAATGCGGCATTTCATCGATGTGCTCATCCCGTTCACGCGCGGGCTGTCCGGCATCCGCATTTCGCTCGGCGTGACCAGCGGCGTGATGATTTCCATGATCGCCTATTTGACCATCGACCTTTGGATCAGAGGCGAGATCAGCGTGGGAGCAGTGGCATTCACACTCGGTCTGGTGCTGCGGCTCAACATGCTGCTCGGGCGGATGATGACGCAGCTGAACAGCCTGCTCAGGAATTATGGCACCATCCAGAATTCGATGGAGACGGTCGCCGCGCCCTATTCGGTGCTGGATGCGCCTCATGCGCCGGAGCTTAAAGTGAGTGAAGGCGGAATTGCCATAAGGGGCCTGAAGTTCAACTATGGCAAGGAGAAGGGGTTATTCGAGAGCCTTTCGCTGAGCATAAAACAGGGCGAAAAGATTGGATTGGTGGGGCGGTCGGGCGCTGGAAAATCGACCTTGGTCAATCTTCTACTGCGCTTCTACGATGTGCAGGGCGGATTGATTGCCATTGACGGGCAGGATATCGCCCGGGTCACACAGGACTCCTTAAGACGGCAGATCGGCATGGTGACGCAGGACACCTCGCTGCTGCACCGCTCAATCGGCGACAATATTCGCTACGGCCGGCCAGAGGCAAGCGGAGCGGAGATGATTGAGGCGGCGAAGCGGGCGAAAGCGCATGAGTTTATTCTTGGCCTCTCCGATCAGAGGGGGCGCACTGGCTACGAGGCGCATGTCGGCGAGCGCGGGGTTAAGCTCTCGGGCGGCCAGCGGCAGCGGATTGCCATTGCCCGGGTCATTCTGAAGGATGCGCCGATACTTATTCTGGATGAGGCGACATCGGCGCTCGATTCTGAGATTGAGCAGGTGATTCAGGAAAGCCTTGCGCTTTTGATGCAGGGCAAGACGGTGATCGCCATCGCGCACCGGCTTTCGACAATCGCCGCGCTCGACCGGCTGGTGGTGCTGGATGAGGGTCGGGTTGTCGAAGAGGGGACGCACCGCGAGCTGGTGAAGCGCAACGGGCTGTATGCACGGCTCTGGGCGCGGCAGTCGGGTGGGTTTCTAGGGCTGGATGCGGACATGCCCCTGACCTGACGCGGCCCGAAAAATGGCCGCGACATAGTGCCGTCACCGGCCCCTTGCGGCTGGACAAGTGAAAATTCCGTCCTTAATAGCGATGAAAGGGTGATCGAGGTTTCCGCTCGCTTGCTGCATTAGTTTGGCGGCAATTCAGGCGGACCGGTTTTCTTTGTTTATCAGATGAGGATTTTTCTGTGAGCGCACACGAGACCGCCGACCCCAACCGCCGCGACTTTCTCTACATCGCCACCGGCATGGCCGCCGCTGTCGGCGCAGTGGGCGCGGCATGGCCTTTTATCGACCAGATGCGGCCCGATGCCTCAACTTTGGCGCAGTCGACCATTGAGATCGACGTGGCGAGCCTTGAACCGGGCATGTCGCTTACCGCAAAATGGCGCGGCAGACCGGTTTTTATCCGAAACCGCACCGAAAAAGAGATTGAGGACGCAAAAGCTGTCAATCTTGACGAATTAAAGGACATAGAAGCCCGCAATGGCAATGTCGCCTCCGGCGCGGACGCCACAGACATCAACCGGTCCGCTGGCGAAGGCAAGGAAAACTGGATCGTCATGGTCGGCGTGTGCACGCATCTCGGCTGTGTGCCGCTTGGCCAGGCCGGCGATTTTGGCGGCTGGTTCTGCCCGTGCCACGGCTCGCACTATGATACCGCCGGACGCGTCCGCAAGGGCCCCGCGCCGGAGAATCTGGCTGTTCCAAAACTTGAATTCGTCTCCGACACTGTGATCAAAATAGGCTGAGTGAGGAAATCATGAGCTCAGAACATTCAACGTACGCGCCGAACTCCGGCATCGGCAAATGGTTTGATCAGCGGCTGCCGCTGGCGCGGTTGATGCACGACTCTTTCGTGTCCTATCCAGTGCCGCGCAATTTGAACTATGCCTACGCGTTCGGCGGCATTCTTTCGATTATGCTGGTCATCCAAATACTCACCGGCATCGTGCTGGCCATGCACTACGCCTCAACCACGGCGCTGGCGTTTGGCTCAGTTGAGCATATTGTGCGCGATGTGAATTCCGGCTGGCTGCTGCGTTACCTGCACTCCAATGGTGCGTCGTTCTTCTTTGTCGCGGTCTATATCCACATTTTCCGCGGCATGTATTACGGCTCCTACAAGGCGCCGCGGGAGCTGCTGTGGATTTTGGGCTGCGTGATTTTCCTTCTGATGATGGCGACCGGGTTCATGGGCTATGTGCTGCCCTGGGGCCAGATGTCGTTCTGGGGCGCGACGGTTATCACTGGGTTTTTCACGGCGTTTCCGGTGGTTGGCGAATGGATTCAGCAGCTTTTGCTTGGCGGATTTGCGGTGGACAATCCGACGCTGAACCGCTTCTTCTCGCTGCATTATCTCTTGCCTTTCATGATCGCGGGCGTCGTCATTCTGCATGTCTGGTCGCTGCATGTCAGCGGGCAGACCAATCCGACCGGCATTGAGGTGAAATCCAAGACCGACACAGTGGCGTTTACGCCGTACGCGACGATTAAGGACGCGTTCGCCATGATTGTGTTTCTGGCGGTGTATCTGTATTTCGTTTTCTATATTCCGAACTATCTCGGCCATCCAGACAATTACATCGAAGCCAACGCGTTGAAGACGCCGGCGCATATCGTGCCGGAATGGTATTTCCTGCCATTCTACGCGATCCTGCGGGCGATCACATTCAATGTCGGCCCGATTGATTCCAAGCTTGGCGGGGTGCTGGCCATGTTCGGTTCCATTGCGGTGCTTTTCTTCCTGCCATGGCTCGACACATCAAAAGTGCGCTCGGCGGTTTACCGGCCTTGGTACAAGCTGTTCTTCTGGCTTTTTGTCGCCGACGCGGTGTTCCTGGGCTGGCTGGGTTCGAAGCCCGCCGAGGGCAGCTACACGCTGATGGCGCAGATGGGGACCCTGTTGTATTTCGCCTTCTTTCTGGTGATTCTGCCGGTGCTTGGCCTGATTGAGACGCCGAAGCGCCTGCCGAATTCGATCACAGAAGCGGTGCTTGCGAAAAACAAAGCTGAGCCGGTGCACGCATGAGAACGGGCCAGACAATGAAAAAGATCGCGCTTTCGTTCGCCGCGCTTGGGATGCTGGCGTTTCCATCGCTCGCTGCCGAGGAGGCGCATAACGCCGCCGAGCCGACGCATTTTCCAATGGTGAAGCCGGTCGAGCAGGACTGGTCGTTCGCGGGGCCGTTTGGCACCTATGACAAGGGCCAGCTGCAGCGCGGCTTGAAAATCTACAAGGAAGTCTGCGCCGCCTGCCATTCAATGAACCTGGTTTCCTTCCGGGGCTTGGAGGATATGGGCTATTCGGAGGAGCAGGCCAAAGCCTTCGCCGCCGAATATGAAGTGCAGGACGGGCCGAACGCGGATGGCGAAATGTTCGCCCGCAAGGGCGGCCTCGCCGATAAGTTCCCGTCGCCTTACGCAAACACAGAAGCTGCCGCCGCGGCCAACAATGGCGCGGCGCCGCCGGACTTTTCGCTGATCGCCAAGGCGCGCGGCGTCGAGCGCGGGTTTCCACTGTTTGTCTGGGATATTTTCACACAGTATGCCGAGGGCGGGCCGGACTATATTTACAACCTGTTGACCGGCTACGATCAGACCCCGCCTGCGGGGATGGAAGATCGCGGAAGGCACAAACTACAATCCGCATTTCATGTCCGGCAAGGCGCTGGCGATGGCAAAGCCGCTGTCGGATGACCAAGTCACTTACGATGATGGCACGCCGCAGACGGTGGACCAGTACGCGCGGGACGTCTCCGCTTTCCTGATGTGGGCTGCCGAACCACATCTTGAGGCGCGCAAACAGACGGGCTTCAAGGCGATGATTTTTCTCTTGATACTGGCTGGTCTGGTCTATGTGACCAAGCGCCGGGTCTGGGCGGAAGTTGCGCACTGAAGTGCAGTTTCACGAGACCGCCAAAGGGCGCTTCGGCGCCCTTTTTTTTCATGAAATCATGATTTGCAAACTGCCGCTCGCAGGCGAGCCGGTCAAGTCCCGCCAAGCCTGTCCGAGGCTTCTGACGATCATGTCATTGGGAATTGTTGTAAGCCGCCATCTTACCAGACATTCAACGTTCAGTCCGGCCATTGTCCAGGTCTTGAATATGAACGTCGCTTGGCCAGCTTGTCTGTTTCGATGAAGTGATCATTGCCACCAATGTCGAGTTATTTGCCTCATTGAACGCCGACCCTGACAGAACGACCACCGGCCTTCGCTTGAGAACAGGTAATCTCGGCAAATGGAAAGGGGATGACCGCGGTGTCATACCTTTCACAGATCACGGAACGCTTCCTCGTCTTCGGGGCTTACCCATTCCGAGAAAAGCGGCGCGGAGGCTGCAAGGTAATCGTCAGCGATTGTGACCTCACGCACTTCGATGAGTTCGCCCTTCCGGTTTTTGAACCAGTCGCCCCAGACTGATTTCATTTCTCCGACAGGCTTTATGCCCGGCACTTCGCGTCCATCCTTCCCGGTTTTCATTCGTTGCCATCTTCCGATGACACCGTCGGCTTCCAATATTACTTCCTCTTCAGGCTTAAGCGCTTTGAGCCTTTTTGCGAGGCTTGGCGCATGCACGTGCGTAAACCAGATAACAACGTCAGAGATTTCGAGCTGGTTAGACGTCAGGGTCATAGAGGGGTCCATTGAAGTGTGCATGGACCCGAATTACTCCTTGATGCTGACGTCGTCAAGGTCATGCAAATAATACATCCGACCCCCTATAGACCCTCCCAGCAGCGCATTCAGATGGCGCATTCCACCTCCCGCGCGATCCCGTAAGACGGGCTTGAAGCCGCCGCTGCGCCATGCACATATGGCGCGTTGTCATGGAAAGCATTTGAATGATCTCCGCCACGCTTGAAAAGACGCTGCGCGCCGCGATCCGCAATATCCCCGACTATCCAAAGCCCGGCATCATGTTCCGCGACATCACGACGCTGCTCGGCAATCCGGCGGCGTTTCGGCGCTCGGTGGACGAGCTTGTGCATCCCTATGCGGGGATGAAAATCGACAAGGTGGCGGGCATTGAGGCGCGCGGGTTCATTCTTGGCGGCGCGATGGCGCATCAGCTGTCGGCGGGATTTGTGCCGATCCGCAAGAAGGGCAAGCTGCCGCATGAGACGGTCAGCATCGCTTACAGCCTTGAATATGGCGTCGATGAAATGGAAGTGCACCGGGATGCGGTTCAGAAGGGCGAGCGGGTGATCCTTGTGGACGATTTGATCGCCACCGGCGGCACGGCGGAAGGCGCGGTCAAGCTCCTGCGGCAAATCGGGGCGGATGTTGTGACGGCGTGCTTTGTCATTGACCTGCCGGAGCTTGGCGGGCGCAGGAAGCTGGAGGCGCTCGGCGTGCCGGTGCGGACCCTGGTTGAGTTTGAGGGGCATTGAAGGCGAATGCGGCTTTGGATCGCCAACCCGCTTGCCATCCTCGCTGAAAATTGCGGCGGCGGCATTGTTGTTGAGGACGGTAAGATTGCGGAGCTCGTGCAGCACGGCGCGGCGCCTCTTCACGACGCCAAGTTTGACGCCTCTGAACGTGTCGTCATTCCCGGCCTCATCAACACGCATCACCACTTTTACCAGACCCTGACCCGCGCGCACCCGGCGGCGATCAACAAGGAGCTGTTTCCCTGGCTGCAGGCGCTCTATCCGGTCTGGGCGCGGCTGAAACCCGATGCGTTCCGCATGGCGACCCGGCTCGCGCTGACGGAGCTGATGATGTCCGGCGTCACCTGCACGTCTGATCATCATTATGTGTTTCCGGGCGGCCTGGAAGACGCGATGGATATTCAGGCGGAGGAGGCGAGGGCGCTCGGCATCCGACTGACGCTGAACCGCGGCTCGATGAACCTGTCGCAGAAGGATGGCGGTCTGCCGCCGGACAGCGTGGTGCAGACGCATGACGCGATCCTCGCCGACTGCGAGCGGGTGATTGCCGAGCATCATGACGCGGCGGACGAAGCGATGATCCAGGTGGCGCTCGCGCCATGCTCGCCGTTTTCAGTGACGCGCGAATTGATGCGCGACACGGCGGCGCTGGCGAAACGCTGCGGATGCCGGCTGCACACGCATCTTGGCGAGACGCATGATGAGGACCGGTTCTGCGTCGAGACGTTTGGGTTACGGCCTTTGGATTATCTTGAGGAGGCGGGCTGGCTGCATGACAAGACCTGGCTGGCACACGGCATACATTTCGATGACGCCGAAGTGGCGCGGCTGGGCCGGGCTGGCGTCGGTGTTTCGCACTGCCCGACATCCAACATGGTGCTGGCCTCCGGCCATTGCCGGACGAAAGAGCTGGAGGCGGCGGGCGCGGCGGTGGGGCTTGGGGTCGACGGTTCGGCGTCGAATGATTCCTCCAATCTCATGGAGGGCGTGCGGCATGCGCTGATGATGAACCGGCTGGTCTATGGCGCGGCGGGGGTGACGCATCTGGATGCGCTGCGCTGGGCGACGGAAGGCTCGGCGCGCTGCCTTGGGCGGGACAGACTTGGCCGGATCGCGGCCGATATGCAGGCGGACCTTGCCATGTTCAAGCTCGACGAGCTGCGCTTTTCCGGCGCGGGCGATCCGCTGGCGGCCCTCGTCCTGTGCGGCGCGCACAGGGCGGACCGGGTGATGGTCAAGGGAAAATGGACGGTTGAGGACGGGATGCCCGTTGGCGTCGATGTGGAGCGGCTGCGCCGCGAACATGGCGCGGCAGCCAAGCTGTTTCTCTGACCTGTGGCCCATCCACAGCGTTGTGGATAGGTGTGAATCGCGAACGACATCGCATGTCGCGCGCCCAATATTCACTTCCCACGGGGACGCACATTGGCATAAGGTCGCAATAGGACAGGGGGCGCTGTGCGGCATGGCAAGCGGAAATTCAACGGCTGGCAAGGAAGAGCTGCTGCGCGTCAGCGGCATAACCAAGATATTCGGCTCGCTGAAAGCCAATGACAATGTGAGCCTGAGCGTCAGCAAGGGCGAAATCCATTCGCTGCTCGGCGAAAACGGCGCAGGTAAATCAACGCTGGTGAAGATGCTGTTCGGCTCACTGCAGCCGACATCGGGCGAAATTTTCTGGAAGGGCGGGCCGGTCTCCATTCCCAATCCCGCCGCCGCGCGCAAGCTGGGCATCGGCATGGTGTTTCAGCATTTTTCGCTGTTTGAAGCTTTGACCGCAGCTGAAAATATCGCGCTGTCGCTCGACAAAACCACGCCAATTTCGCAGATCGCGGAGAAGGCGAAATCTGTCTCGGAAGCCTATGGCCTGCCGCTTGATCCGCAGGCGCTGGTGGGCGATCTGTCGGTCGGCGAGCGCCAGCGCATTGAGATTATCCGCTGCCTTCTGCAGGAGCCGCAGCTCATCATTCTCGACGAGCCGACATCCGTGCTGACGCCGCAGGAGGCGGACAAATTGTTTGTCACGCTGGAGCGGCTGCGCGATGAGGGCAAGTCGATCCTTTACATCAGCCACCGGCTCAACGAAGTGCAGCGGCTGTGCGATGCCGCGACCGTGCTTCGGCATGGCAAAGTTGTCGGCGAATGCAATCCGCAGACGGAGACTGCGGCATCGCTGGCGCGGATGATGGTGGGCAACGAGATTGCCTCTGTGTCGCGCGCCGCGTCCGCCGCCATTGGCGGCGGCAAGGTTCTGATGTCGCTGCGCAGGCTCAACCAGCCGCCGGCGGGGCCGTTTTCAACCAGCCTCAAGGACATAAATATCGACCTCAAGGGCGGCGAGATCATTGGCGTCGCGGGTGTGGCGGGCAACGGGCAGGGTGAGTTTTTCGATGCGGTTTCCGGCGAGGTCACGCAGGCCGACGCGTCGACAATTCAAATACATGGTAAGCCTGCGGGTGATCTCGGCGTCAATGCGCGCCGGATGATGGGAGCGAGTTTCATCCCCGAAGAACGGCTCGGCCATGGCGCGGTGCCGAGCATGAGGCTTTCGGAAAACCTGTTTCTGTCGCGGTCAGTGACGGACGCCAAAGCATATATGAAGGGCGGCGCGCTGAGGCTTGTGAACAATGGCGTTCTTTCCGCCGCGACCAAGCGCATTTCTGAGAAACTGGACGTGCGCAAGAGCGCCGAAAATCCGGAGGCGGCGGCGCTGTCGGGTGGCAATCTGCAGAAGTTTCTTGTCGGGCGCGAGCTTGACCGCAGCCCGTCGATCCTTGTCATCAACCAGCCGACATGGGGCGTGGACGCGGGGGCTGCGGCGCGTATACGGCAGTCGGTGATTGACCTTGCGCGGGCCGGGTCAGCGGTGCTTGTGATCAGCCAGGATCTGGACGAGCTGTTTGAAATATCGGACCATATCGCCGTTATGAATCATGGCCGCCTGTCACCGCCGACGCCTGCGGGACAGACGACGCTGGAGCAGATCGGGCTTCTGATGGGAGGGGCCGCCGCATGATTTCGCTCCAGCTCACCAAGCGCCCGCAGCATTTCGAGCCTGTTCAGCGCGCTGTCGCCTTTCATCGCGTTTGGCATCACGCTGGTCTTCGGCTTCTTCCTGTTCCTGTTTTCCGGCAAAGACCCGTTCAACGGACTTTACATCTATTTTGTCAAACCGCTGATAGAAGTCTGGTCGCTGCATGAGCTGGCGATTAAATCGGGACCGCTGATCCTGATCGCCGTCGGGCTTTCGGTCGCTTACCGGTCGAACAATTGGAACATCGGCGCGGAGGGGCAGTTTGTCGCCGGGGCGCTGCTGGGCTCGGCCATCCCGGTCATGTTTCCAACGCTTGTGGGCTGGTATGTTCTGCCGCTGATGCTCGTCATGGGCATGATCGGCGGCGCGGCGTTCGGGGCGATCCCGGCTTTCTTGAAAGTGCGGTTTCAGACTAATGAGATTTTGACCTCGCTGATGCTGGTGTATGTCATCCAGCTGTTCCTCGACTGGATGGTGCGCGGGCCGTGGCGCAATCCGGAAGGCTCGAACTTCCCGGAAACGCGTGCGTTCAATCCGTCCGCTGTGTTGCCGGAATTTATGCCAAGCTCGGGCAGGGCGCATTGGGGATTTATCTTCGCAATCATCGCCGCCATCGTCATCTGGTTTGTTTTGTCGAAGACCAAGAAGGGCTTTGAGGTCAAAGTGCTGGGCGCATCGCCGCGCGCTGGGAAATTCGCGGGCTTCTCGTCGTCCAGAATGGTTTATTTCGCATTCCTGGTCTCCGGCGCCTGCGCGGGGCTGGCGGGAATTTCCGAAGTGTCGGGCGCCATCGGCAAGCTGCAGCCGGTGATCTCTCCCGGCTACGGTTTCACCGCGATCATTGTCGCCTTCCTCGGACGCCTCAATCCGCTCGGCATCATCGCGGCGGGGCTTGTGCTCGGCCTGACCTATCTCGGCGGCGAGGCGGCGCAGTTTGAGCTGGGTATTTCCGACAAGCTGGCGCGGGTGTTTCAAGGTGTGCTGCTGTTCCTCGTGCTGGGCTGCGACACGCTGATCAATTATTCGGTCAAGCTGGGCTTCGGTCCTTCCGCCGCTCATGGAAAGGCGGCCTGAGATGGAAATCACCGAAGCCATTCTGCTCACCATCGCCACCGCCGCGACGCCGCTGCTGATCGCCGCGCTGGGCGAACTGGTGGTCGAGCGGTCCGGCGTGCTTAATCTGGGCGTCGAGGGCATGATGGTCATGGGCGCGGTGTCCGGATTTGCCGTGGCGCAGCTGACGGGAAGCCCGTGGATCGGCATGATTGCGGCGATCATTGTCGGGGCGCTGTTTTCGCTGCTGTTCGGCTTTCTGGCGCTGACGCTGGTGACCAATCAGGTGGCGACCGGCCTTGCTTTGACTTTGCTTGGCCTTGGCCTGTCAGGTTTGATCGGTGAAAGCTTCGTCGGGCAGGCGGGGATCAAGCTTCCTTCACTGCACATTCCGGGTCTTTCGGAAATTCCACTGGTCGGCAGGCTGCTGTTCGGCGGTGATCCGATTTTCTATTTGTCGATTGCTTTGACTGCGGGCGTCATCTGGTTCCTGTTCAAGACCCGAACCGGCCTGACGCTGCGCTCGGTCGGCGACAGCCATTCTTCGGCGCACGCGCTCGGCATCAAGGTCATCGCCATCCGCTATCTCGCCGTCATGTTCGGCGGGGCCTGCGCAGGACTTGCGGGCGCGCACTTGTCGCTTGTCTACACGCCGCAATGGGTGGAGAACATGACGGCGGGGCGCGGCTGGATCGCGCTGGCGCTTGTGGTCTTTTCATCCTGGCGGCCGCTGCGGCTCGCGGCCGGCGCGTATCTGTTCGGCGCGGTAGGCATTCTGCAGCTGCACGCGCAGGCCATGGGGTTCGGAATACCCTCGCAGCTGCTTTCCGCGCTGCCATATCTGGCAACTGTGATCGTGCTGGTCTTGATTTCCGGAAACCGGCGATTAACAATGATGAACACACCGGCCTCGCTGGGGCGGCCGTTTGTGCCTGATCGCTGAAATAAAAAAAGAAACGCTCCGCACAGGTCCAACACAGAAGAGGCAATCAAATGAAGAAGTTAATCGCAGGCTTGGCAGCTGCCACGCTGCTGGCATCCATTGGCGCGGCTTTCGCGCAGGAAAAATCCAAAATCTGTTTTCTCTATGTCGGTTCAAAGACCGATGGCGGCTGGACGCAGGCGCATGAGCTTGGACGCACCGAGCTTGAAAAGGCGCTGGGCGACAAGGTCGAAACGCAGTTTGTCGAGAACGTCCCGGAAGGCCCGGACGCCGAGCGCGCCTTGGAGCGGTTTGCCCGATCCGGCTGCAATCTGGTGTTCTCCACCTCATTCGGCTTCATGGATCCGACAGTGAAAATCGCCGCCAAGTTCCCGGATGTGAAATTTGAGCATGCGACCGGCTACAAGGCCGGCCCGAATCTTGCGACCTATAATTCGCGTTTCTATGAGGGCCGCTACATTCAGGGCAAGATTGCCGGCAAAGTGTCGGGCAAAGGCGTTGCAGGCTATATCGCCTCTTTCCCGATTCCCGAAGTGGTGCAGGGCATCAACTCGTTCCTCTTGGGCGCGCAGTCGGTCAATCCGGATTTCAAGCTGAAGGTCGTCTGGGTCAACACATGGTTTGACGCAGGCAAGGAAGCGGATGCGGCCAAGGCGCTGATCGACCAGGGCGTGGATGTCATCACCCAGCACACGGATTCCACCGGCCCGATGCAGGTGGCCGAAGAGCGCGGCATCAAGGCGTTCGGGCAGGCGTCCGACATGATCGCGGCAGGGCCGAAGAGCCAGCTGACGGCGATCGTCGACACGTGGGGCCCTTATTATGTCAAGCGCACCCAGGCGCTTCTGGACGGCAAGTGGGAAACCACCAGCAGCTGGGACGGTTTGAAGGACGGCATTTTGACAATGGCGCCCTACACCAACATGCCGGATGATGTGAAGGCGATGGCGATGGACACCGAAGCCAAGATCAAGTCCGGCGAGCTCGCTCCCTTCACCGGCCCGATCACCAAACAGGACGGGACGGAATGGCTGAAGGCAGGTGAGAAGGCCGACGACGGCACGCTGTCAGGCCTGAACTTCTACGTCAAGGGCGTGGACGACAAGCTGCCGCAGTGAGGGCTGATGGAGGGGCGGAACCGCAGTGAATCCCCCCCTCTGCCACCTTCGTCGGCGTATCCCCCACAAGGGGGAGATTTCCGCGCCCAATCTCCCCCCTTGTGGGGGAGACGTTCGCGACGCGAACAGAGGGGGGAAGTCTGTTGGGGAGCCGAAGTCATTTAAACGGCCTCCCCCATTATCACGCCCCGTTTCCGGTCTGATCATTAAAATTCCAAGGGACGTACAGGGCGTGTGGTCCTGCCGGATGGAACTTACCTATATGGGTGTGGCTCGCCACACGCCCTGTCACGGCTTTTTGCCCGGGCTGGCGCATGGGGCCCTTCTTGTGAAGGGCGCGAAGGCCAGGAGGGACATGGCTGAGGGTCTCCGCCCGCCCCGGGCTACCGATGCCCGAAGCTGCCATAGGCCGCCCGCTCTCCCGAATGCCGGTTGATCACCCGGTCCCCATGAGAGCAGCCCGCACAGTATGCCGAAAGGCGCGGGGCATTGGATAAAGTGCGCGGCGCTTTTCGAACAAAGCCTTGATATTAAACGAAATTATTTTTCACAGCGCTAAATTCAATCCCCGTTTCAGACTCTCCCTCACCTGCTTCGCTTCGCGAAGCTGTCCTCTCCCCGTGGGGGAGAGGCGAAAGAAAGTGGCGCTCCTCCTTCGCCTCTCCCCGCCGGGGAGAGGACAGCCTTGCGCAGCAAGGCAGGTGAGGGACAGTCAGCGCACGACGGTAAACGGCTCCCCGAAGAAAAACTCCTCCAGATTGTTTCCATCCCCGCCCCTGTCAACCACGAGAAACCGCTGTTCCCCCGCCAGCGGCGTCAGCACGCCGTGCCATGTGTTGAGCGGGTAGTTCACGCCTTGGCTGCCATTGGAGATAAATGCGCGGGGAATGCCGGGTCTTCCGTTCTCATCGGCGGCAACAATCACCAAAAACGGCTCCGGCGACAGGGGGATGAAGGCCTGGCTGCCGAGCGGGTGGCGCTCGACCATTTTGAGTGTCAACGGCAGCGAATAGGGCTGGCCGATGAAGATGGAGATGAGCTGGCGCGGGTTTTGGCCCTTGGCCTCGACGCGGGCAAGGTCGTGGAATCGCTCGCACATGCCTGAATTGATCGGATAATGATGCGCGCCCTCCGTTTCGATCACGTCGCCGAACGGGGCGAAGGCAGCGCGGGTCAGGGGTTCGATCAGGATGGTTTTCATTGCGGCAAAATGGCCTGGAGGCGCAGGAGGGCGATGCGCTCGACCTGTTTGCAGGCGGTGCTGAATTCGGTTTCCCGCTCATTGCTGACGCGGGTCTTGAACGCTTCGAGAATTTCCGCCTTTGAGCGGCCCTTGACGGCGATGATGAAGGGAAAGCCGAATTTCTTCACATAGGCGTCGTTGAGGGCGGTGAATTCGGCCTTTTCCTCCATCGTCAGCGCGTCCAGTCCCGCTGACGCCTGCTCGGCAGTCGAATCGGCCGTCAGCTGCCGTGCGGCGGCGAGTTTGCCGGCAAGATCCGGATGGGCCTTCAAGACGCCAAGCCGCTCGGCTTCGCTGGCGGAGCGGAAAATCTGGCACAGCGCAAAATGCAGACCCTGCGCCGTGTCATTGGCGGGGCGCAAGCTCGCCGTCAAAGGCGCGCTCGGCGATCCAGGAGGAATGCTCGAACACGCCGCCGAATTTGACGATGAATTCGGCCTTGCCCATCTGCGACGGGCGGCCCGGATGGGCCGTGAACGGGTGGGTGTTTTTCCAGTGATCGGCAATGTCGATGCGTCTGGCGATCCAGACCTTTTCATGGCTCTGCACATAATCGATGAACCGCGCCAACGACGCGATGCGGCCGGGGCGGCCGAGCAGGCGGCAATGCATGCCGATATTCATCATTTTCGCCGCGCCCGCCTTTCCCTCGGCGTAAAGCATGTCGAACGAGTCCTTCAGATAGGAGAAGAACTGGTCGCCGGAGTTGAAGCCCTGGGGTGTGGCGAAGCGCATGTCATTGGCGTCGAGCGTGTAAGGGATGATGAGCTGGTGTTTTCCCTCGCATTCGTACCAATAGGGCAGGTCGTCGGAATAGGTGTCGGAGACATAGTCCATGCCGCCGTGGCCGGTCAGTATATCCACCGTGTTGACCGAGGTGCGGCCCGTGTACCAGCCGCGCGGTTTCTCGCCCGTCACGGCCTCGTGCAGGGCGATGGCTTCGCGCATGTGGCGCGTTTCGTCGTCGATGGAATAGTCGCGGTAGTCGATCCATTTCAGCCCGTGCGAGGCAATCTCCCACCCGGCCTCATGCATGGCGGCCACTTGCGCGGGGGCGCGGGCAAGCGCCGTGGCGACGCCATAAACTGTCACCGGGACGCTCTTGCTGGTCAGAAGCCGGTGCAGCCGCCAGAAGCCGGCGCGCGCGCCATATTCGTAGATCGATTCCATGTTCCAGTGGCGCTGGCCCGGCCAGGGCGCGGCGCCGACAATCTCTGAGAGGAATGCTTCAGATGCCGCGTCGCCATGCAGGATGTTGTTCTCGCCGCCCTCTTCATAGTTCAGGACAAACTGCACTGCGATGCGCGCGCCTCCGGGCCATTTGGGGTCCGGAGGGTTTTGACCGTAGCCATGCATGTCGCGCGGATATCGCAAATTGAGCTCCCCTCGGCGGCGGCGCGGATTCGCGCGCTTTGTCTGTGAAGGCGCAGAATGCATCGCTGCGGAAAAATTTGGAAGCGCCGCCAGGCGCGAATTGTTTTGAATGCGGACGAATCTGTCCTATCCTGTCTTGAATTATGTCCGGGGCGAGGAAAAAGTGAGCGACACTAAGACAGAGGGACGGCTGACGACGCATGTGCTGGACACGGCCAGCGGCAAGCCGGCGGCGGGGCTGGTCATTGAATTGTTTGCCTTAAAGGGCGCGGGCTTTGAGCTGATGCTGACGGCGATCACGAATGCCGACGGGCGCTGCGACGCGCCGCTGCTTTCGGGTGGGGCGCTGAGGCGGGGCGAATATGAGCTGCGCTTCCATGCCGGGGACTATCTCGACCGGCAGGGGAAAGTCTCAGGGCGGCGCTTTCTGGACATTATTCCGATCCGCTTCGGCATAGAAGACGAGGGGGCGCATTATCATGTGCCGCTGCTCGTGGCGCCCTTTGGCTATTCGACCTACCGCGGGAGCTGAGTTTCATGGGCGTCGCCATCAGGTCATCCGTGCGGTTTTTGCTCAACGACACTATGGTTGAGCTGAACGCGCTTGCGCCGACACAGATGCTGCTTGATTTCCTGCGGCTGGAGCGCCGGATGCGCGGCTCAAAAGAAGGCTGCGCGGAAGGCGACTGCGGGGCGTGCACGGTTCTGGTCGGGCGGCTGCTGAATGGTGATCTCACGTATGAGACGGTCAATTCATGTATCCGTTTCACAGGCTCGCTGGACGGCTGCCATGTCGTGACGATCGAGGCGCTGGCGGGCAAGGACGGGGCGCTGCATCCGGTGCAGCAGGCGATGGTCGACGCGCATGGATCGCAGTGCGGCTTCTGCACGCCGGGCATTGTCATGTCGCTGTACGGTCTGTGGCTGCAAAGCCCTGACCCCTCCACGAGTGAAATCGAAAAGGCGCTGCAGGGGAATTTGTGCCGCTGCACTGGCTATGAGGTGATCGTCAGCGCGGCAAAGGCGGCGTCGAAGGCGGACCGGATGCGGGACGCGCTGGTGAGCGAGCGCATCAGGATCAAACATCAGCTCGCGGCGTTGGCGGACGGGAAGCGGGTGGAGCTTGGCGCGGGAGACGCAAGAATGATCATCCCGGCAAGCGTGGATGATCTGGCCGAGGTTCTTTCTGAAAATCCGAAGGCGACGATTGTCGCGGGATCGACGGATGTGGGACTCTGGGTGACGAAACACATGCGCGACATCGCGCCCGTCGTTTTCATCGGCGGTTTGGCGGAATTGCAGACGATCAGCGAGACAAAGGGCGGCCTGTCTATCGGCGCGTGCGTCACCTACAGCCAAGCCTATCCCTACATTGCCAAAGACTTCCCGCAGATGGTGGAGCTTTGGGACCGGATCGGCGGCGAACAGGTGCGCAACATGGGGACGATTGGCGGCAATGTGGCCAACGGCTCGCCGATCGGCGACACGCCGCCCGCCTTGATCGCGCTTGGGGCGAAAGTGGTTCTGAGGAAGGGCGGCAAGCGGCGCAGCGTGCCGATGGAGGACTTTTTCATCGGCTATGGGAAGCAGGACAGAGAGCCGGGCGACTTCGTCGAGAGCATCGAGACTCCATATCTGCCGGAGGGCGACAGATTCGCGGTCTACAAGGTCACAAAGCGCTTCGATGAGGACATCACGGCTGTGTGCGGCGCTTTCCGGATTTCGCTGGATGAAGCCGGGAAAGTGAAAAGCGCCTGCCTTGCGTTCGGCGGCATGGCGGCGACGCCAAAGCGGGCGAAGCTGACGGAGGCGGCGCTCATCGGCGCGGTGTGGAGCGAAGAGAGCGTGGAAAAGGCGGTTGCCTGTCTTTCCAGAGATTTCACCCCGCTCACCGACATGCGCGCGTCGGCGGAATACCGGATGATGGTGACTGAGAACCTGCTGCGGCGCTTCTTCATGGAAACGAGCGGCTCGGAAGGGCAGATGCGGCTGATGCGGGAGGCGGCGGAATGAACCAGATGCAGCCTCCGGCGCGGATCAAGGGCGGCGTTCATGAAAGCCAGCGGCACGAATCCGCGCACAAGCATGTGACGGGGCAGGCTGAATATATAGACGATATCATTGAACCGGCGGACTGCCTGCATGCCTGTCTCGGCCTATCGGAGCGGGCGCATGCGGAAATCACTTCTGTCAATCTGGACGCTGTAAGAACCGCGCCCGGAGTGATCGGGGTTTTGACCGACTCTGACATTCCCGGGCACAATGATGTCAGCCCGGTCGGAAAAAATGACGACCCTGTGTTTGCCGCAGGCAAGACCGAGTTCCACGGCCAACCCATGTTTGCCGTCGTGGCGGAAACCCGTGACGCGGCGCGGCGGGCGGCAAAGCTTGCCGTCGTGGAATACCGCGATCTTCCGTTTGTCACAGATGTGGCCGATGCCGAGACGACGGGTTATCCGCTGGTGACCGAGCCGCTGAAGCTGGAGCGGGGCGACATTGCGGAAGGCTTCAAAAACTCGAAACATGTCCTTTCCGGCGAAATGCGGATTGGCGGGCAGGATCATTTTTATCTGGAAGGCATGATTGCGCTGGCCATTCCGGGCGAGGATGACGAACTGACGATCCATTCCTCGACGCAGCATCCAAGCGAGGTGCAGCACATTGTCGGGCATGTAATGGGCATTCCTTCCAACGCGATAAATGTGATCGTGCGGCGCATGGGCGGCGGGTTTGGCGGCAAGGAGACGCAGGGCAATCTGTTCGCCGCCGTCGCGGCGATGGCGGCGAAGAAATATGGACGGGCGGTCAAAATCAGGCCGGACCGGGATGACGATATGATTGCCACCGGCAAGCGGCATGATTTCCGGGTGCAGTACAAGGTGGGCTTTGATGACGATGGACGCATTGAGGCGATGGACGCGGTCTATGCGGCGCGATGCGGCTTCTCGGCTGACCTGTCCGGGCCGGTGACCGACCGGGCGCTGTTTCATGCGGACAATTGTTATTATTACCCACATGTCCGGCTGGTCTCCAAGCCGCTGAAAACAAACACGGTGTCCAACACCGCCTTCCGCGGTTTCGGCGGCCCGCAGGGGCTGGTGGGCTGCGAGCGGATGATTGAAGACGTGGCCTATGCGCTGGGCAAGGACCCGCTAGAGGTGCGCAAGACGAATTTCTATGGTGGCGCGGGGCGCGATGTCACGCCATACCACCAGACCGTCGAAGACAATATCATTGAGCGCATTGTCAGCGAGCTCGAGGCCAGTTCAGACTATGCCGCTCGGCGCGAGGCGGTGATCGCGTTCAACAAGGCGAACCGCATCATCAAGCGCGGCATTGCGCTGACGCCGGTGAAGTTCGGCATTTCGTTCACGGCCACCTGGTACAATCAGGCCGGGGCGCTGGTGCATGTTTATAATGACGGATCGGTGCAGCTTAACCATGGCGGCACGGAGATGGGGCAAGGGCTCTATACCAAGGTGGCGCAGATTGTCGCTGACGAGTTCCAGATCGATCTTGACCACATCAAGGTGACGGCGACCACAACATCGAAAGTGCCGAACACATCCGCCACGGCGGCCTCCTCCGGTTCGGACCTGAACGGCATGGCGGCAGCGGACGCGGCGCGGCAGATCAAGGCGCGGCTAGTTGATTTTGCGGCGGAGAAATATGGCGTTGAAAAAGCCGCGGTGATTTTCGAGGCCAATCATGTGCGCGCCGGCGATGAGATCATCGCGTTCCCGGATTTCATCAAAGCCGCCTATATGGCGCGCGTGCAGCTTTCGGCGGCGGGGTTTTACAAGACGCCGAAAATCCACTGGGACCGGGCGGCGGGCAAGGGGCGGCCGTTTTTCTACTACGCCTATGGCGCGGCGGTTTCGGAGGTGAGCGTCGACACGCTGACGGGCGAGTATCAGGTGGACCGGACGGACATATTGCATGACGTTGGCAAGTCGCTGAACCCGGCGCTTGACCTCGGCCAGGTCGAAGGCGCGTTCATTCAGGGCATGGGCTGGTTGACGACGGAGGAACTCTGGTGGGATGACAAGGGCCGGCTGCGCACGCATGCGCCGTCCACATATAAAATCCCGCTCGCCTCCGACCGGCCGCGCAGATTCAATGTGAAGCTGGCGGAATGGTCGGTGAACAAGGAGGAGACGATCCGCCGCTCCAAGGCCGTCGGCGAGCCGCCGCTCATGCTGGCCGTGTCGGTGCTGGAGGCGCTGTCGATGGCGGCGGCCTCTGTGGCGGACTACAGGATTGCGCCGAGGCTCGACACGCCTGCAACGCCCGAGCGCGTGCTGATGTGCATTGAGCGGCTGCGCAAGGCGAAGTGAGGCTGACATGGAAAAGCAGGCAGCCAGTCTTTTTCTCAAGCTTTTCCCGAACGCTGTTCTCGTCACAGTGCAGTCTGCCAAAGGCTCGACGCCGCGCGAGACGGGGGCGTTCATGCTCGTCTCAGAGACGGCGATTCACAAGACGATCGGCGGCGGGCAGCTGGAATATATGGCGATTGACCGGGCGCGGCAGATGCTGCGCGGCGCAGACGCGCACGGCGAGATGGAGATCGGCCTTGGCCCGGAAATAGGCCAGTGCTGCGGCGGGCGCGTAGGGCTCGAACTGCTGCGGATTGAAGAGGCATTGGCTTTGGAAATCTTTGCCGCTGAGCAGCGGGAACTGGAAGCGCTGCCGCATATCTATGTGTTCGGCGCGGGGCATGTCGGCAATGCGCTATGCCGGGCGCTCGGTCTGCTTCCGGTGAAAACAATCCTCGTGGACACACGGCAGGCGGAGCTGGATGCGGCGCCGGAAGATGTGGAAAAGAAGTTTGCGGCGATGCCTGAATCGCTGGTCGCGGAAGCGCCATCCGGCAGCGCGTTTCTGGTGCTGACGCATGACCATGCGCTGGATTTTCTGATCGCCAAGGAAGCGCTGGCGCGCGGCGATGCGGCCTATGTCGGGATGATCGGGTCAAAGTCGAAGCGCGCGACTTTCAAGAGCTGGTTCCTGCGCGAAGGCGGCGATGAAGCGGCTTTGGTGCGGCTTGTCTGTCCGATGGGCGGGTCGGCGGTGAAGGACAAGCGGCCGGAAGTGATAGCCGCGCTGACGGCGGCGGAGGTAATGTCGGTGCTTGATGCTGCGAAATTCAAAAAGGCAGCGCTGCAGGTTCGGGTTTGATTGTCCAATTCCATTCACTCTCGCGCTCACCTTTGCAATTGTCTAAGGAGTGAGTCCGGAGGGCGCGATGAACGAGTTTACTATTGTCTGGGAATGGGTCGCGCTGGCGGTGCGGTGGGTGCATGTCATCACTGCCATCGCCTGGATCGGCTCTTCCTTCTATTTCGTCGCGCTTGACCTTGGACTGCACCAGCGGCCTGGCCTGCCGAAGGGCGCTTATGGCGAGGAGTGGCAGGTGCATGGCGGCGGGTTTTACCACGTGCAGAAATATCTCGTCGCGCCATCCAACATGCCGGAGCATCTGACATGGTTCAAATGGGAGTCTTACGCGACATGGCTGTCAGGCTTTGCCATGCTGTTTGTGGTCTATTATGTCGGCGCGGACCTTTATCTTGTTGACAAGAATGTGCTCGATATTTCGCCGCTGACCGGCATTCTGATTTCGCTTGCCTCCATCGGGCTTGGCTGGGTCGCCTATGACCTGATCTGTAAATCGCCGCTCGGCAAAAGCGACACGCAGCTGATGGTGCTGCTCTACTTCGTGCTGGTCTTCGCCGCATGGGGCTACACGCAGCTGTTCACCGGCCGCGCGGCGCTGCTGCATCTCGGCGCGTTCACCGCGACGATCATGTCGGCCAATGTGTTCCTGCTCATCATTCCGAACCAGAAGAAGGTGGTGGCCTCGCTCCTAAAGGGTGAGACGCCGGACCCTATGCTCGGCAGGCAGGCGAAGCAGCGCTCGCTGCACAATAATTACCTGACGCTGCCGGTGCTGTTCCTGATGCTGTCGAACCATTATCCGCTGGCGTTCGGCACGCAGTATAACTGGATCATCGCGTCGCTGGTGTTCCTGATGGGCGTGACGATCCGGCATTATTTTAACAGCATTCACGCGCGCAAAGGCAACCCGACATGGACGTGGCTGGCGACGGCGCTGATTTTCATCGTCATCATCTGGCTGTCCACGGTTCCAAAGATTCTCTCGGGCGGGGAAGCTGACGCGTCGGCGCTGCAACAGACATTCATCTCCGATGCGCACTTTCCAAAAGTGCGGGACACTGTGCTTGGCCGCTGCGCCATGTGCCATGCGGCGGAGACGAGCTATGAGGGAGTTCATAGGGCACCGAAGGGTGTGATGCTCGAGAGCGACGCTGAGATCGCCGCGCATGCGCGGGAGATTTATCTGCAGGCCGGACGCAGCCATGCCATGCCGCCTGCGAATGTGACGGAGATCACGCCGGATGAGCGGGCGCTGCTTGTGGCCTGGTTTGAGTCCGCATCGGACAAGAAAGAATAGAAATGCCGCAGCTGCTACTGCGCGGGCGCGTTCTCACATTCACCGATGAGCCGGGGTCCGGCGACGACGCGTCGGCCTACACATATTTCGAGGATGGCGCGGTTCTGATTTCAGATGGCAGGATTGCCAGGCTGGGGCACTTTGCCGATATCAGCAAGGCGGCGTCCGTTGATGCAGAGCGCATCGACCACCGCCCACACCTCATTGTTCCAGGCTTCATCGACGCGCACAATCACTTTCCGCAGATGCAGGTGATCGGCTCTTGCGGCACGCAGCTGTTGGACTGGCTGAACCGCTACACATTCGTCGAAGAGCAGAAGTTTGAGAGCGCGGCGCATTCGGCAAGGATCGCGGCGCTTTATATGGATGAAATGATCCGGCATGGCACGACGACCGCCGCCGCCTACTGCTCCGTGCACCGCGCCTCGGCGGATGCGTTTTTCGCCGAAACTGAAAAGCGCAACATGCTGATGATCGGCGGCAAGGTGATGATGGACCGCAACGCGCCGGAGCCGCTGCGCGACACGCCGCAATCCTCTTATGACGACACCAAGGCGCTGATTGAGAAGTGGCATGGCAGGGGGCGGGCGCATTACGCGATCTCGCCGCGCTTCGGCATCACGTCGAGCGATGCGCAGCTGGAAATGGCGCAGGCGCTTGTCCGCGAGCATCCGGACTGTTTCATGCAGACGCATCTTTCCGAAAACCATGCGGAGATCGCGCAGACCAGGGCGCTGTTTCCCTGGGCGCGGGACTATGCGGACGTGTATGAGCGCTATGGGCTGCTCGGCCCGAAAAGCCTGTTCGGGCATTGCATCCATCTTGAGCCGCGCGAGATTGCGGCGCTGGCGGAGTCGCAGTCCGTCGCGGTGTTCTGCCCGACGTCCAACCTGTTTCTTGGAAGCGGGCTGTTTGACCGCCAGGGGCTGATCGCGAAAGGGGTGCGCATTGCTGTGGCGACGGATATTGGCGGTGGGACCGATTGTTCCATGCTCGCGACGATGGATCAGGCCTACAAGATTTTGCAGCTACGGGGGCAGAAGCTTTCGCCGCTCAGTTCTTTTTACATGATGACGCTGGGCAATGCGCGGGCGCTAGGGCTGGAGGCGCGGATAGGCACTCTGGAGGAGGGGACTGACGCGGACATCACGGTCCTCAATATCGGCGCAACGCCCGCGATGCGGCTCAGGGCCGAACGGGTGCGGACGCTGTCGGAGGAGCTGTTTGTCCTGCAAACGATGGGCGGCGACCGGGCGGTGGCGGAAGTCTATGTTTCGGGGCGGCCGGCGAAGAGCAGACTGAGTCAGCAGGTTTGAATTGGCCGGGAAATCTGAAAACTGGAAAACTGCATGACCGCCAATGTTGAACCGCGTGCATTCCTGACGTCGCTTTTTTGGGCCGCCGTCAACGCCGCCGATCCCGCCAAAACCATGCCCGCCTTCCTGCCCAAACCGCCCAAGGGCCGCACGGTCGTTATCGGCTGCGGCAAGGGCGCGGCGCAGATGGCGCAGGCGTTTGAGCGGGTTTGGCCAGGGCCGGTTGAGGGCGCGGTGGTGACGCGTTACGGGTTTGGCGCGCCGTGTGAGCGGATCGAGGTGCTAGAGGCTTCGCACCCGGTGCCGGATGCGGCGGGGCTGAATGCTTCGAAGACGCTGATGGAGCTGGTCACGGGCCTGACGAAGGACGATCTTGTCATCGCGCTTATCTGCGGCGGCGGGTCGGCGCTTCTGCCCGCGCCTGCCGGGGGGCTGACGCTGGAAGACGAGATTGCGGTCAACAAGGAATTGCTCGCCTCCGGCGCGCCCATCTCGGCGATGAACGCGATCCGCAAACATGTGTCGAAGATCAAAGGCGGGCGGCTGGCGGCGCTGGCTTTTCCGGCGAAAGTCGTGTCGCTGATTGTGTCGGACATTCCCGGCGACATCGCCTCCTATGTGGCGTCCGGGCCGACTGTGCCCGATACGAACACCCGCGCCGATGCGCTGAAACTTGTTGCGCAATACCGGATGAAGTTTCCGGATGCGGTGATGCGGCATTTGAATTCGCCTGAAGCTGACGCGCCAAAGCCGTCCGACAAAATCTTTGCGAACAACGAAGTTCACATCATCGCGTCGGCTGCCGTCTCACTCGAAGCGGCGGCAAGCGCAGCGCGGCGGCAGGGCGTGGAGGCGGTGATCCTGTCGGATGCCATCGAAGGCGAGGCGCGGGAGGCGGCGAAGGTTCATGCGGCGATTGCGCGTGAGGTCGAGTGTGAAGGGCCGGCCGTTCAGGAAGCCAGTCGTCATCGTGTCGGGCGGCGAGACGACGGTGACGCTGACAGGCAAGGGCAAGGGCGGACGGAACACGGAGTTTCTGCTGTCGTTTGCGCGCGCCATTGAAGGCGTCAGCGGCATCGACGCGCTGGCGGCGGACACGGACGGGGTCGACGGATCGGAGGATAATGCCGGCGCCTTTGCCGATGGGAGTTCGGCGGGGCGGATGCGGGAGGCGGGGATTGATCCGGCGGAGTTTCAACGAAGCAATGATGCATTCACGGCGTTCAGCGCGATTGGGGATATTTTCCATACCGGGCCGACGGGAACGAATGTGAATGATTTCCGCGCCATTCTGGTGCGGTGACCGTTTTATGTGGGAAAGCGGCCGGCATTGCTTCCGCCAATACAAGTGGCGACTCAAGACTTCAGTCAGTTCGTTGCCGCGGGGTCCGCAAACGGCGGTTCTATCATTCAAGGCGACAGTCGGAATTCGCAATGCCGCTCGCTGAACAGCGCGGTGGGTCTTGCAGTCTCCGCTGCCATCCTTGCAATAAATGTATATTGTGATAATATACACTATGATTGATTGGAGATTGATCACGGGCTTTGAGTGGGATGTCGGCAATGAACGCAAGAGCGCCGACAAACATTCTGTCAGTCAAGTGGAAGCCGAGCAGATGTTCTTCAACGAACCGCTTGTTGTGGCGCCTGATGAAACGCATAGCGGCAGCGAAGTCCGCACTCATGCGTTGGGGCGCGCTGATGGCGGCAGGCTGCTGCACGTCACTTTCACACTGAGGCGGGCAGGTTCCAAAATCCGGATAATCTCCGCCCGCGACATGAGCCGCAAGGAGCGCGTCTATTATGGCAAGTAAACCAATGAAGTTCGACTCGGAAGCCGCCGAGCGCGCCTTTTGGGAGGAAAATGATTCCACCGGACTTGTGGATTGGAGCAAGGCCGAGCGTGTGCGCATGCCGAACCTGAAGCCAAGCTCGACTTCCATCTCGATCCGCATCCCCAATGGCCTTTTGGAAAGCATCAAGATCGCGGCCAACAAGCGGGATGTCCCTTATCAATCGCTCATCAAGACGTGGCTTGCGGAGATAGCGGAGGCAAAGAGAGGGTAGCGGGCTGCCCCGGCCATATCATAAGCGGGGCCAAAGTCTGACGGGTGGCCCAGCAGCCGATCTGGCGCGGTTGTTTTCAGCTTATGAGAACGACCCGAGATCACCCATCGCTTGGATGACCGTCTTTGTCTCCTCGCGCACCGCAGCAATGGTTGGTCCCAAGAGCGCCATGCGGTCGAAGACGTCCGGCTGATCCTTCAGCGACTTTCGGAGCGCGTTTCCGAATGCCATTCTCAGCTCCGTGCCGATATTGAATTTCGCCACCCGGCTCTCGCGCGCCAGCTTGTTGCGCATCGCCACCGGCACGCCGCTGCCTCCGTGGATGACCAGCGGCAGGCTTGTGACGGCTTCGATGGCGCGCAGGGCTTCGAGGTTTATGCCGGAGGTCTTCTCGGTGTTGAGATGGACATTGCCGACGGACACAGCCAGCGCGTCCGCGCCACTCTCGCGGTCGAACCGCTGCGCTTCAAGCGGGTCTGTCATGCGTCCTGAAAGGCCGCTTGTGTAGCCGACGAAGCCCACTTCGCCTTCGACGGATATTCCATGTGGTCTGGCAATGGAAACGACCTGATTGGTCAGCGCGATGTTCTCGTCAATCGAAAGTTTTGAACCGTCGATCATCACCGATGAAAAGCCGTGGTCTATCCCTTCGCGGCATTCGTCAATTGTGTAGGCATGGTCGATATGCGGGCAGACGAGCGCGCGGGACTGTTCGGCGAGATGGCGGAACATTTTTCCGAGGATTGGGACCGGCGTGTATCTGCGGCAGCCGGGACCGGCCTGAAGAATGACGGGGATGCCCGTCTCGTCCGCCGCCTCGACGAAGGCGCGCGCCTCTTCCCAGCCGAGCACGACAAGGCCGGCGATGGCGTAACCGCCTGATGCGGCGGGGTCGAGCAGCTGTTTGAGCGTGGCGACGGTCATTTGAACTTGGCAATCATGTCTTTGATGCCGGGGATCGTCTCGATCTGATAGGCGTGCGCGGGCTGGAAATACTGCACCAGCGGTCGCTGGCTGAGGCCGCCCAGAATGGTGAAATAGTACATTTCATAACCGGGCGCGGCGACGCAGGGGTGATAGCCTTTGTCGAGCACGACCGTTGAGCCATCGACAATGTGATAGGCGTCGCCAACCTTGCCGTCCTCGCGCTGCACCAGCTGCATGCCGAAGCCATGATTCGGCCGGAAGCGGAAATTGTAGGTCTCGTCGTGGCGTGTTTCCAATGGCAGGCGGTCGGTGTCGTGCTTGTGCGGCGGAAAGCCGGACCAGCCGCCCTGGCCGACGGTGAACAGTTCCGACACCAAAAGGCGGCCGACGCGGTCTTTGTATTTTGTGCCGATAATGTGTTTGATCTTTCGGTGGGTCTTGGTTTCGTCCGAGCCGTATTGCACCTTGTCAATGTCGTCCGCGCGCACGGCGAAGGGCTGGAGCACACCGTCAAATCTTGCGCCCGCGATAAAGACTTCCGCTGCTTGTGACTGGCAGACGAGCCGGACTTTAGCTCCGCTCGGCGCATAGGCACCCTCAGGCTCACCGTCCCAGACATCGACGCCGCGCCGGCCGATGGCGGAGAATTTCTCTGCGCCGACGTCAATATCGACAGTGCCGGTGGCCGGGACAATGCCGGTCTCATAGCCGGGAATGGAATATTCAAACGTTTGGCCGCGCGTGAGCTTGACGATGTTGAAATAATTGAGCGGCACGCGCGTGTCATCGACGCCGACGATGGGCTGGTTCTGATTGTCGAAGGGTGCGATGTGCATGGTCAGTCTTCCTGCGCTGTTTTGAGCATGAAGGTTTCAAGTTCCGCAAGTGTCGGCATGGCGGGTGCGCAGCCGACTTTGGTGACGACGATTGCGGCGGCGGCGGAGCCCCGGAGGACCGCGTCTTCAACAGCGCGGCTCTCGGCGAGGCCGAGGCAGAAAGAGGCAAGGAAAGCGTCGCCCGCGCCGGTCGGCTTCAGCGCTGCGACGCTGAAGATGGCGGTTTCAAAACTACTTCCTTCTGCGAATGTCACAGACCCGCGCTCGCCCATTTTATGGACGACGATGCGGTCAGACCGCGATGCATATTCGGCGGCTTTGGCGAGGCTGTCGCCCTCCGTGCCCGCGAGAAGGCCGAACTCTTCATCATTCCCGACAATGACATCGCATAGCTGCGCCGCTCCATGGCAAATCGCGGCGGCCTCCTCCCTGCCGGCCCAGGAATAGGGGCGGTAGTCCAGATCGAGAATGACGGGCAGGCCTGCTTGATTGGCACGCCCGATGAGGAGCATGGAAGCGCCGCGCGAGGGCTGCATGGCAAGGCAGGTGCCGGTGAGGATCAGCGCGCCGAACGGCGCGAGATCAATGCCGCGCACTTGGTCTTCGCTCACTTGAAAATCAGCCGCGCCGTTGCGGTAGATGACGGACTGACAGTTTTCGCTGCGGGTCTCGACCAGCGCGAGGGAATTGCGGGCCTCGCCGGAAATGACCGCGACGTGGGCGCTGTCTATTCCATACTTTTTCAACTCGTTTAGGGTGAAACGGCCCACGGCGTCGTCGGAAACCGCCGAGATAAGTGACGCAGCGCCTCCGAGGCGAGAGATGCCCGCTGCAATATTGGCGGACGATCCGCCGAGCGCGGAAGTGAAACGTGTCGCAAGCTCGGTTTCCGTTCCCGGCGGGTCGGCGTAGAGGTCCATCCCGGCGCGGCCAAGGACGAGGAAATTGTTTCTATGAATGAGGTCAAGTGGCATCGGCATCCCGGCTTTCGCGCCTGCTTTTGACATGCATGAGATAATCACCGCAAGCAATCCCGATTGTGGCGAAGCAAGTCACGGCCCGTCTTGACCTTATGCTTCGTTTGGTCTTTCACGGCATGCAGTTCACCGCACATTGATCGGACCCCTCCATGACATCCATCGGCATCGGCATTATCGGCGCGGGCTATATGGGCAAGGCGCATTCTGTGGCGATGGCCGCCGTCGGCGCGGTGTTTGACACGGCGCTGCGGCCGCGGCTTGAGATGATCGCCACCACGACGCCAGAGGGCGCGGCGCAGAATGCGCGGGCTTACGGCTTTGCCCGCTCGACGCATGACTGGCGGGCGCTGGTGAATGATCCGAAAGTTGAAGCTGTCATTGTCGCCAGCCCGCAGCAGACTCATAAGGAGATTTCGCTGGCGGCGTTTGCGCTGGGCAAGCCGGTGCTGTGCGAAAAGCCGCTGGGGCTTGATCTTGCCGAGAGCCGGGAGATGGTGACGGCGGCGGAGGCGAGCGGCTGCGTGAACATGGTGGGGTTCAACTATATCCGCACGCCCGCCTCACAGCTGGCGCGCGAAATTATTGCTTCGGGCGAGATTGGCGACATCACGTTTCTGCGCGGCGAGCACACGGAAGATTTTCTGGCTGATCCTGAGACACCGGCCAACTGGCGCACACGTGCGCGCTCGAACGGCAATATGGGCGACCTCGCGCCGCATCCGATCAATGCGGCGCTGGCGCTGGCGGGGCCGATACGGGAACTGATTGCGGAGATCGACATTGTGCACAAGGTGCGGCCCGGCGCGTTGGGGCCGGAAGCGGTGACTAATGACGATCAGGCGCAGATCATGTGCCGGTTTGAAAGCGGCGCGATGGGCGGCATCTTCATCAGCCGCATCGCGACGGGGCGAAAGATGGGCTATGCCTATGACATTTACGGCACAAAGGGCGCGATCCGGTTTGATCAGGAAGATCAGAACGCGCTCTGGCTTTACAAGGGCGGTCAGCGGCCCGACCGGCAGGGCTTCACCAAGATTTTCACAGGGCCGTTGCATAAGGATTACAAGCCTTTCTGCCTCGGGCCGGGCCATGGCACGGGCTATCAGGACCAGATCATCATTGAGGCCAAGGATTTTCTGGAGGCCATCCATTCGAAGAAAAGCA
Source organism: uncultured Alphaproteobacteria bacterium (assembly GCA_963802455.1). Classification (GTDB taxonomy): domain Bacteria; phylum Pseudomonadota; class Alphaproteobacteria; order Rhizobiales; family Rhizobiaceae; genus JANOYJ01. The sequence goes on along the minus strand of CAWDIY010000034.1, from coordinate 70,559 downwards.
TCTGGCCAACATTCGGCGATGGAATGAAAGTGGATGAGATCATCGAAGCCTCGTTCCGCTCGCATGCGGAGCGGCGCTGGGTTTCGGTCAGCGAAGTTTGAATTCAAGAAGGATCAGTGAAATGGCTAAACTCAACTGGGGCATGATCGGCGGCGGCGAGGGCAGCCAGATCGGGCCGGCGCACCGGATCAGCGCGGCGATGGACGGGCTGTATTCGATGGCGGCGGGGGCGCTCGATGTGAACGCCGACAGAGGCCGCGCCTTTGCTGAGCGGCTCGGCATTGCGAACGACCGCGCCTATGGCGGCTGGAAAGAAATGCTGGCGGGCGAGCGGGGCCGGGCGGACAAGATTGACCTTGTGACGGTGGCGACGCCGAACTCGACGCATTACGAAATCACCAAGGCGTTTCTTGAGGCGGGCATTCATGTGCTGTGCGAGAAGCCGATGACGATGACTGTCGAAGAGGCTGAGGATATCGTCGCTGTTGAAAAGCGCACCGGCGCGATTTGCGCGGTGAACTATGGCTATTCCGGCTATGCGCTGGTGCGGCACATGCGGGCGATGGTCAAGCGCGGCGATCTGGGCAAAGTGCGGCTCATTAAGGCAGAGTTCGCGCATGGCTTCCACGCCGACGCGGCGGATGCGGACAATCCGCGGGTGCGCTGGCGCTATGACCCCGCGCTGGCGGGAGCCTCGGCGCAGTTCGCCGACTGCGGCATCCACGCGCTGCAGATGGCGAGCTTTGTGTCGCATCAGCAGCCGGTGTCGCTGTCCGCCGATTTTGTCTCCTGTCTGCCAGGCCGGGTCCTCGAAGACGATGCGATGGTCAATTTCAAGATGGACGGCGGGGCGGTGCTGCGGCTCTGGACGAGTTCGGTCGCGGTCGGGCGGATGCACGGGTTCAACATTCAGGTGTTCGGCGAAAAGGGCGGGCTGCGCTGGGCGCAGGAATGGCCGAACCAGCTTTACTGGACGCCGCTGAACGGGCGCACGGAAGTGATGGAGCGCGGCGGGCCGGGTCTGTCGCCCGAAGCTGACCGCGCCTCGCGCGTTACCATCGGCCACGCCGAAGGCATGCCGCTCGCCTTTGCCAACATCTATGCCGACCTTGCCGAAGCGATCCGCGCAAAGCGCGAAGGCCGCGCGGCGGACCCGCTGGCCTTGCATTATCCGAAGGCGATAGATGGTCTGCGCTCAATGGCGGCGATCAGCGCGGCGGTGGAATCGGCGAAGGCTGAGGGTATATGGGTGGATGCGAGGCCGGCGTCGCTGCGGTGAGGCATTGGCTTTTCAGCGACGGCTGTCTGCAGTGCTAAAGTGCCGCGATGAACAAGCATACGCCCGCGTTCGGAAGATTCCACCTACGAAGGCGATTTTTACCTCTGGTCGCTGACGCAGGCGGCGCTTATCCGTGAAAGGAAATTCGCGGAAATTGATCTTGAGAATGTTGCCGAGGAAATCGAAAGTCTGGGCCGCCGTGACCGGCTGGAAATCCGGCACACGCTGTATGATCTGCTTTTCCTCCTCTTGAAATGGCAGTTTCAGCCGCGAAGGCGAAAAGGCAGCTGGGAAAGCTCCATCTACGTTGCGCGGACGCTGATCAAAGACCTGATCGAAGAAAGCCCGAGCCTTAAGATTTTCCGGAAAAGATTTTGGCCGAGGAGTATGAAGACGCAAGAGATCAGGCGATCCTTTTGACCGGAGTCTCGGCGAAGCGGTTTCCGGTTGAATGTCCCTATTCCATCGCCGAAATCATGGACGATGATTTCCTCCCCGGCGCATGAGGCGCGTGATGTTCATCTGCGGCAAGGCGCGTCACCGCAGCCCGACGGCGGAGCAGATATTTTCATCGCATAATGGCTGGGAAACCGATTCCGCCGGGCTTGGCGCGGCTGCGGCGGATGTTTCCGAAGCTGGCTTCCGGCAAGCGGCTTGTGCCGTCTGGATGTGCCGGACGATTTTGTCCTTCATGCAGGATGAGCTTGTTGCTGCTGCTGCGCGCGCGGATTGGGCGGCTCGGTCAAGTTTCCCAATAGCCGTAAAGGTTTGGCATCAGGCGGCTTGCCGCAGCAAAGCGGGGCCAGGATTTGCGCGCAGCCTCCGTCCAGCCCGTTTCCGCAATCGCCGACAGCCTTGGAAACACCAGCCGGTCGAAGACGGCGCGGTCGGTCATGGGTTCGGACCAGATGCAGGCCTGGACGCCGAGGAGGCGCTTGCGCTCTGCTGTCAGTCCAGCCTTTGTCGGGTTCGAAATCATAGGTCTCTTTCGGTCCCGACCATCCAGCCCAGCCTGCGCCGGGTTCGGTGAAATCGACCGACTGCGACATGTCGAGATAATAGGCCTGGCCGGGGCTTACGACGATGTCGTAGCCCTCGGCCGCGAGGCGGCGGCTGCCTTCGACATTGCGCCAGCCGACGAGATAGGACTTGGCTCTATCAATGACATTGCCATGCGCCGCCTCCTCCCAGCCGCCGGTGACGCACGCGCGGGAAGCCAGAAAACGTTTGGACGCGCGCGAGGAATTTGGCCTGCAGGATGGCCGCGCCGGTGCCTTCGATTTCGTCCGCGCCATGCAGATTGCTGACGACATTACTGCGCTTGGCGTGGGCTTCGGCGACGGATTTGCCGTTCTCCGCTTCCAGCATGTTGAGCGCCTGCGGCGAGCCGGACCATGCGCCGAGCGGCACTTCGTCGGCGCCGATGTGGAAGAGCTTGGATGGGAACAGCTCAATCATTTCATCGAAGATGGTTTCGAGCGCCCGATAGGTTTCCTCGCGCGCCGGGTTCAGGCAATTGTTCGGGAAGCCCTGGACCGACTGATACTCGCCGGACTCCAGCGGGTCGCGCAGTTCGAGGATGGATTGCAGCATGGCGAAGCAATGGCCGGGCACATCCACTTCCGGGACCGTTTCAATGCCGAAATTTCTGGCGAGCGCAACAAGGCCGCGCACCGTGTCTTTTGTGTAGAAGCCGCCGTATTTCTCCGCCCCCGAGCCGAGCAGCGGCGGGATGGCAAGGCTGTGGCCGCGCCACGCGCCCACGCTTGGTCAGCGCAGGATACGCGTCAATTTCGACCCGCCAGGCCTCATCGTCCGACAGGTGCCAATGGAAGCGGTTGAACTTGTTCCATGCCATGACGGCGAGGAGCTGGCTGACTTCGGCGGCAGGATAGAATTGCCGCGCCGCATCGAGATGACAGCCGCGCCAGGACATGGCGGGCTGGTCGGTGATGTGTCCCTCGTTCGGGAAGCCGTAAATGTCCGGGTGCAGCCGCGCGCCGCGCAGCATCTGTGCGAGGGTGATCAGGCCGTAGAGGAAGCCTTGATGCGAGGACGCATGAAGGCCGATTTGGTTTGGCAGAAAATTGAGGCGATAGGCTTCGGCGGCAAGCGCGGCGTCTTGTGCGCAAGCGACAGCAACACCGCCTTCGGAGGTTCCGCGGACGAGGCCTTCAACTGGAAACAGGCGCAGGCATAATTCTTCAAAAGCCTTTGCGCCGCTCGCCGATGCTTCATCTGCTGCCCTGATATTCAAACCGCCGGGCGGAGCTCTCAGGCCGCTGACGCTCACTTGATTGGGCCAGGGAATGATGGAAAGCGGCGCGCCGGGAACGGGCGCCATTTCGAGCCGCGCCGTGCCTTTGAGAAGCGGCTTGTTGTTCGCCGTGTGGAGCGTCGGCGCAGCGTCCACCGGAATTGCCACGCCGTCCTCGAAAGCGAGATATGCCGCCGTCGCCCCGTCGCTCCAATGGCGCAGCGGGTAGGACAGGCCGCGCACCGTGATCTTCCAAGATGCGCCGGGTGCAAGAATGAATCCGTCTTTGGGCGAAAGTTCGGAATAATTCGACAGTCGCTTTGCGAGGGTTGCGCCCTCAATCACCGCGTTGGGATCAATGCGGGCAGGGCCGGTGATGCACAGTTTGAAGCCGCTGACGGGCGCGCCGGAATGGTTTGTCAGCGTGAGGACATAGAGAGCTTCGCCACCTTCGCCCGCCGGGGTCCAAGCGGATGTCAGCCGAAATCCGGTGTTGCGCATGGATGCCATTCTTAAGCCGCGCTTTTGCTTCCGGGCCTTGGAATGGCGAGGCCGTGTTCGTCGAAAAGGTGGCACTTGGCGGGGTCGGCGTAGGCGGCCATCGGCTCGTTCTCGATGAGGCGGGGATTGCCTTCGAACAGGGCGATGAAATTCTCGCCGGACGGCATTGGCGAATAGGCGACGGAGTGAATGCCGAGCCTTTCGACGATCGCGGGCTTCAGGCTCAATTTGAAAACGGTCTCGCGCAGGGAAAGATGTTCGGGCCGGATGCCGAGCGTGACCTTCTTTCCGAGGCAAATCGGCAGCTCGACTGATGCGGCAGCGTGACTTTGCCGAACGCGCCGAGATCGACCAGCTACGCCATTCACGTCCGACGCCTTTGCAGATGCCCGGAAGGAAGTTCATCTTCGGGCTGCCGATGAAACCGGCGACGAACTTGTTGTGCGGATGGTCGTACAGTTCCAGCGGCGAGCCGATCTGCTCGATCTCGCCGGCGTTCAGCACGACAATCTTGTCGGCCATGGTCATGGCCTCGACCTGATCGTGCGTGACATAGACCATGGTCGAGCCGAGCGATTTGTGCAGGCGCATCAGCTCGATGCGCATTTCCGAGCGAAGTGCGGCGTCAAGGTTCGACAGCGGCTCGTCGAACAGAAAAATCTTTGGCTGGCGCACGATGGCGCGGCCGATGGCGACGCGCTGCCGCTGGCCGCCGGACAGGGTGCCAGGCTTTTGCTGCAGGCGCTGGTCGAGCTGCAGGACAGCGGCGGCGTCTCCCACGCGCTTGGTGAGCGCCTCTTCAGAAAGGCCTTCGACACGCAGCGGGAAGGCGATGTTTTCGAAGACGGTCATGTGCGGATAGAGCGCGTAGGACTGGAACACCATGGCGATGCCGCGCTTGACCGGGGGCAGGTCTTTGACCTGCTTGCCGCCGATGATGATCTCTCCGGCGGTGACATCCTCAAGACCTGCGATCATGCGCAGCAGCGTGGACTTGCCGCATCCGGACGGGCCGACAAAGACGACAAATTCGCCCTCGGTCACATCAAGGTCAACGCCTTTGATGATTTCCATGTCGCCGAAGGATTTGCGCAATCCTGAAAGGACGAGCTGGCCCATGAATGAAAGTCCCCGTTTCAAGTCTGCGAGAGCGATGAAAAACCCGCCGCCGCGATGAGCGGCGGCGGAAGTTTGCCGGGAGGTTATTTATACTGTTCTAGATCAGCAGCGGCCTTTTTCAGCGCGGCCGCAGGCTCGGCCTTGCCGGTGACGACGGATTGAACGAGTTCAATCATCGTGTTCTGCAGACCCTTGTAGTCAACGAACAGCGGCTCCGGTCCGCCAAAGGAAATGCCGTCGATGAAGGGCTTCCAGTTCGGATCGTCGGCGACGAGCTTGTCAACGGCGGGACCTGAGCGCAGCGGGGTGAGGCCTTCGGCGGCTTCATAGACGGGCTGGTTTTCAGGGCTGGCGAGGAACTTCGCCAGGCTGATCGCCTGCTCCTCAACGCCGGTGCCTTTGAAAATTGCGAAGGAATCGGTGATCAGCAGCGTGCCCGGACCCTTGGCCTGCGGGCCGAGCGGCAGGGTGGCGACGCCCCATTTGAACTTGGCGTCTTTCAAAAGGTTCTTCGCGCCGACTGAGGCGTGGATCATGCCGAGCTTGCCGTCGAGGAAGATGGCGCGCACTTCGTTCTGCTCATACGAGGTCGGGCCTTCTTCGGCATAGGCGGTGATATCCCTCAGCGCGGTCAGCGCCTCAAGGTTCTGCGGGCTGTCGAGCGTGATCTTGTTGTCCGCGTCGATGACCGAGCCATTGTTGGTGTAAACCCAATGCAAGAACTGGTGCATCGTGTTGTCGAAGGTCTTGGCGACGACGCCGAAGCCGGCGATTGCCGGTTTTCTCTTTGATGGCCTTGGCTGCGGCGATTGTGTCAGCCCAGGTTGCAGGCGCTTTTTCCGGGTCAAGTCCGGCGGCGGCGAACAGGTCCTTGTTCCAGTAGATCGACTTGGTGGAGAAGGCGACCGGAACGCCCCATTGCTGGCCGTTCGACGTCACGGTTTCAACGACGAAATTGTAATAGGTCTTTTTCTCGTCGTCGCTCATCGGCACGGGCACGATGAGGTCATTGGTGGAGAACTGCTTGAGCGTGCGCGAGCCGACATAGGCGAGGCCGACCGGCGTGCCGGCGGCGGCGAGCGTTGTCACCTTGTCCTGGCACTGGTCCCAGCCGACGGCCTCCGTCGCCACTTTGAACCCGGCGTTCGCCGCTTCCCATTTGGCGATGAGATCCGCGTGCACGGCGCTGACCTTGTCGCCGCAGGAAACGAAGGCGACGGACTTGTCCTGCGCCTGCGCCAGCCCGGGCAGGACGGCCAGCGCAAAGGCTGCGCCTGCCAAGAGATGTTTGGAAATGTACACGATATATACCTCCTGTTTGCGCCCCCTTTCGGGGCAATTTTATTGTTTCACCGCGCCCGCCGTCAGTCCCGCAACCAGATAGCGCTGCAGGAAAATGATGATGATAAGCGCCGGTGCGATGCCGACAAAACTGGCCGCCATGAGTTCGTTCCATGCCACTTCCTGGCGGCCGAAATAGGCGAACAGGCCTATTGGCAGCGGCATGTATTCGGTCTTCGAGTTGAAGGTCAGCGCGAAGATGAATTGCTGGGCGTAGACGCCGATGAATGTGGTGATCGCCGCAACGACAATGCCCGGCATGGCGAGCGGCAGGATGACGCGGCGCAGAATGTAAAGCCGGCCCGCGCCGTCCGCCCACGCCGCTTCCTCGAGTTCCTTTGGTATGCGCAGAAGATAGGCGCGCAGCAGCCAGATGGCGGTGGGGATGAGGAAGGCGACGCCGGGGACGATCATGGCGAAATAGGTGTTGAGGACGCCGAGCGAGCGCATCAGGCGGAACAGCGGAATGAGCAGCACCGCGCCGGAAAACATGTTGACGGCGAGGAACCCGCCCAGCAGCGCGCCCTGGAACGGGAACTCGAAACGGGCGAACGCATAGGCGGCGGGGACGACGAGAATGAGGACGATGATGGTGACAATGACGGAGATGAACAGGCTGTTGAAGACGTAACGGCCAAAGGCGGGGACCGAGACCCACATTGAGTAGTAGGCGTCCAGCGAGGCGCTTTCATGCCAGAAGCGGTAGGGCGAGGAGAACAGCAGCGACAGCGGCTTTAATGAAACGAGGAAGCCTTCGATGAAGGGGGCGAGGACGAAGAACATCAGCAGAAGAATGCCAAGATATATGCCTATCGTCTCCGGCCAGCTGTAGCGGTCGATCATGGCTTTCGGGGCTTTTTTCATTTTTTCTCCCCCGTGCCGATGCGGCTGACGACGCGGAAATAGAGGAAAGAAAACAGCGACAGGAACAGGCAGATCATCACGGCGCGGGCCGAGCCCTCGCCATATTTGTAGGAGCCGATGGCGGTCTTGTAGGTGTCGATAATCATGGTCGTCGTCTCGCCGCTCGGTCCGCCGCGGGTCAGGATCCAGATAATGTCAAACGAGTTGAAGGTGGCGATCAGCGAGAGCATCGACATGGTCGCCAGCGCGGGTACGATCATCGGCAGGGTGATGCGGCGGAAGCGGTAGAAGCGGCCTGCGCCGTCGGTCCATGCGGCCTCGTACAGGTCCTTCGGAATCGACTGGATGGCGGCGAGCATGTAGATCGTCACCATCGGCACGCCGATCCAGACATCGGTGACAATGGTGGCCCAGAAGGCCGAGCGGCCATAAGCGAGGAATGCGACCGGACCGTCTGTGATGCCGAACTTCTGCAAGAGGCCGGAGATCATGCCGAACTGGCCGTTATAGAGCCAGCCCCACATGAAAATGCCCACCGCCATCGGCACGATCCAGGGCGGCATCAGGAGGATGCGGAACAGAGTGCGGCCGGGGATCGCCGCGTTCAAAAGCACTGCGCCGCAGACGCCGATAATCATCTTGATGGCGACGGAGAAGAAGGTCCAGATGAACGTGCGGATGATGATCGTGGAGAAATCGCCGTTGAAAATCTTCTGATAATTCGCCCAGCCAACCCAGTTGGTCTTGGGTTTCAGCGCGGCGTCAGTGAAAGAAAGATTGACGGTTTCGACCAGCGGATAGGCGACGATGAAAAGCACATAGATAAGCGCGGGCAGGAGCAGCATGAAGGCAAATGCGGCAGCGCTCTTCGAATTGTTCATCTCAGCGCCTTCCTCAACTCAACTCACCGGACAGCGATGCATCAAACTGCGCCCAAATTTCTCCCATTTCAACAACCGTTTTTGTCCGCCGCGCCTCATCGGCGCACATGGCGAGAAGCCCGGCCTCCAGCGCGTCGGTTGACGGAGACGGGCAGCGCGGTGCCGTTCAACATATGGGCGGCGATGTCGCGCGCCATCTGCTCGTCTGCGCCGTAATGGTCGGAAATGCCGTCGAACTCGAACTTGATGTCGATCAGCTTGTCCGAGGTGCGGGCGTCATGCACCTTGAAAAAGTTCCGGACGAAGTCGCCCTCGGCCATGCCCTTGGAGCCCATAACGGCAAAGCGGCGGAATTCGTCGGGGACGTTCAGATTGGTGTGGAAGGCCATCGACGCGCCGCTCTCATATTCGACGATGGCGGTCTGGAAGTCGATTATGTCGCCGTCGCTGTCGAAGACTTTGTCCGAGCCGAGCCAGCCGCTCGGTTTGCGGTGATAGACCTGATCGTCATTTGTGCCCAAGGCGAAGGGCGCGTTCTTTGGCACGAAGCTTCTGCGCCCGCCAAAGCTTGCGACGCGCGCCGGACGGCAGCCCATGACGCCATTGTAGAGGTCAAGGTCGTGGCAGCATTTTTCCAGCATGAAGGAGCCGGAATATTTCTCGTGCCGCCGCCAGTCGCGCATGAAAAAAGCGCCGTGATAGGGCGCGATATGCTCGGACGCTTCAATCGAGACAATGTCGCCAAGCTGCCCGTCCGCCTGCGCCTTGCGCAGGGCGACATAAAGCGGAGCGTAGCGCAGCACGAGGCCGACCATGACCTGATCCGGATCGTGCCGCGACAGGAGCTTCGCCAGCGCCATGGTTTCCGCGACGCTGGTGACGACCGGCTTTTCCGCAAAGATTTTCAATCCTGCGGCGAGGCCTTCGGTGAGATGCTCAAGGTGCAGATGATTGGGTGAGCCGACCATCAGAAGGTCGAGTTTTTCCGACGCGATCATTTCTGCAAGGCTGCTAAATGCGCGGCCCATGCCGACGCCGTGCTTCTGCGCATAGTCCAGACCTGCGGGGTTTGGGTCAACATAACCGGCGACGCTGAATCCGGGCACGGTCTGATCAAATATCCGGGCCAGATAGCCCAGACGAAACCCCAGCCCGACAATCCCAACCCTCATGGCCCGTCTGCCCACATGCAATGTAAACTATTTACAAAGCTAAGAGCGAAATCCGAAACGAGTCAAGCAGGAAGGTTGGCGAAAATAATGATTCTTTTCGACAAAATTGACAATTTAGGCAACGGAAATGGCCGACTTTGCCATGAAAGCGTCGGGAATGGGGCCGCCACTGTGGATTTGTCGCGAAAATTTCCGCCATTGGAGCAACCTCGCGCGCTGTTCCCTGCAAGAACCGTTCGCAGAAAAAATGAATAAGTTACATTTTTTAAAAATGTGCAGCGCGCCGGGCCGCTATTTATGCGCCATGTAGCCGACAAAGCCGCTGATTTTCCAGCGCCCGTTCTGCTTGCGGCAGAAATACAGCGTCTGCCAGTTCAGCACGTCAAAACTCCCGTCGGCCAATGCGATCTTTCCGTCGAATTTTTTGTGCGCGACGGCCGATTCTCCGTTGATTTCGATCTGCTCGATCCTTGTCGCCCGCTGTATGCCTTCTCCAAGCGGCTCAGCGAATTTTGTCGCCGCCGACTCCGCCGACTGGCGCAGCCATTCATTGCGGTAGGCGGCAAGGGTGGGAAATGCGAGGGTCCACTCGTCGGGGTTTGGCGATTTGTGGGCATGGATGCCTGTGAAGCCGTCCTCGATGAAATCACCCGCGACCATCGCCCAGTTCTGCCCCACATAAGCGGCGATGTCGCGCGTGACCAGCATGTCCCAAATGGCGCTGCGGTCGGCGTCGGTGTGGAAAATGTTCTGATGAGACTGCATGGGGATCTCCATTGTGAAATCAGCCGACGCGGCCGCGCGCGGCGACGGGTAGGATGTCGATCACCTTGTCGCCTGAGACGAGGTGAACCTCATCGAACAGGTTGGAGACGACGCAGGCATGGTTGGGCAGTATGCGGACGCGGTCCCCAACCTTCAGGTTTTCGCCGTTCAGCGCCAATGTGCCATGCTCTTCGCTCAGACCGGAGACCAGCGCGCCGGAATGATCGGGCAGCACGCCGAAGCCGGTCATACCCAGTGTGTCGCTGGTCAGCGCTTTGGAGCCGGCGTCTATGATGGCGCGGTCCTGCGTCGGGCGGCTGACGATGGTGGAAAGGACTGTCAGCGCACAGTCGTCCAATGTTCCGACGCCCTGTGCCACCTGATAGCGGTCGAGATAGATGTAAGTGCCGGGACGGTATTCGGTGATGACGCTTTTGCCACCCGAGTGCCAGAGGTCCGGCGTGCCGCCGCTGGAGACGGTTTCGCAAGCCAGCCCGGCCTGCGCCAGAACGCGCCACAGCTTTCCCAAGCCAAGCCTCCGCCGCCGCATAGAGACCCGCCGCAGGGTAGGTCATCAGCCCGCCAAAACGCAGGCCGGGAGCGGCGGCGATTTTCCGCGCCAACGCCAGCGCCTCGTCCGGCGACTGCACGCCGCAGCGGCCCATGCCGGTGTCGCATTCGATGAGGACTTTGAGCGGGTGGCTCTTGTCCGTGAATGTCGCGGACAAGCCCGAAAGCGAGATGTCATTGTCCACAGTCACCGAAATCTGGATGCGCTGATGGAGCGCGAGCAGGCGCGCGAGCTTGGCCTGACCGAGAATATTGTAGGGAAGGAAAATGTCGGTGAGGCCCGCGTCCGCCATCACCTCCGCCTCGCCGAGCTTCTGGCAGGTGATGCCAACGGCTCCGGCCTCCCGCTGCATCTTGGCAAAGAATGGAAGTTTGTGCGTCTTGATATGCGGGCGCAGCTTGATCCGATGCGCATCGGCATGCGCCTGGGCGTGGGCAATGTTGGCTATGGCGCGGTCTAGGTCGATGAGGACGGCGGGCGTGTCGATGTCGTGGATGGTTTTCGGGCGCGCCATGTTCAATCTCCCAATGGCAGGCCGGGGTCTTCGACCTTAAGCGTGTTGAGGCTCTGCTTGATGCGGCGCAGCGATTCCATAACCTTTGTGCCCCGGCTTTCGGCGACGGCCATCGCCAGCATGTCAACAATGGCAAGAAGGGCGAAGCGGGAGGAGGTTGGCTTGTAGAGATTGCCGTCTTCCATCGGGCGGAATTCGATCACAGTTTCAGCGGCCCCCGCCAGCGGTGAGCCCGGCGATGTGACGGCGATTGTGGCCGCGCCATACTGGCGAGCGACCTGGACGGCGTCGACGATGGACTGCGCATAGCCCGACGTGGAGAAGGCGAGGACCACCGTGTTCTGCGTCGAGACGGCTGCAAACATGCGCTGCAGCTGGCCGTCCACCTGCGCGACGGCGGAGATGCCAAGGCGATAGAGGCGGTTCTGCATTTCGACGGCGAGCATCGACGACGTGCCGCCGGAGCCGATGCACAGGATCTGTCCGGCGGCGCTTAGCTGCTCGGCAATGGCGACGACTTTTGTCATGTCCACTGAATCAGCAACGCGCTGGATGGAGGCGATCGCAGCCTCGGCTATGAGGGAGGCGACGCGCTGGCCGCGCGTGTCCCGGCTCGCAGGCTCGGCGGTCAGATACTGGCCGCCGACGGCCATGGCCTGTGCGATCCAGAACTTAAAATCACGCACGCCCTCGCAGCCAAGGCTGCGGCAGAAGCGGGTGACGGTCGGCTCGCTGACCCCGATGCGCGCGGCCATTTCGGAGATGGAGGATTTGGAGGCAAAATCAAGATCGGCCAGCACCATGGCGGCGAGCAGGCGGTCAGACTTGGAGCCCTCTTTTTCGGCGGTCTGCAATCGCGTGATGATATCGACAATGTTGCGCATCAGCCCGCCAATATGTCTTGTATGAAGGCGCTGCTGCCCGCTGTCAGGCCCGCATCCACCGCCAGCGACACGCCGGTGATGCCGGAGGCGCGGTCCGAGGCGAGGAACGCAACGGCCTCGGCGACCTCTTGCGGCTCGACGATGCGGCCGAGCGGATAGTGCCGCGCGAGTTTGGCCGGAATGTCCCTGTCGCGCTGGAGGCGGTGGTCCCATGCCGGAGTGCGGATTGAGCCGGGGCAGACGGTGTTCGCCCTGACGCCGCGCCCGCCATATTCGACGGCGATGGCGCGGGTGAAGGCGTTGATGCCGGCCTTGGCGGCGGCGTAGGCGGGGTTGCCATAGTGCAGCAGCGCGTTGACGGAGGAGATGCAGACGATGGCGCCGGAGCCGCGCGCGGCCATGGCCTTGGCGATGATTGAGGTGAAGGCGGCGACGCTGGAAAGGTTCAGGTCGATCTCGTCAAACACCTGTTCGGGCGTGATCGGCGGCAGAGTTTCGGCGCGGGTCCAGCCGGCATTATTGATGAGAATGTCGGGAACGCCCGCCCCGTTCATTATCGATTGCGCTGCGGCTGTAACCGAATTTCGGTTGCGCAGATCAAAGGCAAATTTCACTGCATCTTCGTAACCCTTGATGGCCTCGACGCTCACGTCGCACAGGATCAGAGACGCGCCGCGTGCGGCAAACAACTGAGACAAGGCGCGGCCCAGCCCGCCGCCCGCGCCGGTGATGAGCACTGATTTCCCGGAAAAGTCAGCCATTCGTTCGCCGCGCCGCCGCCTTGTTCAGAGTGTGACGAGTAGACGCTAAGGTAGAAAATGTAAACTAACAACAGAAATTACCGCTTGAACGCCGCAAAATTGGCCTTAATGTAAAAAAATCACTTTTTGGGACATCGGATAATGAAACAGGTTTTCGGCTCATCGCATGTGCCGCTTTCACCGGCGGTTCGCGCGGGCGATTTTATCTTCATCTCCGGGCAGGTGCCGGTCGAGCCAAACGGGTCTGTCGTGGACGGCGGGATCGAGCCGCAGACGCGGCAGGTGCTGGAAAATGTCAAAGCCGCGCTGGCGCTTGCCGGGGCGGGTATGGAGCATGTGGTCAAGACGACGGTGTTCCTGGAGGACGCGCGGGACTTTGGCGGGATGAACAAGGTCTACGCCACGTATTTCGCCAAGGAGCCGCCGACCCGCAGCACGCTGGAATGCCGGCTGATGATCGACATCAAGGTCGAGATCGAGGCTGTCGCCTACATGCCGCTGACAAAGGGCTGAGCGGCGGTGGCGGGGCTGCGCATATTCACGGCCTCGCTCGCCACCGAGACCAACACATTTTCGCCTGTTCCAACCGACCGCGCCTCGTTTGAGAGCGCGCTGTATGCAAAGCCCGGCGAGCATCCCGAAACGCCGACGCTTTGCTCATCGCCAATGGTGGTATTGAGAAAACTGAAGGAGCGCGAGGGACTGACTGTCATTGAGGGAACGGCGGCCTGGGCGGAGCCGGGCGGCATTGTTCAGCGCAAGGCTTATGAAGAGCTGCGTGATGAAATTCTCGACCAGCTCAAGGCGGCACTGCCGGTGGACGGCGTCATTCTCGGCCTGCATGGCGCGATGGTGGCGCAGGGATATGACGACTGCGAAGGCGATCTGCTTGAGCGTGTGCGGGCGCTTGCCGGACCGGACGCAGTGATTGCCTGCGAGTTTGATCCGCACAGCCATTTGACGCCGAAGCGGGTGGAGGCGTGCAACATCATGGCGGCGTTTCTCGAATTTCCGCACACGGACTTCTACGAGCGCGGCGAGCATGTTGTTGACCTTGCCCTCGCGGCGCTGCGCGGACAAATAAAGCCGGTCATCTCCACATTCGACTGTAAGATGATCGCCGTGCTGCCGACCAGCCGGGAGCCGATGCGCTCGTTCGTTGACCGCATCAAACTGTTGCATGGGAAAGACGGCATGCTCTCCGTCTCCGTGATCCATGGCTTCATGGCGGCGGATGTGCCGGAGATGGGAACGCGCATTATCGTGGTCACTGACGATGACCCGCAAATGGGCGACAAGCTGGCGGAGGCGCTCGGCATGGAGCTGTTCGCCATGCGCGGGAAAACGCTCTGGGACGATGTGGGCGTGGAAGAAGGAATTGACCTCGCGCTCGCGGCCAGCCGCGCCCATCCCGGCAAACCCGCCGTCATCGCAGACACATGGGACAATCCCGGCGGCGGCGTGGCGGGGGACGGGACGGTGATTCTGCGTCGGCTGATTGAGAACGGGGTGCAGCGCGCCGGCGTGGCGACAATCTGGGACCCGATGGCGGTGACTTTCTGCCACGCGGCGGGCGAAGGCGCGCGGCTGCGGCTGCGCTTCGGCGGCAAGGCGGGGGCTGAAGCGGGGGAGCCGATCGACGCGGATGTGGAGGTGTTGAAAGTTGTTGAGGAGGCATGGCAGAGCTTCGGCCCCAGCCGCGTCACGCTTGGGAAAAGCGCGCTCATCCGCATTGCCGGGACAGAAATCGACATTATCCTCAACACCAACCGGACGCAGACCTTCGAGCCGGATGTTTTCACCAATCTTGGCGTTGATCCGCTGGAGAAGCAGGTCCTGCTGATCAAATCCACCAACCACTTTTATGCGGGTTTCGCGCCGATTGCGGCGGAGATCATTTACGTGTCCGCGCCGACCTCCTATCCGACTGATCCGGCCTCAACCAACTACACAAAGCTCTCCCGGCCCATCTGGCCGCGCGTATCCAACCCGCATGGCCTTGGCGAAGGCGGCGCGGCGCGATGACAATACAGACGCGGATCATGTTGATTTTCGCGCTGCAGCCGCTGGCGCTTGGCGCTTGGCTGCCGCAGATTCCAGACGTTCAATTGCGGCTCGGCATGGGCCCTGCCGCCCTGTCCCTGGCGCTGCTGGGCTTTCCGGCGGGGCTGCTCACAGCGCTGCCGTTCGGCGGGCGGATTGGCGCGGCGCTTGGGGCGCGCAGACTGATCCTCTGGGGATTGCCGGCCTATCTTGCGCTGATCTGTCTGCCGCCCCTGGCGACGGGCGCATCAAGCCTCTTCCTTGCGTTGGCACTGACAGGCGCTTCAATGGCGCTGCTGGAGCTAGGGCTCAATTTGAAGGCAGACGAGATTGAAAAGTCAGGCGGCAAGCTGATCATGAGTGTCTGCCAT
Organism: uncultured Alphaproteobacteria bacterium; assembly: GCA_963802455.1. Lineage (GTDB taxonomy): Bacteria > Pseudomonadota > Alphaproteobacteria > Rhizobiales > Rhizobiaceae > JANOYJ01. The sequence continues at coordinate 55,236 of CAWDIY010000034.1, read as the reverse complement.
GGATTTTGGAGCGTTGGCATCATGGCTGGCAGCCTTGCCGGTGTCAGTCTGGTCATGCTGGCGCTGCCGCCATATGCGGCAGTTGGGCTCGTGGCGATTGTGTCGCTTCCAACAGGCCTATGGCTGGCTGACGGGCTTCCGCGACAAACCGCCCATGTCCACGCCGCAGTGAAGAGTGACAGTTCTGAGAGTATTCTCCCTGGCCGGGCGCTCCTCGCCATAAGTCTATTCACCTTCGGCATCACAATCGTCGAAGGCGCAGTCGCCGACTGGTCGGGCATCTTTATGCGTGACGAATTTCAGCAGCCAAGCGGCGCGTCGGGTTTGGGCTATGCGGCCTTTGCCGCGATGGTCGCGGTGGGGAGGTTTGCCGGAGACCGCATGAAGGCGCGGCTGGGCGCCGTCGGCTCGGCGCGGCTTTGCAGTTTGATGTCTCTGGCGGGTCTGGCAATCGTTCTTGCCAGTCCAAATTCCTACGCCGCCATTGCAGGGTTTGCGCTCACCGGCTTTGGCGTCTCGGTTGGTTTCCCGCTCGCGGTGACGGCGGTTGCCAGATTGACTGACCGGCCGGCGGCTTCGAGCGTGGCTATTTTGACCTTTATCGCGCTTTCAGGCTTCCTTGTCGGCCCGCCTGCCATCGGGTTTGTGGCGGAATATTTCGGCATCCGCACCGGCCTTGCCATGCTGCTGCCGGGGCTGGCGGCGAGCTTTTTTCTGGCTGGCGCTCTCGGGACGCGGGCTGCGCCGCATCTGGAATTGATAAGGTCAGGAGCGCCTAACAATGTCTGAAAAAAACTCAAGCCTGACGCGGATGCGCGCCGAGATCAATGAAATTCCTGACGCGGCGGCGCGGCTGATTGCGGGATCAAAGCAGGCGGTTGAGAAAATCGCAGAGGCGGTGCGGATTCAAGCGCCCGCCTATGCGGCGACTATTGCGCGCGGGTCCTCAGACCACGCGGCGGGGTTTCTAAAATATGCAATTGAGCTTGAGGCGGGGCTGCCTGTCGCCTCTATCGGACCTTCGGTGGCCTCGATTTATCAGCGCCAGATGCGGATGGCGCATTCATTGACGCTGGCGATTTCGCAGTCGGGAAAAAGTCCGGACATTGTTGCCATGGCCGAAAATGCGCGGCGCGGCGGCAGCCTTGTGGTGGCGATGACCAACGTGCCTGCACTCGCCGCTGGCGGCGGCGGCCAATTTGACGCTGGATCTGATGGCGGGTCCGGAACTGTCCGTGGCGGCGACGAAAACATTTGTGAACTCGGCTGTGGCGGGGCTGCTGCTTTTGGCGGCGGCAACAGAGAATAACGCACTGCGCGCGGCTCTGAAATCGCTGCCGGACCGGCTGGCGGAGGCGGTGGCGCTTGACTGGTCGGCGCTGCATGAGGCGCTGGACGGCAAGACATCGCTCTACATACTCGGGCGCGGGCCAAGTCTGCCGATCGCGGGGGAGGCGGCGCTGAAAGTTCAAGGAGACCTGCGGGCTGCATGCCGAGGCGTTTTCGGCGGCGGAGGTGATGCATGGGCCGGTGTCGATCGTCGGAAATGGGTTTCCGGTGCTGGCGCTGTGCGCCGGGCGACGCAAGCGAGGCGCATGTGGCGGCGGTCGCTGACCAGCTGGCGGGGCAGGGCGCGGCGGTGTTTGCGCTGACGGACAAGGTGCGCGCCGCGCGGATCCTGCCGCGCGTGCGCACCGGGCATGGGCTCACCGACGCGCTGGTCCAGATCGCCCCTTCTATGGCTTTGTCGAAGCACAGTCGCGGAGGCTGGGGCTTGATCCGGACCAACCAAGACATCTGCGCAAGGTGACGGAGACGATTTGACCGCAAAGAGCGCGACACTCAGCGATCCTTCAAATCCGGTCAGCACCCCAACAGCATTGACGCCGATTTCCGCCACCGCATAGCCGCCCTCCATGACGAACAGTGTCGGCAGCCCAAGCTTGGCGATGCGCGCGCCGATCTTTGGATAGTCCGGCGCTGGTCAGTTTGAATTTTGAGATCGGGTCTTTCTCGAATGTGTCGACGCCGAGCGAAATCAAGCACCACATCCGGTGCATGGGCGGCGAGCTTCCCGCAGGCGTGATCCAGCGCCGCGCTCCACACGCCGAAAGTGGTGCCGAACGGCATTGGATAGTTGATGTTGAAGCCTTCGCCCGCGCCCGCGCCGCGCTCGTCGGCATGGCCGAGAAAGTAGGGATATTCAAACATTGGATCGGCGTGCAGATTGATGACCTGCACGTCGGCGCGGGAGTAGAAGATTTCCTGCGTGCCGTTGCCATGGTGATAATCGACGTCGAGGATCGTGACGCGCTTGGCGCCATGATCGAGGAAGCGCTGCGCGGCGACGGCGACATTGTTGATGTAGCAGTAACCGCCCATGAAGCCGGCGCCGGCGTGATGGCCGGGCGGGCGGCAGAGGGCGAAGGCGGCGGGTTCGCCGGAGCTGACAAGGTCAGCCGCCGACAGGACGGTGTCTTTCGATGATTGGATCGCGTCCCAGGTGCCTTCGACAAATCCGATGCCGGCGTCGAAGGAATAGTAGCCGAGCTGGCCGTCGATGAAATCCGGGCATTTGTCGCCGCGCAGGCCGCGCGTCGGCCAGGTGAAGGGCAGGGCGGTGCCGGTGCGTCCTGCGTCCAGCCATTTTGGATAGACTGTCGGCAGGAAGTCCAGATAGTCCCGCCGGTGGACTTTGGCAGCTGTTTCGAGGCCGTGGACCTGCGGCTCGAGAATTTCGCCGAGCTTCTCCGTCCTGACGCGCTCAATGACATATTCGGCTCGGGACGGTTTTTCGAAAGCCGGGACGATCTTTCCGGCGACGAGCTCGACATTGTTGGAGTGACCGGTGTGGCGCGGCGAGAAAACTGTTTTCATGATGGAAATCCAAAGGGCAAACGCCCAGCGGTTCCCGCCGGGCGTCCATCGTTAAGTGTCACTTGCGCAGGTTGGTCCAGATCTTGTTGTTGATCTCCACCACCTCCGGCGGGCACGGCACGACATATTCCGGCACAGGCGCATTGGCCGGCGGATTGATCTCCGGCGCATTGGCAAAGTCCGCGTCGAGGAATTTGTGACTGCCGGCAATGCCATTGTCGTAACGCGCATAGTTGGAAATCATCGCCGCGTTTTCAGGGTCCATGATGAAGTTCTGAAAAAGCTTGGCGTTTTCGACGTTGGCCGCGCCTTTGAGCACGGTCACATTGTCCATGAATCCTTCAATGCCCTCTTTTGGATAGGCAAATTTGATGGTTGGAATTTTCTGCCGCGCGCGCCAGCCATAGCCGTTCCAGTTTTGCGAGACGATGACATCGCCTTCCGTCATTTTAGTCAGCGTGTCGTAGCTGAATGTTTTCCAGTGTGGCTTGGCCGACTGCAGAAGGTCATTGACCTTCTTGAGCTCGGCCTTGTCGCTGGTGCAACGCGGAATTCCCAAATAGCGCTCGGCGGCGGAGATGACGGAATTCATGTCGTCCAGCATGTTGATCTGACCCTTCAATTCCTCCGGCGGATTGAAGAGTATTCCCAACGTGTCGATGTCACCTTTGTACTTGGCGGTATCAACGGTCAGAGTGGTCATGCCAATTTGCCACGGCACGGAATAATGCCGCCCGTCGTCCCAATAGACGTTGACATAGCGCGGGTCCATGTTCTTGAAATTTGGCATGGCGCTTGGTTCTGTCTTTTCCAAAAGCCCATCTGCGATCATGATTTTCACGGTGAAATCTGATGGCACGACGATGTCGTAGCCCGAATTGCCGGCGCGCACTTTCGACAGCATTGTCTCATTGGAATCATAGGTGTCCAATGTCACTTTGACATCAAAGGCCTTCTCGAATTTTGTGATTAGATCGGGGCTGGTGTAGTCGCCCCAATTGTAAATGTGCAGCTCGCCTGCGGCCAATGCCGGACAAGTGGCGAACGCCAGCGCGGCGGCTGAGGCTCCCAGTAGTAGTAGTTTTTTCATGTCAGTTCTCCCTTGTTTTGTTATCGGATATTTCATTTGCGCCGGCTTGCGATCAGGAACGATATTGAGATGAAGGCGATTGAAACCAAAAGAAGTATGGTCGAAATCGCGTTGATCTCAGGGGTCATCGGCCGGCGGATCTGGTTCCAGATGAAAAGCGGCAATGTGGTCTGGCCGGGGCCTGCGACAAGCTGGGTGATGGTGAAGTCGTCAAACGAAACGATGAAGGCGAGCGCGGCGCCCGAAATGATTCCGGGTGCCAGAAGCGGCAGCGTCACATGTCTGAACGCCTGCCAAGGCGTCGCGTAAAGGTCCGCCGCCGCCTGCTCCAGCGTCAGATCCATGTCCTCCAGCCGCGCCCTGATCGGCATGTAGGCGAAGGGAATGCAGAAAACCGAATGGGCGAGAATGAGGTTGCCGATGCCGAAATTCAACCCAAACGCCCCCGCGATGAGCGCAAAAAATGAGAGCGTGGCGACAGCAGTGATAATCTCCGGCACCATCAGCGGCAGGTTGATGACCATGAGCGCCGCGCCGAGGCCACGCCATGGCTTGATGCGCGTCATGCCAATGGCCGCCAGCGTCGCGGCGACGGTGGAAACCAGCGTCGCCACAGACGAGATGATCAGCGTGTTTTTGGCGGCGCTGTGAAAATCCTCGTTAAACAGCGCTTTGCCATACCAGTGGGCGCTCACCCCTTCCCAGCGCATCGCGAACTCGCCTGCGTTAAAAGAGAATAGGACAAGGATAAGGATAGGCGCATAAAGCAGGAAGAGGCAGACAAACGCCACAGTCCGGAAGCCAGCCTGCTCCTTGATATCAAGCGTCTTTCCGGGCTTAGCCATGCGTCATCTTTCCCGTCGTGGCGCGGACGTGGAAATACAGGCCAACAAGCACAATCGCCATCAGGATCAGCGCCAAGGCGGAGCCCAGCGGCCAGTTGCGTCCGGTTCCGAACTGCTGGGCGATCAGGTCGCCGATCATCAGGTGCCGTCCGCCTCCAAGAATGAGCGGCGTCACATAGGCGCCAAGCGCGGGCACGAAAACGAGAAGACAGCCGGCGATTATCCCGGCCTTTGAGGCCGGAATAGCAATGTGCCACAGCACCTGACGGCGGGTTGCATAAAGATCGAGTCCGGCCTCAACCAGCCTGAAATCCATCTTCTCCAGGCTCGCATACAAGGGCAGAACCATGAACGGCAAGAAAGAATATAGCAGCCCCAGCATGATGGCGAAGTTGGTGTAGAGCATGGTGATTGGCTTATCGATCAGATTCATCCCGATCAGGATATTGTTGATCAGACCCTGATCGCGAATGACAAACATGATGGCGAGAGTCCGCACCAGGAGGTTTGACCAGAAGGGTATGGTGATCAGCAGCACCCACCAGTTTCTCTGGCCCGGAGGCCGCGTCGCCATGAAATACGCCGTCGGAAATCCGAGCAGCAGGCATATGAACGTTGTCAGAAGCGCATAGACAAATGAACGGAGATAGATGAGCAGGAAATCCGGTGTGAACTGCAGGGTGTCGTCAAAAATGTCCCGTTGAAAAAGGAAGTTCAGGTAGCCGTCCGTGGAAAATGTCCACTCAACACCGCCAAAAGGCGCGGCTTTCAGGAACGAGTAGACCAGTATGATGAGCAGCGGGATAATGCCGAAAAGGCCGATGATGAAGAGGGCCGGCGCCGCAAGCAGCCGGTTTCGGGTTGCGTCGGCAATGTCCGCCATAAGCGCTGTGTCCGGTGCTTTCGTTAAGCCCTTTGCCACAATCAATCCCTCAAGACTTGTGCGGCATTGGCTTCAAACGCCACACCAACGGATGCGCCCAGTTTGAACTCATTGCCGCCTGACCGGCTGTTCTGTTTGCGAATTATAAATTCGCCGCCGTTGATGAGGCGCACATGGTAGTGTGTGTCTGTGCCAAAATAGACGATGTTCTCCAACTTGCCCAAAAGTGTCGCCTCCGCAGAGGCAAGGGTGATTGCGGCATGCTCCGGACGCACGACAATTGTCACCTTTCCAGCGGGAGATGATCCGGGCGCAATGCCTGCTGTAATGGTCGCGCCCGCATCAAGAGCAATCTTGGCACTGTCCTTTGTTGATGACAAAAGACTGCCTTCCAGAAAATTTGTCTCGCCAATGAAGTTGGCCACAAAGCGCACCGCCGGCCGGTCATAAATGTCCCGCGGCGCGCCGACCTGCAGGATCTTGCCGGAGGACATGACGGCGATGCGGTCCGACATTGTCAGCGCCTCCTCCTGGTCATGCGTGACGAAAATGAAGGTGATGCCGGTTTCGGCCTGCAGGCGCTTTAGTTCGATCTGCATGTCTTTGCGCAGCTTGTAGTCGAGCGCCGACAGCGGCTCGTCGAGAAGCAGCACCTTCGGCTGCGGCGCCAGCGCCCGCGCCAAGGCGACGCGCTGCTGCTGGCCGCCGGAAATCTGGCTGGTCCTACGTGCGCTCAGCGCCTCCATTTTAACGAGGGCGAGCATGGCATCGACGCGGGACTTGATCTCCGCTTCGGGGCGGCCGAGCATCTTCAGGCCAAAGCCGATATTCTCCGCGACGCTCATGTGCGGAAACAGGGCGTAGCTTTGGAACACCGTGTTGATGGGCCGTTTGAACGGCGGCATGGCGGCAATGTCTTCGCCGGACAGCAAAATCTCGCCGGATGTTGGAAACTCGAACCCGGCGATCAGCCGCAGCAGCGTGGTTTTTCCGCAGCCAGACGGGCCGAGCAGGGTGAAGAACTCGTTCTCGCGGATGGAGACGGTGACATTCTCAACAGCGACAAACCCCTTGCCGCCTGATCCAAACACTTTCGAAACGCCGCGAACTTCAATCGCGTTCCGCTCTGGCATTGAAGGCCCACCCGCGCGTCTTTGCGCCAAGTGACCACAACGGGTTTGAATTGACAACCATTTTTGCGGCGGTGCCAGTTTTGGCGCAGCTGCCCATGCGGCGGAAACTAGGTCAAGAGGCCTTCAAAATGTGCGTCGTCAAATGGAACTGAGCGGCTTTGGCCGCTTACGTCCTCCAGCCTCAGCACGCCGCGCGCCAAACTGACGCCGCTGATGCGCGTCCAGCCCGCCGGCGCTTCGACCGCGCCAAAGGCATAGCGGATTTCAGTTCTGCGGTCCGTTCCCAATGTGACGCCCGTCACACGGCTTTCGCTTGTCCCGCCGCGAAGTTCGCCGCAGACATGCAAGCTTGTGGCCGCTTCCTCAATGCCGAGCACGGCAAGATGCCTGCCGGACCATGGCGGATAGTCGCGGCCGCCATTGCTCATCCAAAGCAGCGTTTCGGGAAGCGCCGCCGAATCCTTGACCGCAAAGAACAGAAAGCCATCGCTTTGCGCCAGTGCCGCCGACCAGCCGATTGAGCGGCCGCTTGCTTCGACCATGGCGACGAAATCCTCATGTGCTTCGGCAAAAGGGTAGCGGGCCGCGCTGACAGCGCCGCCATCTGCGAGCATCAGCCTGTCAAGGCTGTCGGAGCGCTGCGGATATTGCAGAATTGACCGCCCGCGCGCAGGATCAGGTTCGAGGGGTTTGTTCGTCGTCCTGATGAACTCCTTTGGCGAAAAACTGATCGCCGCACCTCCCGGCACGTGAATCATGGCGTGATGCGCGACCGGAAAATGGCCTTCGCCGCCCTGAAATATGTGACGCTGGTAAACAATTGGATGATCCGGCACGAGCCTGATCTCCTTGGTAAGCAGAGCGCCGTGAATTGGCTGCAAGAGATCATAGCGGGCGGTGAGTCCGACCCCTGGCGACTCAAGCCGCTGCTGCAATTGCCATTCGCCGTTTGCAGACCAGCCGTGGATAGGCGTTTCTGTCGCGCTCCTCCCGAACGGCGCGCAGAAAAAGTCGCCGGCCAGCTGGCGCTCGACAAGATCAAGGTGCTGCGGCAGCTGCTCCGCAGAGCCCACCCAAGGCGCGCGGTGAAGAGGGCGCAGAATTTTTCCGCCAGATGTCTCTATGGCGAGATCGTCAATGATCCCACCTAGGGGATCAAAGCTCAGTGAAATGCCTTTCAGTGAAAGCGTGTCCATCGCGTCTGCGCCGCCCGTTCCGTATTGGCTGAAAACAAACAGCCCAACAGCGGACATGAAACCGCAATTGCATCAAAAAGCAAACGCTGCTGGGCTTTCGGCCGCCACTGCGGTCACAAAAGTCTTATCGGCGGCATGCTCAGACGCGTCAGGCGGCCTTTTTGGCAGTGGCTTTTTTGACGGGAACCTTGGCGGCCTTGACGGAAGCAAGCTCCACAGCGCGGAACCAATGGATTTCGGCCGAGCCTTCGGGGCGGCCTTCATTGAGCCAGAGCGTGTAGGCAATCTGGCGGACCAGTTCGTCGTTGAGGTCTAACTTTTTGACGGGCATGGAATTCTCCTTTGGGGGTGATTAACCGCAAGCCCATTACCCATGGTCACGCTGCATTGCAACATGAGTGTTGCAATGCAGCAATGTGAAGTCCGACGGCGGGGTTTCACCGCAGCAGGCAATTGCCGTGGGACACACAGATCAAGGAACAAAGAGGAATACGCTTTACGCTGCCCGGCCAATCCGGGCATTTGCCCAATGCCCAAAGAGGACGCAGCTACTTTGCTTTCTTTGCAGCCGGTTTTGCAGCGGCTTTGGCCACCGGTTTTGCAGCGGCTTTTGCGGCAGGCTTTTTGGCGGCAGATTTGGCGGCCGGTTTTGCAGCGGCTTTGGCGGCTGGTTTTTTTGCCGCAGCTTTGGCGGCCGGTTTTGCAGCGGCTTTTGCGGCAGGCTTTTTGGCAGCGGCTTTGGCGGCCGGTTTTGCAGCGGCTTTTGCGGCAGGCTTTTTGGCAGCGGCTTTGGCGGCCGGTTTTGCAGCGGCTTTTGCGGCAGGCTTTTTGGCGGCAGCTTTGGCAGCTGGTTTAGCAGCAGCTTTTACCGCCGGTTTGGCGGCTGGCTTTGCAGCGGCTTTCGCGGCGGGCTTTGCTGCGGCTTTTGCAGCGGGTATTGCGGCAGCTTTCGCTGCAGGCTTCTTTATTGCCATTTTGTCTTTTCCCCATTTGGAAGCGCTAGTTGCAAGACTATGCGTAACATTGCAAATGATTCGCTGCAAACGGGCGGTTTATCCGAGTCAGCGTTTTGACAGGATGCCGGGAAACACGAGTGCGGCCAGATCGAGCCGGTCTTGCGGTTTCCATCTTGGCAGTTGTGAAAACCGCCGCTCAATAAGCAAATGCGCATAGCCACGTGCGCTCGACCAGACGAGCTGCTCGAGCCATACCGGGTCGAGCTTGCCAAGCTGGCGTACCGCGGGTTCGCAGAATTCCGAGTTGCCTGGGAACAGAACGCGATATGACGGTGCGGCGTCCATGAGAAAGAGTCTCGAGTGGTTCGCCTACTTGCCCTTCTTTTCCGCCAGCTTGGCTGGAGCCTTGGCAGCAGGTTTTGCGGCTGACTTTGCCGCAGGTTTGGCTGGCGCTTTGGCGGCAGGCTTGGAAGCGGGTTTCTTGCCAGCGGCTTTTGCGGCCAGTTCGATTGCCTTGAACCAATGATCTTCCGCCTGGCCTTCCGGCTCGCCGGCCTCGACCCAAAGGCTGTGGGCGATCTCCCGGATTTTCTTGTCGGATACAGATGCAGCAGCGGCTATTTTGGCCGCGGTCGCTTTGCTTGTCATGATGAGTCCCCGTGAATGCATAATTTGCAGCCGGGTAAATATCACGCGCCCTGATTCGCTGCAATTTGACCGCAAAGCCACATGCGGCTTTCTTGTGGAATTGTTCGTCAAGTATTGAACTTGAACAGCATCACATCGCCGTCCTGCACGACATATTCCTTTCCTTCGTCACGCGCCTTGCCGGCCTCCTTGGCAGGTACTTCGCCGCCGAGCGTCACAAAATCATTGTAGGCGATGGTCTGCGCGCGGATGAAGCCGCGCTCGAAATCGGTGTGGATGACGCCGGCCGCCTGCGGGGCTTTGGCACCTTTGTAAACGGTCCATGCGCGGGCTTCTTTGGGGCCAACGGTGAAATAGGTGATGAGGCCGAGCAGCTTGTAGCCTTCGTGGATCAGCTTATCGAGGCCGGGTTCCTCAAGACCGAGGTCAGCGAGGAATTCCTTGGCGTCCTCGTCCGGCAGCTGCGCGACTTCAGCTTCGATGTTGGCCGAGATCGTGACGCAGCCGGCACCCTGTTCGGCGGCCATTTTTTCAACCGATTTGGTGTGGGCGTTGCCAGAAGCCGCATCGCTTTCGATGACGTTGCAGACATAAAGGACGGGATGCGAGGTGAGAAGGTTGAGGCCTTGCAGCGTTAGCAGGTCTTCGGGCTCGAGTGTTTTCAAAAGAAGCCGGGCAGGCCTTCCTTCCTGCAGCAGCGTCAGGACCTGCTCCATCACGGGCAATACCGTAGTCGCTTCCTTGTCCTTCAGCTGGGCGCGCTTGCGGAACTGAATGATGCGGCGCTCGATGCTTTCAAGATCGGCGAGCATCAGCTCGGTCTCGACTGTTTCGGCATCCGCCACCGGGTCGATGCGGCCTTCGACATGGGTAATGTCGTCGTCCTCGAAACAGCGCAGCACATGAACGATGGCGTCCACTTCGCGGATGTTTGCGAGGAACTGATTGCCCAGCCCTTCGCCCTTCGACGCGCCGCGCACCAGGCCCGCAATGTCCACAAATGAGATTCGGGTCGGCACGATGTTGGCGGACTTGCCGATCTTGGCGATGATGTCCAGACGCGGGTCCGGCACGGCGACTTCGCCGGTGTTCGGCTCGATCGTGCAGAACGGATAGTTCGCCGCCTGCGCGGCTGCCGTCTTGGTCAACGCGTTGAAGAGGGTGGACTTGCCGACATTTGGCAAGCCGACGATGCCGCATTTGAAACCCATGGAAATTCAGTCCTGTGGAGGCCGGAGGATTGTTTCAGGCGCGTGTGAGAAGGGATTGATGATTGTCAGATCATCGATTTTGTGGCTGTCCTGTAAATCCTCTGGGAGCAAATGGCTACAGCCAAGTTCGAGCGTGGAGCCAAAGTGTGGGCAGGCGCCAACCGGCGCTTAACCATTTGACCGCAAAACTGGCTGAGGGCGATTGCGGCCGCCTGCGCGCATGCCGACATGAACCTTGAATGGAGATTCTGAAAATGAACTGGTTGAGGGGTTGGTCTGCGGCGGCGTCGCTGGCGTTGATTGGACTGATATGGGCGATTTATCCCAACAGCGCTTCGGACGGCACCGCAGAAACGGCGATGCTGGCTTCAGCGCATGAGGGGCAGGCCCGTTTGATCGGCGCGATCATCGGCGTTGCGCTGTCATGCGCAGTGGCATTTCTGGCCTTTGTGATGTTTGAGACCAGTCTGATCGGCAATTTTGCGGTGATTTTGATTTGTGCCGCATGGATTTTGAAGCTCTATTTCTTGGATGAAATTCAGCTGGACTGACGTGGTTGGTATGACAGCCGCGCGATTCCGTTTGCGTAGGTCTGACTGTCAATCAGCTTGAGGCTGACCTTCTCCGTGTTGACAAAAGCCGGTATGCCAGTGCCGAGCAACACCGGAATGACAAACAGATCAACCCGCGTGAGCAGGCCCGCTCAAAAACTGCGTGGCCAGGTCCGCGCCGCCGACGAGCCAGTGTGGGCCGGGAGAAAAGGCTTTGGAGGCTTCATAGATGTCAAGCGGATCGCCTTCGGCCCGCTGAACCGGCGCAAATGAACCGTCGAAATCGCGGTGCGACGCGACGGTTCCTTTCAATTCGCCATAGGGCCATTTTCCATAGCTTCCGATCTTGTCAAATGTCTTCCGGCCCATGATGACGCCGCCGACGCGCTTGATGAAATCGTGGAAGCCAAGCTCTGGAATGAAATAGCCCTCAAGCCAGCTCACATTGCCGTCCACGTCGGCGATGTAACCGTCGAGGCTTACTGCCGCGTAGTAGACAACGTCCTGATCTTTGATCGCACTTGCGTCCATGGCCGCACCGAAAGGAAAGCGGGTCCCAGTCTAGGGCCCGCTTCTTCTGGCATCAAGGCATGACAAGCGCAAACTGCATCCATTTGGCGATTGTGTCGACCGGGCTGTTGTCCGGCATGCGCAGCGGGCTTTGCGAAGGCGTGAAGCCTTTGGACAAGGCGGAGTCCGGGTCGGCGAGGAGAATGCCAATGAACGTTGCGGCAACAAGCCAACTTCCGACTTCGCCGAGCTTGTGACCGCCACCTGCTTCCGCTTCCGCCAGAATATAGAACCAGAGCGGCGTTCTCTGATGGAACTTTGACTGGCTCCCTGTCAGGAAGTTCTTCAGCGCAGGCTTGGTGTTGAACAGCGTGCTCACATCCGCAATCGGATTGGAAGTGACCGCACCGATCTGCTTGAGATGCTTGTGCAGCGCCTGACCGGTCGGCAGCTTCAGATTATAACCGCGCCGCAGATTGCGCCGGGCCAGCTGCTTGAAGAGCGCTTTGATGTCGGGAGACGGTTCGTCGTTCGCTTCTTTGACCATATCGCCCAATGGCGGGGTCAAAGATGTGTCGATTTTGCGCGCCAGACGCGGAACACCGCCATCTGAACCATCGTTCGGGTCGGTTCCAACGAACCGCGTCCAGTCAATAACCCAGTTCTTCGGCAGCCGCTTATCAGCATCGATGTTGCCGCCGCCACCTGTAAAGCCAAAGAGCAGGTTCAATGGTGCAACGGGGATCAGCGGCGCCGGACCACGACCGAAGTTCAGATTGTGGTCGTAGGCGCCACGCACCATGGAATGGCCAAACCGGTAGGCTGCGACCGCGAACTCCAGCGGCAATGCATTGCCGAGGCGGCTGTTTTGCTGGCGGGCGTCGAATTCCGCGCGGAACTTGAAGAAGTGCGAGGCACGGTCGTTCAAAACGCGGTTAACAACGGCATTGTCGCACTGCCTGCGCAGGTAGCCCTCGACGATCAGCCACTGATAGTGGAGGCGGGTCAATGTCTGCGCCGAATGGAAGTCAGCGACCCAACCAGAGTTGTGATTGGCGAGGAAGTCGACGGTACGGTTGTGGAAACGCAGGAAGCTGAGATGGAACTGGGCGACTATCAGATTTTCGTCATTGCGCTGGTCGCCGATCAACGCACGCTGCTCAAGGCCAGCCTGAAACTTTGCGAAGTCGGCGGGCGGCATTGAAGCTTGAGCCAGAGCGAGGGCCGCGTTTTTCACGCTTTGCTGAACCTGCACAAAACGGGGCAGGTCGCGATGTTCGTCGAGCGTGTCTGGCAGAGGGCCCGGCTCAATCGATGTGCCGACGCGCATTTTCCCGGTTTGTGTGGGATGGCGCATCCCTGCGACAACCTTGACTGCATCGGGCGTGACCGCATTGCCGAGTGGGGTTCCGCCATAAACGCTGTCCAGATCGAAACGCGGCGTGCGCGCATTTTTCATCTGCGATTTAACGGTCGCGGACACGACAGGCGGGTGAGCGGTTGTGATATTAGTGATGGCGCTTTCCGCATTGGTCCGCGCCGTCAGTTCGTGATCGAGAAACTGTCCCCAGTAGGTGAACACTGGCGGCAGGTCGGAATCTGCGCCTGCGGGATCGCGCGGGCCTTGGTCAACCATGAGGTTGCCGAGCGTATCGAGTTCGGTGACGGTCGTGGGACTGGATGGAAGATAGTTGTCGGGGGCGTCAAGCGGGGGAAGGAAATAACCGAAGTCGGCCTGTTCGTCAGCAGCTATGTCGCCGGGTATCGGCGGCGCTGCTCTCGTTGCTGGGCCTGCCTGCGAAACCTTCGCCTGTTCCTTGCCGCCGTGGGATTGAAAAAAGAGTGTCATGCGCGTGCTCCTGAAAGTGAACGCGCCCCAATCTTACCTAACGTAAGTTTTCCGCCCTTACAAATCACATTACTATGTCAGTTTCGCCCCCGCCTCACCAATTTGGGTGAGATTACTTGCCAAAAAGCTTCTTCAGCATCGCCGCCATCGGGCCTGTCTCCGGCAGTTTGGGCGCGGCGTGCGGCCGGGCTTGGCTTATGTGGCTCTGCGCCTTTGGCGCTTCCGCCTTGCGCTGATCGCCTTGGCCCAATGATACGGCGATTTTGTTCATGAAGCCAGCGTCATCTGACTTGGCGAGGAGCGGCGAGGCGTCGGCGATGGCGTCCAGCATCGGATCGAGCCATTGATGGTCGGCTTTGGAAAAATCGCCGAGAACATAGTTCAGCACCAGCTCCTTCGCACCTGGATGGCCGATGCCAAGGCGCACGCGCCTGTACTCCTTGCCGCAATGGGCGTCGATTGACTTGATGCCGTTGTGGCCGCCCGAACCGCCGCCTGACTTGACGCGCAGTTTGCCGGGGAAGAGGTCGAGCTCGTCATAGATGACGACGAGGTCTTTCAGCTCGAGCTTGTAAAATTTCAGCGCCGCGCCGACTGCCTGACCGGAATTGTTCATAAAGGTCTGCGGCTTGATGACAATGCATTTTTCGCCGTCCAGCATGCCTTCTGAAACCAGAGCGGAGAATTTCTTCTGCCACGGCGAAAAATTATGGCGGCGGACTGTTTCGTCCGCCGCCATGAAACCGATATTGTGCCGGTTCTTTGCGTATTGGGCGCCGGGATTGCCAAGGCCTGCAATGAGCAGCATGGGTCCGGTCCCTGAATGTTACGCAGCAGGCGCAGCTGTTTCTGTCGTCTCAGCCGCCTCAACCGCGCCGCCGGGCGACACAATCGTGGCAACCGTGAAGTCGCGGTCGATGGTCGGCTTCAGGCCCTCAGGCAGCTTCACTGCCGAGATATGCACGGAATGGCCGATGTCGACACCGGCCAAGTCCACCGTGATGAAGTCCGGGATGGAATCGACAGGGCAGGTGAACTCGACTTCGTGGCGCACAATATTCAGGATGCCGCCGCGCTTGAGGCCGGGCGAAGTTTCCTGATTGATGAAGTGCACGGGGAGAGACACCACGACGCGGGAGTTGGCCGAGACGCGCAGGAAGTCCACATGCATCGGCTTGTCGTTGACCGGATGCAGCTGGTAATCCTTGGGCAGGACGCGGATTTTTTCGCCGCTGACGTCAAGTGTGGCGACCGTGTGCATAAAGCCGCCGCCATGGATCTTGTAGAACAGATCCTTGTAGTCAAGGGATATGGAAACTGGAGCCTGCTTGTCACCATAGATGACGGCTGGCACTCTGCCGCTGCGGCGAATTGCCCGGGAGGACCCCTTACCTGCCCGGTCGCGCGCCTCGGCCTTGAGCTCGTATGCTTTGCTCATGGCAAGACCTTTCTGATGTTATGGAGTGGCCCGGTTTTCACGGGGCCAGAAGCGCTCTTAGACAGGCTTCCATCCGCGCTGCCTCCAAGGGTGTCTGCGCGGACCGGCGGCGTATAGCGGAAAGGGGAATGGGGCGCAAGGGCGGCAAGAACACTGTCAATGCAGGCGGTTTGTGCGCCGAGCAAGGGTTTCTTCCAGCACCGGCAGACTCGCAGCGTCACACAAATTCTTGCGGTCAATCGCTGAAAATTATAAAAATAGTGTCAGATTTCGCAAGGAGAGGGGCTTTCACCTGAAGGCTCAATATGGCGAGGACCGGATATAATCTCATGGCAGCGCTCAGTCTGCTGATCGCGGCCATACAGCTGCGCTTCTTCTTCATGCCCATGACTGCCGCAAGCCCGGACATGCTGCATCACATCGCAGACGTGCCTTGGGCGTTTTGGCTCCACGTGATCGGCGCTTCATTCGCGCCAGCGCTCGGCGTGGCTCAGTTCGCATCGGGACTGCGGGCGCGGCGGCCTCACGTTCACCGCTGGACCGGACGCTGTTATGCGGCAGCAGTGCTGATTGGCGCCCCTTCGGGTCTTGTACTGGCGCTTAATGCAAATGGCGGCGCTGTGACGCGCACCGGATTTGCCATGCTGGCTTTGGCGTGGGCTGCGGCGACTTATATGGGCGTCTGGCATGCGCGCGGCGGGCGCTACGTCATCCATCGGCAGTGGATGATCCGATCATACGCGCTGGCTCTGGGGGCCGTGACATTGCGGCTTCAAGTTCCTATTTGGGTCAACCTGCTGGAAACGGATTACACGGGCGTTCTTCCCATTATTGCCTGGGCGAGCTGGGTTCCGAACATTCTTGTGGCTGAATGGAGTATTCGAAGTAGATGCGCATCTATGATCCGGAATCAACTGGGCACGCCATAGGCTGCCAGACAGCCATTGGGGCCAATGGGCCGTGACGGTGAATGGGCCGAGGC
The DNA here is from genome assembly GCA_963802455.1 of uncultured Alphaproteobacteria bacterium. GTDB lineage: Bacteria > Pseudomonadota > Alphaproteobacteria > Rhizobiales > Rhizobiaceae > JANOYJ01. The sequence goes on along the minus strand of CAWDIY010000034.1, from coordinate 39,067 downwards.
GCAGCTGCTTAGGAGCGCCGCCTGGGTGCAAGGGACGCCGGCTTCTGCTAAGCATTCCCGACGAGGATGACGGCCATGACCTTTCGCACCGCTTTCGCTTCTGCCACGCTGGTCCTTGCACTGGCGGTCCCTTCCGCGCGCGCGGACAATGGCGCGCCGCGTGAGCCACCGCAGGCAGTCACGCTTGACATGGACAAAGACGGCAAGATGGATTTGGCCACGTTAACGGTCTCGGGCGACGGGAGTGTTGAACTTCGCATTTTTATGGCGGTTTCGTCCGTCGTTCCCGATGCTTCACGCAAGCCGGATATCATCAAAAACGACATCGCCGGCGCCAGTTTCAACTGGCTCGAAAGCAACGGCGATGGATCCCTAGTGGTCAAATATGGCTGCGGCGGGTGCAGCGATGATACGGTGACGGCGCTGACGATCATTCATCGCGGCGGCGAGTTCCTGATGTCCCGCTATGCCTTGGACTGGGATACGCGGAACGGCATCGGAAGCTGCGAAGTCGATTTTTTCATGGGCAAGGGCGTTATGACGCAGGGGCTCGATGGGGAGGTCACGAAAAGGTTCAAGAAAAAATTCGGACCGTTGAAACTTGCTGACTGGTCGGACGAGATGCAGCCCGAAGAGTGCAAGTTTTGATGCCGCGCCATTTGGCGGAAAGACCGGCAATTGCCGAGGGCGCAGCGCGGCCAAGGGCCGACCTTCACAAACCGCTTGACCGCGTTTAAATCGCAAGGCTCGATAGAGACGGCGCCAAGTCAGAATGGAGTTCCCCTTGACCAATCCGCTCTTACGCTTCCACGGCGCAGCGCACACCGTCACCGGGTCCTGCTATGAGATTGAGGCAGGCGGCGCGCGCATTCTGATCGACTGCGGGCTGTTCCAAGGTTCGAAGACAGAGCGCGAACTTAATTATGGGCCGTTTCCGTTCAAGCCGGCGGATGTCGATGCGGTCATCCTCACACATGCGCATATCGACCATAGCGGGCTTCTGCCTAAGCTGGTGAAACACGGATTTTCCGGACCGATCCATGCGACGCCCGCCACGATTGACCTATGCTCCGTCATGCTGCCGGATGCGGCGCATATCCAGGAATTTGAGGTCGAGCAGCTCAACCGGCGCAATCTCAAGCGCGGGCGGCCAGAAGTGACGCCAATCTATACGATGGCGGACGCAGAGGCCTGCTTGAAACTGTTCCAGCCCCAGGGCTACTCCGACTGGATCAACGTGGCGGCGGGCATGCGCGCCCGGTTCTGGAACGCGGGTCATCTGCTTGGCTCGGCGTCGGTGGAGCTTGAAGTGGCGGCGGATGGCGGCAAGCCGCTGCGGCTTTTGTTCTCGGGCGACATCGGGCCGGACCACAAGCTGCTGCAATCCGATCCGGAAGGGCCTGGCGGTGTCGATTATCTGATTTGCGAGTCCACCTATGGCGACCGCGAACGGGGCACCATCACGGACCGGAAGCGGCGCGAAATTCTCGCCAGCGAAGTGCAGGAGGCGGTGAAGGCGGGCGGGCCGCTGATCATTCCGTCCTTTGCGGTTGAGCGGACGCAGGAGCTGCTGGTGGATTTCCATTATTTGATGGAAGCCAAAGAGATGCCGTCCTGCCAGATATTCATCGATTCCCCGCTGGCCACGCGCGCCAGCGATGTGTTTGAGCGTCATGCCAAGGAGCTTGATGAAGGTCCCGCTCTGCGTGCGGTGCTGAACTCGCGCAGCATCCGTTTCACCGAGAGCGTGGAGCAGAGCAAGGCGATCGACCGGCTCGGCGGCTTTTTCATCGTCATCGCCGCCAGCGGCATGTGCGATGCGGGGCGCATCAGGCATCATCTGAAATCTTATCTCTGGCGCAGGAACGCGACGGTGATGATGGCGGGGTTTCAGGCACAGGGCACGCTTGGGCGCATTCTGCTCGATGGGGCGACAAGCGTGCGTATCCAGGGCGAGGAGATCAAAGTTGCCGCGCGCATCCGGCAGATTGATCTTTATTCCGGCCATGCCGACGCGGAAGAGCTGGTGACCTGGGTGAAGGAGCGGCTTCCCGTGTCGAGCAATGTCTTCCTCACGCACGGCGAGGACGAGGGGCTGACGGGGCTGCGCGCGCGCCTCTCGGCGCTGCATCCGCCTGAACAGATAGTCATCCCGCAGCTTGACGACGTCTTCGAACTCACCGCGTCAGGTGCCAGCCAGATCAACCACCAAACGCCCCGCCGTCTGGCGCCTGAGAAGGTGGCGCGCCTCGATTGGCACAATGATTTGTCGAAGCTGCTCCTGGATATCAATGACGAGATGGGCCGGCAGGCCGATGAGAATGGGCGCGCCAAGATGATCCGGCGTCTGAGGCGCGCGTTGGAAGAACAGGGCAAGTGACGCGGTCATATGACAGAAGAAATCATTTGCGCCGCCATTTTCCAGCGGCGGCGCTTCCCGGAGGATGTGAGCTTTGAGTTGGCACGCTTGGCTGGAAGTGTGAAAAATGCTATGGACAGGCCATGACCAAACTTGAGCAAATTCAAAAATCCGCCGCCGAGCTCTCGCCCGCCGAGCGGCGCAAGTTCGCCCGCTGGCTCGAAGAATATCAGGAAGCGGAGTGGGACCGGCAGATTGAGGCGGATGTCAAGGCCGGGAAGCTGGACAAATTTATCGCTGAAGCCCGCGCCGAAATCAAAGCTGGAAAGCTGACGCCGCTTTGATCCACCGGGCGACACCTTCGTTTTGGAAACGCTACCATGAGCTTCCAAAGAGTGTCCAAAGGCGCGCCGACAAAGCCTTCTTGCAGTTGAAGAAAAACTCACTCCATCCGTCTTTGCATTTCAAGTGCGTCAATGAGCTTTGGTCGGCGCGTGTCAGCAAGGAATATCGGGTCCTGGCCTTAGAAAGCAGCGATGGATTTGACTGGGTCTGGATCGGTCACCATTCCGAGTACGACCGGCTTATCAAGTAATCCACCGACGTGCCGCGCCCGCCGGACGTCCGGCAAAATCACCCCTTCCCAGCTCCCTCGCGTCCCGCTAATCTCTCATGTGAGTGGCGGCTCAGCTTGGGATGACGACATGACACTCTTCAAAAGCCTTCTGTGCGGCCTCGGCTTCCTCGCCGCAGCCCTGTCTCCGGCGCTTGCCGCCGACAAAACCATCATTGTCTTTGACGCCTCCGGTTCAATGTGGGCGCAGATTGAGGGGAAGACGCGCATTGAGATTGCCAAGGAGACCGTGAGCAGCGTGCTCGGCTCGCTGCCCGCTGAAAGCGAGCTGGGGCTGATGGCCTATGGCCACCGCGAGAAGGGCTCGTGCTCGGATATTGAGCTGCTTGTGCCGCCTGCCGCAGGCACAGGGCAGGCAATCATCGCGGCCACGAACAAGATCAATCCGAAGGGCAAAACGCCCTTGTCGGAAGCGGTGAAACGCGCGGCGCAGGCGCTAAAATACACTGAGGAGAAGGCAACCGTCATTCTTGTCACGGACGGACTTGAAACCTGCAACGCCGATCCCTGCGCGCTCGGCAATGAACTTGAAAAGGCGGGCGTTGATTTCACCGCGCATGTGGTCGGCTTTGCGCTGACCGCCGAAGAGGGAAAACAGGTCGCGTGCCTTGCCGAGAACACCGGCGGTAAATATTTTCAGGCGTCAGACGCCAAGTCTCTTGGGGAGGCACTGAACACCACAGTGATGAAGGCGCCGGAGCCGGAACCAGCCCCCGCGCCGGAGCCCGCAAAAGCCGAGTTCAATTTCACGCCGGACGTCGTCATGGCCGAAGGCGGCCCGCCGCTGCCAGAGCAGGCTGGGAACCGCTGGGATATTCACAAGGCCAATGCGGATGGCGGCGAAGGCGAATATATCACAACGACGTATGACCGCTACAAGACGAACCTTGAGCCGGGGGATTACTACGTCAAAGCGTCGATGGGCCTCGCTTCGACTGCGCAGAAAGTGACAATCAGGGCGGGCGAGACCGCTGCGCCGCTGTTTGTCCTCAATGCGGGGACGGTCAAAATCCGGCCGCTGCCAAGTCCAGGGGCCGAGCCTTCGGACGCGGCTGCGGTTATCTATAAATATCCGGGCGGCGAGACGACGACCTATGGTCCGAACACGCAGGTCGTGCCCGCCGGCGAGCAGACGGTGACGGTGAAGATCGGACAGGGCGAGGCGAGCGAGACGTTTGCGCTTGCCGCCGGCCAGACGGTGGAGAAGGACATTATCGCCGGCACGGGGCATGTGGTGACCAACGCCTTCTATGTCGAAGGCATGAAGGTTGATTCCAGCAGCATGTTTGTCGAGATTTTCAATGCGGCGAAGAAAATTGACGGCTCGCGCCAGAGCATTGCCTATTCTTACGGGGCGGACGCAAAGTTTGATCTGCCCGCCGGCGATTACGCGCTTGTCGCCAAGATTGAAGGCGCGGTCGCCGAGACGGCTTTTTCCGTGAAAGTCGGCGAGCGCGTCGAGCCGAATGTCGTTCTGAATGCCGGGGTCCTCAAGGTGACCGCCGCCGGTTATGACGGCTGGCAGATTTTCGGCGCCAAGGCCAAGATTGATGGCAGCCGCGAGCAATTCACTTATGGCTACGGGCCGGAGTTTCAGGCGACTCTGATTGCGGGAGACTATGTCATCGTGACCAGCAAGCCAGGCGGCGCGGGGGAAAGGGAAACGCCGGTGACGATCAAGGCAGGCGAACGGACGGAAATCACTGTTCAGTAACGCGCGCACTTGACCCGGTGCGCCGTTTCATAAATGAATGTCGCTTCGGGGTTTGACGGGTCTCCCGGTCAGGCATTTCGCCCAAAAACCCAGTGAGGAAGCTGCGGTTGCGGCGGCCAAGTCTGGAGTTTGCCATGACGAACGAAATCCGAATTTCCTCAGTTGAATTGAACGCCGTTGTCGGAACAGCGGGCTGTCCGCTTCTTGTCGATGTGCGGCGCAAGGCTGCGTTTGCGGCGGAGCTGACGCGCATTGCGGGCGCGGTTTGGCACGATCACATGAACGTTGACCAGCTGCCGCTCGACCGGGAAATCATCGTCTATTGCGTCCACGGCCACAATGTCAGCGAGATTGCTGCGGCCAAGCTGCGTCACGCGGGCGCGAAGGCGCGGATGCTTGAGGGCGGCATAGAAGAGTTCGCAGCGGCGGGCGGGCTGTTGGTGAAGAAGGGCGATGCGCTGCCAATGGGAAGCATGGGCGCGCCAAGCGTCTGGGTGACGCGCGAGCGGCCGAAGATTGACCGCATCGCCTGTCCCTGGCTGATCCGGCGGTTTATTGATCCGTTCGCTGTTTTCCATTTTGTCGCCGCTGAATGGGTCAATGACATTGCCGGGGAAGTCGGCGGCACGCCGTATGATATCGACGGCGTCTTTTGGAGCCATCGGGGCGAGACCTGCACATTTGACACGATGATCGACGAATATGGGCTGAAGTCCGCCGCCTTGGACACTGTGGCGCGGATTGTGCGCGGGGCGGACACGGCGCGGCTCGACCTTGCGCCTGAGGCGGCGGGGCTGCTGGCGATTTCGCTCGGCCTGTCGCGCATTCATGGAAATGACCTAGAGCAGCTTGAGGCGGGCATGGCGGTCTATGACGCGCTCTATGCGTGGGCGCGGGACGGGCAGGGGGAGACACATAATTGGCCAGCCGCGAAGCCAAAGCCATGAGCGGGCCGTCGTTTTCCGAAGCCGTGCAGACATTCGGCAAGATTGGTCTCCTGTCGTTCGGCGGGCCGGCCGGGCAGATCGCGCTGATGCACAAGATACTGGTCGATGAGAAGAAGTGGCTTGAGGAGAAGCAATATCTCAACGCGCTGAATTTCTGCATGCTGCTGCCCGGGCCGGAGGCGATGCAGCTTGCGACTTACGCGGGCTGGCTGCTTGCATGGCGTCAAAGGGCGGGCTGATGGCTGGTCTGCTGTTTGTGCTGCCGGGCGCGCTGGTGCTCTTGGCGCTTTCATCGGCCTATGTGTTTCTTGGCGATCAGACATGGATGTCGGGGCTCTTGTTCGGTCTCTCAGCGGCGGTGCTGGCGCTGGTGCTGGAGGCGCTGCTGCGTGTGTCGAAGCGGGCGCTGAAGAGCGGGTTCGCTTATGTCATCGCGGCGCTGGCTTTCGTGGCAATTGCGCTGCTCAAGCTGCCGTTCCCGCTCGTTGTGCTGTTGGCCGCTGCAGCTGGCGTCGCGCGGTTCTTGATGATGCCAAAAGAAGAAGCGAAAACGGCCCTGCCTGCCATCGCGCGTGTGTCCCTTTCCTCAACGCTTTCAACCACCTTGATTTGGCTCGCTGTCTGGCTCGCACCGCTGGCGCTGTTGATCTGGCTTGATCCCGGCAATGGGTTTTTTAAAGACGCGGCCTTGTTCTTCTCAAAGGCCGCTGTGGTCACATTCGGCGGCGCCTATGCTGTTCTGGTCTATGCCGGGCAGCAGGCGGTGGAGGTCTACGGCTGGCTGAAGCCGGGGGAGATGGTGACGGGCCTCGGCCTTGCGGAGACAACGCCGGGGCCGCTCATCCTTGTGCTTGTGTTCGTCGCCTTCGTCGGGGGCTCCCGGCTTTCGGGATATGATGCGTTCACAGGCGGAGTCCTCGGCGGCTTCACCGCCCTTTGGTTCACCTTTGTGCCTTGCTTTCTGTGGATTTTCGCCGGCGCGCCATACATCGAGGCTGCGGGCAGGGTAAAGTGGATTTCAGCGGCGCTCAGCGCTGTCACGGCGGCGGTGGTCGGCGTCATTGCCAATCTGGCGCTCTGGTTCGGGCTGCATGTTCTGTTCGGCGATATCGGCGAGGCCCGGCTGGGTCCATTGCACCTGCCGCAGTTTTCCTTTGGGCAGTTGAATTGGGCGGCGCTGGCGATTGCTTTGGCGGCAGGCGTGGCGCTGCTCAAGTATCATGCAAACATGTTTCTGGCGCTCGGCGGCGCGGCGGCTGCGGGGATTGCGCTGAAACTGGCGGGACTGGCATAGCCCATCGCGCGGCCCATTGCACCGGAAGGGCGACTCACATCATTTGCGGCGCGCAACAATTGCTCGCGAGGCCGCATGTCCACTGAAACCGCCGATCCCCGCTTTGCCGATCTCGACGCATGGCCGACCGCCCGCGCGGTGGAAGCCATGTGGGAAGGGCAGATGGATGCGGTGGCCGCCGTGCGGCGCGCCCTTCCGCAGATCACACATGCTGCCGAGGCGGCGGCGGAAAGGCTCAGCGGTCCCGGACGCCTCATCTATGCGGGTGCAGGCACTTCGGGGCGCATTGCGGTGCAGGACGGGGCGGAGCTTGGGCCGACATTCGGCTGGCCGGCGGCGCGGCTGCTGTTCGCGATGGCGGGTGGCGAGCGGGCGCTGATCAACAGTGTTGAAGGCGCGGAGGATGATGCGGCGGACGGCGCGGCGCAGATGGCGGCGGTCGGCGCGGACGACGTCTTGATCGGCGTCGCGGCGAGCGGCGCGACGCCATTCACGCTCGCGGCGATCAAAGAGGCGCGTGGGTGCGGGGCGCTGACCATTGGCCTCGCAAACAATCCGGGCGCGCCGCTCCTCGAAGCGGCGGAATTTCCGGTGCTGCTCGACACCGGCAGCGAAGTGCTCGCCGGTTCGACACGGATGAAGGCGGGGACGGCACAGAAGACGGCGCTCAACATCATCTCCACCGCAATCATGATCCGGCTGGGGCGGGTCTATAAGGGAATGATGGTGGACATGCAGCTGTCGAACGCCAAGCTGCGCAAGCGGGCGGAAAAGATGGTGGCCGGGCTTGCCGGATGCGGCGAAGCGGAGGCTGCGGCGGCGCTGGCGGCGAGCAGCGGGCGGATTAAACCTGCGGTGCTGGTGGCCATGGGGCGGAGTCTTGGAGATGCAGAAGCGATGCTCGGTGCGAACGGCGGCAATCTGCGGCAGGCACTCGGCTAGAATTCCTCAGTCGAACAGGCTCGACACCGACTCCTCCGAAGCAGTCCTTGAGATCGCTTCGCCGAGCAGATCGGCGATCGGCACCAGACGGATGTTTGGCGCGGCTTCGACCGCCGCCGTCGCCTGAATTGAATTTGTAATGACCAGCTCTTTTAGCTTTGACGCTGCAATGCGCGCCACCGCGCCGCCGGACAGAACGCCGTGCGTGATGTAGGCGGTGACGGAGAGCGCTCCATGTTCGAGCAGCGCCTCGGCAGCGTTGCAGAGCGTGCCGCCGGAATCAACGATGTCGTCGAACAGGAGGCAGTCTTTGCCCTTCACGTCGCCGATCACATTCATCACTTCGGATTCGCCGGCCTTTTCGCGGCGCTTGTCGACGATGGCGAGCTGGCCTCCGAGGCGTTTGGCGAGAGAACGGGCGCGCACGACGCCGCCGACATCGGGCGAGACGACGACGACGTTTGACACGTCATAATGCGCCTTCACATCGCGGGCCATGACCGGCACAGAATAGAGATTGTCGGTTGGAATGTCGAAAAATCCCTGGATCTGCCCAGCGTGCAGATCAAGCGTGAGAACGCGGTTTGCGCCCGCTTCGGTGATGAGATTGGCGACCAGCTTGGCGGAAATCGGCGTGCGGGGGCTCGCCTTGCGGTCCTGCCGCGCATAGCCGAAATAGGGAATCACAGCTGTGATGCGCTTGGCCGAGGAGCGGCGCAGCGCGTCGATCATGATGAGCATTTCCATCAGATGGTCGTTGACCGGATAGGAGGTTGACTGAAGGACAAACACGTCCTCGCCGCGCACATTCTCCTGAAGTTCGACGAAAATTTCCTGATCGGCGAAGCGGCGGACGCTGGCTTTTCCAAGCGGGATGTTCAGATATTTCGCGACCTGCTCTGCCAGAACCCGGTTGGAATTGCCCGCGAAAATTTTCATGCCATCGGCCCCGGATTGGTCGTTGCAGGGCGTTTAGCGGGCTGGGCAAAAAGATTCAAGCTTGGCGGCAGCGTTGGTTTCAGCTTTCCAAAGGAGACTGCGCTCTCACGCGCGGCTTCCGGCGCGCCAGACGGCGAATTCCTCCATGGTACGGTCGGCGATTTTTTCCATGAGCGGGGATGGCACTGATTCCCATGACGCTTTTGCCGCCGCCGCTCCCGCTGATTCCTGGCCGCTGATGCGGTGCAGGCGATTTCCGGCGGGATCGATCACGTCAAAGACGTAGAGGACGGTCAGCTTTCCGCCTTCATTGAGCAGCGAAAAATAGCCTTTGAGAATGTGCGTCACATTCTTTTCGCTGGCGGGGAAAATGGAAAGGTTCTTTTCCTTGGCCCGCAGCGTAAGGCGTCGGGACAAGGCGGTCACTTGGGTGACCGGCGCGCCGATCATCGGGGCAAACTGCATGCGCGTGCCGGAGATCGCCGCCGCCTGCGCGGCCGGCGAGGCGGACGCTTTCGGCGCGGCGGCAGCCGCAATATCCGGAGTGACAGCCAAGACGGGAGCGGAGTTCGCTCTGCCACCGCCAATATTCAGCGTGGATTCCGTGCTGTTGCATCCAGCGAGCAGCAAGCCCGCGAAAAAAAATGGCAATAATTTCCCCAAGCGCATTTGTGCGGGCCTCCCGAGCCTCGTTTTATTGTCGAATTCCCACAAACGTCCCCTTGATAGTTTCAACGGACAATTAAGTCCAGAGAATGGCGGGAAAGCGGCTCGGCGGGCCCCTCGCGGGTCAGTGATGTGCGGCCAAGGCACATCGCGGTGTCACTTTCCGAATCCATGATGATCATATGGGCGAACAGAACCATGTTTGGGACGATCTTAACAGGATTATTCGCGTAAAACATCGGCATGTCCATCCAAGAGGGCGTGAAGCGCGCGCCGAGCGAGTAACCGCAGGCGTTCAGCCGATGGCGGCCGAGTCCAAGTTCGTCCATGACTTTGGAGTGTGCGGCGAAAACGTCGCCGAACGTGTTGCCGGGAATCATCGCAAGCTCGCAGGCCGTCAACGCCGCACGTGACGCGTCATGCAGCTCCTGATGCCGCGGCTTTGGCTGGCCGACGACAATCGTGCGCATCATGGCGGCGTGGTAGTGATGGTGGACTCCGGCCCATTCCAGTGTCAGCTGATCGTCCGCGTCCAGATTGCGCCGGCCGGCTTTGTAGCGGCAGAGCAGCGCGTCTTTGCCGGAGCCGATAATGAATTCATTGCCCGGATAGTCACCGCCGCCCTCGAAAATGGCGCTGTGCATGGCGGCGAGGATACGCCCCTCGTCCGCGCCGCCTTTGATGAGCGGCAGCGCCGCATCAAGCGCCTCGTCGGCGAGTTCGCCGGCGCGGCGGACTTTTTCGATTTCCGCGCCGCTTTTCACAGCGCGCATGGCATCGATCTGTCCTGATATGTCGATGAGCATGCAGAAGGTGGTCAGCTGCTGGTCGAGCCTGCGGCCGTTGCCCGCAGTGAGGCCATGCGTGTCATATTCCACGCCGACCCGCATGCCCAACAGGTCCAGATCATTCATCAGATTGCGCAGGTCAAGCGCCGGGTTGGCATTGTCGCGGTCGGTCCAGACGACGATGTTGTCAATGATCGACGTGTGCTTGGCCTGACGCAGATCGGCCGAGCGGGTCAGCAGCACCATTGATCCGTCGGCTTTGACGATCAGGCTCTGGAAAAAGCAGAAGCCGAATGTGTCATAGCCGGTGAGCCAGTACATGCTCTCCTGTGCAAAGAGGAGCACGGCGTCGAGCTTTTGGGTGGCCATCGCCGCCCTGAGCTGTGCCATCCGCGCATCGAACTCCTCACGGCCGAAATGCAGTGCCATCATGCGCTCCTTATGGAAATTGCCGAAAGCTGGCGGCCATAGTCCGCTTCTCTGCGGTGCGTGGCGCGGCGATAGGAATAGAAATTGCCCTCATCCGCATAAGTGCAGTCATCGGTCATCGCACACTCAACACCCGCCGCCTCCAGCCTGTGCAAGGTGAATGCGCGCAAGTCGAACATCGAATGGTCCGGGTGCGGGCTGGGGATGAAGAAGCGTTTGAAACTAGAATCCCGCGCAGTGAATGTTGCCACATATTCCGGCCCCACTTCATAGTTGCGCTGGCTGATTGAGGGTCCCAGCACGGCGCGGATGTCCGCGCGGCGCGCACCGATTTTTTCCATGGCTGCAATCGTGTTTTCAAGCACGCCGTTCATCGCGCCCTTCCAGCCCGCATGCGCTGCGCCAATCACCCCGGCTCTTGGATCGGAGAACAGAATTGGCCCGCAATCGGCTGTCACCACGCCGATGACGAGACCCGGCGTTGCCGTCACGATGCCGTCCGCCTTGGGCTTTTCTCCCTCAAACAGGCCGTCAACGATCACCGCGTCGGGCGAGTGGACCTGCCAGGGCGTGACAACGGTGTCGGTATGTCTGTTCATGAACTTCGCGGCGCGCCTGCGGTTTTCAGCGACGGCTTCCGGCGCGTCCTGCGATCCAGACCCGACATTGAGCCCCCGGTAAATACCGGAGGAGACGCCGCCTTGGCGGGTGAAAAACCCATGCCGAACGCCAGCGCTGTCAAGCAGCGCGTCGGTTTTCGGTTCAGGAGTTTCGCCGTTCAGCATGTACGGACCCTGCTGGCAAATCGCCCGGAAAGTGGTTCAGGCGGGACGCAGTGTCAATGCGGTATTTTCAGCGGCGGCAGGTCAATAGGTGCGCTTGTGATGCATAAGACCTCAAAAAGGCTACCCATCTGTGACTCATCTGTCAGGCGGTGAAGAGCTGAATCAATTGTGTCCGCCGCGCTGGCCGCTGCGCCTGATTTCAGCATTTGCGCCCGCGCCTCAATTCCGCAGCCTTTGAGGAAATCACCCTGACTCATAATCTCTTGGACGCACAGCCCCTCAGCGCGCGCCATAGACGCAAGCGATGCAAAATCGACGTGGCTTGTGAGGTCCGCCTCGCCCGGAGCATCAAGTGCGCCGGCGTATTTCTGGCTTTTCACCGCCTGAAGCGTGTCGCCATATCCAGAGTCCGCATGGCCATAGTCAATGACGAGCGCAAAACCTTTGTGGCGCTTAATCTGTTGCGCAAGGACTTGAAGCATTTTCAGACGCTCAGGCGCGGGTTCATATATTTGTCCCGGCGGCTGCGCGACGTGCCCGAAGGGCAGGATGCGCTCGTTTAACCGACTGGCGCCAATGCCAAACTCGAGCTGATCCGCAACGCCGATCCGAACAGTTCTTTCGAGCCACCCTTGCTCAGTTTTCACATATTGAGCGGTGGGTATGGCATCAAAAAGCTCGTTGGCGACAATTCCAAGCGGACAGGCAGGCAAGGTTTCGGGGCTGGCATGCCAAGATATTCTGGCATCTTCTCCATTGAGCTTCTCCTTTTGCACGAGCGTTAAGCGGGGGCTTGCCTCGACCAGATGCGCGACCAGCGGCGCGCCTTTGCCCAGCTTGCTGATCGTCCGCAGCATGTCCTGCATCAGCGTGCCGCGACCCGGCCCGATTTCAACCAATTCCAAGTCCGGCAGGTTCATCGCCTGGCGCGCTGAAACCCACCATGCGGCAAGCATTTCGCCGAACATCTGGCTGATCTCCGGCGCGGTGGTGAAGTCGCCTTCGACGCCGAATGGCTCGCGGCTTGTGTAGTATCCATAGTCCGGGTCGAACAGGCAGAGCGCCATATAGCGCTCAACGGAAATTGGTCCGTCCCGGCGGATTTCCTCGCGTATCCGCGTATCCAGCGGCGTCATTTTGCCCGCAGCATCGCCCAAAGTCCTGCCGCTATCATCGGCAGAGACAGGAGCATGCCCATGGTTAGCCAACCGCCGGCCAAGAAGCCGAGCTGGATGTCCGGCTGTCGCACGGTTTCGATCAATATCCTGAAAAGGCCGTAGAGCGCGACAAAGGCGCCGGCGATGAAGCCGGGCTTCCGCAATTTGAAGAAGGAATGGCTCAGAAGCCGCATGGTGATGAATAGAACAAGCCCCTCAAGTGCTGCTTCGTAGATTTGGGTTGGGTGGCGGGGCAGGGGGCCGCCATTCGGGAATATCACGCCCCATGACACATCGGTGGCGCGGCCCCAGAGTTCGGAATTGATGAAATTTGCAATCCGAACCAACCCCAAGCCGACCGGCGCGGCGCAGGAGATCACATCGAACAGCGACCAGACATTGATGGCCCGGCGGCGCGCGAAGAGGATCATCGCGATCACCATGCCGAGAAAGCCGCCATGGAACGACATGCCGCCGTTCCAGACATAGAATACTGACAGCGGGTCAGTGGCGTAGCGGGTGAAATCATAAAACAGAATGTGCCCTATCCTGCCGCCCAGCACGACACCAAGCGCCGCCCACAGCACGAAGTCGTCGAGGTCAAGCGCCTCCATCGGCGGAACATTGTCGTGCCACAGCCGCATGTTGCAAATGAGCCGCTTGCCGTACCACCATGCGAACATAATGCCGACGACATAGCCGAGGCCGTACCAGTGCAGCGAAAGGGGTCCGAGATTGATTATCACCGGGTCGATGTTGGGGAAGGCGATGGCAACGAGCGGGAGTTCAAAACTGGAAGTCAAATCAGGTCCCCTGCGGCGTCGCCATGGTTTTGCACTGCCGCCACCTTCCGGTCAATGCGGCTGTTGTCTTGCAAGCGGCGCTCCGCTCACCTACCTGAGCAGTGCGTTTGGAGACAATTCTGCGATGTCCTTGCTCAAACCGCTCTTTTGGACAAGTCTGCTGGCCGCCGCAGGCGTCTATTTGACAATGATCCTGTGGACCCTGCCGGCGATCACTGCGGCGGCTGGCGGCGCTGCGCCCTTTGACTTGCGGCCGCTTGGCTATGATTTCGGGGACGCCCAGGCGTTTCTTCTCGCACTCTCGGATCAAGGGAGGCAGCTTTATACGAAAGTTCAGCAGAGGCTCGACATCGCTTATCCTGCGCTGCTCGCAATGGTGCTCGGACTTGGCATCGCGCTCTTGTCTCCTCCCAAGTTTGGGAACTGGAGATGGCTGCTTGCTTTGACTTCTGTTCCTGGATCACTGTTTGACTACAGGGAAAATATGCTGGTGCGGCGTATCTTGAACTCACCGCCAGAGGCGTTAGACCCGGCGCTTGTGGAAGCGGCGAGCAGCGCCACGGTTTTGAAGTCGGTCTTCACGGCCATTTCCATGATCGTGCTGCTCGTGTTGTGTTTCTTGTGGGTTTGCAGCAAGTGGCGCGGAGAATCCCGTGAAATGAAAACATAACAAATGGCTTTCAAGGAGAATATCATGACCCAAGGCACAAACCGCATTCTGGACGAGCTGGCCAAGCTGATGACCGATGCCGCAGGCGCGGCGCAGGGTGTGAAGCGCGAGGTCGAAGGCGCGTTCCGGGCGCAGGGCGAGCGGCTCCTCAATTCGATGGATCTGGTTCAGCGCGAGGAGTTCGAAGCGGTGATGGCCATGGCGCAGAAGGCGCGCGAGGAGAACGAAAAGTTGTCCGCGCGCATTGACGCGCTGGAGGCGCAGCTTGGCATTATCAAGCCAACTCCCAAGGCCGCACCGAAGACGCCGGCAAAAAAAGCAGCTTCTGCCAGGAAATAATCCACAGCTCGTTTCGCTTTGCGCAAAAACCGAAAATCGCGAGTCGTTTGAATCGCTTAGGCCCTTTTTGCGCATGTGGATAAAGTGATTCCTCCACATGCATTTCTGTCGGCCTCACGGATGAGGCTGGCGCGGCGTTTTTCTATCAATAGACTGAAATTGCTGATTGATTCGGAACTGCCCTACCTAGGGTAAGCGAATTGGCAGTTTGTGGCCTGCGGAGCTGCAAAGCGTTTTCACTGGTTCAGAGTTTATTTCAGGCGCAAAAGCTTCTTTTGCGGGCATAGCAGGGTATTTGAATGGCACTTCCCTCTCCAGAAGCACAGCGCGAGGCACATCCGATGGATGTGATCGAGGATCTTGCGCATGCCAATGACTGGACTTTTGAGCGTGCAGGCGACGATGAGGTCGCCATGGGCATCGTTGGCAAATGGGCTGAATACAACATCGCCTTCTCCTGGCTCGCCGACCATGAGGCGCTGCATCTTTCCTGCGCATGGGAAGTGAAGGTGGGCGAATCGCGCTGGAACGAACTGACCAAGCTGCTTGCGGCGATTAATGAGCAGATGCTGCTCGGCCATTTTGACTTCTGGCAAAGCGAAGGCATCATCATGTACCGGCAGACGCTGGTCCTGACCGGCGGCGTCGAGCCGACCGACCGGCAGATCGAGGCCATTCTCGACAACGCCATCAAGTCCTGTGAGAATTATTTTCCCGCCTTCCAATATGTCATTTGGTCCGGCCTTCCGGCGCGCGAGGCGCTGGATAATGTGCTGTTTGAAACTGTCGGGACCGCGTGACGGCAAATGGCGGATACGGAACCGGGCGCAATCACCTTCGATGACTTCATGAAAGTGGACATCCGCGCCGGCACGGTTATCGCCGCTGAGCCCTTTCCAGAAGCGCGAAAGCCCGCGTTCAAGCTCCGGATTGATTTTGGCCCGGATATAGGCGTCAAACGCTCTTCGGCGCAGATCACCAAGCACTATGCGCCAGAGGCGCTTATCGGGCGGCAGGTGATGGCTGTCGTCAACTTCCCGCCGCGCCAGATCGGTCCGTTCATGTCGGAAGTGTTGACGCTGGGATTTCCCGATGAGGCGGGCGAGGTGGTGCTGTGCGGTCCGGGCCACAGAGTGGCGGACGGCGGGCGGCTGTTTTAGCCTTAGGCCGGTATCTTCACTTCCGCCCGCAGTCCACCCAAGGGGCTTTTGGCAAGTTTTATCGTGCCGCCATGGGCGTTGGCGATGTCGCGGGCGATGGAGAGGCCGAGGCCGGTGCCGCCTTCGTCCTGATTGCGGGCTTCATCAAGCCGGACAAAGGGGCGGAACACGTCTTCGCGGCTTTCCTTCGGAATGCCCGGCCCGTCATCGTCAATCAGCAACGTCAGCCAGCCTTTGGCGTGCGTGGCGGTCACTGTCACAGTTTCGGCGTGGCGGAAGGCGTTGGAGGTGAGGTTTGTTACGAGGCGTGTGAAGGCGCTGGCTTTGACATAGACGAGCGGCTTGCCGGTCACTGAAAAGTTGAAATGCTTGCCACGCATCCTGGCCTCGGATTCAAGCTTGCCGAGCAGAGACTCAAGGTCCAGCTCGCCGGTCACTTCGTCGCCCTCGCCGCGCGCAAACGCCAGATAGCCTTCCAGCATCTGCTGCATGTCGCTGACGTCCTGCTCCAACTCCTTGGTGTTCAGCTTGCCGGAGGCGAGCGCCAGCTGCAGCTTGAAGCGGGTGAGGATGGTGCGCAGGTCGTGGCTGACGCCGGAGAGCATGGCGGTGCGCTGCTCGATCTGCCGCTCGATGCGTTCGCGCATCTGGATAAACGCGAGTCCGGCGCGGCGCACTTCCTCGGCGCCGCGCGGGCGGAAATCGCGCGGCATCGGTCTGCCCTTGCCGAAACTTTCCGCCGCCGTCGCCAGCTGCTGGATCGGCCTGATCTGGTTGCGCAGAAACAGAATCGAGATGGCGAGCAGGACGAGCGACGTTCCGACCATCCACAAGAGAAAAATATGGGTGTTGGACGCATAGGCCTGGCTGCGGCGGGCGAAGACCCGCAGGACCTTGTTGTCGAGCTGCACCCTGATCTCGACCAAATTGGAATCGCCGACCGTGTCAATCCAGAACGGGCGGTTGACCTGTTTGGTCAGCTCCTCGGTCAGGATATTGTCCAGGATCGAAAAGAACGGTTTGGGTCCGGGGGTCGGCAGGGGCTCGGCGGGCAGGATCGAAATATTGAGCGCCATCTTCTCTTCGGCGATCTTGATGATCGACTCAAATTCCCTGTCCTGCGGGTAGGTCTCGATCACGCCGATAATGGCGGAAATGTCGCGCACGACTGCGGTGGAAAGGCGCTGCGTCACGGTCTGCCAGTGCCGCTCCATGAAGACGAAGGCGACGACCGACTGCAGCACGACCATCGGCACAATGATGATCAGGAGCGAGCGCGCATAGAGACGCTTGGGCATGCGGCGCGACACCCAGCTGGACATGCGCCGAATGGGCGAAAGCTGGCCGCTGTAAAGCCGCACCGCTTTTTGCAGCCGCTGGAGCCGCCTTGCGCTTTCCCTGCTGGATAATGACACGCTTGGCTGGCCTGATCCGGAATTCACTCGATGGAGAGCTTATAGCCTATTCCGCGCACAGTTTGCAGGTAAACCGGATTTGCCGGGTCAAATTCGATTTTTCTGCGCAGCCGGTTGATCTGGACGTCAATTGTGCGCTCGCCGATTTCCGATTCCTGGCCAACCAGCTCATAGCGCGGCACGGTCTCGCCAGGCTTTTGGGCAAAGGCGGACATGATTTCCTGCTCGCGGTCAGTGAGGCGGATGACCTCCGATCCCTTTTTCAGCTCTCGCTTGACGATGTTGAAGGAAAAGCCGCCGAAGATGATCTGTTCCAGCTTCGGTTTGGCGGGCGCGCCGCCGCGCCGCAATATGCTGTTGATGCGCAGGATCAGCTCGCGGGGGTCGAAGGGTTTCGAAATATAGTCATCGGCTCCGGCTTCCAGCCCTCTGATACGCATGTCTGTTTCAGACAGGGCCGTGAGCATCAGGATCGGCACATCTTTGGTCTCGCGAAGCGACTTGGTGAGTTCGACGCCGCTTTCCCCCGCCATCATGACATCGAGCACCAGCAGATCAAAGTCCAGTCCTTCGAGCTTGCGCCGCGCCTCATTGGAGTTGGCGGCGACGGTGACGCGGAAGCCGCGTTCGGTCAGATATTGCGACAGAAGGCTGCGGATCCGGGTGTCATCGTCGACCACAAGGAGATGTGCGGCGTCGTCATCGGGTTTGATTCGCTCTGCGGCGGCCTCAGCCATGGTCTGCTCCATTGTTGGCGTTGATCTGCCCCCGCAGCTCCTGGTCAACCATTGCTTTCAAAAAGTCTTCAATCAAATGCCGGTTCTCCTGCCCGACCTCGCCAAGTGCGCGCGAAATGCGTCCAATTTGCAGACGGGTCAGAGATTGCGTCAATTCGCGTCCTTTTTGACTCAAATTCAGCTCGCGCTGGCGGCGGTCCTTTGTTCCGTGCACTTGAAAGACATAACCCATGTCAATCAGTTCCTTCAGCACGCGCGCCAGACTCTGTTTGGTGATCTTCAATATGTCGAGCAGTTCGGCGACATTCAGGCCAGGTTTGCGGTTTATGAAATGCAGGACTCGGTGATGGGCGCGGCCAAATCCGTATTTAAGCAGCAGTGCATCGGCGTCGCCGGTGAAATCGCGGTAGGCGAAGAACAGAAGCTCAATAAGCTTGGCATTGCCGCTTTTGTCGCTTTCGTCCGCCCCGGCGGACATGGGGGGCGTGTCCTGCGAAGCCGACATGCGCAATGTCTCCAAATTATGTCAGCACTATTGACTTATTTTTGACCGTCTGTAAATTTCAATCTCCGTCTTGGCCATATTTTGACGCAAACACAAAGCGCAACGGTTCGTCCCGCCGCAAGCTGCGATGAAAACGATGACTGGCTGTGGATGGATAAACACTATTGGCGGCGCATGCCCGGAGAAAGTTAATGGCATCCATACCTTTTGATCAGCTCGATGGTTTCATCTGGATGAACGGCAGTCTGATTCCGGCGCGCGAGGCAAAAACGCATGTTCTGACACACGGGCTGCACTACGGCTCCTCGGTGTTCGAGGGTGAGCGCGCCTATGGCGGCGTCATTTTCAAGTCCCGCGAACATTCCGAGCGCTTCCATCATTCCGCCGAGGTGCTGGATTTTGAAATTCCTTACAGCGTTGAGGCGCTGATGGAAGCCAAGGATGCGGTGATCAAGGCCAACGGCTTTCAGAGCTGCTATGTGCGGCCCGTGGCGTTCAGGGGCAGCGAGATGATGGCGGTTGCCGCGCAGCATGCGAAAATTCATGTCGCCATCGCCGTCTGGGACTGGCCTTCCATGTTTGACGTTGCGCAGAAGATGAAGGGCATCCGCCTCGATATTGCCGAGTACCGGCGTCCGGATCCGATGACGGCGCCCTGTCACGCCAAAGCCGCCGGCCTCTACATGATCTGCACGATCTCCAAGCATCGGGCCGAGCGCAAAGGCTACGCTGACGCGATGATGCTCGACTGGCAGGGCCGGGTGGCGGAATGCACAGGCGCGAATATTTTCTTCACCCGGGACGGTGCGGTGCACACGCCGATCGCCGACTGTTTTCTCGACGGTATCACGCGGCGCACGGTGATCCAGCTTGCCAAGCGGCGCGGCATGGATGTGGTCGAGCGGCGGATCATGCCGGACGAGCTTGATTCGTTTAACGAATGCTTCATCTGCGGCACCGGCGCGGAAGTGACGCCGGTTTCGGAGATCGGACCGCACAAGTTTACCCCCGGAAATATCTCCATGACGCTTTTGCAGGATTACACGGCGGAAGTGCAGCCAAAGGCCTGATTTTCAGCGCATTGGGCGCAAATCCGAAGCTTTGGCTGTTTTCAAAACGATTGAACTCGTCGCCGCATGGTTGATGCATTGTTAAACGCATTTGACTTTCGTTGCATTAGCAGGTTCATTTCGGCGGCGACGGAAAGTCGTTCGGGGTAACAGATCGGGATTTGAACATATGGAAACCTTAATTCCTCTCATCATTCAGGCCATTTCCGGCGCGGCCGGCGGCGGCATTGTCGGCAATCTGGTCAAGTCGGCCGGAATGACGCTGCTGCCTAAGCTGATCGCGGGTGCGGTTGGCGGCATTGGCGGCAACGCGGCGCTTGGCGGCATACTTGGTCCGCTTATGGGCGCGGCAGCTGGCGGCGGTCTCGACATTGGCAATATCCTTAGCCAAGTTGTTTCCGGCGGCCTTGGCGGCGGCGTTTTGACAGCAATCGCCAGTCTCGTCATGAATGCAATGAAGAAGTAATTCTTCGGTTTGATTTTATTGAACGGGCGGGTCATATCCCGCCCGTTTCATTTTTGAGGATTGCCGCATGGGACAGCTCAGCGCCATCATCGTTCCCGTCACCCTGTTTCAGCAGAATTGCACCATCTTGTTTGACGCTGAAACCCGGCACGGCGTTGTCGTTGATCCGGGAGGCGACGTGGAAAAAATTGCAACAGCGCTTGCAGCGAACAAAATCACGCTTGAAGCGGTCTGGATCACCCATGGTCATCTCGACCATGCGGGCGGGGCCATGGAGATGAAGGAGCGGTTTGGCGTCTCCATCATTGGCCCGCACATTGCCGACAAGTTCATTCTTGACAATATTGAAGTGTCAGCCGCAGGCTATGGCGCGGTAAGAAAATGTTTAATTGCACGCCTGACCAATTCCTGAGGAAGGAAACAGCGGTGTCATTCGGCGATCATGAGTTTGACGTGCTGCATTGCCCGGGCCACTCGCCTGGACA
Organism: uncultured Alphaproteobacteria bacterium; assembly: GCA_963802455.1. GTDB lineage: Bacteria > Pseudomonadota > Alphaproteobacteria > Rhizobiales > Rhizobiaceae > JANOYJ01. The sequence continues at coordinate 18,763 of CAWDIY010000034.1, read as the reverse complement.
TGTTGTGTTTTACAACAAGGCGGCGGGATTCGCCCATGTCGGTGATGTGCTGTTTCACGGATCCATCGGCCGCACCGACTTTAAAGGCGGTGACCACGCAACTTTGATCGCCTCAATCAAGAACAAGCTGCTGCCGCTCGGTGACGAAATCGGATTCATCTGCGGCCATGGTCCGGGCGGAAAGTTTGGCGAGGAGCGGCGGACCAACCCCTATCTCCTCGCCTGAATCTCTTAGCCAGCCTTGCAGAAGTGGTTGAGGCCGTCATAGCCGCGGTATGTGCCCCTATCGGGGTTGAATGAGCGGTAGCGGGCAGCGCAATATTGATACCAGCCGCGCGTCCATGGCGCAAAATCGCCGGCGTAATCGTCAGAGTAAATCACCTGCGGACGGCGGACGACACGCGGGCGAGGCTGTGGCGGATAGTAGTCTTCATCCGGCTCAATATAGACCGGCTCGTCATAGATTGGCGCGTCGTAAACACGTTCTCGGTAGATCCGGCGCGGGCGGTTCTGTTCGCTGATCGCGCCGAGGATGATGGCGCCTGCCGCAAGCCCGATGGCTCCTGCGATGAATGCATCGGCGTTGCGGTTGACGCGGTGATGACGGCGGTGTTCGGCGCTTGCTTGGGAAATGGGGGCAATCACCGTTGCAGCTGTTGCAAGCGCGAGGACCGAGACTTTGGCGAAACGGTTCATTTGTTTCTCCCTTGAGTAAGTTCCGAGACGGATGATTCCGTCTGATGCTGACAGTTTAGCGTCCCGCACATGAACCTATTGTGAACCATCCTGCCGCATTGCGGCTCGATTGTGTCATCGGTTCTTGGTCACGATACAGGCACCGCCGCTGGAACGGAGAGCGGCGCAGACTTTGTCGGCCTCGGCGCGCGAGTTCGCGCCGAGGCGCACGGCGTAAATGCCCCTACGGCCAATTGGCGTGCGCATCCGGCTGATGATGGCCCGGTATTTTGAAAGGACGGCGGGATGAGCCCGCCGCACACGCTCCCATTGTTTGCTCGCGGCAGACTGGCGAAAATTGCCTGCGACCTGAATGCCCCATGGCTTGCGCGTCACTCTGGACATGGCGACAGTTCTTGAAGCAATAATTGGGAGTTTGCGGCAGCCCTCGTCAAACGAAAGTTTGGCGTCAAGCGGCCTCGGGTCAAGCTCGTTCTCGCGCGCGGAAAAGTGGTCCGCGCTCCGGCCCGTTATATCGAGCACATAGTCCTCGGTTTCCAAGGGCAAAAAGCCGCCGCTCGACAGCCATTTTCCAACGCGTGTCTCGCCGCCATTGTAGGCCGCCGCTGCGAGGCCCCAGTTGCCGAACCCGGCATGAAGACGGGCAAGATAGGCTGCAGAGGCAGGGATCGCCTGCTCAATGTCGAATGGGTCCGCAAGACCGACGATTTTCGCGGTGCCGGGCATGAACTGGGCGATGCCCTCCGCACCAACCGGAGAAACCGCATTATGGTCGAAGCGGCTTTCCTTCCAGATCAGGCGGGCGAAAAAGTCCTTGGGAAGCCCGCTCTTATCGGCGGAACTGGCGATCAGCGCGCAGATACGGTCAATTGTGACGGCAGACGGAGCCGCCGCCAGCGGTTCGGCGCAAGCGGGTCCTCCCGCAAAAAACGCCAATGTAAAAGCCATCAAAGCTGAGTCGCGCCAAAAGGACATGATTTCTAACTATGTCAGCGCCTGACAAACGCCAAGTCTTAAACGACGCTCAGATTCACAGCCTTCGGCCCTTTGCCGCGCTTGTCAGGCTCGGTGTCGAAGGAGACTTTCTGATTGTCGGCAAGGCCCGAAAGGCCGGACGCCTGGACAGCGGAAATGTGAACAAACACATCCGCGCCGCCGCCATCGGGGGTGATAAAGCCGAAGCCTTTGTCATTGTTGAAGAATTTGACGGTGCCGTTCATTTGGCCCATGGCAGTCCAGTCCCTCTGCAGCCTCAATTGCGCGACGTCGCGGCAAGGGCAGGGAGCGCAGAAATATCCAGCAGCAGCAAAGCGGAACTCGCTGGGAGCCTGCGCCTGCCCCTACGTCACTTTTTCCGCGATTTTTCGCAAATGCGCAAGCGAAAGTTAAAGCGCAAAATCATGCGCAGTTCAAAAACAAACGCGCGTCCGGGGGCCGGACGCGCGTTGTCACTCCAGTCCGCGCTGAGGGCGCGGATGGGTGGATTACATTTTCGCCATTTCAACGGCGGTCGCCGCCTTGGTGGCATCGTCGAAAGTCACCTTGACCTTGGCGCCGGCCGCAAGGCCATCGACTGCCACGCCTTCGGCCAGCACATAAGCTGAACCGTCTTCAAGCGTGACGGTCTTGGTCGCCGCGTCAAACGATTTGACGACGCCCTCAATTTCGCCGGCGAACGCCACGGAAATGAAAGCTGCCGAAGCAACCAAAGCTGCGAGAATCTTGTTCATTTTAGTGTCCTTTCAGTTCAATGTCCGGTCCCGGAGCTGAATACCTTGCGGTGAGCCGCCCCGCCGGACTACGTGGAAACTAGACTCGCACAATGCTGCGCTGCAAGTCACAAAATATAAATTTAATCAATCTTTTCAATGACATAATATGGTCATATTGATGGGGCGGCTGCCGTTATTCGGCCATTTTTGAGACGCTCAGCATGCTGCTTATCCCGGAGACAAGCAGGTTCTCTGGATCAATGGCGGATTTTAGCGACAAAAGGGCGGCAAGCGCCACGGCTCCCTTATCGAGCGTTGCCATTTCCGCATGGTCCGCGCCGACGCCGTGATGATGGCTGACAGTGCCGCCAAGCTCCGAAACTGTCGCCATGACCGCTGATTTGATGACGCGCCATTGCACGAGCGGACTGTCACTCTGTGGAAAAACCAGCGTGAAATAAAGGCACGCGCCTTCGGGATAGGAGTGGCTGAGGTGGCACATGACCGCAGCTTTTCCCTGCTGTACGCCCAGCGTTGTTTTGACGATCTCGTTCAGCACCTCGCAGACACCCGCATAAAGTTCGGGCAGGTCGCTCCACGCAACCGCCGTTTCAAACGTGTCGACGCCGATCCCGCGGCTCAGCAGACTTTCGCGCAGAAAGGGGAGTTCATACCGGCCTTTGCGCCACGAGGCGCCAGGCCGTCTGCCGAGCGCCACTGCGCCAGCGGACCGCAGAAATGAACCCAGCGCATTGAATGTTTCATTGCACTCGCTGCGGCGGCCTTCAAACCCGGCTATCAGCAGGGCCGGATGCGCGGGGGCGCGCTTCAGTTTGAGTGCGAGCCGCTGCGCCAAGGGCACATGCGCATGACCCGCCATTGCAAGGCGGAATTTCGACAGGAAGTCTGTCTCGCTTTCGTTTGAGAGACGCAACATGGCAAGGCCGTGACCGGTTTGCCCCAAGCTTCGCACGGCTTCGCAGCCACGTTCGAACGAAGGGAAGAACCAAGCGCGGTCTTCGATAATTTCAGGCGCTTTGTGCAGGCGGAGTTTGGCGGAGCAAATCAGTCCAAACAGACCCTCCGACCCCGGCACAATGCCGCCAAGCCAAGGGCCAGCGGCAGCGTGGCGAAAGCTCTCCGTTTTCCAGACGCCTTTTGGAGTGACCAGCTCGGCGGCAAGAAATTTGTCGCTGAGCCTGCCGTAAAGATCAGACCTCTGGCCCGCTCCATTGCAGGCGATGGATCCGCCTAACGTCGCGCCGTGAAAGCTTTGCGGGAAATGGCCGAGCGTCAGGCCTTTTGCCGACAGCGCGGCCTCCAGATCACCAAGCGAAATGCCAGCTTCCGCTTCCACGGTCTGATTGACCTTTGAAATGTCGATGACGCGGTTCATCAGCGAGAAGTCCACAATGACCCAGGGCCGTTTGTCCGCAGGGCCGCTGATGGCGGCCACCACATTCGTCGCGCCGCCCGCTGGTGTGACGCAAAAGCGGAACTGCGACGCCAGTTTCAGCAGCGCCAGACATTCCTCGGCGGACTTTGGCCGCACGATGGCATCGGCGGCCCCGCTTATGGAACCGCTGCGGCGCTTGATCTGATCCGGATAACTTTGTCCAAGTGCGAGCCGGGCGCGTTCCAATCCGCTGACACTGAATTTTTCGTGACCGAAATGCTCCAGCAGCGCTTCTTGCGCTGCCTTGCCAAGCCGTGTAGCGCGCATTGACTGAGGAGCAAACGGTTTGGCAGGCAATTCGGGCAGCTCCTCCATGCCCAGCATTTTACGGAGGGCCCCGGCAGCAAGCGGCTTGTCTTTGAGCGGGTCACTGCCCCCCTGATCCAGCCAGCCATAAAGGGGCTTTTCAGCGCGCATCAGCCAAGCACCCGAATGGCGCGCGGAAGAACTTCGAAAGTCGCTGGAATTGAACCTGGCGACTCTCCGTCCACATCCAGCTGCGCCGTGTTGAGCGCTGGGTCACCCAGTGGCTCAACAGTGATCTTGCGGCCACGCAGGATGGTGACGGCTGGATGATCTGCGTGGCTGCCCGTGTAAAGCAGCCGCATATCCTTGATTAGCGTCAATTTCGCCGCGCCCCTGAAAATGACGAAATCGAACAGGCCGTCGTCCAGCTCCGCCTGTGGCGCGATCATCATGCCGCCTCCGAAGAAGCGGCCGTTGGCGGCGGCGGCGACCGCTATCTGCGCTTCAATCGGGGCGGCGTCATCCACCGTGATGCGCACGTTTTGAAACTTATAGCGGATCAATTCGCGGATCGTGTGCCACATGAAAAGCAGCTGGCCTGACGCTTTGCCCGAGCGCTTGGCTCTGTTGACCGCGCGCAAAGTCGGGCCGGACAGGCCAAGACTGGAAATGTTGACAAAGTGGCGCAGCGCGGCGCGGCCCTCATCGTCGACAAACGTCACACGTCCGATGTCGATCTCACGCTCCTTGCTGTCGGCAATCCGCGCGACCATTTCTTTAGCTGAGCCGGTCATGCCAAGCGAGCGCGCAAAATCCGAACCGGTGCCGCAGGGCAGAATGGCAAAGCGTGGCAGGGCGCTGGGCGGCCTGCCAGATTTCAACAATCCATCGACTGTCTCGCCGATTGTGCCGTCGCCGCCGGAGGCGATGACGAGGTCATGGCCCTGTTCCGCAAGCTCCTGCCCAAACAGCGCGGCGTCTTCCGGCCTTGCCGTTTTGCGCAGAGTGAACTCACCGAGCTGAGCGCGGATTTCAGATTCGAACGCCGGCCAAAGCTGTGCCGCCTTTCCGGCGCCGGCAACAGGATTGAGCACCACCGCAATCTTCATGGCAGACCCCGCAATCAATGCCCCGCGCCACTATTGCGGCTGTTGACCCGTGTTGCAAGCCAAGTCTTGATGCCGTGGCGCGCCAGCGGTTTAGCCAGCATGTCCGGGCGTCCGATGCGGCGCGCGAAGTCATCCTCTGTCACCGCCATTTCGATTTCCGCTGCTTGCTCCAACCTTGCGTCAAGTGATTGACTGGCAGAGGCCGCCCTAATCACCGCTGTTGCGGTGTCACACGCTTTCGTTGGCTGCGCGATGCGCGGGCTGAGCCGGTCGAGGAGCCGTTCGGCAATGAGCCGCGCAGTTGTCCATTTGCCGCCAAAGACCGAGTAGAAGCCGCTGACGCCGTCACGCGCATGATCGCAGACGGCGACTTCTCTTGAGGCGCGGTAAGTGTCGCCGTCCGAACCGGGCAGCGCGCGGACGCCGGCGAAACTGCAGGTGCGCTTGTCGAGAAACTTACGCGCTTGCGGAAGAAGGCGCGTCATCTTGGCAACAAGGACGGCGATCTCGCGCTCAGTGGGCTGAATGGAACCTGCATCGCCGCTGAATGAATCATCCGTTGTGCCCACAAGACTCATGCCTTTCCATGGCAGCACGAAGCCGTGCTCGCCCTTGCCGGATACGGCGATGGCGAATTTTTCCGCAATGAGCAGGGTCACAATGTGAATGCCTTTTGAGGCGGTGAGCCGCGCCTGTTTCTGACCCGGTAAAAGCTGGCTGGCGATTTTTTCCGCCCAAGGCCCCGTTGCGTTCACCACATGGGATGCGCGGATTTCAAAGGATGTGTCTGAGAGCCGGTCGACGGCGCCGATGCCGACCGCTTTGCCATCCTTTGACAGGAGAGCAGCGCATTCCACATGGTTGGCTATCGCCGCGCCGTGCGACGCCGCGTCTTGCAAAATCGCGATAATCAGCCTGTCGGGATCATCGACGCGGGCGTCGTCATAAATGGCCGCGCCCGACAGGTCTGATTTGGCCAGATTTGGCTAAAGCTCCAGCGCCGCCCCGGCGGAATGAAACGCCGCGCGCCTTCCGCCGAGCCGCTGATACAGCGCAATGCCGGCCTTCATCTTCAGCGCGCCGAGGCCGCCACTGAGCGGCACGATGAACTTCTGCCCGCAGACAAAATCCGGCGCAGTTTTCAGCCAGACAGTCCTCTCGGCCAGCGCCTCACGCACCATTCCAATGCGCCCCTGCGCCAGATAGCGGATGCCGCCATGAATCGTGTGCGACATGGCTTCGCTGGCGGCCGAGGCGAAGTCATTCATTTCGACAAGCGCCACGATGAGGCCCCGGCGCGCCGCGTCGCGCGCAAGGCACGCCCCAATGACGCCGCCGCCGATGACGCAGAGGTTGAATTCTGTTGATTCAAACTGGCTGAGGTCTCTTTTCATGCGTGGTCCCAAGCGTCTTGAGACTAGCACTTATCACGCGGCGCTACATGCCGAATGTGAGCATCCAGCCCGCCATCGCCGCCATACCGAAATTTTCGACGATGGTGACGCTCGACATTGGCAGGTTGAACAAGTTGCCGAGGCAGGCGCATTGGATGGTTTCCTTGCGCGACACCGACTGGATGACGCCGATGGCTCCGACGAGGCTGAGAATCAACGCCGCCCAGGTCGCCGGCCACATCTGAATCCAGAACAGGAAGGCAAGGCCGAGTCCGATCTCCACAAACGGGTAGGCGTAGGCCCAAGGTTTGAAGACTTTCGCGATAATGTCGTATTTTGCGTAGGACTCGGCAAAGGCCGGAACATTGAGCAGCTTGAACGCGCCGAAGATGATGTAAAACCCGGCCATGAAACTCATCATCCAGCTGTCGCCGGCGAACGAGGTCAGCGCGATCAGGCCCATGACCAGCAGCAACGGATAATAGGTTTCCAGCCAGTTTGGGGCTGCAAGCGCAGCAGTTGAAGCCGCTCTTGAGGATGGGACATCACTCAACGCGTATTTCCCCACAGCCTGAAGCGCCTCATTGAGCTTGGACATGTGAATGTCCGCGCCAATCAAGGCTCGAGGCGGGTCGAGCGTCACGCTCGCGTCAGGAACAAGCGCCTTGAGCGTCGCCTCTACCTTGCGGGCGCAGCCGCCGCAGGTCATGCCTGTCACTTCATACATTGTCATTTGTCCCAAATAGGCGAAGCGCTATGCGGCTTCCAGTCACATTTTCGTATCGTCTTTCCGCTGCCACTTTTGCCGTGTCAGGTTCGGCGCAAATTAGTGGAGCAGATTGGCATGAAAATTTGGCTTGTGTCTGCATTCATCGCCGCATTGGCGCTTCCGGCGCAGGCGGAGGTGAAAGTCGAAACCGTTGCAGAAGGGCTGGAACATCCTTGGTCACTCGCCTTCCTGCCGGACGGCGGCATGCTGGTGACGGAGCGGCCGGGGCGGCTGCGCCTGATCGCCGATGGCAGGCTTTCCAAGCCTATCGCTGGAGTCCCCGATGTCGTCGCGCGCGGGCAGGGCGGCTTGCTGGACATCGCGCTCGATCCCGGCTTCACGCAGAACCGGCTGATTTATCTCTCATTTTCCGAGCCGCGCGACGGCGGCAACGGAACCAGCGTGTTCAAGGCGCGGCTCAGCGATGACGGCGGCGCGCTGGAGGACGGCAAGGTCATATTCCAGCAGCAGCCCGCCATCCGTTCCAACGGCCATTTTGCGGGGCGGCTGGTCTTCGCGCCGGACGGGCTCCTGTTCCTCACCCTTGGCGACCGCCAGTCCATGGCCGACAGCGCGCAGGATTTGGGCACGCATCTCGGCAAAACAGTGCGCATCACCTCCGACGGCGCGCCCGCGCCGGGAAATCCGTTTCTCGGCCAAGACCGCGCGCTGCCGGAAATCTGGTCCTATGGCCACCGCAACCCGCAAGGCGCGGCTATCGAGCCTGCAACGGGCCTGTTCTGGACAGTCGAGCATGGCGCAAAGGGCGGCGATGAGATCAACCGGCCGGAGGCAGGCAAAAATTATGGCTGGCCGGTCATCACCTATGGCCGCGATTATTCCGGCTTAAAAATCGGCGAGGGGACAGAAAAGGAAGGCATGGAACAGCCGCTGCACTATTGGGATCCCAGCATCGCGCCTTCCGGAATGGCGTTTCACTCCGGCAAGGGCAATGCGGCATGGAAAGGCGACATTTTCGTCGGCGCGCTGGCGGGACAGAAACTGGTGCGGCTGGATGTCGAGGGGGGCAAGATTGTGGGCGAAGAGGCTATGCTGGAAGATCTGGGCGAGCGCATCCGCGACGTGCGCGAGGGGCCGGACGGGGCGGTTTATCTGCTGACGGATAATCCGGAGGGAAGGGTGCTGCGGGTTACGCAATAGTTTGCGCGATCATCCACCGGCCGCCTCAAACAAATCCCGTGTTTGCTCATCCGCAGGAAACAGCATTTCAATGCGCAGATCGGCGAGCGCAATGTCTTCCGCTGACCCAAACTGCGCGATGGTGGAGAACACCGAATAGACGTTTCCGCCAAGCCGGTAGCGGGACGGGATGATGGGCGGCATGTCGGCTGCAACAGGCAGCTTGGCAAGAGTTGGGTCCGCCGCCAGAAGCGCGGCTGCCCGGTCCAATACGGCGTCGCCACCGAAATGGGCGGACTCCGTGCGCAGCCGCGTCACTAGATGCGCCGCGACTTCCTGCCAGTTCTCGATCAAATCCCGCGCGCGACCGGATTCCAGCATCGCTTCGAGAAGGCTGCCACCCACGGTCAGGCCGAAGGCTGACAGCACAAACGCGCCGCTTTGGTTGGCGCTGACGGCGTTCCAGTGCCGGTCAAGGGCGAAGGCGGGGTAGGGGTCGTGGCGATCCATGATGCGGCGCATCGCGTCCATGACCGGCGCCATTTCGCCGCTGTCCGGACGCCGCACGGTCCAAGTCGGCCGAAACCCCGCCGCATCCAGCATGCGGTTGCGTTCGGCGCGCGGCACGTTGAGCGCTTCGCCCAGCTGCATGACCATGGCGCGGCTCGGTCGGGCGCGGCCGGTTTCGAGGAAGGCGATGTGGCGCGCCGAAACGCCCGCCGTAAGGCTGAGGTCAAGCTGGCTCAGCCGCCGTTTTGCCCGCCATTCGCGCAGCGCCCCGCCATATTGGTTCTGCATGCCCGCCCTCTCCTATGGCTCACTCTAGCGCATGATCCGCCGCTTGGCACTTACCTGCAAGGTAATTGCGCAGCCTGAGGATGGCTGCAAATCTGACAGAACGATTTGCAAAGGAGAAGTCTCATGAACGTTTCGACCGCCATTGTCTGGCTCAAGGCCGCGAGCGCAGTGCTGCTGGTTGCCTTCGGCGCGATGTTTGCGCTTGCCGCGTTTCCGCTAGCCGCCGCGCCTGCGCTGTTCTTTGTTGACATGTTGTTTTGGCCGATCGACGGGGCGCAGTCTCTGGCGGCCAGAGAGACGCGAATCCTTGCGGCAATTGGCGGCGGCATCACTGCCGGCTGGGGTGTGCTTGTCTGGCAAGTCGCCCATCATGTCATGCCGAGGGACCCACAGACGGCGCGGCGCATTTTGCTGACAAGTCTGTTCACATGGTTCGCGCTGGACAGCGTCTGTTCGGTTTTGGCGGGGGTTCCGCTCAACGCCGGAGCGAATGTCATTTTCTTGGCGGTCTTCCTGTGGCCGCTCCTGCGGATGGAGCACGGCGCGGCGGCGGTCCCGGCTTAGCTTGTGTCCGCGGCCTGTATGGCGGCCTCGAAATGATGCGCGATCGCATTGGCGTAATAGGCAACGAGCCGCGCTTCGCCCGCCGCGATCCTGAACAGCCCGCCCGCGTCCTCCTTGACAATATGCCGTGACGCCAGACTGCGCAGGCCCGCCGTGACGGCATAGTCGCGGTCGCGGCGGGGGATGTGGACGTGCGCGCCCTTGGCCTCCAGCCGGTCGATCAGCGCGTCAACTTTGGCCTTCAATGACAACAGGTCGAGACCGGCCGCGCCCGCTTCCGTCAGCGCGGTTGCGACGAGCGAGACTGGCAGGGCCGGGATGACTTTGGCGACGTCTGACATCAGCGCCGCGCCAAGACCGGCGACGATTTCGGACTGTTTTTCGTCCAATGCCTTGTGAAAATCCCTGACCTTTCTCTCCTTCAAAAAAGCGCGCAGCGAGCGCGGCGTTCCGAAGGAGACGCTGGCATAGCCGAAGCGGTAATAGCGGCCGGAGACGCGGAGCCAGAAATTTTTGCCGAGGAAAGCCGAGCGCTTCCATGATCTTTTTCGACATGGCGATCTTCGGCGGCGGGCCGTCGATTTCGGCCACGAGTGACCGGTCCTCCAGCACGCGGTCATAGTTCAGCCCGACCGGCACGAAGACCACGTCGCGGCTTTCCGGCTTCCAGCCGTCGAGAATGTAGGAGATGAGGCCGAGCTTGACCGGGCGCATCAGGCCGTCGCGCGACAGGCCGCCTTCGGGGAAGATCGCCTGCGTCACGCCCGCCTCGGTGGACATCTGCACATAGCGGGCGAGAACCTTGCGGTAGAGCTGGCCGCGGTCGCCGCGGCGGATGAAATAGGCGCCCATGGAGCGGATCAGCGTCTGCAGACACCGGAATGCGCGCCCATTCGCCGACGGCGTAGGACAGGGCGGTCTGGCTCGAGGCCATATAGGTGACGAGCACATAATCCATGTTGGAGCGGTGGTTCATGACGAAAATCACCGCCGCCTCCGGGATCGATCTTCTCCAGCGCGTCAGCATTCAGATAGCCGAGCCGCACCCGGTACAGCGCCGTGGACAGCCAGCGCGCGAGCTTCGCGCCGACCTTGAAATAGGTGTAGGCGGAAAAGGCGGGGACGATTTCCGCCGCATATTTCTGCACCATCTCGCGACGCCACCGACAGCGGCATCCCCTCCGCCTTCGCATGCGCCTCCGCCGCCGCCATCACTTCCGGATCATGTGCCAGCCGGTCGATCAGAATGCGGCGCGTCGTCATTTTGAACGGGCGGATTTTCAGCTTGAGGCGCGTGTTCAGCTCCTCAATCGCCCGGTTGGCGCGGCGCTGGAGCACCCAGCGCAGCGAGGGGGTGAGGATGCGGTCGAACAGGGCGAATGATGGCCAGCGCGCCGGTGAGGAGGAGGAGCCAGAGCGGGATGGGGACGGCGGTGGACATGGGGGGAGAGTAGCGGGCGGGGGGAGGGTTGTCGATTGCCTACGCCGCGTCCGGAACTTCCCCCGAAACCGCCTTGCGCACCAGCGCGCCGGTGGCGAGCAGCATCGCCAGTTCGCGCACGATCGGCTCGACATGCGCCTCGTAATGCACATCCGCGCCGATGGGCGGCAGTTCGAAAAAGTTTTTCTTGGACGGCACCATCAGAAAAATATCGTCTTTCGACAGGATCAGCCGCGGCACGCCGTCCGGCCAGGCGCGGTCGAGCCAGCGCAGCGCGCCGCCGAGATTGCCGTCAATGAGCGCCTTGGCGGCGGACGGATTGTCGGACCGGACGGAATGCACCATGTCCACCGCGCCATCGGCAGGAAACACTTCCGGCACATGCTTGTCGTCCGGCCCGCCGAACCAGAAACGCGAGGCGCTGGTCAGTTTTTTGGAGACAAGCAGGAGACCTGGAAAACTCTTCGGCGACTTGCAGTGGAACACCGCGCCCTGAAACGTCTTGGTTTCACTCTTGCCCTCATGCAGCCAGAATGCGCATTCGGCCAGCGAAAACAGCAGGCCGTCATGGACGCCCGATATCATGTCGTCATGCTCGATGCGGGTGAACCTGAGAATGGATTTGGCCGGCATGGCGGCGACGAAATCGGGCGTGAAGCCATGACGGTAGCGCAGGTTTTCCACGAAGCCGAAAATCTGCGGCATGATCTGGTCGCGGGCGCTTTGCTGCAAATCGGTCGCGGGCTCCCAGACCCAGGCCCAGAGCTTCGGGCCGCCCCAGACCAAAGCCATAATCATGCCCGCGAGCAGAAACGTCTGCGGGCTGTTCTTGCCGCCGCCGGAGGTGAGGATCAGCCACGCGATCCAAGCGAACAGCAGCCCGCCCGGCACGAGAAACAGCCCGATATTGCGGTACACCGCGAATTGCGAGGCGGGCCGCGCGGAATTGTATTCGGCCACAGCCTGCACCGCGCGCGCCTGCGCTTCGGGGCCGGGCATGATGAGGGAGTCGTCGAAGGGGGTGGGCATGGGGGGAGATTAGCGGGCGGGGAGGGGGTTGTCGATTGGCCCCAGACCCTTGATCAACTGATCAAGTCAAACGGCAAATCGGCTATGTCTCTCAGCCGCTTGCCCTCGATCATTGCGCTGAGCGTGCTGTCGTCAGCAGCATCGTTTGTGACAGCGCGCACCAGTTCGTCCAGAGCAAAATGGTAAACGCAGTCAATTTCCCCGGTTCCAAATGCGAGAGACGCAATGCGGCCCGGCGTTGGCTCCGCTGTGATGACGGCAATATGTGGGACGTGTCCCTTTCTGTTCTTCATCAAATTCAGCGCTTCAGTCCGCGCATTTTGAGCTCTGTCGCTTCGCATGGTCCATTTGCATGAAATCGTAGCATGCAAGATCAGCAAGCTGGAATTCTGGCTTCGGAGCGGAGTTTTTGTCGCGACTGAATCGTCCGCGAACAATTTTTTGCCGATGTTGATTTTGTCGTTTGACCATGGGCGTCTGGCGACAAGAACATCGGGTTTGATCAAATAGTCTGATCCCAAGATTGCGCGCAGTTCGCTGTCCTTTTTGGCCACACTCTCGAGCTTGGCCAAATGGGAATATTGTTCAAACACCGCAACGCCGCGCGCTCCTTGAATCCCGTCTCTGCCGACAAGCCATTCTCCTGGTCGCAGATGGATAAGCCCGCCGAAGGCTGCGCGCAAAAAATTCGCACAAATGATCTCAAAGCTGGCGCCTGCTGTCTGTCCGGCAAGCTTGTCGGAAGCCGCTATCGCAGAGGTGCAGATTTGTTCATAGATTGATGCGGCGAGCCGCACGCTAGGTCCATTGTCCTTATCGGCGTTGCTTGCCACTCCGCCTTTGATTGATAGCACACCTGCGTCAAGCAGCGATTTGTGGAAGGCTTTGCGCAGCCCCGCCAACTCGCTCATCAAGCAACCTTGAGCGCTGAGTTGCAGCCGAGCGCGTCTGCAATTTGACGGCTCACGGCCTCTGCAACGGGGGGCGGAAAGGCGTTTCCGACCTGCCTGTAAGCTGCAGTCTTTTTGCCAAAAAAATGCCAATCGTCAGGAAATCCTTGCAATCTTGCCGCCATGCGAACCGTCAACTTAGGCGGCCCGATTTGTTCCCTTTCCGGATTTCTATCCGTCACCGAAGTGCCATCGACGCCTAATTCCGCCCACGCCTTACGAGCCCTCGTCGGACCCAAGTCCGGCCCGCCATGCTTCTTTGAACCGCCAACCAGCGTCGGGGCAATTTTGTTGGCTCCTTCCATCCATGCCTGAGCGCCCCGCCAGCCGTCAGCGGACATCAGGTCGAACAGGCATTCGCCGACCGACTTTGGCTGTGATCTCGCCGTCGGCCACGCAAAGCTGGAAGCATATTGACGTTTAAGCGCGACCATCACAACTCTCGGCCTTAGCTGCGGCACACCGAAATCGGATGATTGAAGGAGCTGCCAATCCACCCAATAGCCTTGTCTGCGAAGGCGTAGCTCTATCCACTCGCGATAGGACGCAAATGAAGGACTGAGCATGCCCCGCACGTTTTCAAACATAATAGCCCGCGGTTGAATTTTCTCGGCAAGCTCAACTCCGCGGGTAAACAGATTGCGCTCGTCTTTTTCGCCAAGCTGTTTGCCTGCAACGGAAAAAGGCGGGCAGGGTAGTCCGCCTGCCAAGAGGTCTACGCCCCGAAAACTGGAGATGTCGAAGTCCTGAAATAGATCATGCTCAAAAACTGGCCAGTTGACACGGTTCAAACGCAGTGTTTCGCAGGCGTGCGGGTCGTTCTCAAACAGGCCCAGATGTTCAAACCCTGCGGCCTCAAGACCCAGTGCCTGTCCGCCAGCGCCGGCGCAAAGCTCAAGAGAGGTGAGTTTTTCTTGCATATGCGAATCCATCTTCAAGACGATCCATAGCGGTGACTATGAAAATTGTAAAAGAACATTAGATGAACATATGAAGTTTGTCCACCATCGCACATTTACTGTCGCAAAAGCGGAAGCGAAAACCTCACGTAAACTTAGTCCCCTCCTGACACGTCCTGTCAGCATCCCCACATCCCCCGCCCTTTCCTTTCCGCCAGACTCCGCCCATATTCGCCTTATGTCCAAACCATCGCCAAAACTCACGGGCTTCGAAGAATCCCCGCAGGCCGCATTCGAGGGCGTGCCTTATTCCGGCAACGTCTCGGACTGGGTGCGCGAGCTGGAGGCTCAGGCGGCGAAGGAGGGCCGGAGGGCGGAGACGCGGGAGATACGGTCGAAGGCGGGGACGCACCGGGTGAAGGCTGAGAAGGCGGCGAAGCGGGAGAAGCCGGTTGATCCGAATGACGCGGCGCGGGCGGAGAATATCAAGAAAGCGACGGGCAATTTGCGCACTTCGCGCGGCACGTCGATTGGCGGCTCGTCCGATCCGAAGACCCGCGCCGCCGCCGGGCTGAACCCCGTGGCGGGCATGGATATTTCGCTGGAGGATGCGGCGGGGCTGCCGTCCGGCGTGACGGCGACGGTGGAGGCGCTGGCGGCTCTGATCGAATCGGGCAATCCGCTGTTCAAGAACGGCGAGCAATGGCTGCCGCACCGGCCTTCGCGGCCGGAAAAGTCCGAGGGCGGCGTGCGGTTCGAGATGGTGACGGAGTTCACCCCGTCCGGCGATCAGCCGACTGCGATCAAGGATCTGGTCGAGGGCATTTCCAACGACGACCGCACCCAGGTGCTGCTCGGCGTCACCGGCTCGGGCAAGACATTCACGGCGGCGCAGGTGATCCAGCAGACGCAGCGGCCGGCGATTATCCTCGCGCCGAACAAGACGCTGGCGGCGCAGCTTTATGGCGAGATGAAGCAGCTGTTTCCGAACAATGCGGTCGAATATTTCGTCTCCTACTACGATTATTACCAGCCCGAAGCCTATGTGCCGCGCTCCGACACGTTCATCGAGAAGGAAAGCTCGGTCAACGAGCAGATCGACCGGATGCGCCATTCGGCGACGCGCTCGCTGATGGAGCGCGACGATGTGATCATCGTCGCGTCCGTGTCGTGCATTTACGGCATCGGCTCGGTCGAGACCTATACCGCGATGACCTTCCAGATGAAGGTCGGCGACCGGATCGACCAGCGGCAATTGCTCGCCGATCTGGTGGCGCAGCAATATAAGCGCCGCGACATGGATTTCACCCGCGGCTCGTTCCGGGTGCGCGGCGACACGCTGGAGCTGTTCCCGGCGCATCTGGAGGACCGGGCCTGGCGCATCACTTTGTTCGGCGACGAGATCGAGAGCATTGTGGAATTCGACCCGCTGACCGGGCAGAAGACCGATGATCTGAAGCAGGTGAAAATCTACGCCAATTCGCATTATGTCACGCCGCGCCCGACGTTGCAGCAGGCGGTGAAGAGCATCAAGGCCGAGCTGAAAATGCGGCTGGAGGAGCTGAACAGTGCCGGCCGCCTGCTCGAAGCGCAGCGGCTGGAGCAGCGCTGCACGTTCGACATTGAAATGCTGGAAGCCACCGGCTCCTGCGCCGGCATTGAAAACTATTCGCGCTATCTCACCGGCCGCAAGCCCGGCGAGCCGCCGCCGACGCTGTTTGAATATGTGCCGGACAATGCGCTGGTGTTCATCGACGAGAGCCATGTGACCATCCCGCAGATCGGCGCGATGTACCGGGGCGATTTCCGGCGCAAGGCGACGCTGGCCGAATATGGCTTCCGCCTGCCGTCCTGCATGGACAACCGGCCGCTGCGCTTTGAGGAATGGGACGCGATGCGGCCGCTCACCGTCGCCGTTTCTGCGACGCCGGGCAAATGGGAGCTGGAACAGACCGGCGGCGTGTTCGCCGAACAGGTGATCCGCCCGACCGGCCTGATCGATCCGCCGGTCGAAGTGCGCCCGGCCAAGGCGCAGGTCGATGACGTGCTCGGCGAAATCCGCGAGACGACGGCCAAGGGCTACCGCACGCTGGTCACGGTTCTGACCAAGCGCATGGCCGAGGACCTCACCGAATATCTGCACGAGCACGGCGTGCGGGTGCGCTACATGCATTCGGACATTGACACGCTGGAGCGCATCGAAATCCTGCGCGACCTGCGCCTCGGCACGTTCGACGTGCTGGTCGGCATCAACCTGCTGCGCGAAGGGCTGGACATTCCCGAATGCGCGCTGGTCGCCATTTTAGACGCCGACAAGGAAGGCTTCCTGCGCTCGGAGACCTCGCTGATCCAGACCATCGGCCGCGCGGCGCGCAATGTTGACGGCAAGGTCATTCTCTATGCCGACCATATCACCGGCTCGATGGAGCGGGCGATGGCCGAGACCAGCCGCCGCCGCGAGAAGCAGGCCATTTTCAACACGGAAAACAACATCACGCCGGAAAGCATCAAGAAGAACATCGGCGACATTCTCGGCTCGGTCTACGAGCGCGACCATGTGCGCGCCGACATTTCCGGCTTTGCCGAACAGGGCGCGATGATGGGCGCCAACCTCAAGACCCATATCGAGCATCTCGAAAAACAAATGCGCCTCGCCGCCACCGACCTCGACTTCGAAACCGCCGCAAGGCTGCGCGACGAGATCAAGCGGCTGCGCGAGACGGAGCTGGCGATCGCCGATGATCCGATGGCGCGGGAGATGGAAACCGGCAGCCCGTCACGCGGCAGGACAGCCGGTTCGCAAGGCGGCGGACTGTTCCGCAAGAATTCGCTGGACGAGATGACTGTCGGGCCGCACGGAGGTGCCGCTGGGTTCGGAGGTCAGGCCGGTGAAGCGGGAGCGGGCCGGCGCGGGGTCGTATGAGGATGCGGGGGATGTGAAGCGGCAGAAGCGGCGGCCGGGGAAAACGGGGCGGCCGGGAAGGTGAAGGCGCTTGTCCTGCCAAACGAATTGGTTGAATTTCAACATCTGGGTCACTTGCCCGCGCAGCACTGTGAAGCGGCGCATTTCTTTCGGCTGCCGTCGCACCGGCAGCCATTCCGCGCTCTGGGTTGACGCTACCATGGCTGAGTCGACAACGCTCAGGAAAGCCTCATGAAAATCACCGACGTCAAAACCTTCGTCTTCGGCAACCCGCCGCCGGGCATTGGCGGCAAATATTTTATTTTTGTGAAGCTGACGACCGACGGCAATGTCGTGGGCTATGGCGAGGCCTACAACGCCGCATTCAGCGCGCATCTGACGGCAAAAATGATCGAGGATGTGGCGGCGCGCTATCTCATCGGCCATGACCCACACGACGTGGAAAACTTTTTCCGCCGCGCCTATTCGTCGGGTTTCACCCAGCGCCCCGACACGTTGATGATGGGCTGTGTCTCGGCGCTGGAGATGGCCTGCTGGGACATTATCGGCAAAGAGGCTGGCAAGCCGGTCTACAAATTGCTCGGAGGCAGGGTGCATGAGACGCTCAGGACCTACACTTATCTCTATCCAAAGGCCGGCCCGGTTTATCCGAAGGAGGCAGTGAACGTTTATAACGATCCGGACCTTGCGGCGGAAGCGGCGCTGGCCTGTGTGGAGCAGGGTTTCAACGCGGTGAAGTTTGACCCCGCCGGACCCTACTCGGCATTTGATCCCCATCAGCCGCGCCTTGAGGACATTGATCTCTCAATTCGGATGGTCAAAGCAGTCCGCCATGCCGTGGGCACAACGGCCGATATATTGTTTGGCACGCACGGCCAGTTCACCCCCTCTGGCGCGGCGCGTCTGGCGAAGGCGATTGAGCCTTTTGATCCGCTCTGGTTCGAGGAGCCGGTGCCGCCGGACAATGCCGGAAGCCATGGCCGAAGTGGCGCGCAAGACGTCGATACCGGTTGCAGCAGGCGAGCGGCTGACGACGCGGTTCGAATTCGCCCGCCTGATCGACCATCGCGCAGCTTCCATCCTGCAGCCGAATTCCGGCCGCTGCGGCGGCATTTTCGAGATGAAGAAGATCGCCGCCATGGCAGAGCCGCATCACATCCAGATCGCGCCGCACTGCTATTGCGGACCAATTGTCGCCGCCGCGAACATCCAGGTGTCGGTCACGCTGCCGAACTTTCTGATCCTCGAAGCGATCAAGACTTTTGACGGCACACATGCGTCGTTGCTCAAGACGAAGATCGAGTGGCAGGACGGCCATGTGATTCCATCGAGCGAGCCGGGACTGGGTGTGGAGCTGAATGAGGCTTTTGTGGAAGCGCATCCCTATGCAGGGAGCGATCTGCATCTCAACATGATGCAGACTCCGTTGGTTTGATGGGTGGGAACATGACGAAGCAAAGCTATGCCTTTATCGGCCTTGGCCATCTTGGCTCCAATCTTGCCGGCAGCCTTTTGCGCGAGGGGTTCAAGGTTACCGTTTTTGACCGCGACCCAAATGCGGTGGAGCGGATGGCGGCGCGCGGTGCGAAGACCGCCACCAGCGCAGCCGAAGCGGCAAGAAGCGCCGGCAATGTGAT